>CAZFAM010000055.1:0-1817 GCA_964516425.1 uncultured Bacteroidales bacterium | reverse complement strand
ACTTAAAAATTAATTTAGTAATATTAATATTAAAAATGATTTTGATAATATTAATTCGTTATTAGATGAGCTTTTAGATAATATTAGTGACCATGAAATTGCTTTTATAAAAAAATTCTAATTTTTCTTTGCAACTTTTTGGTTATCCTATAATTTGATGATAAAAATAACACTATATTTTTTCACATATTTTAGAAAAATAACATACATTAAAGTAGGTGATTATCTTAAAATATTTTTTAGTTGGAATTAAGGGCATAGGAATGACGAGATGTCTAGCGATTTTTATATATGGCTAGTTATAATAAAAAATATTTTTAAAATTTAAAGTATCATTTAAAGTGTCAAAAATGTTGAAATTTGATATTTTAAATGATATAATAAATTGAGGTGAAAATATGCTACCTAAAAAAGAAACTGAAAAAATAGAATTTAAAAAAACAATAAGTGAGATAAAAGAAGGTATGATTTCTATTACTTCAATGCTAAATAAAAATTGTACTGGAACTTTGTATTTTGGAATAAAAAATGATGGAGCAGTAGTTGGTCAAGAAATCGCTGAATTTACAACAACTAGAATAGTTAATGAAATTAAAAATCATATAAAACCATTAATTCATCCTAAGATTGAAATAATTACTTCTAATAACAAAACAATAATATCAGTAGAAGTATATGGTAAAGAAACACCATATAGTGCTTATGGTAGATATTATATTAGATGTGATGATCAGGATTTGTTGATGACTAATAATGAATTAGAAAGATTTTTCTTAGATAAGAATTTTACATATTCTGAATGGGAAAATGAGATAACGAAATATTCAATAAACGATATAGACGAAAATTTATTAATTGAGTATATTGATAAGGCTAACGAAGTAAATAGATTGAATTATAGATATAATGATGTAGAAGATGCATTAATTAAACTTGATTTGATGAACAATGGTCATTTAAATAATGCAGGACTATATTTATTTTCAAATAAAAAAGTTTTAATGTTGAAATTAGCTATTTTTGCAACGGACAATAGATTGACATTTACTGACAATAAGCAATTTTTTGGTAATATATTTGAGTGTATTAATGAGGGGATTAAATATATATCAAATAATATTAATTATCATGCTGAAATAAGAGGAGCAACAAGAGTCGAAACTCCTGAAATTCCTATAGAAGCTATAAGAGAAATTGTAGTTAATAGTTTTGTTCATATGAAAGTGATTCCAGGAGATTATAATGAAATTATTATTACACCTACAAAAGTTAGAATATATAACCCAGGAACAATTGTAATGGGGAAAAGTCCAAAAGATTTTGCGGAAGGTAAAATTGGCTCTAAAATTAGGAATCCACTTATTGCTCTTACATTATATAAAAATAAAACTATTGAAGCATTTGGAACAGGTTTTAAAAGGGTTTTTGAACTTTGTGATAGAAATAATATTAACTATAATTATGGAACAGATGGATTTGGATTTTATTTTGAATTTTATCGAAATAAAGTATCATTTGATACTTTAAATGATACTTTAAATGACACTTTGAATGACTTAGAAAGAAAAATAGTTGAATATTTAAAACAAAATAATTTAATTAATTCTGTCAAAGAAATAAGTATTTATTTAGAAAAATCGGATGCAACGATTAAACGTGCACTTGCTAGATTAACAGAAAAAAGTATTATAATAAGAGTTGGCTCTAAAAAAACGGGTTTTTGGAAATTGAATAGTTAATATTATGAACATTTTATTTACAAGTTTTAATGGATATAATAACTCATCAAATGTTATTATTAAAAAGATAAGTGATAA
>CAZFAM010000054.1:0-2548 GCA_964516425.1 uncultured Bacteroidales bacterium | reverse complement strand
TTTTCAAATAAAATTTGAAAGCAGAAAAGAAAATATAACCTAATAATACAGTAATGAAATTAAATACAAAATGTCCTATTGCTATAATTATCTTTTTATCATATAGGAAAAAATTATTTTGTAAATATGCAATAAAATTGATGAAAGGTGTAAAAAATATTAAAAATATTGCGACACCGATAACATTAAACATTAAGTTACAATTTATAATTTTTTTGCAATTTGTACTAGTATTAACTGTTGCAATATATCCTGTTATTGTTGTTCCGATATTAGCGGCTAACATAATAATGATTGAGCAATTTAAATTAATAATATTTGCGGAATACATATTTTCCACAATGCCAATTATACCCGAAGATGATTGAATAATCGCAGTTGATGTAATTCCAAATAATAAAGATAATAAAAAATCATTTTGAATATTAAGTAATATATTATAAATGCTTGGGGTATTAATAATGTAACTAAAACCATATTTTAAAATATCTAAACCTAATAACATTAATCCAATATATATCAAAATAATTGTATATCGTCGTTTTGATTTTAAAATTAGATATATAATACTGCTAAGTAAAATAATTAGTAATGATATATTATTTATGTTAATAGCAAAAATAAAAGAAGTAATACATGTGCCAAGATTAGCCCCAATAATAATGCCAAGACAATCTTCTTCTTTGATGTATTTTGATGAAAGCAAAGAAATACTAATGGCGGTAACACCGGAAGATGATTGTAATATGCTTGCACTAATACAACCAAACAAAAAACTTTTGGTTTTGGAGTTTGTAAATCGTTCAATTAAATTATATATTTTTGATGAAAATATAATATTCAAATTGTTTTTAATTAAGTCTAATGATAATAAAAAAATACTTAAGCCGGAAGAAATATATATTAAAGAGTTCATAATAAATTATATTTTTAAGTTTCAAAAATATGCTTATGTAAAATATTCAATTGACTTTATGAATAAAGAAGAGTATAATAGAGATATATTCTGGAGGAAAACATGGGTAAACAACGTTCATTTATAATAGTTAGTATTTCTTTTGTAGCTTTTATATTAGTAATATTATTAGTTAAGGTAGTAACTTCTGGTTTAAAAGAAACAGAAATAAAATTCTTAGATGAAGAATATGTAGTTGAGGTGGGTAAACAAAGAGCGCTTGCACCGGAAATTTATGCAAGTGGTGATGACATTGGCGAATTAGATTTTGCTTTTACAACTGAAACTGAAGGTATTATTGAAATATCTAGAGGTTCATGGTCAAGTAGCGGCGTTGCATCTGTTTTGTGCTGGTCATTTAATGAATTAGATAGCACAGGTAAAACAGTTGTTACTGATACTAAAATACCATATAATGCTTCTGATGAAGTAACTGTTCAAAATGGTTATTGGTGTATTAATGGGGAACAAACAATCTATGAAGCTCAAGATAATTATAGTGCATCAGAAATTGAAAAACACTGTGGACCTGCTTCTGATGAGGTGCAAATGAAATGTTATATTTTAAATGGAGTACAAACATCAATCCCATGCGAAGATGGTGTTGAACCTGTTACAAACGAGGAAACGGGTACATGGTTTATAAAAGGTAAAGATACGGGTTACACATATAAAGGCGTACAAGTTACAATTAAAGCATTAAGTGTTGGTGTTGTAACATTAAAAATGACAGGAATGATTAAAGGAAAAGTTTATGAAGCTTCTACTAATATTAAAGTTGCTGCCCCTGATCCAGCATCCGTTACTTTAGATAGCAAATATGAAGAGGGATTAATATTTGTGAAAAAAGGTGAGAACTTTAATATTGATTATAAAGTAAATGCCAAAGCAGATAGTGTTGCTGATCCATTACAAGATGTTGATTTAAAAATTAAAACAAAAAATGGCGTTGTTACTTTAAATAATAATACATTCAAAGCGGAAAAGGTTGGCGTTGAAACTATTACTATAACAGCTTCAAAATCATCATTTACGCTTGGTAAATATGAAACTACATCAGCTACTGCTGAAATTGTGGTTTTAGAAGAATTGAATGATGAAGTAATGGCAAATATCGTTTCTGCATATAAAGCAATAAATAATATTGGTACAGTTACTAAATCTGACAAATCTAAAGAAAGTATTGAACTTGCACAAGTTGCTTTAGAAGGTGTAGATACTTCTCTTGTTCCAAATTATTCAGTATACGAAAAAGCATGCAGACGTTTATTTACAACGCGTGTTAATGCTGCAGTAACTGCAATCAATGCCTTCAGCAAAAACTTAACTCCTGAGGAAAATGATGCAAATCGTAAACAATTAAAGGAAGCCTTAAGTGCCAAACAAGCAGTTGAAGATGTAAAATCATTAGTTGCTAAGTATATGAATGGCGATGAATTAAATTCTGAATATTTTGCGGAATTAGAAGTACAAAAATATGAAGATTATAAAAAAGTATGTTCTGATATACTTGATAAAGTAGCATTATATGTAGCTGCAAATTGGCAAAAATTATAGTATTTTACCCATTAAGATTTCTTAATGGGTTTTTAT
>CAZFAM010000053.1:0-2738 GCA_964516425.1 uncultured Bacteroidales bacterium | reverse complement strand
CGATATTTAGGAAGTAAAGATCCATGGACATTTATTGCTTTATATTTTGGATAGTACAGCAATTTTGTTCCCACAATTTGTCCATATGCGGCAGTTACAATTAAGTCAAATTGATAATTGTTTATAATATGTTCATATTCCTTACGAATATTTATTGGTTGAAAAACATCAATTCCTAATTTTAATGCTTCTTTTTTAACAGCACTAAACTCTATTTCTCTTTTTCTTCCCACTTCTTTATCGGGTTGTGTTACTACTAAAACAACTTCGTGTTCTTGTACTAATTCTTTTAATATTTCAGCTCCAAATTCTGGAGTTCCCATAAATACTATTTTCATCTACATCACCTTTGGTTTTCTTTCAAAATTTGTGGATACTTTTTTGTCTTTAAAAACGTTACATGTATCATCATATATTTTCATTACTTTATCATACTCTTGATATTTAATTATTAATTTAACGCCCTTTACTTTATAATCATATGTTGGGCCTAAAATAGTACCATCCACCACTTTACTATAAACTTTTTTAAAATAATTTGCGAAATGATACATTTCTTTAAACTCTCCTGTTATTATAATACGGCTTACATTAATAAAGGGAGCATAATTTAATAATTCTCTTCTTTTAATCTCTTCTTCATAATATTTATCATAATCGCCACGTGATGCATATTTAATAATAGCATTTTGTGGATAATATGTTTGAATAATTACATTAGGATAACTAATAGTTTTCGCAATACTATTATAAGTATATTCGCTAGCTCGATAATCACTTGAATTTAATAAGCGATCTGTGGATAAAATAGCAACTAATCCAATATTATAATTATTAATGTATTTTGACATAATATTGGTACCAATAATGATATTAGCACTACCATCTTCAATTTTAGTTATAGCATCCTCATAATAATCATGATTTTTCAAACTATCACTATCGATTTGTAAAATATTATAATTAGGATAAGTTTTAATTAATAATTCTTTTACTTGTTCTAAACCATAACCATAAGAAACAACGTTTGTAGAACCACATTTAGGACATACATTGTATTCATACACTTTATAATCACAATATGAACATTTAGCAACATTTTTTTCTTTATAAAACGTTAATGGAATATTGCATGTTGGACACTTTAATACTTCACCACAATCACGGCATTTAATGGTACTTGAATATGCTTTTGAATTTACTAAGAGAATTACTTGCTTAGATGCTTTTAAAGTATCAATTATTGCTTTATTTAGTGCATTTGATATGATTTTATTACTTCCATCTATTAATTGTTCTTTCATATTAACAATCTGAACATTACCTTTTTTTAATGTTCCACTTGTTAATAAATCATATTTACCTATTTCCGAATTATAATAATTAATAATAGATGGTGATGACGAAGTTAAAACAAGGCGAGCATTATGATATTCACATCTAAAATTAACAATGTCACAAGCATCATAATAAGGATAATTCTCATTTAAATAATAACTATTTTCTTCATCAAGAAAAACAATTGTTCCAATATTTTTAAAAGGCAAAAATAAACCATTTAAAGTACAAATTGCAATATCAAAATTATCATACTTTACATTCATAAATGTTTCATAGCTTTCGTTTTGACTATTCTTACTATTCATTGTAACAATTTTATAGCCTTGTAATTTTTGTTTTAAAAATAGTGTTAATTCTTCCGCAATGAATAATGTTGGGGCAATGAATATAGTAGGCAATTTTCTTTTATTATTTTCAAATATAATATGTAAATAAAAATTTAATTTAAACTCTTCATCATTACTAAACAATAAAAATTTTTTTGATTTTGTTTTTGTATATCTTTCAATTGTTTGCATTTGATCAAATGAGAATTGATAATCAAACAAGATATTTTTTTGTTCATTATCATTTAATAATATTGGCACTTCTTCATAAGTTATATAGTTTTCCTTAACCATTTGCTTCAATAAATAATCTGAACAATTAATAAGTGCAATAATAGAATCTTCTGTTGATGAAGGATTATTTTTTAAAAACGAAATTATTTTATTACGTTTTTCATTCTTAAAAACAGCATCATTTTTTACTGAATATATCTTTTGTTTTTTGTTTTTTCCATAAGTAAACAAATCGTAATCTAATGTTATATTACCTTTATTAATTTCTTTTTTTACTAATGAGTAATTATCTAAAACTTTTTGGTCAACAAAAACACGTGTTTTTCCTTCAAATAAAAGATGTAAAACAGGATGTAATTTGTCATAATCTTTTATAACAAGCCATCTTCTTTTTTGACCTTTCAAAAATGATGGAATCATTAAATTTAGAACTTGCACCATTGATGTGTGATAATATTGTGACATAAACCTTGCTAATGAGATTTGTTCTTCAGTTAGTTCTTGTTCAAAATCTAAAACTGCTTTAATAGTTTTAGCAGTCTTTTCATATTTAGTATTTGATGTTATTTCAATAACATATCCCAATAAGTCTTGATATCCAAAAGGAACTAGAACTCTAGTACCAACTGCTACATAATCTTCTAAATTTTCTGGGATACAATAATCGTAGTATTCAGATAAGGAATCATTTTTTATATCCACAACTACTCTAGCAAACATCTAATCACCCTTTCTAGTTTATATAACTTTATATAACATTCTATATGATATTTATATTTTACCATAAAAATATTTTTGTGTAAATAAATAATAACTGACATTTTTTTTATTTATAAA
>CAZFAM010000052.1:0-3319 GCA_964516425.1 uncultured Bacteroidales bacterium | reverse complement strand
GTTCTAGTAACTGTAAACTATTTTTGCTATACTTTACTAGACAGTAATTATAAAGTAGGTAAATAAATATGTTGTTTCAAGATAAGTTAAAACAATTGAGAAAAGAAAAAAATGTTTCACAATATGATTTAGCAAATGATTTACATATTAGTAGAAGTGTTGTTGCAAAATGGGAAACTGGTTTAACATTTCCTAGTGAAGAATCTATTTTGTTATTAATGAATTATTTTAATGTTTCTAGAGAAGAATTATTAACTGACAAAGAAAACGAGATGATTGTGGTTAATAAAAATATATCCATTTCCAAGATGAAAAAAATAATTATATCTTTGACCTGTTCATTATTGATTGTTATTATAGCTTTAGTAATTGTTGCATCAATAGGATTTAGAAACGAAGAGAATGTTGACAATAAGCCACCTATTGAAGAAGATAAATATACTTTAGTTGTAAATAATAACGAAGGTTATGCGTTTAAACCATATATAAAAAAATCCGAAAATGATAAAGAATGCTTTTTTGTAAATATAGATTTGGATAGAAAAGATATTATTCATATTTATGAAAAAGGTGAACAATTAGTAAATACAATAATAATATGGGATTTTAAAAATAGTAGTGGTACAACCGAATCAAGTGGAGGATTTTACTTATTTGAAGAAGGTAATTATGATATCTACTTAACTGAATCATATTATGAATCTGTACTTACTAATATAACTGTTACTGCTGAATTTGTAGATACAACTTATAATGATGTTGGGCTTTATTTTGTTGATAATATAAAAAATTCAATAAAAATGACTAGAATTACAAAAGAGTCAAATACAATTTTTACACAGTTTATAAATGACTGGTTTATCAAAGATATAATGTTAGAAGAAGGAGATAAAATATACTTTTTTGCTACTCTTAATACTAATCAAATAAAACAAATAACTGGATTTGAAAGTGATTCTCGTTTTGAAGAAATATATGATGAAGAATTTAACATCTATTATATTAAAGTGAAACAAACATGTAACTTAAATTATTTATTGCTATCTAATAGAAATGGACTAATGACTTTAAGATATAGTGAATAAGAGATAATAATGTAAAAAAAAGTGAATAATATGAGTAATTTTGAAAGAAATAAGAAAATTGCAATTTTAATAGTGGACTTAGTTTCAAGAATGTATAAATTAGGTGATGGAGTATTAGTTGAATTTGAACCATCAAGTAAGTTTCCTAATGTTGATGTAACTGCAATGACATCAAAAGATTATAGAATCATATTTGAAAAAGCAGGTTTTTTATCATTTTTGCCACAAGAATAATTTACAAATGCAAAAAGATGGCGAAAATGTTGTTTTTTTGGCAAAAAAGTTATATAATATAACTGGAGATGAAAATTATGTTTTATGAATCAGAGACAATTGAATTAAAAGAAAAATATACACCAAATATTACAAGAGAATTAGTTAGTTTTTTAAACACTAATGGTGGACAAATATATATTGGTATAAAAGATAATGGAGAAATAGTCGGAATAGATGATAAACAAATTGATGAAACTCAAAAAATGTTATCTGACTGTATTTCATATCAAATTGAACCAAATCCACAAAGCGAAATAAAATCTGAGTTAATATTTATTGATGGAAAAAATGTCATATTAATTAGCATAAATAAAGGGTTTAAACCTATTTATTGTATAAAAAAATATGGTTTTTCTTCTAAAGGCTGTTTAGTTAGAATTGGGACTACTTGCAAAGAAATGACACTTGAAGAAATTGAATATAGATATAAAAGCACATTTATAGATAATGATTATATACTTAAAGCACCAGCTAAATACTATCCTCTTTCGTTTGAAATGATGAAAATACTATTAGTAAGTAAGGGATTCCATGTGAATAATACATCATTTGATGCAACATTTAATTTAAAAAGAACAGATGGAACATATAATTTATTGGCAGAGTTGTTATCTGATAAAAATTCAATTCCTTTAATTTTTGTAAAATTTTTAGGTGACAATAAAGCAACCATTTCTCAAAGAAGTGATTACGGTGATCAAAGTATTTTACTTGGTTATCAGAAATTAAAAGATAGATTAATTGCTGAAAATATTTGTAAAACTAACACAACTGTTAGACCGAGAATTGATGAATATTTGTATGATATTGATTGTGTAAACGAAGCATTAGTAAATGCTATTGTACATAATGACTGGACAATTTCCGAACCATTAGTGTCTTTTTATAATAATAGAATTGAAATTACTTCTCATGGTGGTATACCAAATAATATGTCTAAAGAAGAGTTTTTTAATGGCGTAAGTAAGCCTAGAAACACAATTCTTATGAGAATATTTTTAAAACTCGGAATTGTTGAACATACAGGTCATGGAATTCCAATGATTGTTGAAAAATATGGTTATGAAGCTTTTGATATTCATGATTCATATATAAATGTAATAATACCATTTAATAAGAATGTGATGGAGACAATGAGCCAATTTGGCAAAAATGATGGCAAAAATGATGGCAAAAATCTTGTGAATGATGAATTAACCGAAAATGAAAAGAGAATATTATTAGAATTAATTAATAATTCTTCAGTACCATATGAACAATTAGTAAATGACTTAAAGATATCTAGAAGGACAGTTTCACGAGTTTTTGCATCATTAGTTGAAAAAGGATATATCGAACGAATTGGTACAAACAAAAAAGGATATTGGAAGATTATTAAATAAAAAATAAACTTTAAAGAAGATTAATCTTGATACAATAAATGTATTGAGATTTTTTTTTGGCTTAACTTTCAATGTTAAGGTAAGTTCAAACTTTTTTTTAAATCACAATCACTATATCAAGGTTATCATCAATTAATTCAATAAAAAGTAATTTTTTAACGATTACATAATATAAAGTTAATTATCTTGCATTTTTTCTTTCTTTAACTAATCTAAAAAATGTTCCTCTAGATATTCCTATCATTTTAGTAGCTTTGGTATTTGAGATTTTATGATTAATATAATCGTCTAATATTTCATTTGTATTTTCAGGTGTAATAGCTCTTGGTCTTCCAAATTTTACACCTTTTTCTTTTGCTAGTTTTATACCTTCAGCTTGACGTTGTTTAATATTTGTTCTTTCATTTTCTGCAACAAAACTTAAAACTTGTAGAACTATATCACTAATAAATTTACCTACTAAATTCTTTCCTTCAATTCTAGTATCAAGAAGTGGCATATCTAGTACTTGAATATCAGCCTCAATTGTCTTAGTTATTCTCGACCATTCTTCAAGTATCATTTGATAATTTCTAC
>CAZFAM010000051.1:0-3707 GCA_964516425.1 uncultured Bacteroidales bacterium | reverse complement strand
TTTCCACAATTAATTTAATAGCTGTTCTTTCTTCACCATCAATTTCAATATCACTAAAAGCGGGAACACAAATTAAATCCTTGCCTGTTGGGGCAACATATCCTCTCGCAATAGCAATAGCTTTAATAGCTTGATTTAATGCACCAGCTCCAATAGCTTGAATCTCAATTCCTTGCTTGTCTTTAAAGGCATTTGCAAGAGCTCCTGCAACTGAATTTGGTTTTGACTTTGATGAAACTTTTAATACATCCATATTTACCTCCTGTATTTCTTGGTCATAAAAATATATGTTATTATTATATTTTTTATGCCTTTATTTCACAGGTTTTATTCTATCACATTAATTCTGTCGATTTTTGTTACTTTATGCGTAGTTTCATTAATTTCCACAATTATTGCATTAAATTGTGTTGGACCTCTATCTTCTGGTTCAAATACTTCCTTTTTATCATAAACAAAGCGATTAACTATAATTTCTTTTTTTGTACCAATTACACCATTTAAAGCACCTGTCATTCCAACATCAGTAATATAAGCTGTACCATTTGGTAAAATTCTTTCATCACTTGTTTGAACATGTGTATGCGTTCCATATATTATATTAACTCTTCCATCTAAATAATATCCAAAAGCAATTTTTTCGCTTGTTGCTTCTCCGTGGAAATCACAGATATAAATATCACTTTCCACTTTTTTTAATAATTCATCCGCCGCTTCAAATGGTGACGAATTACCTTCTTCCATAAATGTATTGCCTATAACTTGAAAAACAGTAATCTTAATGCCATTATAATTAATAGTAACATATCCTTTACCAGGTTTATCAATAGGATAATTCAGTGGCCTAACAAGATTATTTACAGTATCAATATACGAAAATATTTGTTTATTATTAAAGGTATGATTTCCCATTGTTATAACATTAGCTCCAAGTTCCATTAACCATTTATAATGATTTAAATTCATACCCTTGCCATGAGAAATATTTTCACCATTAATAATGGTAAAATTAATTGTATGTTCATTTCGAATTTTTTTTATATTTTCTTCTAATGCTTTACGGCCTAATTTGGATACAACATCTCCAACAATTAAGATTTTCATATTTGCCTCTTTTCTATATTTTGATTATACCACATCAATTTGTTTTTTTCAATAAAAACACTTTATTCTGAAAAACTTAATTCATAGTAAATAAAATACTAGTTAACCTTTTTATTATTTAGTTAACTAGTAAAATTATATTTTAGTTTATGATATCATCAAATTCATACGTATATCCAAATTCATCAAATAATTGAAATGAATATACTTCACCTAAATATACTTTTTTTGTAGTTGCATTAACTCCTAACTTTTTCATTATACAATATACTGTTTCTTTACTTGCTCCTTTAAAACTCGCTTTATAATCATTATAAGTAGAAAAATTAGTTTCTTTTATCAATTGATTATTAGCATCATATTCGTATATTGTATAACCATCTGGAACAAATGAATGAAAAATCGTCAATTTATACTTTACTTTGCTGGAGAATCCCAAATATTCTTTTTCTTTTGCATTTTTTAAATTCTCGTTTATTATATAACCTTCTAAACTAATTCTAGTACTTCTTGACTGTGGAATAGCTTCCATTGATTTAATAAGTGTAAATCCTTTTATAGAATTATCTATAGCAAACACATTCACTTTTTTATTTAAATCTATATTAATAGAAAGTTCAATGTCATAACTTCCACCATACGATGAATTATCATTATGTTTTATATTATAATCAAAATATAAATAACTTGAATAATCAAATCGACCATCACTATTAAGATATGCTAAAAAGTAAGGATAGCAATCATCACTAGGCTTATCTTGTGATGTATTCTCATCCAAATCTGTTCCCCAAAGAGGACGACTTTCCGGAATAGTATCATTCAGAGTAATGACAAAACCATACAAAAGATAATCATCAACATATTCTTCTATAATATTTAATTTATAATCATAAACATCATTAAATTCATAATAGGAACCACTTATTTCAACATATTGTCCTACTTTAAGATTATCAGGATTATAATATTCGTCATATTGATCCCTATATGTTGTTATCCAATCAAAATTAATTTCTTGTATGTTTTCACTATTCTTTACTTTTATAAAATCATCTTCAATTTCAATAATTTCACCACGAATATAAAAATCCTTTATATTATATTTTTTATTATCTATTGTACTAATTAAAATAACCATTATTATAATTAAAGCGATTAATATTATACTACCAATAATTAAACTGATTTTTAGGTGAGTTTTATTTTTTTGAATTTCTCGATTATTTTTAAGACTAATTAATCTTATTTCATCATCACTAATTAAATCATTAATTGTTAAATTAAAAGTTGTTGAAATGGTATTAAGCATATCAATATTTGGTATACCTCTATTTTGTTCCCACTTTGCTATTAAGGATCTTGAAACAAATAATCTTGTTGCCATTTCTTCTTGCGTTAAATTATTATCAATTCGAATTTGTTTGATTTTTTCACAAAACTTCATTAACACTACCTCCATCTTCAATACCATTATACAAATAATAAGGAATCTAATCAAGATACTTTTTGATATGATACGATTTATACCAATAATATTTAAGTAATCAAAATTTAATTTAGTAAACATATAAGTGATTATACAATTCTGTTATAGGAAAAGTGAAAATTTAAATTTTTCCGTAATAAGGAGGCACAATAGAAGAATTAATAATTAAACGTGATTTATATCTTAATAAACTAACAAATAAATAATAGCAATATATTAAACCGATGAACTCAAAAATACAAATTCGCTTATTTTTAGGCATAATAACGAAAATCCAATAAATTACATTTTCGAGTGTTGCAATAACTAGGATATCCAGCTTTCACTTCATGGACACTAAATGTAAAAAAGGATGAAACTGATATTACTCAGCTCCCCCCTTAATGTTAAAAGTAATGTTTGGTTTATTTTTTATATTTGTTCATTATTACACAAACTGCTTTTGTTAATAAAAATGCAATTTGTAAATCTTGACCATCAGAATTATTCAAATTACTTTCAATTAATGGTTGAATAATTTTTAACTCATATTCAGAAAAAGGTATAAAGTTTTTATTAAACCTTTCTCCTTGAATAAATCTTGTTACATATCCAGCTAAATA
Source organism: uncultured Bacteroidales bacterium (assembly GCA_964516425.1). Classification (GTDB taxonomy): domain Bacteria; phylum Bacillota_I; class Bacilli_A; order ML615J-28; family CAG-698; genus CAKOMG01. The sequence goes on along the minus strand of CAZFAM010000051.1, from coordinate 512 downwards.
ATCTTCCTCTAATTCAAATCTATGATTCAATAATTTTCTATAAGGCAATTCCAAATATGCTTCTAAAATTTTCTTTTCATAAATTTTAATCATTAAATTTCACTCCTTTAACACCAACAAGTAATTATATGTCCATCTCCTGTAAAATAGCCATCACGTACCATTGAAATAATTATAATAACGCGAAGTATTATTATAATTGTAAGTATAAGTATACAATAATAAAGAAAATGTAAATTCACTCATAGATTAAACCGATCAAGTTTTGCTTATGAAAGTAATTTGCTATTTATTTAAAATGTCATTTATTTTTCTAACATATTTTTTATAATTTAAACTTAAAAATTAGATTCAACAATCATTCATATACACTTATCCATCTACATATTTCAGGACTATAATATATCTAGAGTTGCAATAGAATAGTCCAATCTCAACATCAGAATCTTGATTATTCTTTAATTAAAAAAATCTACTCTATCTAATAAAAAATCTATTAATCTACAATGATA
>CAZFAM010000050.1:0-3821 GCA_964516425.1 uncultured Bacteroidales bacterium | reverse complement strand
AACATTAATCTCTTGAACAACTCTATCTTCCATATTTTCACAAAGGATTATTTCCACATTATTTATTGTAAATTCTTTATAAAAAATGGTAATTATATGAGTTCCTGGCTTATTTAATTTTTCTAAATCTTCTAAAGAAACCATTGATGTATCAACATCAATAATTTCTTTTTCCTTATTATCATAAATGATTTTTAATTGTAAATCATTTATTTGAAAACTAGAAATATCAAAAGTCATATTTTGATTATTCACTTCTACTTTCTCTATTCTTTTGGTGAATAATAATGTGGAAAGCATTATTATCACACATATTAACATAACTACTATAATTGTATATTTATTAAAAATTCTCTTAATCACTTTTAACATCTCCTTTTTTGATTATACTATATATAATTTATTTTTTCAAGTTTTAGAGTATAAATGAAAAATTTAATGATTATCACAAGAATTTTTGACAGATTTTATATTCATAAAAGGACTATCATTATCCTATGATAGCCCTTTTATTTTTGATTTCTAGAAATATATTTAAAAAGCACAAGTGTGTGATGGTTAGCTCCTTTCTCTTATTTTTTTTATTTTTTTCTTATGGTTACTATTTAGTACTTAAATAAATATAATTGAAGAATAATAATTCCCCCCAACTTAATAAATTCTGTAAGATACACAAATGCGTTCACTAGTATTTACTCGATCAGAGTATTGGTAAACACGAATTCGATACACACCTGTTGTCTGTGCGGTAAACTCCATTAACTCAATATTACTTATACCACATGCTCTTATGGCAACTAAATTACCATCACTATCAAGGAGTTTTAAATCATAATCAGTATAAGCTAAACTATCAACAGACCCTGTACTATTAACAAGAGTCGCAAGAGTAACTCTTAGAGTTTCGCCAGCGTTTACAGTAACACTTTTATCATAAAAATTTGTTCCAGCGGAACCACTTGTATTAGTGAATAAACTGTTATGTAAACTTGAAGAGAGTGTTTTTTGGTAATTATATAGACCTGCGCCTTCATATGTATTAAACCCGTTATCCCTTAATAAATAAGGTTCAACGTATGAACAACATGTCATTAAAGCTAATGTTTTATCTGGTTTAATTTTTAGGGCAGCACTTTTTTCAAAAAGAATTCCTACACTTCCACTAATAATAGCACAAGAACAGCTTGTTCCTGTATAACTATCAGAAAAGCCATTAACTTTAACAGTAGTCCCAGAAGCAACAATAGTTGGTTTAGGATCACATAAAGGATCTACCTCATAAGAAGAGAATCCCAAAATATTTCCTCTTGCATCACATGAACCTACCGATAAAACATTATACCCCATCGCCGGATTTGATACATAGCCTGAATCTTCACCATTATTACCAACTGCAGCGACAATAGTGATATTATAAGTTTTAACTATAAAATCAGCGTATGCCGATTCTGATCCATATGTACCATCAGGATTATTTTCACCATATGACATATTAATAATATCAACACTTCTATCTAACATCCATTCTACTTCTTGACTCATATTTCCATGTATTTGTGCACTAAGTAATTTAGCATCACAACTAATTCCATAAGTACCACCAATAATGGAAGCCATTACTGTTGCATGTTCATGTGTATAGTCAATCCACCATGGTTGATCATAAACTTCTAGTTCCGTATCTATAAAGTTTTCATGGTCTTCATCTACTAATCCAACATCTAAAATACCTATAACGACACCACATCCAGAATAAGTTCTATCTTCATAAACTTGTGACTCACCAACTGGTAAAAGATTCATTGTCAAAAAACCTTCTCTTTCAACACTAGTTGTGGAAATATAAATTTTATGAATATTTTCATTTTTAGATAATTTAGATAATATTTGTGATTCATTATTGCGATATCCATTAATAGTAAAATGATACTCAACTGTTGGGGAATATTTACTAACGTAAATGTTTTCGTACCCTTTTACTTGATCGTTTTCTAATAGTTGCATATTTTTTTGTAAATAATACTTGCGAGCTGCAGCACGATATCTTGTTTTATATTCTTCAACTTCTTCATGTGATGCATCATCATTACATTCTAGACTATAATTAAATTCATCATAATCAAAAATTAATTTAATAATAACTTGATTAGCTACATTTTCATTATCTTTGCCTTCAATATCATAACTACCAATTATATAATTTTCATAAACAACTTTACTATAATCAATATAGTTTATTTTATAAATCATATAACTTTCTAACAATAATAATACAATAATTAGTTTTTTAATATTAAATGTCATATTTTCTCCCTCCGTACATATATACGTTTAAAAAAGAAAAAATGTGAAAAAAATGAAACTTTTTTGCTTGAAAAGTTTCATTTCTGTAAACTATAGTTTATATCTTGGCCTTTATAATTAATTGTGAATGAAATTGTATTTAATTCATTATTGTTATCAAAAGATGCAAGTATACCATAACTATTATTGCTTAATGCTATTTTTTGTTCATTAATTTGTATTATTGCTTCAGTATGTTTAAGACACTTAAATAAATAATAATATTTAGAATTTATAATACCTTCATCATTCATATCATAACCTTTAATAATTAGAAGCTTAATTCCACTATCAAATGACAATGTATCATAATTATAATTTTCATAGTACTCATTATTTTGTTCTATATACTCACGCATATCATTTGGAATTTGATTACTATTATATTTACTAACATTCAAATACCCAATTGATACTACTACCAAAGAAACAATACAAATTGCTAACAATATAGATGTAACTAGTGTAGAAATCTTAAAAGGATTAAAATTAGATTTAGGACTAACTTCATTTTTAGGGAAATCTTTTGTAGATTCTAAATAATGATTATATACATCTTCAAAGGTTGTTTGTGGTTGAAAACTCTTTTTTACATCTTCTAATAATATTTTTTTTACTTTTTTATCACGCATTATGTCATTCATCCTTACTTATATGATTATAGCATTAATAAAAATTATTTGCAATAATAAAAAATAAAATGTCAGAAATTGTCAAAGAGATATCAATAAAGAAATAATAGTTGATACAAATCAAATTATAAATAACAAAATAGTAATATTATTATTTGCAATAACTTAAGAATAAAATGTCAGAAAATGTCAAAATTTGTCAAAGAAATAATAATAAACCAATAATAGTCGATAAATATAAATTAAATTATAATCAAATTAACAATATAATTTTATTAACAAATATTAAATGTCAGAAAATGTCAAAATTTGTCAAATGAATATTAATTAATAGTACATTCTTCTTTTTTTTAAATAATATTAACATTTCACAAATAAAAATCCTATCAAAATTCTTTCACAAATTTCAACAGGAACTTAAGAATAATTAAATATTTTTTTAACATTAATTCAAATTAACTTTTTTTAATTATATAGCCATCTAGCTATATCTACTATTCTAACACCTTCATAATGACTTTCTGGATGTTTTGTTCTTGCAATAATCATTTTAGGATATGCATCTCTTATTGAAAGTAATGGTTTTATTTCTCTTTCAAATGTTTCTTTGTTTGATATATCATCACTTACTTGAATATATGTTTTTTCACCTTGCTTGATTGCAACAAAATCAACTTCTTTATCATATAATACTCCAACATATACTTCATATCCTCTTCTTAATAACTCAATAGCAACAATATTTTCATATAAATATCCATAATCTGCATTCTTTGTCCCAAGTTCTGCATATCTAAATGAAAGGTCAGCTAGATAATACTTTTTATCTGATTCTAAATATTTTTT
>CAZFAM010000049.1:0-4051 GCA_964516425.1 uncultured Bacteroidales bacterium | reverse complement strand
ACAGTTAACCCTGTTCAATTTTGACGTGTTTTAAAAAATGGGGAAACTTAAAAATAAAACCTTTTATGTTTTATTTAACTGCTTTTAAAATATAATAACCATTTTCTTTATTTATTACTTCCACATTATTAAATACTTCTTCCATCTTTTTTTTCATAGATTCTGCACCTTGCTTTTTTTGTATTACAATATATATGAACCCATTACTATTAAGATAATTATATCCTTCTTCAACAACTCCATGAACAATCTTTTTTCCAGCTCTAATAGGTGGATTACTAATAATCATATCATATTTATTATTAACGTTTGTATATAAATTACTCAAATATACTTTTGCATTACTAATTTTATTATTATTAATATTTTTATTTGTTAGTGAAATTGCTCTTTCATTTACATCAATCATATCAACATGTAAATGTTTATATTTTTTCCCAATAGCTATTCCTATTGTTCCAATTCCACAACCAACATCCAAAACTGAAGTGATGTTTGATAAATCTTCTAAACTGTTTAATAAAACATTAGTACCAAAATCCACACGATTTTTAGAAAACACACCATTATCACTAATTAGTGATATATTTTCACCTAAAAAAGTATATGTAATTTTTCTTTCGTTAGAAACTAAATTAGGATCGTTATTAAAATATTGCCCCATAATATTGTCCTTTCTATAATAACACTAAAGGTATTATACCAAAAAAAGGTTTAAAAATAAAGAAAAAGCTTGGAAAACCAAGCTTTATTTTATTGGATTAATTATAGTTGTTTTGTTAAACTCTTTAACTTCTCCATTATAAGTAACTTTAACGGTATATGAAACTGTAGTTGGTTCTGATACTGCCTTTAATATTTGACCTTTATTTGATAATAACTCAGGATTATGAGATGTGTACTCAAATTTTATATTTGTCAAATATTTATGAATAATATATTCATTAACAACCATTTCTTTAAAATAATCCCAAGTATCATTTTCAATCATTACTTGTGGGCATAATTTACCTGAGAAATTACGATGTTGTAAAACTACATCTGGTTCTAAATCAAATAAAACCAATAAATTAGCAACTAAATTAGCACAATTACGCATTACTTGATTATAATCCGCATCCTTATTGATGCATGTTTCAATACCAACACTATTTCTATTACCTCCACAGTTAGAAATATAAAAACGGCCAGCTGCTTCTGAATAATTAGAAGCATAAATATTATTCATATAGTAATTACCATTTTCCCCTTTACAAGTATAGATACCTGCAGGTGTAATTTCTGTTGCATATGTACCATTGTATTTTTGATTTTTACATGAAATTATAGGAACAGGAATCTTTGATTTTTGACCATTAATATACATATAATGATCTTCACCAACTGTAATAACAGGATCTGGTCCTTGATATTTAACGCCTGTATCATTTAATCCAAAAACTGTTCTGCCATCACCAGCATGAAAAGCAACTTCAGTTAGTGGTACATGTTGATATATTTCAGTATCACTTACAGTAAAATGCCATGATACTTCTCGTGTATCTTCACCTGATTCTACATATTCATTCCACCAAGAAGCTGATTCAGAAGATCCAGTATCATGAACAGTAATTAAATATGTTCCCGTCTTTGTTATTCCTGAACGCCCATTACTATCCCATGGTTTTAAACCAGTAGTGATTTTTAGATTACTTACATTACTATCACTTTCCTTAGTATAGTATTGAATATTGGCGTTATTTTTTTCTGTTGATTTAACAACATCTTTTAATGCTATATCTTGTACATAGAATGGTAAAAAACCATAATTATCTTTGGTATAAAATGCAGTTTTCATTTTATATTGATCAACTTCACTACGATGCATTCTTGTCACAATGTAATCTACAATTTCTTGTTCATTAAATGTTCTTAGTTCTTTTTCCCATGTGGCTAACAATTCATTGCATTGAATAGTTGCCATCATTTTAGCTTTTTGATTAGAGCTAAATGTAACTAATTTTCCTGTATGAGAAAATACAGAAACATCACTACTTTTCCAAGTAATAAATACATGGTCATAATCATCTGTAGATGGTAATTCCAAATCCTCAAACACAGCATCAACATTAGCAAATCTATCATCTAACCAATCAATCGCTTTATCTAAATAATATTGATCTCTTTTTCCTTCAATGACAATTTCTTTAGTACCATCAAATGTTATATTATTAACTGAAACACTATAACTCAAAGTAACTGTAATATCTTCTGATGTTGTATTTAAATACTTTCCATCATTAGAAAACACTTCAGGATTACTTGAATTATAAGTAATATATGCAATAGTATTATAATCAATAAATGTAGTATCTCTTGTAATCAATTCTACATTACGATATACAAAACTAGGAATTCGATCAGCAACTAACTTTTTATATTCTTCTAAACTTTCTTGACCTTTTACAAGAACAGAATATTCAAATTCTAAATCGTCTTCTAAATAGTCGCCATAAACAGTCGCACTTAAAGTAACAGTTCGATCAAAAACATTAGGATATACAATACCATTTTTAGCAATTATTGATTTATTACTAGTTTCCCAATCGATATAAATAATATTGTCTTCACTAATTTGATATTCACTTGGTAAATCAAGAGATTCTGAAACAGCTTCAGGAATTAGACTTTCCATGTAGCTATTTACAATCTCAACTATTTCATCATCACTAATAACAGGAACTTCAGGTACTTGTTCACATCCTGTAAATCCTATTAAACAAACAAACAGAACTACTACGTATAATAGTTTTTTAAAGTTTTTCATTTCTTACCTCTTTCACTAAAATTAATTGATTGTAATTCCTTTACTTGCAAGTATTTGTGCAATCATGTCTTGACTCATTTTAATCATACCTGCTTTATTTGGGTGACATGAATCAACTACATAATTTTTATAATTATCTTGAGTAAAAGTATTTGATAAATCAATTAAATTTAATGATAATTCTGTAGCATAATCTTTAATTACTTGATTGTATTTTATTTTATCATCTTCACTATATAATTTAGTAGAAGGTAAAGTAGATAAATAGATTTCAGCTTCTGGAGCTAATGTTTTTACTGAATCTAACATCTTCTTATAAGAGTTTTTAAAATTAGTTAGTGATACACTACTACTTGCACAATCATTTGCACCCATGTAAATAATTATTACATCTGGTTTTTCATTTCCTTCAATCAATTCTTTTAAACGTTCCATATTTGTAGCTCCTGAAGAACCAGTTCCTTCAGCAACACAACTTCCTGAATATGAATTATTTTTTAATAACTTCATTCCTAATCCATTAATAACTCGCATCCACCATGTTTGGTTTACATCCCCAAAATCTGCAGTTGGATAAGGATAAAATGCAGCATAGCCATCAGGAATATATCCTTTATATGTGGAAATACTATCACCTAATATTGATACTTTTTTTCCTTCGAAAGAATAATTTCCTTCTACGTAATTTGCTTCTATTGTTGTGTCAGCTTCAATATTAATATTTTCTGCACTCCATCCAACAAAGCAATAGCCTGAAACAGTAGGCGGAGTAGGATAAACAACTGTTTTTCCTTTTTCTACTTCCTTAGTTTCAATAATGTTTCCTTCTTTATCCATAAATGTTACTTTACAAATAACTTTTGTATTTGCTTCCTCAATTGAAGAAATAACTACACCATCGGGAGTTGTTTTAATAACAGCATAGCCAATTACTGTTGGATCACTTATATATACAGCTTTAATAATAGCATAGCCAGTACTAACAATAGAAATTGAGCTCCATTGTGATATATTAGCAACTGAAGTATCTAATGAAGACCATGTCCATGCAGTAGCTGAAGTACTATATCCTGTGATACCAGTAAAATCAGGTTGATAAACATAAGTTCCATTACCACTTGAATGAGCAATTTTCTTTATATTTTCAAACATAAATGTTCCATCAGTTGGTAATACTAATTCCTTTTCTACTTCAATTTCTTTATATTTAGCAACAAACACTTTGTCTTCAGCATCAGATGCAAA
>CAZFAM010000048.1:0-4394 GCA_964516425.1 uncultured Bacteroidales bacterium | reverse complement strand
TCAACTTTTTCAGTTTCTACATAGTTCATTAGTCTCGTTCCTTTCAGTTTTCATTAATTTATTTTACCATAAAATTATCATTATATCAAATACTATATGCCTATTTTATCTTTAACATTATAATTGTTTTATGAATTTGTTTAATTAACATTATATAAATAAAAAAATCTTGATACCAACGTAAACAAAGTTTACTATAGTATCAAGATAAATCTTCTAAAATGGCAGGGCTTAGTGGATTTGAACCACTGAATGTCAGAGTCAAAGTCTGATGCCTTACCGCTTGGCTAAAGCCCTAAAAATGGTGGGAAGAGATGGATTCGAACCATCGAACTCGTAGAGAGTGGATTTACAGTCCACCGCGTTTAGCCACTTCGCTATCTTCCCATTGTCGATTGCTTTATTATTATATACTATTTTAATAATAAAGTCAATCCTTTTTTTTCTTTTTTATAATTTTTTTTAATTTTTTTATTTTTGCAATACAAAATGTACATACATCAATCGGAAATAAGCATATTAAAATATTCTTTTTATATTTTTTTATATGATTAAGTTTTTCGATAAATCTTATTCTCAAAAGAAAATAATATAATAAAAATCCCAATCCAAAAAATAAAAGAAAATAAAAAGGCAAATACCCTGAACATATATTATCTACAACTAATAAACAAAGGAATGATACAATTCCCCATATAATTAATTGTATAATACAATTTAAAATATTATTTTCAAATAAGCAATTTATAATATCAAACATTATTCCTAAGAACATACCAATCAAAATAAAATATATAATAATTAATAACTGCTCTTTAAATGTATAAATCATTTAAACAATTTTGCAAAAAAACTTGCATCCTTCTTTTGCTTTGTTTTTTCTTTATATTCTATTTTATCAATTGTTCCCACAATGTTGATTTTGCCTTTTTCCACATCATAATACTTCATATCTAAATCTTTACCTTCAATAAGCATTTGACCATTATTAGTATCTATATCAAAAAGCATACTATTAAATGTATTAACTTTTTTGACATTTGTAATTGTTAAATCATGCCTATTTAATAAATTTAATTCTTGTGACATATCTAAACTATTCATGAATACACCCCTAATAAGTATATTCATATTATTTTAATTAATACCTAATAATTGCAATTCCTCGTCAAATTTTGATAATGACATGATTTTATATCCATATGGGGTATCATTAACAGTCACTACTTCTAATTCACTTTCGTTTAAATAACGAACTATTTTTTCTGTTTCTTTATTTAATAATATAACTTTTAAATAATTTTGCTCATCATCAATATTCCATTTTAAAAATGATTTTAATTCATCTAAATACTTTTCATTAGGATACGCACGACCTAAATTATCTTTTGAACCACCATAAGATAATTTCCATGTGTCTTTACTATTAATTGTAATCATAGAATTAGAAGATATATCCACAAGTTTGATATATAATTTCATATTCTTTCTTTTAATAACAAAATCATATATCTCTTTTTTATATTCTTTAGCACTATATTGTTCAATTAATATTTTCTTTGCCTTATTATATTTTATATAAGGTATAAGCAACATAATAACAACATAGCAAACTACAAACGAACCTAATAAAATAAATATAAACTCCATAAATACCTCATATATAATTTGATTATAACATGTAATGAAATTATTTTCAATATTATTACTTTTATTTTCACAACAAATATGATATAATAGGAAAAAAGGAGTGAAAATAGCATGGCTCAAGAAAATGTATTAAATGACCAAGAACTTGTAAGACGTAAAAAAATGGAAGATTTACGTGCTATGGGCATTGACCCATTTGGTCACAAGTTTACAAGAACAGATTATTCAAAAGATTTAAAAGAAAAGTATTCAGGATACGAAAAAGAAGCATTACACGAAATGCATATTCCAACTATTGTTGCGGGAAGAATTATGTCTAAACGTAGTAAAGGAAAAACAGGATTTATGCATATTCAAGATAGATATGGCTTAATCCAAATATATGTACGTCAAGATGCATTAACACCTGAAGAATTTGAAATATTCAATAAAGGAGATATTGGTGATATCGTTGGTATTAGTGGTGAAGTAATGTTAACTAATACTGGTGAAATTACAGTTAAAGCTTTAAAGTATACACACTTAACTAAAGCTTTACGTCCATTACCTGAAAAGTTCCATGGTTTACAAGATCGTGAAGAAGCAAGACGTAGACGATATGTTGATTTAATAATGAATGAAGAAACAAGAAGAGTTGCTTACATGCGTCCAAGAATCATTAGAGGAATTCAAAACTATTTAGATTCTCGTGGATACATTGAAGTTGAAACACCAGTTCTAAATCCAATTTTAGGTGGTGCATCAGCAAGACCATTCGTCACACATCATAATGCTCTTGATATGGATTTCTATTTGCGTATTGCTACAGAACTATATTTAAAACGTTTAATCGTTGGTGGTATGGAAGCGGTATATGAAATTGGCAGATTATTTAGAAACGAAGGTATGGATGCGACTCATAATCCTGAATTCACAACAGTTGAAGCATATCTTGCATATGGTGATTTATCAGATATGATGGATTTAGTTGAAGGTTTAATTGTCACATTAGCAAAAGATATTGTGGGTAAAACAACTTTCACATTTAACGGACATGAAGTATCTTTAGAAGCTCCATTTAAACGCGTTCATATGGTAGATGCTATTAAAGAACAAACAGGTATCGACTTCTTCCAAATTACTGATGTTAATGAAGCATTGCGTTTAGCAAAAGAACATCATATAGAAGTAACAAAACATGAAGAATCAATTGGGCATATTATTAATTTATTCTTTGAGGAATATGTGGAAAAAACATTGATTCAACCAACAATCCTTTATGGACATCCTGTAGAAATTAGTCCATTAACTAAGAAAAATCCTGGTGACCCTCGCTTTACAGATCGTTTCGAATTATTTATTGGTGAAAAAGAATTTGCGAATGCATATACAGAATTAAATGATCCAATTGACCAAAAAGAAAGATTTGAAGAGCAATTAAAAGAAAAAGATTTAGGAAATGATGAAGCTAATGAAATGGATATCGATTTTGTGGAAGCATTAGAATATGGTATGCCACCAACAGGTGGAATTGGTATCGGTATAGATAGACTTGTAATGTTATTAACAGAAACTGATACTATTCGTGATGTATTATTGTTCCCACATATGCGTAAAACAAAATAGACGTAGCAAAAAGCTACGTCCTTTTTTATATAATTTGTAATTCTTCCGCAATACGATCAAATACTTCTGGCATTGTAAGATATGTCTTCTGAGAAGAAAAATAACATCCTAAATTATTATCAAATTCATCAATTAATTGTTCTGTAAAGTCTTTTTTATTAATTAAGATATCATCAATTTTTTCTTGAATTGCATTCATCTCTTTGCCTATATCATCATTAAAATCTTCTTGCTCTAACATGGCAACTTTTAATTCATTTAAATAAAGAGAATAATTAATCAATACTTCGTAATCTAAATATTTGTGTAAAACATTATCGAAATACTTATTAATATATAATTCTAATTCACCAACTGTATTATAAATATATCTATACCCTTCTTCAAAAATTACATCATAGTCTTCATTAAGCTCTGCTTCATCAAGATTACTAATATAATCAAGAGTAATAATAACATTGATTATGCGATGCATAATTAAAGAATCATGATGGTATAAATGATGTAAGAAATCTTGTTTCTTTTCAAACCAACTTTTATAATCATTAATCATTTTTTGTAGCCTGCTTTTTTTCTTGTTTTTGTTGCTTCATAATTGCTTTATAATCTTTTTTAACTTGTCCATATCTTTTATATCGTGGTTTCCCTTTTTTGTTTTTTGGCAAATTATTTAAAGCAAGTTTTCTAAACAACTCAACACTACCTTCTATTATATCATCTTTTACGATAAATATACCATTTTCATTAGATAGATATATATAAAAATATTTATCTGTTTCACAAATCATATCGATATCAGTCCATCCAAAAACAACTTTACCATCAATTAAATTATTGCTTCTTAAAAACTTCATTTTTGTAACTTCAATTTTTTCAATTGATTGAACTCTTTCAGGCGTCTCATTTTTAACAACATTATTAATTCTTGATATAACCATTATTGGTGTAAATGATAATGATATAGCAAACATAATCCAGGCAAATATTGCGGATGATGTATTTTCTTTAATAGTAAAATCTTTATTAAATGTATTAGATATAGCTAATATTAACATTACTAATGAAAGAACACCAATAAAAATTACTGTACCTGTTCTATGAAACAAATGAAACATATAAAATTCTTTATGTTGTTTTCT
>CAZFAM010000047.1:0-6104 GCA_964516425.1 uncultured Bacteroidales bacterium | reverse complement strand
ATATATTGGAGGAAGAAATATGTTTGAAAAAGTTCGTGACTTAATTGCCCAAGAAATGGGATTAGATAAAGAAAAAATCACATTAGAATCTCGTTTGACTGAAGATTTGGGCGCAGATTCTTTAGATGCTGTGCAAATTATTATGGCTTTAGAAGATGAATATTCAATTACTATTAATGATGATGATATGATGAAAATAAAAAAAGTATCAGACATTGTTGAATATTTAGAAAAAAATGGTAAATAAATATCTACTCAGCATTTTTCTAAATGTTGAGTTTTTATTTTATAAAGGGGAAATATGTTAGAAAAAATATTTATTAAAAATTATCAAGATGTTGAAAATGAAAATGTTCGTAAAGCTTATGGAATATTATGTAGTATTTTGGGAATTATTACTAATATATTACTTAGTGCTTTAAAACTTGTTCTTGGATTTTTAAGTGGAAGTATTTCAATCATTGCGGATGGTGTTGATAATTTAAGTGATTCAGCTTCAAATATAGTGACATTGTTTGGATTTAAACTTGCATCAATGCCTGCGGATTCTGAACATCCATTTGGACATCAAAGAATTGAATATATTTCTGGAATGCTTGTATCAATACTCGTATTAATGATTGGTGTATTATTAGCTAGATCATCAATAGAAAGCATAATAAATAAAGATACAATTATAATTGAAAATTTTTATTTATTAATTGGAATTTTAATAGCTTCTATTTTAGTGAAGTTAATTCAATGCTTATTTTATAAACGAATTGCAAAGAAAATAGATTCTAATCCAATCAGAACTACTGCACAAGATAGTTTTAATGATTGTATTAAAACTTTTTTTGTACTAATTGCTATAATTATTTTTGAAGTTTGGAATGTGAATTTAGATGCTTGGTTTGGCTTAGCAGTATCAATTTATATTGTGATTAATGGTATTGGTTTAGTCAAAGATGCATCATCACCATTAATCGGAGAATCACCTAACAAAGATTTTACAATGCATGTAATTAATAAATTGCAAAGTTATGAAGGTGTTTTAGGAATTCATGATTTATTAATACACAATTATGGTCCTGGAAAAACATTTATTACAGTTCATGTAGAGGTGGATAGTAATGGGGATTTATTAACAAGTCATGATATGATTGATAATATTGAACGGGATTTTAAGGAACAAGATGGATTATTATTGACTATTCACTTGGACCCAATTCAAACGCACGATCCATTAACAAACGAATTAAAAGAAATAGTTCTAGATGTTATATTAAAAATTAGTAATAAGATTTCTTTTCATGATTTTCGAATTGTTACAGGGAATACGCATATTAATGTTTTATTTGATATCGTTATACCTCCAAGATTTGAAATTAAAGAACAACAATTGGTATCGATGATTATTTCTGAAGTGAAAAGACAATGTGAATTAGTTACCCAAACAACAATTAATGTTATAGTTAATGTGGATAACGATTATATATAAAATATGGGGGTATATATGAATAAAGAATTTTATATAAATAACAGAAAAAAATATATTGAAAGTGTAAAAGAACATTCAGCTTCGATCCTATTTTCTGGCGTTGTATATCAACGTTCTGGAGATCAAGATTATAAGTTTTCAGTGAATCGTAACTTTTATTATTTGACAGGTATTGATCAAGCAGATGTGATTTTAATAATTGTTAAAGGCGAAAACAATAGTGATTTTAAAGAATACTTATTAATTGAAGAAAATGATGAAATGATGGCTAAATGGGTAGGCATGAAACTAACAAAAGAGGAAGCTAAAGAAATAAGCGGTATTCAAAATATCTTATATTTAAATTCATTTGATTCATTAGTTTATAGTTTATTTAATTCATCAAGAAAATCTTCAGAAGGATTAACTTCTTTATATTTAGATTTAGAAAGAAGAAATGATTTAGAATATAGTTCTAAAGCATTGATTTATTCAAGAAAATTTAAGAAAATGTATCCGGAGATTAATATTGAAAATGCATATCCTAAAGTTGTTCGTTTAAGAATGAATAAGCAAAAAGAAGAAATTGCAAAAATGCAAGAAAGTATTGATGTCACAAAAGGTGCTTTAGAAAATGTTTTAAAAAGTATTAAACCAGGATTATTTGAATATCAAGTTGAAACATTTTATGATAGTTTTATAAAGTTCCATGGTCAAAAACCAGTATCATTTGAAACAATTTGTGCAGCTGGTAAAAATGCTACCGTATTGCATTATATGGACAATAATACAATAATAAAAGATAATGAACTAGTATTATTTGATTTAGGTTGTTGCACTGATTATTATATTTCCGATATTTCAAGAACTTATCCCGCAAATGGTAAATTTACTGATCGTCAAAAACAAATATATGAAATAGTTTTAAAATGTAATAAAGAATGTATTAAATATTTAAAACCAGGATTAACATGGGATGAATATAATAAATATGCAAATAGTTGGTTAATTAAAGGCTTAAAAGAAATTGGCTTGATTGAAAAAGATGATGAACTAATTAAATATTATTGGCATTCAATTGGGCATTCAACAGGTTTAGATACTCATGATCCTGATTTAAGAAAAGTTAAATTTGAACCGGGAATGGTAATGACTGTCGAACCAGGCTTGTATTTAGAAGAAGAAGGAATTGGAATTAGAATTGAAGATAATGTCTTAATTACTGAAAATGGATGTATAAATTTAAGTAAAGATATTATTAAAGAAGTTTCAGAAATTGAAGATTTTATGGCTAAAAATAATAAATAGCAATTAAACTTATATATATGTTAAGTATGAAATATAACTTAACTATATATAAGTTTTTTTATTTTAAAAAAAGTAATTTTTATTTTTTTGGGTAATTATATTTATGAGGTGAAGAAAATGAAATTATTATTGTTGTTCTTTATTACATTAACATCATTTGCAATAAATCCAGTGAAAGAAGAACGAATGCAGACATTAAAAATTGAAAATTATTCAGAAACTGGACATACACAATTCAAAAAACTAGTTCCTAGTAAAAATACTTTTAAATGTGAATTGCTAAAAAATATAGATAGTAAATATGTTGAGGACGAATTAGACAAATTACCTAGAAAGTTTTTTGGTACAAATGAAAAAACATTTTATAAATATTTTCCCGCATATTATGAAAGTGATACAATATTTTCAAGGAGTAATAAAACAAATGAAGCATATGTATTTACTTATAATCTTGAAACTGTAAATTATAAAGATGTTAGTGTTAGTATATCAGGGAATTTAAGTATTAAAGATGTATTTAAAGGAAAATCAAACGATTTAACAGCTACAGGTAGTTTGACTGCCGAACGTGAAACAGAAGAATATATTAAAACGACTGAATCTGGAAAAATGAATGTTGTTATACAACCGGGCAAAAAGTTGACTCTTAAAATTGTTGGTAGTGCTATGGTAACAAATGGGATTTCTAAAAAGTATTTTTTTGGGATATGTATAAAAAAAGGGGCCTTTGAAGTTGTAGATATAACATCAGCTGTTTATGAATTGGTGGAAGAAAATGCGTAAAATTGCACCGTTGTTAAGCGTTGGATTGATTTTGATTGCTTTTGTGATTGCTATTATGATATCTATTAATAAAGGAAAAGAAATGGTGATTTCATGTTTTAAAAATTATAATGTTTCATCATATGTTTTTGAAAATGATGATTTTGATGTTTTGCTATACTGTAATAATGATGAAAGTTATTTTGTGGATGAAAAACAAATTGTAAATGCGTATTTAAGCGATGAAAAAGAAAATAATACATTAACTTTAAAAATAAATGCAATATCAAAAACAATGGAATATATTAATTATGAAAATGATAAGTATAATATGTTTTTATTTAATTTTTCCATTCCCACAAATTTCAGTGATGAATATTATTGGTATTTAGAAAATGCGTTTTTAAATATTGATTTTTTAAATCAAAAAAAATTCAAAATATTAATTGGCAATTTTAGTTATAACAAATATAATAAAAATATTAATCATGATTTATCTATTTCTTTAATTAAACCATTGATATTTGACGAAGAAATGAGCTATTTAGGTGGCGTTATTTATAAAGTAAATAATAACTCTTCAAGTGATTTTAATGTCAAAAAAATTGAAATTTTGAATTGCGGTGTTATTCCTGGCGATGATGTTAAAATAACCCAATTAAGTGATACGATTAATTTTAATGATGTTAGTGGATACGAACATGAATATGTAAAAGCTCAAAAAGACGAACTTAATATATTAATAAGAAAAGGAAGAGAAGAAGCTATTTTTTTGCCGTTATATTATGACAAATTATTTTCATTACAAAACTTTCCTATTAAAATAACGTATGAAAAAGATGGAAAACAATATTCTTATATTTTTGAAAACTATAGTTATTATAAACCAATTAAAGAAATTATAAATGATTATTATGTATATCAAGTATCATGATTGAATTATTTAATATCGTGAAAAAGTATAAGAATAAATTGGTGCTAGATTTTGATTATTTTCATTTTGAAAAAGGAAAAAGTTATTTATTAATTGGTAGTAATGGTTCTGGAAAATCTACTTTAATTAAATGTATTTTAGGTTTATTAGAAATTGATCATGGAGAAATTAAAGTTAAATGTTCTAAAATTGGATATGTGCCTGAAAAAATATATAGTCCTGATTTTTTAACAATAAAAGAGTTTTTGATTTTAATTAATAAATTAAATAATGAAGAATTAGATTTAAAAGAGGATTATTTAGAAAAATTCAAATTAAATGGTAATTTAAAAATGTCATCTTTATCAAAAGGGATGTTACAAAAAACTATTATTTTGCAAGCAATTATTGTTAATAGTGAACTTTTAATTTTTGATGAACCTTTAAATGGATTAGATAATGATTCACAAATTGAATTTATTAATTGTATTAATGAATTGATGTGTTTAGGTAAAACAATCATTGTTGCTACGCATTATCCTAGGTTTTATGGTGATAATTTTGATTATGTTGTTAAAATAGAAAATGGGAAATTAGAATATGGTTCTATTTGATTTTATATTTAAATATTGTTTTTCCAAAAAGAATATTATAATTGTAATTTTTTTAATGGGGTTTCTTTGTTTTCTTTATACTTTATCTATTTATAATATTAATGAATATTTGTCGTATGAAGAAGTGGTATATAGTTATTCACTTAATAGTATTTATTATACTAAAACAATATTGACATTTTTTTCATGCTATTTATTTATATTTTGTTTAAATAATAAATGTTTATCAGCAGTGAATTTTATTACTTCATCTGGTAGAAAAAAAGAAAATTATATTCAGTGCTTTATTATTAATAATTTATTTATTATTTTAATATGTTTAATAATATGTCTAATTTTATTTTTTCTAATTGGTATAATATTTAAGTCTTATTTTTTTGTTACGATAAACACATTAAAATGTTTTATTAATATTTATTTTTTGTCAATTTATTATGGATTATTAACGATGCTTTTTAAACAAGTGTTTAAAAACCAAATGAGTATAATACTTGTTTTTGTAATGTTTATGATTTCTGAAGAAATTTCTATGGAAAATAATGCTTTTATAAGTGCTTTTAAATTTTTTTGTCCAAACTTTAGTGATATAAATAGTTTTAATGCAATACAATTAATTGGTATTATTGTTTTAAATATTTTATTAATCGTTATTAATTGCATAAATTTTAAAAAAATCGACATTAATCAATAAAAATATTGAAAATTCTTTCTTTTTTTGTTAATATATAATATATTAATCATAGATGGAAAGGAGTTATGATATAACGCTTAAGGTCATTGATATCTTTTGTTTTATATTACGTTTAGAAAATGGATCAAATTTTTGAATATTTAAAAAATCATTTTGGAATATTAGTCATTGTTTTAGGTATTATATTAATAGCTATAGGTTTTTATTTTGTTATTATAAAAAAATATAATAAAATGAATAGTGAAAAAAAAGGGTGTGATGCTTCGATTGAAGATATTGCATCAGCTTCTGAAAAAGTTTTGAATGAAAATTCGTCATTTCAAAATCTTTTGTAATAATAGAAATATTATGTACTAA
>CAZFAM010000046.1:0-6182 GCA_964516425.1 uncultured Bacteroidales bacterium | reverse complement strand
TCAAAAGAAAATTTTGATATAGTAAAGCGTCCCATATGTCGTCATATGATTAAGGCATTAGCCATTATCAAAAAAGCGGCCGCAAAGGCTAATTATGATGCGGGATTATTAGATAAAAAAGTAAGTGATGCTATTTGTTTAGCGTGTGATGAAATAATCAATGGACGGTTACATGGACAATTTATTACCGATTTAATTCAAGGTGGTGCTGGTACTAGTATTAATATGAATGCTAATGAAGTTATTGCCAATCGTGCTAATGAAATGTTAGGTGGAGAAAAAGGAGCATATAATTTTGTTCATCCCATTGACCATGTTAATTTATCACAATCCACAAATGATGTTATACCTACAGCTGTGAAAATTGCTACTATTCGTTTGACAAAAAAATTATTAGTTGAAATGAAAAAGCTAGCTAATTGTTATCGCGAATTGGAAAAGAAATATGATGATGTTGTAACAGTTAGTAAAACTCATTTACAAGATAGTGTTTTAATTACCTTTGGACAAATATTTAAAGCTATTAGAATTAGTGTTGAACGTGATATGACAGTTATTGAACAAGCAATGAATCAATTATATGAAATTAATATGGGAGGAACACTTGTGGGAACAGGTGTCAGTGCTGATCCTAAATATCGTTCAAAGATTATTAAATATATGAATGAATTTTTAGGAGAACCATTTTATAAGGCTAAAGATTTAGTTGATAATACAAGAAATATTAATAGTTTCTCATTACTTTCAAAAACAGTTACTAATTTTGCGTTAAACATTCATAAAAATGCCAATGATTTACGTTTAATGTCATGTTGTTATAATAGTGTTAAATTACCAGAAATTGTAGCGGGCTCCGTTATGAATCCGGGTAAAGTAAATCCTGTTATTCCCGAAATGTTAGTTCAAGTTGTATATTATGTGGAAGGCAATGACTTAACAATTGCGAGAAGTGTTGCCGCTGGTGATATGGAATTTAATACCAACCTTCCAATTATATCTGCATGTTTATTTGAAAACTTAAATTTTGTGCGTCGTGCTATTAGAACATTACGCGAAGAATGTTTAGATGGATTAGAAGTAATAGGCATTAAAGATATTATGTCACTTGAATCTGGTATTTTAGCGTTACTACAGCCAAAATGGGGATATGAAAAATGTCGTGAAATCTTTGAACTTGCGGGTAAAGAAAATAAGACAATAATTGCGGTATTATTAGATCACAAATATATAACTATTGATGAACTTCATCAATTAATAAATTATTAGGAGGATTGTATGGCTAATATTACAGTTATTGGTTTAAGTGGACAATCAATTTTTATGGAAGTTAATGTATTTCATAAAAAAGGGGAAACTATTAAGGCTAATAATATTTGTATTGAGCCAGGAGGAAAAGGATATAATCAAGCTGTTGCTTGTGCAAGACTTGGAAATAATGTTTCTTTTATTAGTTGTGTTGGTAATGATAGTTATGGAAAGTATTGTGTTGAATATTTAAAAAAAGAACATATTAAGCCATATATTATATATAAAAATTCTCCTACTCCAATAGCTACTATTTTAACTAATAAAGATGGAGATAATCAAGTGACTGTATATCCAGGATGTAGTAATGAATTTAATCTTTTAGATTTAAAACAATTTGAAAATATTATTATTAAAAGTGATATATTACTTATTCAAGAAGAAATACCTTATGAAGTTTTAAAAAGAGCTTTAATGGTTGCAAAACAAAATAATGTATATACTATTCTTAATCCAGCTCCCGCAATTTATGATATTAGTGAATTATTTCCATTTATTGATTTATTAATTCCTAATGAAATTGAAGCAAAAACAATTTTTAATTCTCGTATTTTAGATATTAATTATTCTATTTTTCCTATTGTCATTACTTTAGGAAGTGAAGGAACTTTAATAATTGATGAAAATGGTAAAACAAAAGTCAGAGGCAATAAAGTTGAAGTAAAAGACACTACAGGAGCAGGAGATGTTTTTGTAGCTAGTATTGCTAGTTTTATAAAAGAAAAAACATTACAAGAGTGTGTTGTTATAGCGAATAAAGTGGCATCTCTTCATATTCAAAAAAAATATGTTATGAATGCTATTCCATATCTTAAAGACATAAAATAATCCACCTTTTAAAAGGTGGATTATTTGTTTATAAACAAAATTTAAACATTCTTAAAACTTCATAATAATCATCATGTGAGAATAATACTTTATCTGTTCCTAGTAATTTACATCCGGGATAAAATGAAGCATTATAAGCATCAATATGATTTTTATATTGTATTTCAACATCAAAGTGTCTAGGTAAAATAAGTTTATTATTTATTAGAGGTTTAGATAAAACTTCATACACAGTATCTTCAATTTCTTGATTAGTAATAGATGGATGTTTACTAATACATGCTCCATGAACGCCTGTTTTTGCTATTACAGTAGCAATCTGTTCATTTAATGCTTTAACATTTTTTGTTAATGCTTCATCACCGCTTAAAAAAGCAATGGGTACATTTAGATATGTTGCATATAAAGCATTAATATAAAACTCACTAGCAATTACATCATTAATTTTTATATGAAATAAATGAGTATTCATAGTATGAGATAATGAATTGCCATCAGATCGTGATGGACTATGATATCCCACAAACACTACAGCATCAAAGCTTTTGTCTAATCCTGCCATCATCGAACATAATGATCCTTGCCATCCACGATGTAGTGTCACATAACTTGGTAATTGATCAATTAATAAATTACAAGCTGTGTCATGGGCATCTTTAATAAGTATTTCTGTTGCTCCAGCTTTTTTTGCACCCTGACATGCCGCACTTACTTCTTTAGTCATTTGCTTTCTAAAGTATTCATAATCATTGTTCCCAGGTTCAGTTTCTTGCCATTTTTCAATACCATTAATTCCTTCAATATCAGCACTTATAAAAATTTTCATATTGTCCTCCCACAATATTATTATAACAAAACATCTTGTAAATATAAATAATTATTTTAATTTTAAGAAAGTTATGATATAATTACTAAAAAGGAGACTAAAAAAATGGAAAATAATAAAAATGAACAAGTAGAACAAAATATAGAATCTACTGAAGAAGAAATATTGGAAAGCCAAGAAGAGGAAGTATACGAAGAAGAGAAAGGCGTAGTTGAGGAAGTACCAGTTGAGCAACCATATGAAGGAAGAGAAGCAACAACTTACATTTGTTATGATTATAAAACATTAAAAGGTTTTACTATGTATAATACTGTTGTTAAAAGAAAAGGAGTTTTGAAATATGTATTATTTTCAAGTGTTGCCTTGCTTTTAGCAATATATGTTATTGTAAGTGCAGTAATTAAAAATATAAATGCCACTGAAAAAACTGATTTGACATATACTTATATTATGGGTGGTATTTGTGTTGCTTTTGCTGTATATGTATTTATCCAAGCATTTAAATTTGAAGATCAAGTTGATAAAGCAATTGCTAGACATTTATATGAACATAAACAATTAAATGAACAAAATATTATCGTTAGAGAAGATAAAGTAACTATTGTTCCGTTATCAAGACCTACAGAAACATATGATTATGAATGGTATCAAATTTCAAGTATTGAGGAAATTAATGGCTATATCTTATTGTTTGTGGGAAAGATGCCAATTATTATTGAAACTGATCCGTCAAAAATAGTAGATGGAACTTATGAAGATATGCTTGATATTATTAAAGAAAATATTCAAATCAAACCATTTAAAAAATATGAAAAGAAATTATTTAAAAAACCAATTCCAAAAGAATTTGAACATGAAGTAACACCTAAATACTATTTAAATCTTGAAACAGAACAAACAGATGAAAACAATTAAAACAATTTTTACATATAATGAAACAACACTAACAGATTTCTTTACATTTCACTTAAAAAGAAAAGATAAAATGCGTTGGATTTATTATGGTATTTCTTTAATTTTTTTCATATTAGGAATAGTAATGTCATTTGTTTTTAAATTGTATTTTTTTGGATTATTAATTCTTATTTTATCTATTTCAATGTTTCTTTTGTTTCCAGTGCAAGTAAAAAAAGCAGCAAAGAAAACCGCAAACTCTCGTTATAAACGTGCACCACAAGAAATCATTTTTACAGATGAAAGAATTGAACAACATTTAGAAAAACAAATTTATATTTATAAATGGGATATGGTTAAGGAAGTAGACGAAACTAAAAAATATATATATTTTTATATATCTAAAGTAAGTGCTATTATTGTTATGAAAGATTGTATTGTAAGTGATGAATATAATAGTTTAATATCATTTGTGAAAGAACGAAATATCAAACATTTTAAATATAACATATAAATGGATAATCATTAGGAATAGCAGATATCATAGCTATTCCTAAATTTTTTATTAAATAATTATAGAGACATAAAACTAATTTAGTAATTAATAAAATTAGGAAATTAAATTTATTGAAAAGTCATTGAAAGAATGCTATAATACTACTGATAATAAATGGTGAGAAAAATGGATATCAAATTAGTGAATTTGCAAAAAAATAGAATTGAAAAAGTTTCAAGTTATAATTTAGAGGAAGAAAATAAGTATTTAGAACAATACTTCTATAATGCTTTAGGATTAAAAATTATCAAAAAAAATCTCTTTTTCACAAATGAAATTAAAGCTCCAATTGAATATTTATGTATTGATGAGTCATATCGCTTAGTTATTGTGGAAAAAAGATATGGTAAAAATACTCGCATTATTAATGCTGGACTTATGTATATTGATTATATTCGTGAACATATTAGTCAAGTAAAAATAATTATTAATGATGCGTTAGGTGTTGAACAAGCCAAAAATGTTATTTATAATCCTCGTCTTGTGATACTTTCACAATCTTTTATGAAATATGATGAAAAAGCTATTGCTCAACTACCATATAATATTGAAGTTATCAATTATTTCTTTTTAGGACAAAATATTGTATTTGCGAAAACATATCAAAATATGACTATTGAAGCTAATAAAGTTCAAAATGAACTTGTTAAGGAATTGATTGATCTTTTTTGCTCATTTGGAGATGAGGTTTGCATTTGGCAAAACAATAATATAATAACTGTGCGCAAAATAAAAGCTGTTGCTTATATTATTATTTTAAATGATGGAATTAAATTATATCTAGATAATAAAGAATATAATATTAAATCAATGAAAGATATCCAAAAAATAGAAATGAAATTGGAAAAAGCATATGATGAAAAATAAAGAGTATTATGTAAATAATTTAAATGTTCTGTATGAAGATAATCATTTGTTAGTTGTGGAAAAACCTTTAAATGTATTAAGTCAAAAAGACATTACGAATGATTTAGATATGAATGAAATAATTAAAGAATATTTAAAACAAAAATATAACAAACCAGGTAATGTGTATTTAGGATTAGTTCATCGATTAGATCGTCGTGTTGGTGGGGTTATGGTATTTGCGAAAACAAGTAAAGCAGCCTCTAGATTAAGTAGTGATATACAAAATCATTTATTTAATAAATATTATATTGCGAAAGTAAAAGGATTGTTAGAACATAATAGTTCTATAAATATTAAAATTAAGAAAGATGAAAACAATTATGCCATTATTTCAGATGATGGTAAAGAATCTAGATTAGATTACTATATTTTAGATCAAGACCATAATGATACATATGTTTTAATTAATTTACATACGGGAAGATATAATCAAATTCGTGTAAGTTTTAATTATATTAATCACCCAATAATTAATGATTATAAATATAGTAATGAAAATAAAACACATAATGATATTGGATTATGGTGTTATGCTATTGCTATTAATCATCCAATCACAAAAGAAAAAATGGTATTTACTTTGCTTCCGAAAGGTGAGTTGTGGGAACCGTTTGTATCAAAAGTTAATGAACAAGATTTATTTAAATATTTTTAATATATACCTTAAAAGCCAAAAGAAATATTATAATCTTTTGACTTTTTTTATTTTAAAGTATATGTATGGATTATGTCTAATTAAGATTTTTTATAAATTTCTGAATTAAGACATTATCACAGATTAATCATATAAGGAATTCAAAATTTAGATAATTTAAGTTTCCCCATTTTTTTATAAATTGATATTTTTACAAAAAAAGGCACCAT
>CAZFAM010000045.1:0-6440 GCA_964516425.1 uncultured Bacteroidales bacterium | reverse complement strand
AAAAACTCAGTTTTACTACCCATACCCACATACTAAAATCACTTAAGGCTGCTTCAATTACGACCTGACCTGATTCATGTTTTAATATTGGATATAGGTAATAAAACTGAGTTTTATTACCTATATAGTATAACACAATTACATTTGTTTTTCAATATCTATTTTCATTTCTTTTTCGGTAATTATCTTTTATACCTTTAACAATATCTTTACGAAAAGTTTGAATATCAGTTTCATTTAAAAAATCATCCATTGTTAATGCTTGCCACTTTGCATATAAAACAATATCACTTTTAATAGGCGTTTTTTTATTAAACTGCTTTGAACATTCTTCATCAATATACCACCCCTTAAAATAATATCCATTTCTTTTTAATGTTGGTAAGTAATTCACAATTACATCTTCTTCCACTATATAATCATCAATTGTTTCTGCCGTGTTAGTAACAAAATGAATAATATATTTTGTTTCTTCATTTATTTTGATATCACTATTTTTTTTGTTTTTAATTAATAAATAAACAAATACTATTATTCCAATTAATACAAAGCAAAAAATATACCAATATTTAAATATTGTTAATAACATATTCCACTCCTTAATGTCTTAATTTTTGAAAGAATGATTGCATTAATTCTTTAATTTCTTTTTCCATTATTCCTTTTGATACCTCAGGGGTATTATTAAACTTATAATCAGTATATAAGTGCATTAAACTCTCAACGCAACCATAGCGAGGTTGATTAGCACCATATACTAAACGTTTAATTCGTGCTTGTAAAATAGTTCCTGCGCACATAATACATGGTTCAATAGTTACATATAATGT
The DNA here is from genome assembly GCA_964516425.1 of uncultured Bacteroidales bacterium. Taxonomy (GTDB): domain Bacteria; phylum Bacillota_I; class Bacilli_A; order ML615J-28; family CAG-698; genus CAKOMG01. The sequence continues at coordinate 5,610 of CAZFAM010000045.1, read as the reverse complement.
TGCATCTTCTAATACCCAAGTCTTTAATTTTTTGCACGCTTTGGAAATTGCTAAAATTTCAGCATGATATAAAACATTTTTTTTACTATTTCTTAGATTATGGCTTTTAGCAATAATCTTATCATTTACAACTAATACTGCACCAACAGGTACTTCATTTTTTTTATATGCTTTTTGTGCTTCTTTAAAAGCTTCGAGCATATACTTTTCATCGTTTAACATATTCTGGTTTCCCCTCAACAATATGACAATGTCTACATCTTGCTTCATATTGTTCCTTTGCTCCAACCATCACTACTGGATCTGAGTATTTTGCGGGCTTACCATTAATTATTCTTTGAGTTCTAGTTGCGGGTGCACCACACACTTGACATATGGCATACAATTTTGTAACATATTCTGCACGAGCTAATAATTCAGGCATAATACCAAATGGTTCACCACGAAAATCTCTATCTAATCCTGCAAGAATAACTCTAACACCTTGATCAGCTAAATATTCACAAACATCTACCAAATCGTGATTTAAAAATTGCACTTCATCAACCGCAATCGCAAACGGTAATGGATTAACGTAATTTAATATATCTTTAGCGTTTGTAATATTAATTGACTTTATTCGTTCATTATTATGAGATACAACTTCTGATTCGCTATAGCGATTATCAATTGTTGGTTTAAACACAATAACACTTTTTTTCGCATATTCGATACGTTTAACTCTGCGAAGTAACTCTTCTGTTTTACCCGCATACATATTACCACTAATAACTTCAATCCAACCATCTTTTAATTGTAAATCCATTTTCCCATCCTCCAAACGCTTTATATATTATACTATTTTTTACCTTTTTTTTAAAGCCTTTTTTGACTTTATTTTAAAATTATTTTTCTATTGACTTTTACAAAAAAATAGTATATAATATACACGTAAAAATACTTACTATGAGTCTATTAGATTTATGGCGGAAGGAGTTAAACATGAAAAAAGGAATTCATCCAAATTATCAAACTGTTACAGTTACTTGTACATCATGTGGTGCTACATTTGAATCAGGATCAACATTAAAAGAAATTCGTGTTGATACATGTTCTAATTGTCATCCATTTTATACAGGTCAACAAAAATTTGCTGTTGCAGCTGGTCAAGTAGAAAAATTCAATAAACGTTTAGAAAAGAAAGCAAAATAATCTGACGTTTTATAATTTTAGAATTTGATTTAACTAATAACGATTACTAACCCCATCTGATTTACAGGTGGGGTTTGTTAAATAATAATTAAATTTTATAGAGGGAGATATTGATGAATATTACTATAGAAAAAGCTTCCTATAAAGATGCAGAAGCTATATTAGAATATATTAAACAAATTGGTGGTGAAACAGATAATTTATCATTTGGTGCTGAAGGATTACCAATTACTGTCAAAGAAGAAATTAATTATTTAAAACGAATAACAAATTCTCACGATAATGTTATGTTTGTCGCTAAAATCGATGGAAAAATTATTGGTGATGCAAGTTTAAGTCGTTTGCCACGTCGTATGCAGCATCGAGGAGATTTAGGAATTTCAGTTCTATGTGAATATTGGAATCAAGGAATTGGAAGTCAACTATTAAGTGCTATTATCAATTATGCAAAAGTTAATTCTTTTAAGATTATTGATTTACAAGTACGAACTGACAATACATCCGCAATCCATTTATATGAGAAATTTGGATTTAAAAAAATAGGAACACATAAAAGTTTCTTCATTATTAATAATGATGAAATTGCCTTTGACTATATGTATTTAAAATTATAATCTTAATCTATTTATTATCCTAATTATGAAGAGAAAGTGTGGTATTAATGCTACACTTTTTTAATATTTCTTTTCAAAAAAAGGAATAGCTATGATTAATAGCCATTCCTCAAATTATTATTTAATAATTTTTTTCATTTCATTAATATCTTTTAATGTTAAATTATTTATAATTTCATTCTCCGCATCAGAAAAATATTTATATACCGACAAAGGCATTAATTCATAATCCTTTATTAAATCACATTCATATTTAATTCTTTCTTCCCATTCTTTTTTTGTTTTAAAGTTATTTTTGTCAAGATATGTTTCTAAAATTTCGTATAATAATGTTTTAGAATTTAATAATGGATTTTTATTTTGTGGGCATTCATAATAATTCATAATTGATTCTGGAATGCATGAATGTTTAATCCAAGAATAATTGTCATATTTAATTTTATGTTTTTCAATATGTGTTTGTAAATCAACAGTAATAAATAAATTATCCATTGATTGTTTTGCATCTATTTCTTCATCTTCCACAACATCTCGTTTAGGGAAAATACGATTTTTTAATTCCTTTTCTGATAGATCAACTGACAAAACCATTTCACCATTTTTTCCAGGAACCCATTTCAAATGTTCCAAAATATAATCCAATTTAATTTGTGGATTAACAGAATTTAAAGGTTTAACATTTTTATGAGATTCTCCAGGAAATGATATTGTACTTGTATAACTAAAGTTATTATGAGGGTATACCGAATCAATTTCTTTAACTGCTTCAAATTCTTTACATTTATAAAATGCTTCATAATAAGAATATAGCAAATCACTTTTATTACTTCTAATATACATATACCCTTCAGGTATAGTATATAATTTATCCGGAGTAATTAGTTTTACAGTTTCTAAAGATGGAACTTGTCGTACAACTTTACTTTCTAATGATTCAACTGTTTTTTCACCACATGAAAAGGCAAATCTTTCCATTGTTTGATAATCATTAGACCCCATAAAAATTTCAGAACAGTTAGCACGAATAATTTTTCCAACATCTGTATTATCATATTTACTATCTAATTGAGCATCACATTGTAATATTAAATGCCAATGTAAACCAAATTTTCTAGATGTTGTTAACATACTAATGAATTCTTCACCACTAGCAATATTGCAATTAGCAAATTCATCTAAATAGCAATGAATCTCGCGATTTAACTTCTTTTTAATATTCTTTTTGCCTGTTTCCACAACTGTTGTATATAAGTCATTCATCAATAAAGAAACTAAGGCATCACCTGTTTTTGTAGTTGCTGATTGAATTACTATAACTGTTGGTTTTTCAATAAATTGCTTAATATCAATAGTATTACTTGATGATAATTCATATAGTGATGTTTGACCAAAACAATCAAAATGATTTTCCACAACTCCAAAATAAGAATCTCTTGTTCTTTCCGCATTATTGGTTACACTAATCATTTTTTGAACAGATAAGGCACGAGTGCCCTTTTTTTCATAATGAGAAATTGTTAAAAGATCTCTTTCTGCTAAATCAGCAAGTTTTTGACGTACCCAATAATGAGATTGAATAATATTATAAATTGTAATATTTTTCTTATCAATTGTTCCTTCAATTAAATCTTCGAATTTATCCAATATTAATCCATTAGTATATGAGCGAGCTCCAATATCCCAAATAGGATCTTTTGTTGATTCAACAGGTTGCATTATTTCCGCAATTTTACGAATGCGATTACTAATGGAATCATTAATTTCACCCTTTTCCATACAACTTTCCGCAATTGTATTAAAAGGATTATAAGTATCTGAACGGCGAGGATTATCACAGTTTAATATTTTAACATCATATCCTTGCTCAATAAAATGCAAATACATATTTTCAATAATTTCACCATGAATATCCACAATTACAAAACTTGGTTTATTCTTTAATGATGAAAGAGCTTTAATATTTTGCATTACTAATCTTGTTGTTTTTCCAGCACCTGTTTCACCTTCTGTATAAGTGTGATAAATTCGCGATTTACCACCATACATTAATTTATTTGTTTTGCTGTCACGATAACAACATAATGGATACCAATCTTCACTTACATTTTTTAATTCATCATATGCATAATAAACCAAATTATTTTTGTCTTTATCCATATATGTAATTACTTTAGCATTAGAATAGTTTTCCACAATATGTTGTTTAATGGCTCTTGTTCTTAATTGTTCCATATTATTCTTTCACCTCTATAATATGGTCGATAATACCATATTCTACAGCTTCAGAAGCATTTAAATAGTAATCACGATCAGTATCTTTTTCAATTTCATTAATTTGTTTATTACATGCTTTCGCTAATAATTCATTTAAAACTGTTTTTGTTTTAATAATGTTTTTAGCATATATATCAATATCTGTAGCTTGTGACAAATTCATTCCTCCTAATGGTTGATGAATCATAATAGTACTATGAGGTAATGCATAACGCATTCCTTTTTCACAACACGCCACAATTAAAGCTGCCATCGATGCTGCCATACCACATACTACAACTTTTACTGGAGCTTTAATATATTTTATTGTATCAATAATTGCTAATCCTGAATTGACTTCTCCTCCTCCAGAATTAACTTCTAAAGTAATAGGTTTTGTATTATCTAAATAATCTAAATATTTTAAAGATAAACCAATTTGATAAGCTGTCTCTGTATTAATTTCGCCATATAAAAATACAATTCTTGTATTTTTCATAAACTCTGTTGTATTATTACCATATATATCATTTAGTTTATTCATGTTGTCCTCCTAAAACCCAAATTTTTTATTTCCAATTCTTTTTTCACGAAGTAAAAGCAAATAATAATTAGTTTGTGGATCACATAAATTAATTATTTTATTATCTTGTGTATCTTGACTATTAATAGCATAATATAACTGTGATAAATTTAATCCTTTTTTCTCATTATTACGATTACTATTAATAATACACAATATTAATTCTGCTTTTTTTATTGCTTCTTCTGATGATGTTTCATAATAGTTTTCTTCAATGATAGGACATAAACTATCTTTATTAATATTTAAAATTTCATGAACCTCATGCCATACTTGGGCTTTTTCTTTATCTTGCAATTCTGAATATGCATAATTCAAAGCTTGCATTGAAAAATCATCACCACTATAAGCTAATGTTTCCCAAATAGAAATGGCATTTTTTTGATTTTTTTCAACACCTAATCCTAACCAATTCATACATGCAAATAATTTACAAGCATATTTAGACCCCAATGTAATATCATTTTCTATAGATTTTAAAATAATATCAATATCAAATGTGCTCAAAGTATGAACATCTTTTTTCTTTAAAACTGTTGATTTTAAATCAAATACAATTTTTTCAGAATTAGATATTTCACCAAGATTCCAACTTAAAATATTACGATCCGTAATTGTTTGTAAATTTGATGCTTGACATAATAATTCAAAACATTGTTCTTTAGAATCAACTTGTCCACTAATTAATAAAAGCAAATTTAGAACTTCTTTTGAAAATTCTTCATTAGATGTGCTCCATTCATAAGGCAATACATTATACATCGTTTCATAAAACTCTGCCATTATATACTTATAGTCTTTCTTTAATGAATTACTCATGCAAACACCACCTTTCACTTTTTATTGCACTTTTATTAAAAAAAGTCGATTATACCTCAAATGTACATTCGACTAATACATATACTATACATATTTTTAGGCGCTTGTATTATATCATAGCCATTGCTTTCTTGTCAATATTTATCTAAA
>CAZFAM010000044.1:0-7166 GCA_964516425.1 uncultured Bacteroidales bacterium | reverse complement strand
AATAGTATTATTATTTGTATAATAATTTACCACTTTTTCAAGATTTCCCATACCTGTTATTTGTTCTTCAAATCTCTTTTGAGTACGTATTCCTTTATAGTTATATACATAATTCATTTTATAGGTATGAGTATATGACGAGTTTTCTTCTTTATCAATAAATGTATATGACTCTAACAAATTTCTAGAATTATATGTAAAACTTGCCTTTTCATCATTTAACATATTTCCATAATTATCATAATGAACTAATGTAATTTTATCATTATTATTTATTTCAGTCAAGCGTCCATAATCATTATATGAAAATTTTTTAACTGTTTTATTATTATTAATTATTTCAGATAACATTCCTGTATTTGAATCATATACATATTCTAATGAGCCAAATACTGGATTATCTTCACTAATTAAACGATTAAAAGAATCATATTCATAAGTATAACTTCTACTTGGAAGATTGACCTTTTCTCTTGAATCTTTATTTTCAGGATTTTGAATATATCTTTCTCCATATTCTTTAACTTTAGTGATATTACCTTGTATATCATACATACTATTTTCATAATAAAAATTTGCTTCATCGGTATCACTATGTTTTAAACTAGAAACAACATTATATGTAGTAATAAATGGTAATAAAGTACTATCATAATAACATATCATATTATTAACTTGAACATTTGTATTTGAATTATAATCATCATTTATAGTTTTAATTCTATTTCTTTTATAAAGTCTTCCTAAGTCATCATACATATATTCATAACTAAAATCATCAATAATTTCATAATTCACATCATTTTTTACTTCATACTTAACTTCTGATATTTGTGATTCCAATGAATTAATTGGCGTTTGTGATTGTCTATATGTTTCATTATCATTACTCAATTTATATTCAATACTATTATTTGAATATTGTGATAATTCTATTTTATTATTAATTTTATATTTTTGAAAATTAATACTTTCATTATCCTCATATTCATATTCTGTTATTTCATTCACAAATTCATCATTTATTTTCTTTACCCTTTTTACAAAATCACTTTTTGAATTTAAATCTTCATATATAAATTCTACTTTTGAATTATTATTTTCTTGTTTTAATATTTTATGATAATTATCATATGTTGTTTTAATAATAGTTTTGTCATTATTTGTTTGACTATATGCATTTTCTACTATATTGTCTTTTTGATTATTTTGGATACTTAATAGCTCTTTTTTATCTACGTATACTTTATTTAAATTATTAAAAATATCATATCTAAATCCATAAATACTATTGTAATCACTAAATATACTTTTTAATTTATTATTATCATATCGATTTAAGATAACTTCCTTTGAATTACCACTTTTATCTTGCAGCCTAATTTTAGTTATTGTTTCCATAAAATCATCATAAAAATAAACAATTACATTTGTATCATTGATTATTTTGGAAATCATACCAAAATTATCAATATATTCATATTTAATAGATTCATCATTTTGGATAGTTTCTTTAAAATGTTCTCTTATTGACTCATCAGTTTCTTTATAAATATATTCTGTTTTAAATGATTCAATGCTTTCTTCTCCTTCTTTAAATACCATAACACTTTCTATATTTCCAAAATTATCATAAAAATTTTCTGTAATAATTTTTTTTGTATCTTTTTTAGCTCTAAATGTGCCATCCGCATTTTGCCAAGAATAAGTAATATATGATGTTTCATCAGATAATCTTTTTAAAGTCCCATCTAACTTATCAGTAGTCCCCATCATAGTTTTAGTTTCATAATAATATTTTTGTTTTATTTGATCATAATGATAACGTACTTGTTTTTCCATTATAGACCATGTTCCATCATTAATAATGTCTATTAATTTAAAATAATAGTTTGGTAATAAATTGTTATCTATTGTAAAATTATAATCAATATTATCATTTTCTATTCCCGCATATAATACTGATTCAACTTTTGTACCATTATTATAAACAAAATCATAGTATGTTTCATTATTTTGTTTACTATAAAACATATTTTTATAAGTTAAGAAAATATCATTTTCAGTTATATAAAAGTCTGATGAAATTGTTTTTTTATTTAAAATACCATTAGTATAATAATAAATGCTTGTCCCCATTTCTAATTTAACTTCTTGATAATCATTTTCTAAACCATTAAAAATATATGTTTCAAGACTTCCACCTTTCACAATTCTTAGATTTGATATTTGAATTTGTACATCGGAAGGAAAACCTTTAAATAACAATCTTATTGATGAAAGTGATAATTGATCTACACCTAAGTTAATCGGGATGATAACTTTTTGCCATGCCCCTATATTTGTTTTTAAAAGTCTTGCTCTTGATATTTTTTTCTCATTGCCAATGACATATTCTACTATAGCTTCTACATTAGTTCCAGAATAATTTGTACTAACCCAAAATGAAACATTAAAATGTTCTGAAAAAGCTTCATCCTTTACACCATCATTATTTAAATCTTTAAAAATATCTTTAAAAGATGATAATAAATTATCATTAACACTATAAGCAAACTGATTATTAGAATCTAAAATATTTATTGCTTGGCTATTTATTTTTAAATTAGAATCTCCATTGCTTGATAACATCCATCCAGTTTCATTAGTTAATGTAAATAAATTACCTTCTTTTTCTTCTAAACTACTAATTAATGTTCCATTTATATCTAAGTAGTTATTTATTTTAATTCCTGTATTATTAGTTACTTGAGTATAACCATCAAAATAACTTATATCCACTTTATCATTTATATACTTGGAAGGCATAGATAATGTGAATCCTTTATATTTTTCACCATTTTTAGTAATATAATTGCCTTCACCTAAATATATATCTTCACCCACAAATACTTCTGCACTAGTTTCATCAGTTAACATTGTTTTTTTGATTGCTCCAAAAGTTATTTGTTTTACTTTTCTTTCTTGATTATCAATATTATAATTAAATAATAATCCTGTTAAATCTAAACTACTAATTAGATATTCAATTCCACCAAATGCATTATATGTGAAATCTATTACATCTTTTACAATATTTGAAATAGTTTTTTTTACATTAATAAGTTTTGTTTCATTATAATTAAAGTTATATTCTGCTCCTTTAACTGAAGTATATGCTTTTTTCAATGTACCATCTAAATTATATGAAAACATAATTTTTCTTGATGATTTTCGTTGATCATAAATAGCGATTAAATTTCCAGATTCATATTCTATCTTTTTTGTTATACCTATATTAACACTAGAAATTATTTCAATCATTCTTCCTTCATCATCAAATAAATATGTATTATTATATTGATCAACTATTTGTGTTTCGATATTGTTTCCTGTTAATAACTTTAACCCTGTTCCTTCAGCATCATAGAACCAATCATTTAATCCTTCATTTGTACTTTTATATTTCACAAATCTATGAACATTCCAATTGGCATCTATAAATACATAATTGCCTTCTTCAAACCCGTTTATATCATAACTTGATAAATAAGGGAAAACATATTGGTGTATATTAAGTTTAAAGCCATTACCAAATCCTATTTTTCTACCTTCAAAATCTGTTTTTCTATATTGAGAGTTATATATTAATGAAGAACTTATTTTAAAATTATTTGCTCCTATTGATATCAATGGTAAAGTTACACCTAATTTACCATTGTACATATTCAAAGAAATTGTAGATATACCGCACTCATATTCTTGAGTATATTGATTTCCTTTACTAATATTCATCTAACACCACTCCTTATTTATTTCCATCCTAATTCTTTAATTGTTTTCAGTACTACATCACTATCTTTTAATAATTTCATAGTTAATTCACTATTACATAATACTCTTCTATTTCCTCTACCACTAATAAAAATTACATCTCCTGCTTTTGAATCTATAATAGCTTGTTTAATGGCTTCTTCTCTATCCACAATAATACTTGATGGAATTTCTTCATTTAAGTATGCCTTCATTTCTTCACAAATTTCTAATGGATTTTCTTTCCCACTATCACTTTCAGTTAAATAAACATAATCAACAATGCCTTTTAATAAATTCATTGCATATTTTCTAACCTCTTTTCTTTGTAATGCAAATTCTTCAGTTTTAAATCTTTCATCCCAATGTTTATATCCATGTCCCATTGAACCAACAACGACTTTTATTTTATTTACTTTTCCCTTATCCTTTAAATCTTTTAAACAATCTAACATTGATGATAAATGAGTATCCACAATTATTAATCTATTATTTACTTTAAAAACTTCTTCTCTTCCTGGAATTACTAATGTATCTAAAGATTGTTTAAATTTAGAAATATTTAAAACTTTCAGTGCTTCAAGTGTTGTTAAAGCGGTTAAAATATTTAATGCGTTATATGGCATTATGAAATTAGTATCTAAACTAAACACTTCATCTATTAATTTAAACTTTAGTTTCATGCCAGAAATATCAGTATTTAAACCAGTTAATAAGCATGTTATTTTTTCTTTTTCTACTCCTTTTACTGTAGCAATATAATTACTTGAACAAATATATTTAGGATAATTATTTAATTGTAATAATTCTTCTAATAATTCTTTACTATAGTTTTGAAAACCATAAACACATGTACATTCATCATCAATATCTTTAAAAAATGATTTTTTTAGATTTACATATTCATCTTCAGAATATTGTTCTAAATTATGTTTAGAATTCAAATTAGTTAACACACGAATATCAAAAGGAACATCTTTTAAAAAGCCTTTTTCTAATGTACTTTCATTAACTTCCAAAATTAAATAATCAGCACCATATGCTTCAACTTCCTCAATAATACTAATTAAAGATTTTTCATCTCTTATAGCTACTTCATATGCCTCATTTTTCTTTAAATAACTTGCGGGTGAATCTACCATTACACTGGAATATAAAGTTGATTTATATCCTAAATATTTTAAATAATTATGAATTATTAATGCGGTAGTCGATTTCCCACTGCTTCCTGTTATACCTATTATTTTTAACTTATCTTCTTGTTTTCTACTTTTATTTTGAAATTCTTTTCTAATAATTCTTTTTTTAATTTGTTTTTTCTCTAATTGTTCTTTAACTTTAAATAATTTCATTTTTTTAATTCTCCTTTATTTTAATCTTCAGGTGTTAAAGATGGTAATTGAAAAATAACAGTACATTTTACTTTTTTAATCATCTCACCTGTTGCTTGTGAAAATAGTTTAATAACAAAGTCTAATTCTGTTGTTTCTTCATCATCCGGCAATTCTTTAGCCGCAATTTCAAAACCAATTGTACTTGATGATGAATTTGAAATAGATACACTGAAGTATTTTTGATAATCATTTTCTATAGTAACTGTTACTGGTTCCACTACATTTATACCAAAACTACTAAAGCTTGCACTTGATGCATCTGGAAAGACATATACTTCCACATTTTCTAATTCTGCCAATCCATTCTCATAATAATTTTCTAATGCTTTTTTTATTTTTATTTCCATCATTTCCGAAATAATTGTATTTAGTGTCGATGCATTTAACGGTGTTCCTTCACAATCTTGATATGGATTATCATATCTAACTTCTTTTGCCACAAAGGAAATCACTTCTCCACACTCATTTCTTTCGATTGTATTCTCTTCCACAAAATATTTCTTTCGATTAATATTTGATGCTAATCGATTTTTAAATTCACTCATTTTCTTTTTCTCCTTTTATAAATATTTGTTTAATAATTTGATTTGTACCAGTTGAACTGGTTCCACTTATAATACCAATTAATAATGCACCCCATATATTAGATATATTTAACATTATTTCTGGTGCAGTTAAAAATATCACTATTCCTAAAATGCCACCACTAATGGCCATTACTATTGGTATTATTTTGTATGTTTCTTGATTATTTTTAAATAAGACCTTATAAATTTCTCCTATTATATAACAACATACTACTATAATAGGAACACTTGTAAATTCCATAATTATATTCCTCCTTTAATAATCCTTGTTATAATTCATCTACTCTTTTTGTTACATTGGCCACTGCTTCTTCCACTTTAGCAAGTCTTTGGGTAATATTCATATATCGCTCATCTACTTTATTTAAATTCTTTTCCACTCGATCTACACAAGCCTTAATATACCTGATATCTGATAATACTACACCTTCAGTCTTGCCATCTTCTTTTTGCTCTCGCATATTACTTTTCTTACATGCAAGGTAGGCAAAAAAAATACTAGATATTGTTCCAATAATTCCAATTACCGAAACTACTACTGTCAAATTGTTCACACTCTTTTTCCTCCTCAAATAACAAATCGTAAAAATTTTTAAAAATACAACATAAAAAATTAAAAAATTTTTTAACTTCTAATTTCATTGATTTAATTCATTTCTATATCTCTTAGCAATCCTTTTTAACATACTACTAATGGCTTGTTGAGTAACACCTAATTTTTTAGCAACTTCTTTTTCAGTTAATGTTCTTCCTTTATCAATAAATAAATTCAAAAATGCCATATCTTTATCAGATAATAACCTATAATCAATTTCATTATTTTCATGTTCAAAAAATGGATCCATTAACTTATCAATTAATTCTTCACCATCATCTGTCACAATATTTAAACTAATTTTTTTGCATTCTGACTTACTTTATATTTCCTACAAAAATCTATTCTTCTTTTCTCGCATATAATTTTTATATACTTTTTAAATTGATTCTCATTACAAAATAAATAAAACTCGTTAATTAGTTCTATCATTTTATTAACATCTTGATAATATATTAGCCTTTCATCAATTTGATATTTTGTTAGAAATAATGGATAATACTTACTTTTAATTGTATTGTGTAATATTGTACAGATTTTATCATATTCTAGATTTCCTTTTATTAATTGTTTTTTAGGTTCATAATGCGGTATTTCTTTAAATATTTCAAATAGTAGTTCTTGTTTTAAATCTTTTTTATAACTTCTTATGATTTTTGAACATTGTAAATTAATTATGTTATCTAATTCACTAATGATTTCTTCGAATAAATATTCATCCTGTTCCTGTTGAAATTTTAATACTTTCTTTATTAGTTCATTCATTATTCCTCCTTTGATTAAAAAGGAGTGATTAAT
>CAZFAM010000043.1:0-7891 GCA_964516425.1 uncultured Bacteroidales bacterium | reverse complement strand
TCCAATAATCATAACCATTATTAAACCATTACCAAATAATACTTCTATTATAAATGGCACTATAAATAAAAGTGCATCAATTATAAATCCAAATATCATCGATATAACAGGAGCACCAGATTGTTTTATTGCTTTAACTTCATTATCCCAGTCTAGTTTTGGGGCTAAGAGATTTACAAATAATCCTTCAAAACTAAATATAAATACCATAATTATTTGGCATATAAATATTAATACAAAATTAATAATTGAAAAATCATTAAGCAATAAATATAAGCAAGTATTAATAATAACAAATGGAAAACAAATAATACAATAAAATAATGACTTAGCTAACAATACTTCATTTGTTTTTACAGGAGAAGATTTTAAAATCCATAGTGTCTTGCCTTCAAGGTTTATTGACGAAGATGTACTTGGCATCATACCATATCCAATACCAGCTAATAATACAATCATTATTGAAGATAATTGTCCAAATGTATTCATAAATTCTAAGCCATCACTATAACTATTATTATTCATTATTACATTCATAACTACTAAAATTGTTGACATAATAGGTCCCATTCCTAAATTAAGCATAATATTTGATGACGAGAAAAATCTTTTTGCTTCTTTTTTTATTAACGCAATTGTAACATTAGTAGTTTTTTGAATTTTTAAAACATATTTTGAATTAACATTATTACATTTTGCGTTCATATTACATTTTAGAAAAGTTTTACTAACAAAATATACAAACAACAAAAAAGGTATCACCATCAAAACAACAAATAATAAAAGATATAAATATTTGCCATTAAAAATTTGTGTAACTAAATTTGAAACAGGATAAAATTTATTCAATCTACCAACTAATCCGCAAATAATATTTCCCATTTCACTCAAATCAGTATCAGATGAATCAGAGATATTACTAACAAAAAGCATATAAACAACAAAAAACATCACAAAGATTACTGTATATAATATTGACATTAAAGTATTTTTATATTTAAATTTTTTCAATAAAATATTAATAAAAAAAGACACAAATCCACAAATACTTAAAATTAATAAAGGCCCTGTTAAAAATATAATTATTCCACAAATAAAAGATATAATACTAAAATTGCTTAAAACTAAGTAGACAATAATTGATGGAATATATATAATACCAAACATATAATAATTAATTATCAATAGTGATGCTAATTTTGAAATTACTATATTTTTTATTTTTATAGGTAATGACATTAATAATTCAAAATCTTTAACCTCATATAAAAATCCACTTGTTTTAAAAAATGAATATATAAAACAAATAATAGTCCCTACCGAAACTCCTAAATTAATTATTTGATTTATTTGATCAATACTATTAAGTGCCATTCCAATAAAAAACATATAAAACAACATAACAAAAAATAATAGAACAGCTAAAACCCCCATTAAAACAAGGGCACTAATTTGTTTATAATTTTTTTTATTATGTTTTTTATTTAAATTATTTAACGAAAAAGATTGTAATAAATCCATCTTAATAAGTTTTAAAAGCTTACTCATACTTATCTTCCTTATCTGTAGCTAATTCAAAAAATACATCTTCTAATGATTGATTACCAATAACATCTTCCATTGGTCCCCACGCTTTTATTTTCCCTTTAGAAATAATTGCAACATGATCACAAATTTTTTGAGCGACTTCTAAAACATGTGTTGAGAAAAATACCATTCCTCCATTACTACATATTTCTTTCATTTGCTCTCGTACTTTCAAAGTGGCTTCTGGATCTAGTCCTACAAATGGTTCATCTAAAATTAGTAATTTAGGATGGCGGATAAATGCGGAAATCAAAGCTAATTTTTGCTTCATTCCATGTGAATAAGATGAAATTAAATTACCTAACACATCTTTAATTCCAAACATAACACTATATTTATTTATGTCATTATTACGCTCATTAGCTTTTATATCATACATATCCCCTATAAAATTTAGAAACTGAATTCCTGTTAATGATTCATACAAATCAGGATTATCAGGTATATAAATAACTTGTTTTTTAAATTCTACAGGATTTTTATCAATGCTTAATTGATTGAAAGTAATATTACCACTATCAAAAGTTATTAATCCCATAATAGATTTTAAAGTTGTTGTTTTACCAGCACCATTTGGCCCAACAAACCCAAAAATTTCACCTTCTTTTATTTGAAAAGAAACGTCATCAACCGCTCTTTTATTATTATATATTTTAACTAAATTTTTAACTTCTAACATTCTTCATCCTCCAAAAATATTATAACACTAACAAATTAAAATTTCAATATAAGTTAAAAAAGGATTCTGTTTTTACTACAGAATCCTTTTTTATATTAACTAATTTTTAACTTTCTTTGGTTCTTTTGATGTTTCTTTATAAAGTACTTCATATTAATTAATACAATAAATATAACAATTATTGCAACTGTAATAATTGTAACGAATACAGGAATTTCTCCTATTTTCACATTTTCCCACATTTCAAGAACTGCATCGTTTTGGGCACCAAAATCTTCCATAATTGCACACCTAGTGATTGTTTCGTAGTCAGGGTATTGCGTATCAAAGGCTCTACCTCTTTCTTCAACAGTAACTATAATCTTTCCATCTTCATTTAAATAATCATCACTTACAGCACCTTCAAATAAATATGTTAAATCAACTTCATAAGATGTACAAAGGTATTTATCAGAATAGGGTTTACCATTATCATCCATTATTTGTGATAATATATTTATAACTTTACTTGCTCCTAAATACATTTCATTGTCTATAACAGAAACCGCTAATGATGAATCAGTAATACCCAAATTTACTTCATCATACCACCATGTATTAGTATCTTGATTAAAGAAAGGAGCAGTAACTCCATACCATTCATCAATCAAATCTAAAATACTATCACCAACAACACTTGATGTATAACCAATAACATCCATATTTCTTGTCGCAATTTCAGGATTGCATAAATAATTAATAAAACTTTGGGCCAATTGTTTATTAGCTCCCTTAGGCATTACCCATCCATCAAACCAAACATTGCTTCCTTCTTCTGGAACAATATAATTTAATAATAAATCATTTTCTTCTTCAGCAACATTAATTGAAAATACAGCATCTCCACTCCAAGCAAAATTAATTGCGATTTTTCCAGTAACAATATCACTTTTACCACTATCAACTTCAAATCCATAAAGATTCTTTTTCATTTCTTGTAAAACAATTTCGACTTTTGAAATAGTGTCATCGTCGCAACGATTCATTATTTCAGATATAGATGCATTATATTGTTCACTGGTAATTTCTTTTTTTTCATATTGTTGCTTAAGTGCCATTAACTCTTCATAATATACATACATTACACCAATGACATATGTATCTCTAACTGAGTCTTTAGCACTGGCCATATTTTTGTAATTATCATTCCACAAAATAGACCAATTTTGTATATCATTATTTTCAATTACTTCAGGATTATAAATAAAGCCTAATGTTCCCCACATATATGGAATAGAATATCTTTCCCAATCTTTTTCTTGAAATAATTTGCGAATATATGGTGATACATATTCATAATTTGTCATTATTTTTTCACCATTAACATCTTCTAAATCATAATCAAATTCATCTAACATATTTAAGCGAATCATTTTTTGAATAGTATAATCAGAAGGGCAAACTAAATCATAACTTGTTTTTCCAGTTTTTAAATTATTCATCATTGATTCATTTGTTTCAAAAGTATCATATACAACTTCAACTTTCTGATTATATTTTTCCAAATACCATTGTTGCCAATCTTCCATAACAGAATTTGATATTTTTTGGCCATCATCATCAAGACCTTCATCAATATAATCTTGGCAATTATAAATACGTAAAACTAATGCTGCTTCATTTGAATTGCATCCAACAAGAGAAAAACAAATAAATATAAATAATAATGTTAAAAATACTTTTTTCATTATTTTATTCTTACTCCTCTCTTTACTTTCACATTACTTTTCTTACTTCTAGCATTAATCACTAACAAAACTAAAAACATCGCTACAGTAATTAATGTAGTTAAGGCACGAAGAGTTGCGGGTAAAGCACCTCTTTTAGCAGTCACGCCGTAAATATAAGTTGATAATGTAGAAAAAGAATTATTTCTAGTAAAAGCAGTAATAATATAATCATCTAGTGATAATGTAATACATAACAAGAATCCAGATATTATTCCAGGCATAATTTCTGGAATAATCACTTTCCATAGTGCTTTTCTAGGATTTGCCCCTAAATCTAATGCCGCTTCATAAGTGTTAGGATCTAATTGTTGAAGCTTGGGCAATACGCTTAAAACTACAAAAGGAATTGTTATAACCATATGGCCTATTAATAAAGTAACAAAATTAAATTCAATACCTAAAGCAACAAAAAATATTGTTAAAGAAATTGCGGTAACAATTTCTGCATTCATAACAGGTATTTGATTCAATCCATTAACTATTTTTTTAGCTTTATCTTTACTATAAAAAATACCAATAGCACCAATAGTACCTAAAATTGTAGAACAAAATGATGACACCACAGCAATTAAAATTGTATTTTTTAATGCCTCCATTATTTCCACATTTTTAAACATTTGTTTATATAAATCCAAACTAAAACCATTCCATGTACCTACTAATGTCGAATCAGTAAAACTAAAGGCAATAAGCAATAAAATAGGAGCATACATCAATAAAAGAATTAATGCAAGATAAGATTTACCAATAATCTTTTTTACCATAATCCACCTCTAGCATTCTCTTCTTTTTTCACATTTTTTGTTAACAACATTGTAATTCCAATAATTACTAACATTATAAAAGCAATAAAACTTCCTTCATGCCAACGCATTTGATCAAAATTAAACTGAATAGTGTTACCAATCAGTTGTATTTTTCTTTCTCCCATGACATCACTAATTACAAAGCTTGACATTGTTGGCATAAATACCATCATTGCACCACTAATTATGCCTGGCATTGTTAATGGTATTTGTGTTTTCACAAATGTTTGTATTTTATTAGCACCTAAATCATAAGACGCATCAATTAAACTTTTATCCATTTTTAACATTGTAGTATAAAGAGGCAAAATTGTAAATGGCAAATAGTTATAAACCATTCCAATCATTGTAGCAATGTAAGGATGATTCCCACCATCAAGTCCAATCCAATATAATAAGTCTCTTGTTGCTGCAGTTCGTAAAACAAAGTTTATCCACATAGGCATTATAAATAATAAAACTAAAATAGATATTTTATTATGGCCTTTTGCAGATTTTGCTAAAATCATCGCCACAGGATATCCAATCAATAAGCATAAAACTGTGTTTAAAGCACCAATCAAAAAACTAATCGATAATAATCCAATTTTATTTTTATTAGAAAAAAACTTTATAAAATTGTTTAAAGATATTGTTCCATCCTCATTACTCAAAGCATAATAAATTATTAATAATAATGGTATTAGTACAAATAATACTAAAAACAAAAAATAAGGAATTGCTAAATATTTACGCTTAAAACTAATCTTTAACATAATTCTTAGCCTCTTTTACTAAACGCATATGAATATCTTCCGGTCTAATTTTAACAGAAACCTTATCTAATTCATTCCAACTCCACTCAGTGTCAACAACAAAATCTTCATCTTCATCAGTTCTAATAATTACTTGATAATGGTCACCTTTAAAAATAGTAGATACAATTTCTCCCGCAACAACACCATCTTCATCATTATCAATAATTTCGATTGCTTTTAAGCCAACACTAACCTTAACATCTGCATCATATAAATCATATTTAGTACCATCGTTAGCAACCAAATAACCTTCATCATCAAGTTTAGTATCAGGAATTAATTGACGAATATCACATTCAAATTTACCATTTGCAAATACGACATTATTATTCTTATCAATATATCCATCATATATATTCATTGTAAATTCTTTTTTCATTATTTGAATATCATTCGGCTTAATAAATATACTCATTTTTTGATTTATTTCAAAATTTTGAGTATCTTGAATTACAACTTCGCTTTTACCAATCATTAGGACATATTCATAATGAACTCCTTTAAATATTTTACTAACAAGCATTCCATCAACCATGCCTTTTCCTTCTTCCATAAGGAAAATATCTTCAGGGCGAATTACAACATCAACTTTTTCATTTTTAGGAAACTTATCAACACATTCAAAACGATGACCTAAGAAAGCAACATGATTTTCATCAATAATTGTTCCACTATAAATATTACTTTCACCAATAAAATCAGCCACAAAAGCATTTTTTGGTTCATCGTATATTTGTTTTGGTGTACCAATTTGTTGGATAACACCATCTTTCATAACAACAATTGTATCAGACATTGTTAATGCTTCTTCTTGATCATGAGTAACATAAATAAATGTAATGCCTAATTTTTTATGCATCTCTTTCAATTCAATTTGCATGTCCTTACGCATTTTTAAATCAAGTGCTCCTAGGGGTTCATCTAATAATAATATTTCTGGTTCATTAACAATAGCACGAGCTATCGCAACACGTTGTTGTTGTCCACCAGATAATGTTTGAATATCACGCCACTCAAACTCTTCCAAATCTACAATTTTTAATGCACGACTTATTTTGTCATCAATCTCTTGTTTTGTTAAATGGCGAAAAACTTGTCGCCCTTTTTTATCAAATTTCCCTGCAACAGGAACTTTTTTTAGTTTTAATCCAAAAGCAACATTATCATATACATCAAGATGTGGGAATAATGCATAACGTTGAAATACCGTATTTATTGGTCTTTGATATGGAGGAATATTAGCGATATTAACTCCATTTAATAAAATTTCTCCACTAGATACTGTTTCAAAACCCGCAATCATTCTTAACGTTGTCGTTTTTCCACATCCAGAAGGTCCTAATATAGTTACGAATTCTCCCTTCTCAATATACAAATTAATATTATCTACTACTTTGATACCATCAAATTCTTTATTAACGTTGATTAATTCTATAATTTTTTTATTCATTTCTTTCTCCAGTATTAATTAAAAATTAGGTGGGCTTGAAACCCAAATTATCTTAGCTATATTAGAGCCAATATTTTTTATATAATGAGTTTTGTTTGATGTAAAATAAAATGTTTCTCCTTTTTTACATTTGTATATTTTATTATCAATTATTAACTCAATGTTACCTTCCAACACATATCCAAACTCTTCTCCTTCGTGTGGTAAATCTTTTTGCGTTTCTTCACCTTTTTTTATTTCCACAAGAATAGGTTCCATTTCATTTTTTTGACTATTGACAACTAACCATTTAGTAATAATTCCTTTTTCATCTTTTTCAAAATAGTCATCAACAGAAAAAACAATTTTTTCATCTCCACTATCACTAAAAAATTCTTTAAAATTAGTTCCTAATGCTAATAAAATATCTTCTAATGTGCTAATTGAAGGTTCTGTTAAATCATTTTCAACTTGTGAAATATATCCTTTTGTCAACTCACACCTCGATGCTAATTCTAATTGCGTTAGCCCTCTTAAGGTTCGAAGTTCCTTAATTTTTAATCCTATTTTCATAGTATCCCTCACAAATAAAAAAACTCAAAGTTAACAAAATATTATCAAAATATTGTAAACTTTAAGTTTAGTAATTCTAAACACATAATATATTATCACTTTTTAACTATTATTGCAATAATTTTTTTAAAATATTATAAAATATCTTTTAGTATGTTTTTTATATTCAACATATTGTTCTTTATATTTTCTTTCTAAATACTCTTCTTCCATTATTATTTGATTATCAAACAACCATATTAAAATAATTG
>CAZFAM010000042.1:0-8216 GCA_964516425.1 uncultured Bacteroidales bacterium | reverse complement strand
ACTATCCAAAATATAAAGCAATAAATGTCCATGGATCTTTACTTCCTAAATATCGTGGTGGTGCTCCTATTCAAAGGTCAATAATGAATGGAGATAAAACAACTGGTATTACTATTATGTATATGGCAAAAGGAATGGATAGTGGAGATATTTTAGCACAAAGAGAAATTCCTATTTTAGAAAGTGATAATAGCGATACAATGTTTGAAAAGCTTGCCAAGTTGGGTAGAGAAATGATAAATAAAGTAATAAATGATTTGGTTTCTTTAAAAATCAAACCAATAGTTCAAGACGAAGCTTTAGTTACATATGCTTATAATATAACTCATGAAGAAGAATTTCTTGATTTTACTAATCGCACTAGTTTTGAATTATTTAATCAAATTAGGGGCTTAAGTAGTAAACCAGGAGCTAGCTTTTATATTAATGATTTATTAATAAAAGTATATAATAGTGAATATAGTTTAGATAATTGTAATTATGAAGCTGGAACCATTTCTGAAGTTACAAAGAATAGTTTTAGTATTGCTTGTAAGGAAGGTAAAATCACTTTTACATCAATAAAACCTATTGGTAAAGGAATTATGAGCGTAAAAGATTTCTTAAATGGAAAAGGAAGAAATATTTTAATTTTAGGCACTAAAATTGGCTAGATTTCGAGTTTGAAAATATAAGTGCCTAATTAATCAAAGTTTTTTGCTAAACAAAATAAAGGCAAAATTTGAGCTTTAATATATATTGTTAGCCACTTAGAGATTATGATTTTAAATAATCTCTTTTTAAAAAAAATGATTACCATTTTTTTACAATTATTTATTTTATTTTTAATTTTTTTATGCTATAATTTAAAAAGAATCTTGTGGTGATTTTATGGACAATAAATTTGCGAAAGATATTAGAAAAATCGGTTATATTAGTAATGTGGCATTTAATGTTTTTGTTACTATTTTGATGGGTGTTGGTATTGGATGGCTTTTAGATTATTTCTTGGATACTAATTACTGGATTATAATTTGTTCTATATTTTTCACATTTGCATCTATTATTAATTTTATTCGTTTAATTTTAAAAATTATTAAATTAAGTGAGAAAGAAGAAAAAAATGTTAAAAAGAATAAATAGAGCAACAATAGTTTGCGGAATAGTTATTGCCATTATCATTTTATTGACTGAATCACTTATTACAAATAGATTTCACTTTCAATTTGTATCAGCTTTTATTTTAGGGTTATTTACAGGATTATTAAATTTATTTATTTCTGATAAGGCAATTGAAAAAGTACAGTATAATTTAGTTAGAAATCCTAAAGCATATTTACCATCCATTAATATTTTAAAATTATTAATTTATGCCTTAGCTTTTGTGTTTACGGCTTTATATATTGAGCCATTTGCGGTATTTACATGCTTTTTTGGAATTATGTTAAATAAAATAGTTATATATTTACTATATTTAGTAGTGGATAAAATCCAAGATAAAAAAAGAACTGTTGATGATTTACATATTAGTGAAGTAATAAAGCAAAAACTAAAAGATAATGGATTTATGAAAGTTTTAGATATCACAAATGTAAATAGACAACGTTTAATGCAATTTTTGACATTAAATGAGACTGAGATTGTAATTAGAAGTTTAAAAGAATATGAATTATTTATCAAAGGAGAATTGGAGGCGATAATAGAAGATGATGATGCTCACGTTTAAGGATTTGTATACGCAATTATCTCCTAACATTAGATCAACTATTTTAATAACGATTGTTTTAGTTATAGTGTTATTAATTGTTAGTAAAAAATTAGATAATTATAAAGATACAGATACTCCTAAGGGACTAATTCTTATTTTAGAGTGGCTTATTGGTGGTATAAATGAAATGTGTAAAAATACTATTGGTAAGTCATATCGTAAAGTAGCTCCTTATGTTACAACAATTGCTATTTTTTTATTTGTTAGTAATATTTCTGGGCTATTTGGTTTGAATCCACCAACGGCAAGTATTTCTTGTACATTGACATTAGGTTTAATGACTTTTACTATTGTTCAATTTACAGGTGTAAAATGTAATGGTGTCGGTGGATATTTAAAGTCATTTGTGGATCCTAATCCATTATTTTTGCCTATTAATTTAATTGGTGAAATATCTTCACCAATTAGTTTAGGGTTACGTATTTTCGGAAATATCTTAAGTGGAAGTGTAATTATGGCTATTTTCTATAGTTTATTAGGATGGCTTGCAATGTTTATTGCTCCACCATTTCATTTGTATTTTGATATTTTTAGTGGATTTATTCAAACACTGGTATTTTGTACATTAACAACTGTATTTATTTCAAACAAAATGCCTGATGAAGATATTACATATTTTGAAACACATGAAGAAATAATAAAATAAAGGAGAAAAAATTATGAATCAATTATTAAATGTTTTATTAGAAGCAGCTGAATATAATGCTTCATTTGCGAAAGCATTCGCTTTTTTAGGTGCTGGAATTGCGGTAGGTATTGCGGGAGTTGGTCCTGCCATTGGACAAGGTTATGCGGCTGGTAAAGGTGCTGAAGCAACTGGTAGACAACCAGAAGCTGTAAAAGAAATTCGTAGTGTAATGTTACTTGGACAAGCTATGGCTGAAACAACTGGTATTTATGCTTTATTGGTTGCTATTTTATTAATATTCGTTGCTAAAGCATAAAAAAGGAGAAATAATGTTAATATTAGGTTGGGATGAGTTCGCACAAAAAGTCGAAGATTTAATCCATAATGGTATTAGAATCATTGATGAAGGATTAAACAATGCTTTAGGAATAACATTAGTGGAAATGCTTATCCAATTATGCGCAACCTTAATTTTGTTTTTAATTGTTCGTTTTTTAGTTTGGAATAAAATTACAGCTATTTTAGACAAGAGAAAGCAAACTGTTAATGATGCCTTAAAACAAAAAGATGAAGCAATTCTAGAGAGCCAAAAAATTAATGAAGCTTCAAAAAAACAATTGAATGATGCTAAAGTTGAAGCAACACAAATAATTGAAAAAGCTAAAACTAGAGGTTATGAACAAGCAGAAGAAATTATTCGACAAGCTGAAGAAACCGCAAAACTAAAAATTCAAAATGCGGAAGCGGAAATTGAAATGAAAGTTTCAGAAAGTCAAAAAGAAATTAAAAATGAAATCGTTGATGTTGCATATGAGATGGCAAGTGCTATTATTGGAAAAGAAATTTCTAAAGGTAGTTATGAATTAGATGTTAACGATTATTTAAATAAGGTTAATACAAATGATGAAAAGCACTAAATCTTATGCTTCAGCGCTTTTGTCTGTATGTGACGATATAAATAGTTATGAAGCAACTATTAAGGAATTACAATTGATTAGCTCATATTTAGATAATGATTTTAAAAAATTCTTAAGTTATCCAAATATTAGTAAACAAGAAAAGAAAGATATTTTTACTAATTCTTTTAAGAATATAAGTAAATTAACGATCTGTTTTATTTATGTATTAATTGATAATGGTGCCATTTTAAATTTAGATTTAATTATTGATGAAATGAAGCAATTAGTAATGCTTAAAAAAGGAATTATTAAAGTGACAGTTGAAACTACTAAACCATTATCAAACGATGAGAAAATAATAATTAAACAAACTTTATCCACTAAATTAAAAAAAGATATTGAAATAGAAGAAGTTGTTAAAGCTGATTTAATTGGTGGAGTAATTTTAAAATACGAAGGTAAAGTAATTGATGGTTCTCTTTTTACAAAGGAATTATCATTAAAAGAATATTTAAAAAAATAGAGGACTTTTATGGCAATAAAAATTGATGAAATTAGTGCTTTAATAAAAGAACAAATCAAAAAATACACTGACAATATTTCAACTACAACTGTTGGAACAGTAATTCGTGTTGGAGATGGTATCGCTTTAATTTATGGATTAGATGATGCTATGAATGGCGAATTACTTGATTTCGGAAATGATGTATATGGAATGGTTTTAAACTTAGAACAAAATCAAGTCGGTGCTATTATTTTTGGTAATGCTAATCTTGTAAAAGAAGGCGATACTGTTAAATGCACAAAAAGAATATTAGAAGTTCCTGTTGGTGATGCATTATTAGGACGTGTAATTGATCCTATAGGTAAGCCATTAGATGGACTTGGTGAAATTAAAACAAATACATATCGACCAATTGAAAAAAAGGCCACTGGAGTTATTGCTCGTAAATCAGTAAATACTCCTTTACAAACTGGTATTAAAGTTATTGATGCTTTAGTTCCAATTGGAAGAGGACAAAGAGAATTAATAATTGGCGATCGACAAACAGGTAAAACAAGTATTGCAATTGATACTATAATTAATCAAAAAGGTAAAAATGTAATCTGCGTTTATGTTGCTATTGGACAAAAAGAATCAACAGTAAATAATGTTATTGAGACACTAAAGAAATATGATTGTATGAGTTATTCAATCGTTGTTAGTGCATCAGCTTCAAATATGGCACCACTTTTATATTTGGCTCCATATTCAGGTGTTACAATTGCGGAAGAATTTATGTTTCAAGGAAGAGATGTTTTAGTTATTTATGATGATTTATCTAAACATGCGGTAAGTTATAGAGAACTTTCTTTATTATTAAAAAGACCGCCAGGCAGAGAAGCATATCCTGGAGATGTATTTTATTTGCATTCTCGTTTATTGGAACGTGCCGCTAAATTGAATGATGAATTAGGCGGAGGAAGTATTACAGCTTTACCAATAATCGAAACACAAGCTGGAGATATATCAAGCTATATTCCCACAAATGTTATTTCAATAACAGACGGACAAATATTTTTACAATCTGATTTATTTTATTCAGGTGTTAGACCAGCAATTAATGCAGGATTATCAGTATCTCGTGTAGGTGGAAATGCGCAAATTAAAGCTATTAAGAAAGTTTCTGGTACTTTAAGATTGGATTTAGCTTCTTATAGAGAACTAGAGGCATTTACGCAATTTGGTTCTGATTTAGACCCAATTACAAAAAGTAAATTAGAGCGTGGAAAAAGAACAATTGAAGTATTAAAACAAGATTTACATAAATCAATGGCAGTTGAAGAACAAGTTGTAATGTTATATGCATTAACAAAAGGATATTTAGATGATGTTAAAATTAATGAAATTAAGTCATTTGAAGAAGATTTAATTAAATACATTTATCATAATGAATTAGGTAAAAAAGTTTATAATATTATTCACGAAACTAAGGATTTACCGCAAAATAATGAAATTGATGAATTACTAGTAGCATTCAAGAAAGAGAGATAATAATGGCTGCTTCTATAATGAATATTAAACAAAAAGTTGTAGCTACTAAAAAAACATCACAAATTACAAATGCAATGAATATGGTATCAGCTTCCAAACTAAAGTCAGCGCAAAGAGCAACAGAAAATTTTCAACCATATATGAAAAGAGTTGAGGATATAATTGTTAATTTAGCTTCTAGTGGTGAAGAACTTGAACATCCGTTGTTAACAAAAAGAGAAGTAAAAAAGGTTTGTTATTTATTAATTACTTCAGATCGTGGATTAGCTGGTCCCTTTAATTCTAATTTATGTAAAATAATTACTAAAGAAATCGAAAATAAACAATATATCATTGGTGCAATGGGAATTAAAGGATATTATTATTGTAAACATAAAAAATATAATTTGATAGATGATGTCGTAAGATTACCTGATGATATTACTTTTAGCAATGTTTATCCTATGATTAGCAAAGTTGTACAAATGTATTTGAACAAGGAAATAGATCAAGTTATTATGGTTTATAATCATTTTGTCAATACACTTGTGATTGAACCAACAATGAAAACTATATTGCCTGTAGAAAATAATTTTACTAAGGAACAAAAAATTAATAATTTATATGATTATGAAGGTGGAATAAATAGTATTTTAGATACTGTTTTACCATTATATATTGAAAATTTAGTTTATGGAATTATTCTTGATTCCAAAGCTAGTGAGCATGCATCACGTATGACAGCAATGAAAAATGCGACTGACAATGCAAAAGATGTTATTTCAAAATTGGAAATTAAATATAATCGTGCTCGTCAAACAGCAATTACATTAGAGTTAACAGATATAATTGGTGGTGCTAATGCCGCAAATGGAGGTAATTAAAATGAACAAAGGAAAGATTGTCCAAGTTATGGGGCCTGTCGTTGATGTGGAGTTTTTAGAATTTATTCCCGCAATTAACAATGCCTTAGAAACAGAAGTATTAGGACAAAAATTAGTTTTAGAAGTTGCAATGCATTTAGGCAACAATATTGTTCGTACTATCGCCATGGATGCTACTGAAGGATTAATGAGAGGAACCGTTGTATATGATACAGGTGCTCCAATTACTGTTAAGGTTGGAAAAGAAACATTAGGAAGAATATTTAATGTATTAGGGGATCCAATTGATGGCAAAGGAAAATTGAGTGATGAAGCAATGACTTTACCTATTCATCGTGATGCTCCAACATTAAAAGATTTATCTTCAAATGTGGAAATCCTTGAAACAGGAATAAAAGTAGTTGATTTATTAGCTCCATATATTAAAGGTGGAAAAATCGGTTTATTTGGTGGTGCTGGTGTTGGTAAAACAGTATTAATTCAAGAATTAATTAATAATATTGCGAAAGAACATGGTGGTATAAGTGTATTTGCGGGTGTTGGAGAAAGAACTCGTGAAGGAAATGACTTATATCATGAAATGAGTGAAACTGGTGTTATTAATAAAACAGCAATGGTATTTGGTCAAATGAACGAACCACCAGGTGCGCGTATGCGTGTTGGTTTAACAGGTCTAACAATGGCAGAATATTTTAGAGATTATGAAAAACAAGATGTTTTATTATTTATCGATAATATATTTAGATTCACGCAAGCTGGTAGTGAAGTGAGTGCTTTATTAGGGCGTATGCCTTCTGCGGTAGGTTATCAACCAACATTAGCAACAGAAATGGGTGCTCTTCAAGAACGTATTACATCAACAAAAAATGGATCAATAACTTCGATTCAAGCTATTTATGTTCCTGCGGATGACTATACAGACCCTGCTCCGGCAACTACTTTCTCACACCTTGATGCAACTACCAATTTATCAAGAAAAATTGCGGAAGAAGGAATTTATCCAGCTGTTGATCCCTTAGCTTCAACATCTCGTGCTTTATCTATTGATGTTGTTGGGCAAGAGCATTATGATGTTGCAAGACGTGTTCAAGCAACAATTCAAAGATATAATGAACTACTTGACATTATTGCGATATTAGGTATGGATGAATTAAATGAAGAAGATAAAATGGTTGTAGCTAGAGCTAGAAAAATTAAATTGTTCTTATCACAAAGTTTCCATGTTGCCGAACAATTTACTGGTAATAAGGGAACGTATGTTCCTGTCAAAGAAACTGTTCGTGGGTTTAAAGAAATTCTAGATGGTTTACATGATGATTTACCAGAAGAAGCATTTAGATTTGTGGGAACAATTGATGAAGCAGTAGAAAAAGGTAAGAAATTGTTACAACAATTTGGTGAATAATATGATTAATATTATTATTGCAACTCCTTATGGAGAACTTGTAAATAAAAAAGTTGATTCAATTGTTGTTGATGGTGATAATGGTCAATTAGGTATTTTAACAAATCGTTTACCAGTTATCACAAAAATAACAAAGGGATTTATAAAAATAAATAATCAAGAAGAACAATTTGTGGCTATTATTGATGGTGTTTTAAATTTTACAAATAATGAAGCTATAGTAGTCGCTCAAGATGCTGCTTTAGGAAATGATTATAATAGCGCTCTAGAAGCAATTGAAAAGCGTAATCAGGAAATAATCCGTAGTAATAAACAAAAGAATGTTGATTTTGTGGAAGCTGAAAAAGAATTATTTAAAAATATTAAAGAAAGTAAAGCAGCACATATTGATTGATTTAAGAAAGAGAACTTTGATTGTAGCAAAGTTCTTTTTTTTAAAAAAGGGTAATTTAAAATGGTTCTATTAAATAATTTGTTGTTTTGTGTGTGAAAAATCTTTTAATCACAAAACTCATTGAATGTAACCACAAAATTATTAATATAATCAAAACTGATAAGTTCCTTATTATAGGTCTTATCAGTTTTTTAATATTAAAACAAATTAAATAAATTTTTTTAAAATGTTGTATTCATGAAACT
>CAZFAM010000041.1:0-8367 GCA_964516425.1 uncultured Bacteroidales bacterium | reverse complement strand
AGATTATATGATATTGTTTCGGAATAATAAAATTAATTGCTTCACTAACAATTTTTATCAATATTGATTTTGTTCTTCCACATTCCCCATCTAAACAATATGTAATATCATTTTCCGATTCCAATTTTACACTTTTACATTTACAATACTTGGCAACCTTTTCATATTTTGGCATATTTACATATTCACCTGTTTTATAATTATTGACCATACGAATAAACTTTAATCGCGACATTCGTTTTACAATAACAGTATCTATAACGCCATCAAATACTGAAGCACGAGGCAAACAATAATATCCACCTCCGCAACAAACACCATTACCTGCTGCGGTTAATAAAAATTTATCATCAAATTCTAATTTATCATCAATATATATTTTACATTTTTGTTTCATTTTAAATATTAAACTATAAATTAATCCAAATGTATAAGCAGTTTTTCCTTTTATTAATGGCCATTTTTTAAATTTATTCATATTATAAGCAACTGATGCATCAAATCCTAAATTACACATATTTACTGTTAATCTTCCATTAACATCGAGTAAATCAATTTTTTTCACATCGCCATTAATAATATTTGCAATATCATTAAAATAATTTGTTTCACCAAATACTTTCACAAAATCATTTCCTGTTCCACATGGATAAACCGAAACTGCAACATCACTATATCCATATGCACCATTTATTACCTCATTTAATGTCCCGTCACCGCCACAAGCATATAAACGTAATGCTTCTTTTTTATTTTCACATTTTTCTTTCACATATCTTATGGCATCGCCAACACCTGTTGTGTTGTATATTGTATAATTTAAATCTTTAAAATTTTCTTCTAAATATTTTTTAATTTCTTTTGTATTATCTTTTTTTCCTGATTTGGGATTAATTATAAATACGTGCTCCATTATGCCTCCATTAGTTTAAATCATATATTTGTTTTTTGATGTTATTATAAAACCCTACATCAATATTTTTTAGTAACACAATTGGCAAATTTTTGATTATTTGATCTATCATATTAATCATTAACAAAACACTTTCCAATGTATTTTCAAACTTTAAACTTTTAAATATTATTTCAAGATTTTCAAGTTGGGAATTATTCATTGTTACATTAATTTCTTTATATTCCTTTTTCGCATTATAGGAATCAAAAAATGCTCGATAAATAATAATAAATTTATTAATAATTAATGTTGTCATATTAAATGCTAAAAATAGATTATTATTTCTTCTTGCGTTTAGATATTCAAGTAGTAAATAAAAATATTCCGATAAATTATTACTAAATTCTTTATTAGTAAGTGTATCATTTTCTGGAATAGTTAAATTCAATTTATCAAATACCACTTCACATTTTGTTGTAATTTTTAAATGATGCTCATAAATCATAAAAATTAAATATAAACCATCATTCAAATATATATGTAAATTGTTTTCTATTTGATCATAATGAATAATTGAATCTTGTGATTCCAAATATGCAATAAACTCACTAATAAATTTTTTTATATCATTTTGAACTACACAATAAAATCTTTTAATTGCATTGTCATCAACTAAAAACAAACTATTTAAATGTTTATCTTTTTTTAAATATTCAATTATATTATTTAAAAGTGAATTCATTTCTATCCTTCCTTTCATATTATATCATTTTATAAAATAAAGATGCGTTAATAATATCTCAATGATTTTTTCCTATAAAAAATCCTTTCTATATGATTATACACATAGAAAGGATAATTCTACAATTATTTTTTGCTTGGATTAATCATTGTTAATTCTAAACGATTCTTTCTTAAATCAACAGACACAACCCAAACAGTAACAATTTGACCAACACTAACAACATCTAATGGATGTTTAATATGTTTTTTACTTATCTTAGAAATATGTACTAATCCATCTTCATGAACACCACAGTCTACAAAAATACCAAAGTCAACAACATTTCTAATTGTTCCTTGTAATTCCATTCCTGGCTTTAATTGTGATAATTCAATAATATCTTGTTTTAGAATTGGTTTATCAAATTCATCACGTGGATCTCTTAAAGGTGCAATAAATGCATCTAAAATATCATTAAATGTATATTCACCAATTCCTAATCCCTCAAATAATTCCTTACGATTTGCTTTTTTAATTGCTTCTTTTAATTCATCAGTTCCGATAGCATCTTTTGTAAATCCTAACTTTTCAAGAATTTTAGTAGCTGCTTCATAACTTTCTGGGTGAATGGCAGTCATATCTAGTTTTTCATTACCATCAGGAATACGTAAGAAACCAATAGCTTGTTCTAATGTTTTAGCACCAATTCCTTTAATGTTTAATTCTGAACGATTTTGGAATTTACCATTAGCGTCACGATATGCAACAATTGTTTTTGCACTCTTAGCATTTAAACCAGCAACACGTTGTAATAAATAAATAGATGCACTATTTACATTAACACCTACACTATTTACTGCACCCTCAACAACAAAATCCAATTGATTACTTAATTTTGATTGGTTAACATCATATTGATATTGACCAACGCCTATTGATTTTGGATCAATTTTTACTAGTTCAGCTAATGGATCTTGTAAACGTCTAGCAATTGAAACTGCACTTCTTTCTTCAACAGAGAAATCAGGGAATTCCTCTCTTGCTAATTCACTAGCAGAATAAACTGAAGCACCAGCTTCATTAACAATTATATAATCAACATGCTTATTCATTGCTTGTAATGTTTTTTCAAGTTTCTTCAATGTGTTAGCAACAAAAGCTTCAGTTTCACGACTTGCTGTTCCATTACCCATAGCAACAATTTCACAATCGTATTTTAATAAAAATTCAGTAAATTTTTGTTCTGCTTGTAAATATCTTTCAGGTGGTACAACTTCATCTTTATTTTTTTGGTGAGGATACATAACACCTTTATCAAGGAATTTACCTGTAGCATCAACAACAGCAAGTTTACATCCTGTTCTAAATGCTGGATCGACACCTAAAACTACTTTTCCTTTCATTGGAGGTGTTAATAAATATTTTCTTAAGTTTTCACCAAATACATGTATTGCTTGTTCTTCAGCTTTTTCTTTTAAATCTGCTCTAATTTCACGTTCAATTGATGGTTTAATCAATCTTTTGTACGCATCTTCAATTGCTAATCGAACATTTGGTGCACTAATTGCTTGTTCATTTAAAATAATTTTTTTACTTAAAAAGTTTAATACATACTCTTGATCTTCTTTAATAAATACTTTTAATACCTTTTCTGATTCACCACGATTTAAAGCTAAAATACGATGTTCTTTAATTTCAGAAATTGGTTCTTCATAACGATAATACATTTCATATGTTCTTTTTTCATCAATTGATGGATCTTTAACTTCACTTGCTAATAAAGCTTTTCTTTCAAAGAAGCTTCTTATCCATTTACGATATTTTGCTTCATCAGAAACCATTTCCGCAATAATATCTTGTGCACCTTGTAATGCTTCTTTAATATCTTTAACTACTAAACCATCTTTAACTTGAGCTTCAGTTGGTTCAACAGTAACATATTTTTGTGCTTCTTCTTCAACATTTCCTTCAACTGGAAAACTCATTAACCATTCAGCTAATGGTTCTAAACCTTTACGTTTAGCATCTGTTGCTCTTGTTTTTTTCTTTTCTTTAAATGGACGATAAATATCTTCTAGTTCACTTAATTTATTAGAATTAATAATTGAAGTTCTTAATTCTTCTGTTAATTTTCCTTTTTCTTCAATTAATCTAATTATATCTTCTTTTCTTTCAGCAAGTTTTTGGCCATATTCCCATTCTGTATAAATTGAACGAATCTTTTCTTCATCCAATCCACCAGTTGCTTCTTTACGATAACGTGCAATAAATGGAACTGTTCCTCCATCTTCAATTAGTTTTAAAACTGCTTGAATTTGAGGAATTTTAACATTTTGCTCTACTGAAATCTTATTTAATAATTGGTCATTAATGTAATTATTTTCTACCATACTTTCCTCCGTTTACATTATAATATTATACCAAAAATTGCTTTAAAAAGCAATGAAAAAATATATAAAAATAATGTTAGGATTTGCGAGTTTTAAACATAAAATAACTCTTATAAAACAAGAGTTATTAAAACAACACAACACGTACTTAACGGAAATTATTGTAGCATTTATTCATATGTTTCTTTTAATCTATCAATAGCCATTTCAGGACTCATAGTATGATACATAAGACATACAACATTCATCGTTTTGGCAGGGGCTTGTTTGTAGATTTCTTTACTGCTCTCACCAGTATAGAAGTTCCAATAACGATAAATGTAACCTATCCAATAGAGCGTTTCCTTATCATAAATCTCACCATCCTTGGAAAGCATATCTGATAATTCTTCTTCCATTCGTGAAAGGATATATGATTTACCAGCCCATTGGATATGGTGAAACTCTTTATCCATATCTTTTGATACTTGTGATGTCATAAATGCCTTGATAAATGTTTCACTGCTATATCCCTGTTCAGCCGCAAGCACAAACAATTGACCTTGTGTATCACACAATGTTAATTCTATAGATTTACACATATCATTCACCTCTTAATATCTCGTCAAAGAATTTTCCTTCACGACGATATTTAACTTCAATTTCCTCTGCCAAAGCAATTCCTTCTTTTCTTCTATTAACACTCATGTCTTTAAGCAATAAAAGCTCTAACTGTGAAGGATATTCTTCCTTTAAAATCTTAATTTGTTTACATGCTTTTTCACTAATAGCAACATACTGTTTACCAAGATCAAGGGCAGAAAGACAATTAATAAGAGCAACATCAGTGAGAGTCTTATTAAAGAAACGAGAAAGTTCAGTATACATTCTGTCGTCTGCAATATAACCAATGACTACATCGTAACCATCAGCCATATGTGCATACTTTTCATAGATATCAGTCCCTTTTACATTTTCCATTTCCTTTCGATAATAAGCAATAAGCATAGCCCAATCCATACCTATTTCAATAGTCAACACTTTAAGACCAGTCAAATCAAGTTCAACAGTATAGAACTTAGGTTTATCCTCATTACAAATAAGAGTTAATGGTTGAAGGACATTCGTCCCCATATAAAACCCATTACCAAAATCACACTCTTCACGACTTATAGGAGCAATTTCTCCAATAATACCTTTCTTAGATCCATGATAAAGAATTAGTTTGTCATCAACATTCCTATATGATTTTGCATCTAAAATAAGTTGTGATACATCAACGGCATGAACTTTACAAAAATTATATAATTGTTTCTGTGCCATTCTATTAGGCATTGTTTTACCATTTTCCCAACGATTAATAGAAAGCGGAGTAGTCCCAAGTGTCAACGCAAATTGTTCCTGATTCATATTAACTTTCAAACGAATTGCTTTAATTAAATTTTTCATTATATATCACCTATCATTTATAATCAATTAAATTATATACTATGATAGGTGATTTGTCAATATTTTTAATGTCAAGTAAAATCAAGAATTATTATTTTTTTCTTTAGTTATAGCATTTAAATTCTTAATTGATTATAAACAAAGAATGCAACATAGTTTTTAAACCATGTTGCACTTTTGATTCTATTAAATAACATTTCTTCTTGTATTCAACACAATATCCTTATAAACAAAAAATTATTCTTCATTTAAAATACAATGCAAGTGATACAAAATTCTTCTAACCGTCATTAAACGTATAAAATTACGAGTTCCATGATAATTATCCGTAAAACAATGTATATTTTCATTCACTTTTATTGCATAACAAACTTTACCAACATTTTCGCCTGTTGGACCAGCATATCCACTTACTGCCAAACATACTTCTGAATGAGTAATATTATATAATCCTAATGCCATTTCTTTTACAACTTCAGGACTTACAACATCATATTTATCAATTGTTTCTTTTTTAACATTTAATAAATTAATTTTTGCTTCATTAGAGTATATAATATAACTTTCAGAAATTATATCACTAGCACCATTTACATTTATTATTGTGGATGCAAGTAAACCTCCAGTGCAACTTTCTGCACAACTTATGTGAAATTTAAGTTTTTTCAAATCATTATAAATTATATTTTCAATTTCTTCATCTTTATCTGAAACAATATATTTGCCCATTAATTCTTTAAAATCATTGTCCGCAATTTCAAAATCACTATAGTATTCTTGTTCTGCGGTTAATTGATACCTTATTTTTCCTGGTGCACAATACGGACAAATAGAAACATTTTTGTGTTCCTTTAAGAAAGGAATTAATTTATTTTCTAAAGCTGATTCACATTCCCCCATTATTATATAGCTTTTATATAATTTTGTTTTTCCTTTTGAATTTAAAAATGGTATTACTTCATTTTTTAATAAATACTCCATTTCAAAAGGAACACCTACTAAAGCAATGATATATTTTTTATTATACTCAATAACAAAGCCATCAGCACTGCCAACTTTATTAGGAAGTATAATACATCCTCTAGGGTAAAATACTTGTTTTAAATTGCAATCTTTTTTCTTTTCTCTAAAGTAATTATATAAATCAATTGAAGCTTGTTCATTATATTCTAGCGGAATCTCTAAAGTTTCACTAATGACTTCTTTAGTAAAATCATCATGTGTTGGTCCTAATCCTCCAGTAGTTATTAAAATATCACTATCACTATTAATAAAGTCTAAAACAGTATTTTTAATATCTTCTCTACTATCCCCAACATTAATTCCTTTTACAACATCTATTCCAATTAAACTTAAGTAACTGGCAATTGTAGCATAATTAGAATTAATAACATTTCCTGATAATACTTCATCTCCAACACTTAAAATCCATGATTTCATATTTTCTACCTATTTTGATACATTAAATCTAAATACTGTAATATCTCCGTCTTTAAAAACATAATCTTTTCCTTCTAGACGTAGTTTTCCAGCATCTCTAGCTTTAGCCCATGATCCATATTTTATAAAATCTTCATAACTTACTACTTCAGCTTTGATAAATCCTTTTTCAAAGTCTGTATGAATAACACCAGCACATTCAGGAGCTTTCATACCTTGTTTAAAAGTCCATGCACGACATTCTTTTTCACCTTCGGTAAAGAATGTTTGAAGACCTAATAAATGATATGCTTTCTTAATTAATTGATCTAAACCACTTTCTTTTATTCCTAGTTCTTCTAAAAACATTTCTTTTTCATCTTCTTCTAATTGGCTTAATTCTTCTTCTAATTTAGCACTAATTGTAACTGTTTCACAATTTGTTTTTTGTGCAAATTGTTTAACTTGCTTAACAAAATCATTGTCTTCATTGATTTCATCTTCTCCAACATTTAATACATAAATCATTGGTTTTAATGTTAAAAAACAAAATGGTTTAATTACTTGTTTTTCTTCTTCATTAAATTCTAAATCACGAGCCATTTTTCCAGTTTCTAAGGCATTTTTAATTTTTATTAAAACATTATATTCTAAAACAGATTCTTTATCAGTTTTAAATTGTGCTTTCTTTTCAATTCTTGGAATTCTCTTTTCAATGACATCTAAATCAGCAAAAATTAATTCCATATTAATAGTTTCAATGTCATCTAGTGGATTAACTACACCATTTACATGGATAATATCTTTACTTTCAAAGCATCTTACCACTTGACATATTGCATCTACTTCACGAATATGTGATAAAAATTGATTTCCTAATCCTTCACCATGACTTGCACCTTTTACTAATCCAGCAATATCAGTAAAAGAAAAAGTTGTATAAACAGTGCTTTTAGGATTTACAATTTTCACTATATTATCTAATCTTTCATCTTTCACTTCTACTACTCCCACATTTGGTTCTATTGTAGCAAAAGGATAATTTGCACTTAAAACATTTGCTTTTGTTATTGCATTAAATAATGTTGATTTACCAACATTTGGTAAACCAACAATCCCCGCTGTTAAACCCATTTATTTACTCCTTTATATATAATACCATTATAGCACATTTTAGTATTAAAAACAATTGAAGAATGTTCTTTTTTTTGATATACTATTTTAAAGAGGTGTTAATGTATGTATTTTGAATTAGTGATTATAACCAAAAATAAAGAAATAGGAAATCGTTTTAAAGATATTTCTTATTATATTATTTCTGATAACAATTATAAATTTATAAATGAGTATAAAATTGAACATAATAATGAAATTATTGATTTTGATTATTTAGTTTTTGATGAAGTAATTGATAATAAAGGGTTATTAATGGATGATGATTTTTATGTAACTAATCAATATTTAGAAACTAATATTGATAATTATTTTGCGGTTGATGAGATTAATACTTC
>CAZFAM010000040.1:0-9330 GCA_964516425.1 uncultured Bacteroidales bacterium | reverse complement strand
AAATACTCTTCTTCCATTATTATTTGATTATCAAACAACCATATTAAAATAATTGCAAATAATATTATTACGGGATTAGAAAATACAAAGCACATCCCGATATATGTCAAGTCAAACCCCAAAAAAGCAGGATTACGACTAAATTTATATATCCCATTTGTAATTAAACTTTCGTTTGACAATTCATCAATTCCAACACGCCAACTTGTTTTCATATAATAAAGACTTAAGATGAAACTAATATCTCCAAGCATAATAAAACATAATCCGATTATTTTAATAAATGGAGGAACATTAATATAGTACCAGTTGTCAGATATAATAATACTTATAATTTCAACGATAAACATTAAGAATGTAAATATCTTTAATACTATTTCTGATTTAATAACTTCTTTAGTTTTATTATATTTAGTACCTAAATTATTAACTTTTACTCCTTTATTTTTTAAAGAAAAGAATTTAAAAAAATAGCTAAAATAAAAAATGAATAATAAAACACTTGCTATTATTTGATATACCATAAATAAACCTTCTAGTGGTATTATACCACAATTAAATAATATAAGAAATAATAATTAAAAAAATTGCTACTTTTATAGTAACAATTTTATAAATCTAATTTTCACAACAAGTATCACAATATTTATTCATTACTTGTTTAACTTTTGTTTTTGTAGCATTTTCTTTCTCATACCATCCACGATCTTCCATTTCTTTATAAATATCACCTTGCATATTTAAGCCATCAGATAAAGTATCGAAAAATATATCTAAAACTTCTGGTGTTGCTGATTCAATTGTCCCATGTAAATATAAATCACATGCACCTTTACAATTATTTAATAAATCTTCCATTAAAGTTTTATCATCCATTATTTATTTCCTCCTAATGTATTTAATAATCTTGTTTTCATTTCGCAAGTTTGATTTCCTAAGCTTTTTACAAAACTTTTTAAATTAGGATCTTTCATTCTTTTTGAATAATCATTACATAAAGTTTCAAAATGTGTTAAATGCCCTAATGCATCATCCACATATAACAATTCTTTGTTTGTCATAATTTACCTCCGTATATATATTTTTAGTTATTTTTTTGTTTTTATACATTTTATCTTCTCTCTTTTTCAAAAGGAATACCTACGGATTTTGGTCCGCGATTTTTATGAGATGATAATATCAAAACTAATAATGTTATAACATATGGCAATAATCGATATATATGAGAACTAATGCCTAACTCTTTTAGCAAATAAATACCATCGTTATTAAAATCAATATATGGATAACCGACCGAAATACATTTTAATGCTCCAAATAATAATGCACATAAAAAAATATTTAAAGGTTTCCAATTACCAAATATCATTACGGCTAATGCTAAAAAACCTAAACCAGATACAGAACCAGTTGCTGAACATCCAGCTGAATTTAAAGCATATAAAAAGCCTCCGAAACCAGCTAAAGCGCCTGATATAAACGTCCCTATGTATCGTAATTTACTTACACTTATCCCTAACGAATTGATAGCATAGGGGTTTTCACCACATGCTCTTAATCTTAATCCAAATTTCGTTTTATATAACAAAATGGATAATATAACAAATAATACTATTGCATAATATGTAGTTAAATATATTTTATTAAATAAAACATTAATAATTACAGAATTGGTTTTAAATCCAAAGTCCTCTTTAAATAACATAAATAATTCCGCAGAATTATATTTTGAGTTAATATCTAATGAATTTTGATTTGTCATAATCATTATTAAAAATAATACAATAGCGGGTGCTAATAAATTAAGTGCAGTTCCACTTACTGTTTGATTTGCTTTCAAATTAATAGCCGTGAATGCTAATAATAAGGAAAATAATCCTCCTAATACTGAAGAAGTTAAACAACTAATTATTAACAATAATTGTCCTTTATCTGGATCAAATCCAAAATTCAAAAATAATCTTACTGTTAAAACTCCAATAAAGGCTCCAAAAATCATTATACCTTCTAAGGCAATATTTAATACGCCACTTCTTTCCGCAAATACGCCAGCTAATGCCACAATCAATAAAGGAACAGTATATAATATGGTTTGTTGAAAAAAATAAATCATTTTATCTACTCCTTTTTTTAATTTTATTTTTTATTAGATTTTTAATAATTAAAATAAAAGCACTAGTATAAACTATAATTGCGGATATAATTGCAGTGATATACTCATTATAATTTGTATAGTATTTTATTTGCATACCATTAATATCTAAACTTGCCATAAAAATTGCTGAAAATATTACACCAATTGGAGAATTCATTGCAATTAACGCTACTGGTATACCATTAAATGCTACCTCTGGTAACATTTGATATGTTTCCCATTTAAATTCAGTGTTTCCAGATAAATAATATAATGAAGCAGCAGCACCTGCTAATCCTCCAGCTATAACCATTGATAATATGATATTTCTTTTTTCATTTATTCCCGCATATTTTGCAGCTAATCTATTACTGCCACACGCTTTAAGTTCAAATCCAAGTGTCGTTTTTTCAATTACTATATAAATTATGATTGCAATAAAAACTGCGATTAGAATTCCTATATTTACCTGTGAACCTGCAAATAATTTATCTAAACCACCTTTAATTGTATAAACATTGTTATAAGTAGACTTATATACATATGCATAGTTTTTTGATCCACTAGCATCTAATAAATAATTAAATGGTCCTTTTTCTTTATCAAATAATAAGGTCACAACATTGGCGGATATCCAATTTGTCATAATACCAGTTATTACTTCATTAATATTAAAGTTTGATTTTAAAATTCCTGGTATAAATCCCCACAAAGCTCCACCTAATGTCCCAGCTATAAAAGATAAAATCCAAATAATAAATGGATTAATATTTTGCGAAGGAATTGATAAAGCAACAATTAATGTTATTGCAGCACCAATTAAATATTGTCCAGGAGTACCAATATTAAAAAGACCTGTTTTAAAAGCTACTGCAACCGATAAACCACATAAAATTAAAGGCATAGCTTTAAATAATACATTACCTAAATTACTACCATTCCATCCATAGATTAGTTGTCCAAGTTCATTACGACCATTACAAAAAATCCCCAATAATAATAATTGCATAGCATCAATTGTAGAATTCCAAGTAATCTGTACATTACCAATAGTTTTGCCAGCAATAATTATTAAAATAATAAACCCTATAATAATTCCAAACAATATACAAATAATCGAAGATATAATTGTTTGTATTCTATCTTTTTTTAAAAAAGTTGTTGACATCGAGATTTTATCTTTCATTGCGAAAATATATAAACTACAAATAAATATAATTATCAGTAATAAAACAATTATTTCAACTACATTCATTATTCATCCTTTTCTTGCATTACTCTCTTAGCTCCTGACATATATAAACCTAAATCGTTAATATCAATATTTTCAGAAGAAAATTCTTTCACAATTTGGCCTTCAAAAATAACTAATATACGGTCTGATAAAGCCATTACTTCTTCTAATTCATGGGACACTAATAAAATCCCACATCCTTCATTTCTTTTTATTATCAAACTTTTATGAATTGTTTCAATAGCTCCAATATCTAAACCTCTTGTAGGTTGATATGCAATTAATACTTGCGGATTTCTATCTAATTCTCTAGCAATAATAATTTTTTGTTGATTACCACCACTCATTGTTCTCACAATTGTGGCTGCACCATTCAAACATCTAATGTCATACTGATTAATGAGTTTATTTGCATATTCTTTAACTTGCTGTTTATTTATTATTTTATGTTTTTGAAATTCATTAAATCTTTCAAGAATTAAATTATTTTGAACATCAAAGTCTAGTATCAATCCATATTTTTGACGATCTTCTGGAATATAAGCAATTCCTAATTCTTGACGTTTCTTTATAGAATAATTAGTAACTTCAATATGATTAAGATAAATATTACCACTTGTCACATTATCTATTCCTGTAATACATTTTAATAGTTCGATTTGTCCATTACCATCAATTCCCACTAAACTAACAATTTCTCCTTTTCTTATGTTAAAAGAAATTTGTTTTAGTGATGTACTTTTTTTATTTGTTTCCTTACACAAATTTTGAACGTTTAAAATTATATTTTTATTATTATCAAATTTAGGTTTACTTATTATTTGCATTTTTCGTCCTATCATCATTTCTGATAATTGTTCTTTAGTTACATCTTTAATATTTCTTGTTGCTATAACTTGTCCTTTTCTTAAAACTGTCACTTCATCTGCCACTTTAAATATTTCATTCATTTTATGTGTAATAAATAATATTGTTTTATTATCTTTTACAAGTTTTTTTAAAATCATTAAAAAATCTTGTATTTCTTGGGGTGTTAATACAGCTGTGGGTTCATCAAATATTAAAATATCACTCTCTTTATATAACATTTTAATAATTTCAACTTTTTGTTGCATCCCAACTGTTAAATTTTCGATTTTTTCATTTATATTAACATTCAAATTATATTTATCAATTAATTCATTAATTCTTTTTTTTGCATTTTCCTTAGTTATAAATCCTAATATTGTATCTTCATTACCTAAAATAATATTATCAAGTACAGAATAATTTTCTATAAGTTGAAAATGTTGGTGTAACATTGAAATTCCATATTTTTGAGCATCAACTGG
This sequence comes from uncultured Bacteroidales bacterium, assembly GCA_964516425.1. Classification (GTDB taxonomy): domain Bacteria; phylum Bacillota_I; class Bacilli_A; order ML615J-28; family CAG-698; genus CAKOMG01. Next base: position 4,631 of record CAZFAM010000040.1, on the reverse strand, counting down.
ACTATTAATAAAAATTTCCTTACCATCTCTTTTAATAATGCCTATATCAGGTTTATATAAGCCAAATAAAATACTCATCAATGTTGACTTACCTGCACCATTTTCACCGAGCAATGCATGAATTGTTCCTCTTTTTAGTTTAATACTAATATTATCATTTGCTTTATTATCTTTAAAACTTTTCGATATATTAATCATTTCAATTGCAAATGTGTTCATATTTACTCCTATTTAATATAATCGATAATAACATTACTATATTTTTTTATTTCCGCATTATTTGGATCATTATCAATTATTATTAATCCTTCTTTAATTTGATGATAAATATTATTATATTCATTATGAGAAAATTGTCTAAACTTCGATGAATCCATAGATAATCCAACTGCATCTTCCGTAATGCCTAAACTTATAGTTTTATTTGCCATAATAGACCAATCGCTATAATATTGTTCTAAAGCATAAATAGTACCAATTTGGAGATTCTTTATTGCGGATGTAATGACAGTATTACTTTCATTTCCTTGATCAACATCAACTCCAACAACATATTTTTTATTTGCTGCCGCAGCTGAAAAAGCACTTTTGCACATAGAACCACCACAAGCAAAAACAACTTCCGTCCCTGTTTGATACCATCCTTCTAACATTGTTAATAATTCAGGAGAATCAGAAAATGATGCTCCATATAACCATGAATATTTAATATTTATGGTTTCATTAATAATTTTACCAGCATCATTTGCCCCTTGAATATAACCATATCCAAAACGTTGACAGGCTGGATTTATTCCGCCACCACCACCGCAAAAACCAATATTTCTAAAGCCATCCATTATTAATGAATATCCAGCCAAATATCCTGCTTGTTCTTCTTTATAAACAAGAGCACTCACATTTTCAAGTTCTAATTGCCATCCATCTATAAAAATAAACTTTATATCAGGATATTCTTTTGCTGCTTTTTCTAATGCATTACCTTGCATATAACCAACGCAAATAATAATTTTTCCTCCACCTTTAATCCCTGCCTTAATAGCATCATATCGATCATCATCAGTTGCTGAATTACCATTTGCGGGTTGATAATATTTATATGTTTTCTTATTATCATAAGCATATTTTTTAACACCTTCCCACGTTCCTTGGTTAAATGATTTATCCTTTAGTTGACCAACATCAGTAATAAAAGCTATTTCATAAGATGATGCTTCAATCATATCTGGAATATTATCATATTCACTTTTATTATCATCAAATTCGAAATTGCAACTAGTTAAAAAAATAAACAATATTAATATTAAGCTTTTCTTCATGCAAGCTCCTTTATTATATTGTTTCAAACAAAATAAAAACCATTCCTCAATTTAAAGGAATGGCATTTTTTTCATTTATTTTTTTTCAACTTGTGGTATAAACCATTGTTTTAGCTTGCCGTTATGATTATGATCAACTAACATTGTAGTTAAAAACAAAACATTTCCACCCAAGCATATTAAAATATCATTTAGAGTATCATATAAGCCAATATCTAGATATCCGTCTACAATTAAATATTCATTATTACCATAATATATAATTGTTTTAGTGATATTATCTACTGTAAATACTTCGCTATGGCTACCCGAAAAATAATAAGAATTAAAACTATTAATTACTTGATCTTCTTGCATATCTAATCCCATAAAAAATGTTCCCATGTATTCAAACATTTCCCATAAAGCAGCAATACTTATACTGATTAAAAATCCCGCAATTAGATAAACATAAAAAGCATTCGATTGATTACTCTTTATAAATTTTTCCGCAAAAGCAAAACCAAAGCAAGCAAATACAAATCCAGATAAGCCATGTAACAACGTATCCCAATGAGGAAATTTAAAATAGAAATCAAGTGAAGGTCCCAAAATCATTCCACCTAAAATTATAAATAAAATCATTGATAATAAAGGGGTTCCAAATTTAATTCCCGTATAATATTCAAAAGCAACAATCATTGGTGTAAATACAAATGCAGATATTAAAGATAAAATTAAGCTTCTTGTTAATTTTTTTATCATAAAATAAATAATAAAATCAAAACATATAACAAGAAATAGAGCCATAACAACTAAGAAAGATTTGCTTCCTTTTATCCTATCTTTAACATATTCAATTATACTCTCTCTTTTTTCTTCTACTACGGTTTCTACAACTTCTTTATTCATCTTCCACTACCTCAATCAAATTTGATTAAAATCCTTTCTTACAAATAAATCACTTATATATTATACTACTTTTTTATTATTTTTTCATTAAAATAATATTAAAAAATTAAGTTGTTTAATAGTTTCTTTCCACAAATGTGGCAAGTACTAAACAAACCACAAAAAGAAAAACAGAAATAATTGTCACAACATTACTAGTTACACACAATTTCTTTTTGTTTAATTGGATTGTTAATAATAATAAACAAGTAGAAACAATAGCCATTACAATCATAATATAAAATAGAACTAAACAATCTAAAGTTTTCAAATTATCAAACATTGAATAACTATAAATTACAGTTTTAATTTCAAAAGTATTTCTATCATATAAATGAGCAGTTTCAAAAAATAATTTAATATATGATAATGGTATTTGTATAACTGATAAAACAATTTTAAAAATAACAATAATTTTATTTTTCATAATAATACTTATAAGTTTAATTAAAAACTTAATTCTCCTGTTTAAAAAATTATATAAATATTAACGGTCATTTATATATATGGGCTTTACATATTTCCATAAGGAATCGCATTTACTCATGTTAAACTCCTAAATTATGTTTTTATTAAATAATTTAATTTTCAGAATAATTACACGTCCAAGCAAGAAATCGATTAAGTTAAAATAAAAAATACCATTGTCATTATAGAAATTATGCGAAATATCCATACGGATAATTATCTTTTTAAAAAATATAGTGCTAAAAGCAACGATGATAATTCAGATATTTCCTTCTTACTTGCATTCATCTAACATGCTAATTGATCATAATTATAACGTTACTCCACTTTTTCTATCTTAAACACATTGATCGTATCAACGTCAGGGCAACAAAAAACGTTTCGTTTTAATTCACCACCATAACGCAAAATATCTATCATTGGAAAAAAGGTATGCATTGCCAATGGGCAAAGCTTTCCGCATTCGGTATCGAAATCGAAGGTATCCCCCACTTTGTGTCCTCTATGACACGGACAAATGCCTTTTTGTTCTACTAAAGTAATTTTTATTTTCATAGTTTGCCCTCACTTACGTAACGCTCGATATCTACACCAAAAAACTTTTCCTTTTTATCAAGGTTATCTATAATGATGTTTCGTACCGTATCCATTGCATGCTTGGTCGCTCTATATAAAGATGTACCGTTTAGCATGTCAGCAACAAGAACAGCAGAAAATATATCACCTGTACCAGGAAAACGAACATCCACCATTTTGAATGGAATTTGGAAGTTTTCGTTTTTCATATGGTCGTACCCTATAACGCAATTTTCACCGTGCACGCATGTACTTGTAACAACAATCGATTTACACCCCAGTTTTCGTAAACTTGCAATTAGATTGTCAGCATCTACTTGGCTAAGATTATCATCTTCATAAAAATGATTTGTCAAAAAGCACGCTTCTGTAAAGTTAGGAATCAAAATATCAGCATACGCACTAAGTTTTTGCATAATTTGTACGTTTTTTTCCGTCATTCCGTTATATAATTTACCGTCATCGCCCATTATCGGATCTACAACAACCAGCAACTTGGATGTATCTTGATTGTTAATTAGTTGTTCGACAATTTCAATTTGTTTAGGATTGACCATAAAACCTGTAGAAATACAATCGAATCTAAAACCAAGATTCTGCCAAATATTAACAGCATTTGACATATAGTTGGTTGTGTCGAGAATATCAAACTTACCGAAATCTAGAGTATTGGATACCAAAGCCGTTGGTAAGCAGGCAACATCGAGTCCTTTCGCAGAAAGAATAGGCATCATAGCCGACAATGCAATTTTGCCAACACCTGGCATATCGTTTACGCAACATATTTTTTTCATAACAGTTTATACCTCTAAAATAGCGTCGTTTTAAGCAATTTACATTATAGCAAATAGAAAAACGACAACATTAAGATATTTTTATTATATCACTAACAGTTACATTTTTCAAGTTATCAACTTCAATTAAATTGCTTTTTATATTTGCAACCATTTTCGATTGCTATTATTATAAATTAGTTTTGTTTTTGTTTTTATAAAACTAGTAATCCCCGTTTCATTCCACTTGTTCTTAATCATAAAATTAAATCAATAGAGTATTTTCCAATCTAGTATCTCCAAAAAATCTAGCATTATAAATTTCATATAATTATGAGATGATTATAGCATGTTTTAAAAAAGACAATTCAATTGAAACACAAAATTTTCCATATATCTTTCATTTCATAGTGCTATTCAAAAAAGAAAAAAGCACTACTAAGGTATATAATACACTCTTACATAGCTAAGAAAAAAAGGTCTGACACAAACGTATCAAACCTTTGATTATCAAATGGCGGAGTAGAAGGGATTTGAACCCTTGCACCAGTTCCCCAGTCTATAC
>CAZFAM010000039.1:0-9797 GCA_964516425.1 uncultured Bacteroidales bacterium | reverse complement strand
CCTACGGTTTCTATAGTATATTTGGCATCTTTATCATAAACCATAGCCGAATGCCCAATATATATATGTTTTGATATCTTTTTTGTTATAAAAGAATTTAAAGGGTCTCGATTTGATATATAAATATCGCCAGTAGTACCAATAAATTCACTATAATAGCTTCGCATAATGGAACTATTAATATCTTCGTAGTCATATTTTTTATAAACTGCATAATAATGTTTATTATTAATTTCATATACTAAAGTTCCACGTGCTTTAAAATCATTTATTTTACTATTTATTTGCCTATCTTCAGCAATTGAATCAATAAAAAAACATAATAAAATTAATAGCAAAACTATTATTAGTGCATTAATCTTTTTAAGTGCTCTCATAAGCTATCCCTTCAATACTATTATAATTTATTTTGATACTTTTTTCAATATTGAATATTTTTTTCAGTTAATGTTTTTTTTATATTTTAGTTGTTTTTTCAAATTAATGTGATATAATAATAGTATAAGATATAAAGTAGGAGGAAAAAGTATGGCAAAATGCAATCTACAATCTGCTTTAGCAGATGCTAAAGCAAAAGGAAGTCTAACAGAAATTTCAAATGAATTTTTATTACAATTAGTTCATAGCGCTCTTTCATTTGATGACAATGACTTAAAAATTGAAGAAGTTGAACAAGTATTAAATGGCCAATATTTAGGAGTAAATTCTGATAAAGTTCGCAAAATTACTAATCAAAAGAATGCATTCTTAAAAATTGTGGAAATGGCTAAAAACAATATAAATATGACCGAAGACACACTAAAAGATCTTCACCAAGCTTTAATGGAAGGTTCAAGTGTTCCTGGTGGATTATATAGAAATGTGGATATATCTGTCAAAGGATCTAACCATACACCACCAAGTTACTTAAAAGTATATGATAGAATGGATAAATATTTCCAATATATGAGTGAAGGACCAGTAAATGGTGATTTAGAGTATATATCTTATTGCCACTTACAATTAGCAAAAATTCATCCATTCTTAGATGGAAACGGACGTTTAGCTAGATTAGTTTTAAATTATAATTTAATGAAATTGGGTTATGCACCTGTTATTATCACTAGTCAAGAACGTGACCAATACCATGCAGTATTAGAAAAGTTCAAAGTTGAAAAAGAAATTAAACCTTTTGTTGAATTTTTAGAAGAACAAGAACTTTTATCTTTAGAAAGATATTATTAAAAAAGGCTGACTTAAAGTCAGCTTTTTTTATTTTTTTCCTACATATTCAATATATAAGAATCTATTTGGTTCTTCACCTTCAGAATGTGTTTTTAATTCTTTCCATGTTGATAAACGATCATGAATAATTTTTCTTTCATAAGCATTTAATCCATCTAATGTAATTACTTCCTTAGTTTTTACAACTTGTTTTCCATATTCTACTGCAAGTCTTTCTAAATTACTTTCGCGGCGTCTTCTATATCCACCAGCATCAACTTTAACTATCATTTGTTCATCTTCATCATAATAATTATTAATAACAGCATTTACTAATACCTGTAAAGCTATTAAATGTTTTGAATTTTTGCCGATTAAGACACCATTAAATTGTCCTGCTTCAATATTGAATTCAACAACATTATCTCTAACTCTTTTTTCAATCATGCCATCGATATTATTGTGTTCTAATATTGATTGTAAATATCTTTTTCCTTTTTCTATTCCATCAATTCCCACAGTGACTTCAACTTCATCATCTTGAACTTTAACTACTAAATCATCTTCAGAAATCCCAAATTCTTCTGAAGCTAATTTTAAAGCTTCATCTTCAGGGATGCCCTTATATACTTTTGTTTTCATATATTATAATTTTCCTTTCTTTTCATGCATACTTTTTAATTTTGCCATTCTTTTATCTGAATTTAATTGTCCTAACCATGTTTGTAATGTTGAATATATATTACCAACAACCCAATATAATCCAAGTCCAGCTGCACTATTCCATACAAACACAACCATCATGATTGCCATAAAATATAACATTACTTTCATTGTAGTCTGTGTTGTTTTTTGTTGATCTGTTTGTTGAGGTCTACGATACTCTGGAATATGAGAATTTTGTTTTTCTTGTTGTTTCTTTTGGCGTTGATTACTCAAAATAATACTTATTACTTGTGTAATTCCAACTAAAACAGCAAGTATAATAACACCAATTCTTTGTGATGTCCAACCAGTTACTTCAATAATTTGTTCTACACCATCAACAATTTCAATTTTTTGATTTTGTTGAAGTAACATATCTACACCAAAAATAGAAGTAGAAGTAAATACTTTACCTATCCAATTCATTTTTGTGATACTGCCTGGCATTCTTGATATAGTTCTATAAAATCCAATAAATATTGGCATTTGGATAAACGGCATAAAGCAACCACCTAAACCAACGCCATATTTTTTGTATAGTTGCATTGTTTCCATTGACATTCTTTGTCTTGATTCTTGATCATCTCTACCCGCATATTTCGCTTGTAATTTTTCTAATTCTGGTTGCATTAAATTCATTTTTAATGTCATATCATTTGTTTTGGCATAAACAGGCCATGCAATTGATCTAACAACTATTGTTGCTATTACAATTGTTAATGGATAACTATGAAATCCAATTGTGTTTCCAATAATCCACATTAATCCAGCCATTGGATATACAAATATATCCCAAAACTCTGTAAAACCTTCAATTGGTTTTGTATAACTTTCTTGTTTACTACATCCAGTCAAGAAAACCACAAATACCAAAAGGATTAATAACGGCATAATCTTTTTTCTTTTCATTTTGTTCTCCTTTTCTTAATTACTTTTAATAAATAACTAATTTCCTCATTTCTTTTTTCAAAAGATAAATCTAAACTATTCTTTTTAATCACTATTAACATTTCTATATAATCTAATTCTTGCAAATGTAAACGAACAATTTCTCTAGTAATTCGTTTTTCGTGATTCCTAACAACGGCATTACCTATTTTTTTTGATACAGAAATCGCAATTTTAGGTGTTATAATATTAGATTCGGCGAAATATATTGCATAGTATTTATTGCCAACACTTTGTTTCTTTTGCACTAATTTTTCTATATCATAATTTTTTTTCAATGTATATTTTTTATTCATATCCAAAAAAAAGACCACTCAAAAAATCTTTTTTTGACTTTCGAGTGGTCCTAGTTGTTAAATATACTATGCTGATAATCTTTTTCTTCCTTTAGCACGTCTACGAGCTAAAACATTTCTTCCATTTGCACTTGACATACGAGCACGGAATCCGTGTGTCTTGCTTCTTTTCAACTTACTAGGTTGATATGTTCTATAACATCCTTTCATGAATATACCTCCTATTTACTAAACTATGCTTTGATATTATAATATAATTATTTACTTTTGTCAACACTTTTTTAATTTCTTGATTTTTCCGAAAATAAAAACTACCCAAAAATTAATTTGAGTAGTTATTAACAATTATATAACCTTATTACTATGCTGATAATCTTTTTCTTCCTTTAGCACGTCTACGAGCTAAAACATTTCTTCCATTTGCACTTGACATACGAGCACGGAATCCGTGTGTCTTGCTTCTTTTCAACTTACTAGGTTGATATGTTCTATAACATCCTTTCATGAATATACCTCCTATTTTTGTGTTTCTTCTTTTTCGTTTTGTTCTTTTTTCTTTTTATCAACAATAACTAAAATCAATACTAATCCAGCAACTAAAACAATTGTTCCACCAATAATTGCAACTATTGTTATTAAATTATTATTTGGAGTAATATCTTGTTCTCCAGGTGTATCCGGATTTGTGGATAACGATTCTTTTATTTCTGAAATTTCTTGTTTTAAATATATTGTGTTGTATTCTGTATTATTTTGATCTCTATAAATTAATTTTAAAGCTAAGTATTTTGGTTTAACTTGAGCTGGAATATCTACTTGATTTGTATACATTGAAACTTGACTTGAATAATTATATGCTCCAATCAAAGGTAAGTATTCATCTTGGTCATTAATAATCCATGTTTGTAAATCAATATGGAATTTTTTTTCCATTTGATTATTAATTTTAACACGAATATTAACTGTATAATCCTTTGAGTCACTATCTTTATATGCTGCTATTTCAAATGTTCCTTGAGATGTTGTTTTATCATTCAAACCATAAATATCAACAGCAGACTTACCTGACACTTTAGTATCACCATCATAATATGCTTTATTCAATTCATACCATTGATTTAACATTTTCTTATCTTCATTTGTAGGTTGTAACATTATTGGTTCTTTAAATGTGGCAATTTGTTTTTCCCCATCACTTTTATATGCTAATCTAACATATACATTTACTGGATGTTGATTAACCGAAGTATTATCAATTGTATATGTATGATGTACTGGTGTAGTATAATCTGACTGTTCTGTAAAATAATAATTACTTAATTTATTTTGATTTGTTAAGCTATCTGTTGTTATCGCAAACATTCTAAAATTTGTAATATCTAATTTAGGAGCCGTAGAATCAACATATCTAGATGTGATATAGGCATTAAAGTTATATTTTAAATTTATATTATTATCACTTGAAACAGTTCTTTTAGCAACAATGCTTATTTGTGGTGTTATTTCATCATTATAAAAAACATGATCATATTTGGGTTCAGTTACATATGAAATGTTTGTTCCCACAAAACTTAGAACAATCGCTAAGATACAAATGTATACAATAATAATTAGTGATAAACTAGTTTTATTTAATTTGCCAATGACATTATTTACTGAGCTAATTGAAAATTCTTTTTTTCTTTCTTTATTTGTTTTCATAATAATAATAGGAATTATCCTTTCCTCCATTTCTTTCTCTATTATTTATTTTACTACACTTTGTCTTTTTATGCAAGATATTTTTTATTTTGGAGCACTGAACATATCCACATATTCAACATGTGAATAAAATTCAATAGTTTTTCACCAAAAAAGATGACTTATCCACATGTGGATAAGTGGATAAGTTGAATTTCAAAATTTTGCTTTATTTTTGAAGTGATTTATGCTATTATAGATAAGAGGTATTTTTAATGTTAAAAGAAGAATGTAAAAACTTATTAACAGAAGTAGTAAACAAATTAATAGAAGAAACGCCCCCTAATGATGTGGATGACCTTAAAGAACGCTTCAGTAAAGCACAGGAAATTCACAAATTCGAAAATAACTATATTTATGTAATCGTTAAAGATGCTTTTACCAAACTAGTTATCGAAAAGTTTAGTTCTAGGCGTATGAATGAAATAATTCAAGAACTGAATGAAGAAAAAATAGGATTTAAATTTATTACCGAAGAAGAAGCAAAAAAAGAAAATGAAAGCAATCCAAATTTGATTTCTTCCCCTAATAAACAAGCTTATGAATTAAGTAATCGTAAATTAAGAGCAGAATTCACTTTTGATAATTTTGTAATAGGTGAAACTAACCGTTTTGCCTTTATTACATCAATGAAAGTTGCGGAATCACCTTATGCAATTTTAAACCCTTTATATATATTTGGGGATGTAGGCCTTGGAAAAACCCATTTAATGATGGCAATAGGGCATTTTATACTTGATCGTAACATAAATGCTAACGTTGTCTATACAAGTGCTCAACAATTTACTGAAGATTTCTTTATTTATACAAAAAAAGATTCAAAAAACATTGAATACTTTTATAATAAATATCGTCAAGCAGACGTTTTATTAGTTGATGATATTCAATTATTAGAAAGTAAACCAGCTACTCAAGAAGAATTTTTTAAAGTTTTTGATTATTTACACGAGAATAATAAACAAATTGTTATAACAAGCGATCGAATGGCTAGTGATTTAAAGATTATGGATCGTTTGAAATCGCGTTTTAGTTGGGGTATGCCTGTCGATATTCAAGCTCCTGATAGAGAACTTAGAATTAATATCTTAAAAAGAAAGCTTGAATATCTAATTCCATCACCAACTGACGTTCCTATTGAATGTTTAGAAGAAATTGCGGATATGTTCACTGATAATATTCGTGAATTAGAAGGTGCTTTACGACGATTCGTAACTTATTGTGTTTCTTTAGATACGCCATTCACAATTGAAAATGTGCATATGATTTTAAAAAGCATTGCTCCAAGACAAAATAAAGACTTTCAAGATGATACAGATAAGAAAATAAGCGAGGTAAAAAAAATCGTTGCACCTTATTTTCAAATATCAGAAGAAGATCTTATTTCAAATAGTCGTAAACCTTTATTTGTTTATGCACGTAATTTATGTTACTATATAATAAGAAACAAATATAATATTTCTCTTAAGAAAATTGGAGAAAACTTTGGAAATAAAGATCATACTACAATAACTCATGGCTATGACAAAATTAAAGATGTTATAAATGTAGATAGCAAAGTAAAAAGCGATGTTCAATACATAGAAAGTAAGTTAAAATAGACTTATCCACTTATTCACATGCTAATAATAAAAATAAATATATATATTTTATAATATAAAGGAGAAAGAAATGAAATTCAAAATTAATCGTAGTTATTTATTACGAAATCTTAATAATGTTTCTAAAGGTTTATCAACAAAACCACAAATGCCTATCTTAACAGGTATTAAAATAGATGTACGAGATCGATATATCTTGCTTACATCATCAAATTCTGATATTTCAATTCAAGCAAGATTAGAAGATGTTACTTATTTTGATATAGAAGAAACAGGAACAGTTGTTCTTCCTGGTAAATATTTATTGGATATTTTACGAAAATCTAACGTTGAAGAAGTAATATTTGCTTCATTTGAAGAAAATACAGTTAAGATATTAGCAGATAAAAGTAATTTTACATTAAATACTCTTGATAAAGATGTATTTCCTTATATCTCATTTGAAGAAAGCACTAATTTTATTAATATAGATGCTATAAATGTTAAACAAATAATTAAAAAGACATCATTTGCTACATCAACATCTGAAAGCAAAATGGTTTTAACTGGGGTTTCCCTATCAACAACAGGTCCTAAAATTGAAGCTGTAGCTACAGATAGTTTTAGATTAGCTAAAAAATATCTAATAACAGATAACGATAATCCTAAAGTTAATGTTATTATTCCTAGTAAAAATCTTGAAGAATTAAATAAAATTCTTGAAGAAAGTGATGAAATGGTTCAAATTCACTTTTTAAAAACCAAAGTATTATTCAAATATCAAAACATTTTGTTCTTAACACGTTTAATTGAGGGGGCATTCCCTAATACAAGTAGCTTAATTCCTGTTGAATATATAATTAGTGTTAAATTTAATAAAGCTGATTTAACGGCAGCCATTGATAGAGCATCTTTATTTAGTGTAAATGAATCCGCAAATAACATAAAAATGATTTTAAATAACGGAAAAGTTGAAATCCATTCTCCTAATAACGAAATAGGAGGCACTAAAGAAGAGTTACCAGTGTTACAAATTAATAGTAATACAATGTTTCAAGTCTCATTTAACTCAAAATATTTCTTAGATGCCTTAAAATCATTTGATTCTAACGAGATTACTATTCATTTCACTGGTGAAATCAAACCTTTCATAATTACTGGAGAATATGACGTAAATCACTTACAATTGATTTTACCTGTCAGGTCTTAAAATACAACAGAAGTCAAAAAAACCGCCTAAAAAGACGGTTTTTTATTATTAAATATTGATATTACTAAATAATTCTTTTAAATCCACTAATAGTAAGTCTCTATTAGTTTTATCGTATGGTGGTAGATCTACTACATCAAAAGGACTAATACCTTCAGCTTGAAGGTTTTTGATTATTGATTTATCTTGTAGTGCAGGTAAAACAACTGCGTCTGGTGTAAAATCAGCTGCTTGTTGTTGTAGTTTATCTAAAGATACTTTTGGAGCACGTCTATTTTTACTATAACCATTAGGTACAATGTATTTAATGCTGTCCAAATCTAAATCATTATCAATAAAATACTGGATTGTATTAATAAAGCCACCCAAACCCAAGCTGTCAAGTCCAACAACAATCATAACTGCATCACTTAATTCTAGTAAAACTTCTGTTAAACGGCTGCTTGAAGGAGGGAAATCAATAAAAATGTAGTCAAAGAATGTTGAATATTCTTGGAAAATCTTTTTAATTACCTTTTCTTGAGCACGTTCAAGTGTTAATTTCATAGATAATTTATCAGTATTAAGTGTTTTAATAAGAAATAAGTTTTCTCTAACTTCAATAAGAATATCCCCTAGGTCAACATGACCAGCTATTAAAAATTCTAAATAGTTATCATTTTCTTCAAAGATCTTATCATCTGCACCAAATATTTTAAAGATACTATTTTGATCATCTGCACTTAAAACAAGCACTTTTTTACCTTGAACAGCATAATAGTGAGCTAAATATCCAATAAATGTGGTTTTACCTACGCCACCTTTTTTACAAAATGTAGAAATAATAGCCATTATTGTTCCTCTCTTTCTAATTTTTCTTTACAAGCTTCTTCAATAAATGTAGAAACTTGAATTCCTGCCATTGCTGCTGCAATTTTTACTCTTTTACGAAGAGATTTCTCCATTGTTGCTGTATATTTTTCTCGATTATTATCTTCAGCAACAACAACTTTTGTTTTTTGAACTGCTGGTTTTGGTTTTTCTTCAACCTTAACTGTTTGTTCAGTGGTTTCATCAAGAATAGAAGTTCCCCCAATATTTCCAAACGGGTTATTTCTCTTCTTGAAAGGTGTTGGATTAGAATTCATATTAACCTCCTATCTAATAATAAAAAATAATCTATTCGTACATATTTATGTATATACGCATATAAATATTTATATACTTATGTATTTACGTAAAGTTAGTTTTATGTAAATACATATATACATAAATACTTACTCAAGAAATACATAAATCAAGTACTTTTTGGTTTCAAAAACTATAAAATTATTTTTTTGAACATTTCTTTTCGGTATTTAAAACGAACGTTTTATCAAAAACCCCATAATATATTTAGCAAACTCAATTTTTATTTAAATTTAGAATGCCAAAATTCGGTTAAAATTTGCCCTCAGTTGCATTTTTACCTAAAAAAGGTCTACTTCTTAGGGGGTGGGGTAAAAAACGATTTAAAATGGGCGAAATTTTAAGCTCAAAAATGCTAAAAAAACATTTTAAAAGAGGGTTAAAATAACTTTTAAAAACCAAAATACCAGAATATTTACGTATATACATAAAAACATATATATTCTTTTGCGTATGTACATAAATACATAAATATTCCTTTAAGTAAATATTTAAAAATGTATAGATTATAATTATATTATACACTTTGAAATTCTAAATTGCAATAAAAATGAATAAATATATATGTAAATAAATACTAGAATATTTATGTATTTATTGTTTTATGTATAAAGAGACTTTGTGATTGGAAATAATGATACTTATATATAATAAGAAAAGAGAAAAGGCGAATATTAAAACTAGGATTTAAAAAGATGTTTACGTAAATACAGAAATATGTAAATAAGTATGCCTAATTTAGCCCTTGAACTAATAAAAATGCATATTTTTATACATAAATACATAAAAATGTATAAATACAAAGAAAATTAACGTTAAAAAAATATATGTATATACGTAAATATGTATACTGGAGCTTTTGAATGGTATTTTTTTGCTGTAAATATTTAAGTAAATATGTATATATGTGTTTATTTAATTTAAAAACCACGCTTTTTTATACATAAATAC
>CAZFAM010000038.1:0-10204 GCA_964516425.1 uncultured Bacteroidales bacterium | reverse complement strand
GGCATTCGGCTATGGTTTATGATAAAGATGCCAAATATACTATAGAAACCGTAGGGAATAAAGAAAAAGAAAATAATATATTAAAAATATGGGAAAATGATTGGCTTAGGACGCCGACTACTAATTATGTTTTTTTAAGAGTAAAAGGTATGAATGACGAGAAACGTGAACAATTAATAAGCAATTGTCAAAACGAAATAGGTAAACCATTTAATTATACAATTCTTTTTAATAATAAAAATAAGTTTTACTGTTCTGATTTTATATCATATATATATAAAACAATAGATATTAATCTAAATAAAGATTATTTTGTTACAACAGGTGCCGATTATATATCAGATGATGATACTTATTTGATATATTTTCAAGAAAGCATATATATAGAGAATGAGGAACATTATAATATATATTATTTGACAGGTGAAAAGCAATGATAACAATTAATAATTTGCATAAAGAATATAAAACAAAGGATTTAACAGTAAAAGCGTTAAATAATATTAATTTACAATTTACTAATACAGGATTAGTATCTATTTTAGGTCCTTCAGGCTGTGGGAAAACAACATTACTAAATATAATCGGTGGCTTAGATTCTGAATATTCGGGTGAAGTAATAGTAAACAACCAAAATATTGCTTTAATGAGTGAATCCAGAAGAGATATTTATCGTAATCAAGATATAGGCTTTGTATTCCAAGATTATAATTTGATTTCGACGTTAAATGTATATGATAATATAGAAATGGCTTTAGCATTAAGTTCTATATCTTTAAAACAAAAACGTTTAAAGATAAGCAAAATTGCGGAACAATTAGGTATATATAAACTATTAAAAAAATATCCTCATCAGTTGAGTGGGGGAGAAAAGCAAAGAGTTGTAATTGCTAGAGCTATTATTAATGATGCTAGTATTATTTTGGCTGATGAACCTACAGGAGCATTAGATAGTAAAACATCAAAACAAATATTAGATATATTAAAGGATATCTCAAAAACAAGGCTTGTAATTATGGTTACTCACAATCAAGAATTAGCCAATGAATATAGTGATGATATAATACGTGTTCAAGACGGTAATATTATTGGTCAAGAAAAGAAATCACTAAGAAAAGTTGATAAAATAGAGAAAAAAAATAGAAAGGTAATAAAACATCCGTTTTATAGTATCTTTAAAATTAGTTATCATAATTTATTAAATAAATGGTTAAGAACTATTTTAATAATTCTTGCGTGTAGTATTGGGATTGTTGCGTTATGTATTGTTGTTACAGTAGCTAATGGCATGTCTTTATATATAAGTGATGTCCAAAAACAAGCACTAAAAACATACCCTATAACAATTAATAGTGATGTATCGAATGATGAACCAGAATATGAAGATATCACATATGAGCAATACCCTGATACTGATAAAGTATTTATTACTGATACTCAACCGACATATAAGGGACATGTAAATACATTCACAAATGAATTTATGACATATATTAAAAGTATGAATTCAGATTTGTATAGTGCAATATCTTATACAGGCTGGTTAAAGATGCATATAATGCATAAAAATCAAGATGACACCTATAGTTGGATTTCAGGATATTCATATATGAAAGAATTATGCTATAATGAAGAATATTTACAATCTGAATATGATATCTTAACTGGAAAAATACCAGAAGGTAAAAATCAAATAGCCTTAGTAATTGATAAAACCAATTGTATAAGCAGAGATGTTTTAGAATATTTAGGGTTATATTATGATGGACAAACAGAAATATCATTTAATGATGTAATTGGTACCAAATATCGTGTCATTGATAATAATTCATATTATGTAAAACGTGATAATAGATATCTAACATATAATCAGGCTAATATTTCAAATGAAGATATATATAATGGTTCTTCTCTAGAATTAGAAATCGTTGGTATTCTTCGTCAAAATAAAGAAGCTAAAACTAAATTATATAATACAACTTTATTATATACTCCTGATTTAACACAATATATGTTAGAACAAAACGCCGAGTCAGAAGTTGTGAAACAGCAATTAGCCAATCCATTGGTTAATGTATTAACAGGAAAAGAATATAAAGAAATAGTTACTGATTATTATGTTCAAACTATAGATTATCAATATGAAAATATGTTATATAATTTAGGATATAATTATACTGTATCTAGAATATTGATATACACATATAAATTTGAAAATTTTGCATTAATTCATGATTATATTGAAAGTTATAATGAAGATAAAATAGAAATATCGCAAATTAAGTATACTGACTATTTAGAAAACATTACAAAAGAATTTGAATTGTTTATGGACATATTAACAAATGTTTTATTAGTTTTTGCCTTAATATCAATAGTAGTTGCGGGGATAATGATTGTCATAATAACATATGTTTCCGTACTTGAACAAACAAAAGAAATTGGTATTTTACGTAGTGTTGGTGTAAATCAATTTAATGTATCTTGCGTTTTCATATATGAAAATGCTATAATAGGATTTATAAGTGGAATACTTGGCGTTACCTTGGGGTCAATATTAATTAATCCAATTTTAAATAAAATTATAGTTATTATAAAAGAGAGTAATGTCACAAGCTTTAATGTGGAAAGTTTGCAAATGGATGGTTTTAATATTATATATATGATTATATTAGTACTGGCCAGTACAATTATAACAATTGTATCCGGATTAATACCGTCAATAATTGCGGCTAAAAAAGATCCGATAAAAACATTAAACCATTTTTAGAAAGGAAAAATATGGTCAATTTACAAAATGATACAATAGCATCTATTGCAACAGCTTTAAGTAATAGTGCAATTTCTATTGTAAGAGTTAGCGGAGATGAATCTATTGCAATAGTCAATCAAATTTTCAAAGGAAATAATTTATTAAAAGCAAAAAGTCATACCATTCATTATGGACATATTGTGGATAATAATGAAATAATTGATGAAGTTTTAGTAAGTATTTTTCGTGCCCCACGATCTTTCACAACAGAAAATGTGGTAGAAATAAATTGCCATGGTGGGATATTTGTTACGAATAAAATACTGGAACTTGTTTTAACAAAAGGAGCACGCCTTGCGGAGCCTGGAGAATTTACAAAACGTGCTTTTTTAGGTGGTAGAATTGATTTGACACAGGCTGAAGCTATTATGGATGTCATTGAATCCAATACAGCAACAAGTTTAAAAATGGCAAATATTAGTTTGTTAGGTGAAACACAAAAAGTTATTGAAGAATTTCGTAATGATGTTTTGGAATGTGTTTTAAAAATTGAAGTTAATATTGATTACCCAGAATATGAAGATGAAGAGCAAATTACAAGTGGTGTTTTAATGCCACGTTTAAAAGCCTTATTAAATAAAATGGATAATGTATTAAAGAAATGTGAAGTATCTAAAATATTAAAATATGGTATTAAAACAGCTATAATTGGAAAACCTAATGTGGGGAAATCTAGTTTATTAAATGCTTTAATTCGTGAAGATAAAGCAATTGTATCTAATATTGCGGGAACAACTAGAGATATTGTGGAAGGTAGTATTAATATAGGTGGTATTGTTTTAAACTTAATCGATACAGCAGGAATTCATGAAACTGAAGATTATGTTGAAAAAATAGGCGTTGAGAGGTCTAAAAAACTTGCAGATGAAGTTGATTTAGTTATTTTAGTATTTGATTATAGTATGCCAATGTCTGAAGAAGATGTAGAACTATTACAATTAACAAGTAATAAAAAAAGAATTATTGTTGTAAACAAAAAAGATTTACCACAAAATATAGAAATAGATAAACTTCCTAATGCATTATTAATGTCAAGTTTTTCTAATGATGATATTCATTATTTAGAACAAAAAATTAAAGAAGTTTGTGAAGTTACTGATTTAACTAATATTGACTCAACATATATTGGTAATGCACGTCAAATTGCAAAATTAAAAACCGCAAAACAATTAATTGAGGAAGCGTTAGAGTCATTAGAGAATAATATGCCAATAGATATTGCATGTGTGGACTTACATAACAGTTGGGAAGTATTAGGTGAAATATTAGGTGATGTAACAAGTGAAGATTTCATTAATGAATTATTCTCTCGTTTCTGCTTAGGAAAATAAATATATTAAAAAAATGTTAAATAAACTATAAAAGGTTTGTCAAATTAAAAAATCTATGGTATAATATGAAGAACATAAAAAGGAGGACCTTATGAAAAAAGTCATCAAAATATTAATTTTAGTAATTTTTCCGGTTTTAGCTGGTGTTGGTATTGGTTTTTATGGCTATGCTAGATATCAAAACCGATTCTTCCCATATTATATGGAACAAGCAAGTCAAGATAATACAGAAGATAGATTAGTTTCATATCTACAATTTACAGAAGCTAATGTAGAAGCTAATAAAGAAAATGAAAAGTATGAATTTTATTATACAAAAAATGTAACTAACGAATATGGAGATTTGTTTACAATATCAATTATTAGAACATATAAAACTAATAATGCGGAAACAAAGGCTAAGACAACATATAATGTATCTTATCATTTGGCAATTTATAATGTTAATTATACAAATCTAGCATCAACATTAGATTCAAGTAATGAACATAAATTATTATATAGTGAGTTGCCAACATTCTCATTCGTTTTAACGGATAACAATGATGAGAGTATTACATTAAGCTTAGAAAGTACTACTATTGCTGTAGTATCTTCAAATGATGCTGATTTAGATACAACATTTATTTATGATTATGGTTATTCACCAGAAACAGATTCTGAGAATAATAATTTAAACGGTAGTAATCCAACTTCTATGAGATATTATAGATTAGAAGATACAGAATTAGATACTTTTTCTACTAGCGTAAAGTTAGAAGTTAAAGTTAGCTCAAGCTGGTCTGAAGCTGAACAAGTTGATGAATCATTTGAATTAGATAATGTTCCAACATTATTCAATAACAAATATAATAATAAAACTGCTCAAAAGAATGTATTAAAAGAAATTCCAGCTGCTTATAATAAGAATATAAAAGAAGCCGGTTATTTCGGATTTGTTTTTGGTCATTATATTTGGTGGGAAGTTTTAATTGCTATTATTTTAGTTGGAACTTTATGTGGTGCATTTGTGGTTGTATGGACAGCTGATGAAAATGAACGTAAAAAGTAAATTATGAAAACCCTTAATTTGGATTAAGGGCTTTTTTTATTATTGGAAATGTGCTATAATTAAAATGAAAGAAGGAAATATATGAAAAAGAAAATTTTGCTTTTTGTTTTAGCAATATTATTTTTATGTGGGTGTCAATATTCGAATAATCAAAAATATGATATTGATACAAGTGCAATAGAAAACGAAATACAATTATCTGATTTTGATTTAAATATGATTAAATTAACGGCGGTAGTTAATGGGGAAGAAATAATAGTTCCCGTTGATGAATCAATGTTGTCAAATGAAGATTTAGAAAAGCTAACAACACCAGGGGTTCATCAAATCCGAATTAACTATAATAACAATTTATTTGTTATTATAGTTGAATTAATTGATGATACTATAACTCCCGCTGAAGTTTCTTATTCTCTTGATACTAGTGGTTTACAAACATCTGTGGATATAAAAGATTTTGATTTAAGTTGTATGAAGATTAAAGTGACAAGTGAAGATAGTGTTAGATATATAAATGTTAATGAAACAATGATATCTGAAGAAGATGCTAAAAAATTACAAGTTGCGGGAACACACGAAATTACAATTATTTATCGTACTTTTTCAGAAAAAGTTTCTATTGTTTTAATAGATACTAATGAATATGAAATTGATTTATCGAAAATGCCTTCTTCTTCTTTGGCTGGCTATTTTGATATTAGTACAATTAGAATTAAGTGTACTAATAGTACTGGTACAAGTTATATTACAGTTGATGAAACTATGCTATCTAATGAAGATTTGAATAAATTAAATACAGCAGGTACACATTCAATTACTATCGTATATGGTTCTTATACCGCTACTATTAATATAACATTGATTGGTATGGATGTAAGTGGTGATGTTTTTAGTTCTACTATGGCATATTATAAAGATGCTAATGGCTTAACAGGAATGAGTTTAAAGAAAGCATTAAGAACGATCATATCTAAAGTGACACATAAAGAAACATATAATGATTTAAAAACAGATACTATTAAATCAGATACTGATCCAAATAATTCTAGTAATATATTATTATTTTATACACGTATTTCTGTAAATGGCAAATGGGATGGAGCGAACACATGGAATCGTGAACATGTATGGGCACAATCATTGGGGTGGTTTGAAACAAGTGGTGCAGGAAGTGACTTACATCATTTACGTCCTGAAGATCCCACAATAAACTCTACTCGCGGTAATAAAAAGTTTGGAGAAATAAAAAATCAATCCAATGCTAAAAGATTAAAGTTTAGTGATGCTAACGGCGGTGGATATAGCGATTGTTATTATGCCGGGAATTATTTTGAACCACAAGATGAAGTTAAAGGTGATGTAGCAAGAATTATCTTTTATTTAATGGTTAGATATTCTGAAGCTGATAATTATACATTTACAAGTATTGCTCAATCAAAGGAAATGTTAATTAAATGGCATTTACAAGATCCAGTTGATGAATTA
Organism: uncultured Bacteroidales bacterium; assembly: GCA_964516425.1. Classification (GTDB taxonomy): domain Bacteria; phylum Bacillota_I; class Bacilli_A; order ML615J-28; family CAG-698; genus CAKOMG01. Next base: position 3,525 of record CAZFAM010000038.1, on the reverse strand, counting down.
GAAATGTATCGTAATGAAGCAGTATATAAAATTCAAGGTAATAGAAATCCATTTATTGATCATCCGGAAATTGTTTCATTAATATACGGAACATCATATAATTTGGCTGCTGATAATACTAACGGAATAAATCAAAAATATAGTTTAAATTATTGTTTGATATAAGGAGGAAGTATGAAAATTTTGTTTTTTGTATTAAATAAAGTGGAAAAATTAAATTCGCTTTTAAATGAATTTGCGAAAAAGGAAGTAAAGGGTGCTACTATTTTGAATTCTCATGGTATGGCACATTCTTTAGTTGAAAGTGATGATCATCATGCATTTCTTTCTTTAAGAAATTATTTAGATCCAAAAAGAAAAGAAAGCAAAACGATAATGATGGTTATTGAAGACAATGAAGTAGAAAGTATCGTAGCAATTATCGAGAGTGTGGTTGGAAGTTTGGAAGAACCAGATACAGGAATTGTATTTACTACTCCTATTGACTACGTTAGAGGTTTAATGCATTAATATGGAAATTGCGTTATTATTAATAGCGTTAATACTATTCACAGGATTAATTTTCGGAAAGATAATACGTAAAGTTAAATTACCTAATGTAACAGGTTATTTAATTGGTGGAGTTGTCTTTATTCTTTTGTATAAACTAGTAATAAAATGGATAGGTTGTGAAGATTATTTCACAAAATATAAAGAAGGGTTTGAATTAATTCCAACATTTGCTTTAGGTTTTATTGCTTTTTCAATCGGAACAGAGTTTAAGTTTTCTTATTTTAAAGAAGTTGGTGTTAAACCAATTATAATTGCTATTTTTGAATCTTTAGGTGCAACTGTTGTTGTTTTATTAGCATTATTAACTATTCATTTTATTAATCCTAATTGGATATCTATTCCTGCAGCTTTAATGTTGAGTGCAATAGCTTCTGCAACTGCTCCTGCTGCTACCATTATGGTTATTAAACAATATAAAGCTAAGGGGGAAGTTACATCATTATTATTAAGTGTTGTTGCTATAGATGACGCTGTTGCTTTAATGCTATTTGGTATTATGTTTGCAATCGCAAATACAATAACATCAGGTGCAAGTACAAGTATTGTTTGGACAATTAGTAAACCATTAGTAGAGGTTATTGCGAGTTTAGGTATTGGATTTGTAGCTGGTATTATTATTACATATCTATTAAGGTGGTTTACAGGTCGAGGTAATAGATTGTGTGTTGTTATTGTATTTATACTATTGATGTGTTCACTAGAAACGATACTTAAAAACACTATTGATTTATCAATATCTACTTTATTAGCTTGTATGATGTCTGGTGCTGTATTTGCGAATACGAATGAAGGCGAAAAAGTAAATTTAGTAATGGAATTAATAGATCGTTTTACACCACCATTCTTAATATTATTCTTTGTATTAAGCGGTGCTGATTTGGAATTTAGCTCTGTGTTAACAGTTGGTGTTGCGGGTATAATATATGTATTAATGCGTGTTGTTGGTAAAGTATTAGGTGCGTCATTTGGGGCAACCATTACACACAGCAGTTCAGAAACTAAAAAATATTTAGGACTAGCACTTGTTCCTCAAGCAGGTGTAGCGATAGGTCTAAGTCTTGTTGCGGTAAAAGCATTAGGTGCTGGATCGGCTGATGGTGCGACAATTAGAACGATTGTTTTATGTGGAACATTAATATATGAATTGATAGGACCATTCTTATCAAAACTGGCTTTGAAAAAAGCTGGTGAAATTCAATTAAATGCATAAAAAAAGAATTTAAGGTTTTCCTTAAATTCTTTTTGTTTTTAATAATTACAATTCTTTGGTGTTCTTGGGAATGGAATAACATCTCTAATGTTTTCAACACCTGTTACATACATAATTAATCTTTCAAATCCCATACCAAATCCTGAATGAACACATCCCCCATATCTTCTAGTATCTAAATACCAATCAATATTAGATGGATCAACATGCATTTCTTTCATTCTTTGTAATAAGACATCTAAATTTTCTTCTCTTTGTGAACCGCCCATTAATTCTCCGGCGTGTGGAACAACTAAATCAACAGCAGCAACTGTCTTACCATCAGGATTTAATTTCATATAATATGCTTTAATATCTTTTGGCCAATCGGTAATAAAAACAGGACCATTAAAGTAATCAGTAATATATTTCTCATGTTCTTTTGCTATATCTTCGTCATAACTAGGTTTAAATTCCCATTTTTGTTTAGCTTGTAATAATATATCTATAACATCATGGTGTTTAATACGTGTGAATTTAGAGTTAACGATAGCATTTAATTTATCTTTTAAACCTTTTTCAATGAATTGATCACAGAAATTAATTTCTGCTTCCGCATGTTCCATTATATATGTAATCACGTACTTTAACATTTCTTCTTCAATATCCATTAATCCTTGTAAATCACAAAAGGCCATTTCTGGTTCAATCATCCAAAACTCATTTGCATGTGTTTTTGTATTTGAGTTTTCAGTTCTAAATGTTGGGCCGAATGTATAAATATCTCCAAATGCCATAGCAAATGTTTCGCCTTGTAATTGCCCAGAACCTGTAATCCATGCTTGTTTTCCAAACAAATCTTTTGAATAATCGATTGAACCATCTTTATTTAAAGGAAGGTTGTTTAAATCTAATGTGGAAATTTTAAACATTTGATCACTACCTTCACAATCCGCACATGTTATTAATGGTGTATGAACATATACATATCCATGGCCTTGGAAATATGAATGAATAGCCATAGCTGCAACACTTCTAATTCTAAAGATTGCATTAAACATATTTGTTCTAGCTCTTAAATGGGCATTTTCTCTTAAAAATTCTACAGTGTGACGTTTAGGTTGAATAGGGTAGTTTTCAGGACAATCACCTAACATTTTAATGCTTGTTGCATGCAATTCTAATGGTTGTTTCATTGTGGGTGTAAGAACCACTTTTCCTTCAACAACTACAGATACACCAACACGATATTTAGATATCTCTTCAAAATTTGATAATGATGTATCATATACAACTTGCAAGTTTAATAAAGTTGATCCATCGTTGATGTTTAAAAATCCAAATTGAGCTTGAGCACGATTTGTCCTTATCCATCCACAAATAGTAACTTGTTGTTCTTTTTTTTGTTCAAACAATGTTTTAATGCGTTCTCTTTTCATAAATCCTCCTTTGTAATAAAAAAAGCCTTAAGGCATTGTTAATGCCCTAAGGACGAAAAATCGCGGTACCACCTTAGTTCCTTACTATAATAGTAAGACACTTAATTAGTCTTTAATGCAGACATACAGTTAGTTCTACTTAATTCTTCTAACAGCTCCAAGTGTTCTTTCATTAAAACCTTGTATAAGTTTTCACTATCCTTATATCACTTTATTACCAGTGTTTAATTACTTTTCTTTTCATCGCTTATTTAGTAGTATTATATCATTTTAAAATCATTTGTCAATCTTTTTCAAATAAAATTTGAAAGCAGAAAAGAAAATATAACCTAATAATACAGTAAT
>CAZFAM010000037.1:0-10442 GCA_964516425.1 uncultured Bacteroidales bacterium | reverse complement strand
GGTGAAAACATCATACTTTCAAAATATTCAACATTCCAAATAAGGTTATCATTTTGAATTATTAAATTTGCACCTATTGCACCATCAACTGAATAAAACGTATTTAAATCCCCATTGCTCTTATCACATATAAGCAATACTGCTTTATACTGATTTTTAAATAAATTTAAAACATATTCATCTGTAACTATTGAATCTTTTTCTTCAAGTTTTAATACACTATCGAGTATATATCTAATTTCTGCTCTAGAACCAATATTCATATCTTCATAATAAGGAACTATATACGCCGACAAATATACTTGACCTTCATATTCAATCATATCAGTGAAGAAATATACATAGTTTGCGTCATGATAACAAATTTCATCTTCTAGTCTTCTATCAAAACATACCTTGACAAATTTACAATTCAAATTTTCATCTTGTAAATAAACCAAATAGAATTCTTCCAATTTTACTACATCTTTTACTTGGTAATCTTGAAAACAATTTTCAAAACTTTCAATAATAACGCCATTAGAATCCAAATGATAAATTTTTAAATATGAATTATTAGAAGTTTTATTAGTGAATGCTATCAAACTATCATCATCATTAATAATGATTCTATAAAATCTTTTCGCATCATTAAACTCCTGTTGCCAAATAATTAATCCATTAGAACCCACTTTTGTGATATAAGTTTTTTTAGTAACTTCTGTTGAGTAATAATACAACTCTGATCCATATATTATCAAATAATCATCTTTTTCAATATATCCAGTAATAGAATAATAGATATCTAAACTCCAACATTCTTTTCCGTTTTCATATTTTTTAAATATATATTTAGTAAAATCATAAGTTTCATTATCATTTTTCAATCTGCCATAATCATAATTATAATATACCCCAGTAATCTGATTTTGTTTTTCTTCACGCAATTTATCCCATAGCTTCCAAACGCTAATTAACTCACTTGAAGTCATATTATCTAATTCAATGCTATATCCAGGCACTTTATTTTTTATACTTTGAGTTATTACTTCTCCTGTTTTTTTATATTCAAATTTATTAGTCGTGATATCTTTATAAATTTCTTTTATTTCATATCTTGAAAGACCATCAGTTAATAATTCATTTACTTCAAAGAAATCAGAAGCATCTTGATATTCTTTTGCTTCAACTTTAATAGCATAAGTTCCTAATCCTACAATCACAATAAACATTATTACAATTATTGAAACGAAAGAAACTTTTGAGAAACATTTATTTTTAATACTATTCCTTCTATTATATTTTTGATATATTCCACTTTTATAATCATCAATATTATAATCCGGTAACTCTTTTTTTAATTCGGATAACTCTTTGTTAATCATTTTTATAATCCCTTTCTATAATTTGTTTAATTAGATTCCTTGCTCTTTCTAATCGTTTCTTTACTGCAGCTTCAGAAAGTCTTAGTGTGTTTGAAATATCTTTAATTTTCATTTCATCATAATAATGAAGAATAATAATTTTTTTATACTTTTCCGGTAAAGTATGTACAATTACAGATAGATCGTATGGCAATTTTTCTTTTTTTGATTCAGGGATATTGGTAACATACTCATTATTTTTTATAACTTTATTATACGCATATGATTTAACAAAATTTATTGACTCATTAATTGTTACTCTAATTAAGAAATACTTAATATGCTCAATGGATTCAAACTTTTTATTTGACTCTAAAAGTGAAACATAAGCATTTTGCATTATATCAATTGAATCATCTTTGTTTTTTGTGTAACCATATGCTATGCAAAGAAGTTCTTTTGCATATTCTTTATATACATAGTCAAACTGTTTCTCTGATATTTTCATAAATTTTATCCCTTTCACTTATAATACAATTAAACTATAAAAAGGTGACATATTATTAATATTTTCTAAAGATTTTTTTAAAATATGTACTGAATTTTTTACACTTAATATTATCTTTATAGCACAAGAATTGGCCTTGTATTTATTGAAAAGTAATTTAAATCTCAATAGGAATTAGAAACTATTTTTTTTAGTATACTATAGAAACAAGTAAAATAAAAGCCCATCTTAACATTTGACTAAAATTTAGTCAGATCAATTGATGGACTTCCTTTAATTAATTTGAATAGATATAATTAAACTAATAAACTATCTATAGTAAGATAATGCAAATTTTATGCACCTAAATATGCAACACGAACTTTATCGTTATTTAATAATTCTTCTCCAGTTCCACTTAGAACAATTTTTCCAGTTTCTAGCACATAAGCTCTATCAGCAATTGATAATGCTGCTTTAGCATTTTGTTCAACTAAAAGAATAGTTGTTCCCATTTTATTTAAAGATTTAATTATTTCAAAGACTTCACTAACAAAAATCGGTGATAGTCCCATTGATGGTTCATCTAGCAATAAAATTTTTGGTTTACCAATCATTGCTCGAGCAATTGCTAACATTTGTTGTTCTCCGCCTGATAATGTTCCAGCTTTTTGTTTCTTTCTTTCTTCCAAACGAGGAAATAACTTATAAATTTCTTCTAAATCTTTTTTAATTTTGCTTTTATTACGTCTTTTATAAGCTCCCATTTCCAAATTTTCTTGAACAGTCATTCCCGAAAATATTTGTCTACCTTCAGGAACATGGATAACACCATAATCATTTACTTTATGTGCTGGTATTTTTAATAAATCTGAACCTATATATTTTGCTTTTAATTTATTTATTTTCCTTCTTAAAATAAAGTTATTTCTTCCATATATTTCTTTTGTAATGTCTTCATTATTATGAAGTTTTTCAAAAACAACTTCACTTGACTTATATTTTTTTAACAACTTATCAGTAAGACGAACTCCCGCAAGTCTATTTAAAGTTCTTTTATCAGTCATTTCGCTCAAATCGAGTTTAGCACTACTTTCATTATCCGATTTAACTAGCCCAGTTAAGGCTCTAAGTAAAGTAGTTTTACCAGCCCCATTAGCACCAATCAAAACAACAATTTCCCCACGATTTATGTCTAAATCTACTCCCTTAAGAGCTTTTATATTTCCATTATAAACAACTTTTAAATTTTTAACTTTTAGCATATTTTATTCTCCTAAATAAGCTTTTATTAATGCGGGATCATTTTTAATTTCTTCTGGTGTTCCATAAGCTATTGTTTCCCCAAAACTTAATACCATTATTTTTTCACATATTCCCATTACTAATTTCATATCATGTTCAATCAATAAAATAGTTACATTATATTTTTCTCTAACTATATTAATAGTTTCCATTAATTCATTAGTTTCAATCGGATTCATCCCCGCTGCAGGTTCATCCAATAAAATTAATTTAGGTGATGCAGCTAAAGCTCTAGCAATTTCCAATTTCCTTTGTTTGCCATATGGGAGATTACTAGCTATTTCTTCACTATATTCTTTTAATCCTAGAATTTCTAAAATTTCATTAACTTTTTCATCAATTTTCTTTTCTTCATTCCAAAATCTCTTAGTTCTAAAAATAGAATCAAAAATAGAATATTTCATATTCATATTGCATGCTACTTTAACATTATCTAAAACAGATAATCTTTTAAATAATCTTATATTTTGGAATGTTCTACAAATTCCTTTTTTTGCTCTTTTATGAGGTTTAAGTTTTGTAATATCTTCATTACATAAAAATATATTTCCTGATGTTGGTCTATATACTCCTGTTAACATATTAAATACAGTAGTTTTTCCAGCACCATTTGGGCCAATTAATCCAACCAATTCATTTTCATATACTTTAAGATTAAAGTTACTTACTGCTTTTAATCCGCCAAAAACTATAGTTAAATCCTTGGCTTCTAAAACAACTTTTTTTTCATTCATCAGTTTGCACCTTCTTTTTTATTTTTTTTAAAAACTTTAAAAAATATTTTTTTTATGTTTTTTCCAAAAGTTTTTATTCTATTAGGTAAAAGACGAATAAACCTAGTCATTGAAAACTCATATCTACCAAGCAAGCCATTAGGCTTTGTTATCATAATAATAATTAAGATGAATGAATAAACAATCATTCGATAATCACTGAAAAAACGTAATGATTCAGGAATAATTGTTAGAATAACAGCACTTAAAATAGACCCAGTAAAAGACCCTAAACCTCCTAATACAATAATAACTAACAAATCTACCGAATAGTTAAATGAAAACTTACTAGGAAGTAATACTCCATTATATTGAGCAAATAGTACTCCAGCTACACCAGCAAGAGCAGCTGAGAAAGCAAATGTTATAATTTTATATTTTGTAACAGGAATACCACTTGCTTCTGCTGCAATATTATCATCTCTTATTGACAAAATTGCTCGTCCAAATCTTGATCTCATCAAGACAAATACTAAAGTTACAACAATTATTACAATAGTAACATACAAAACGATATTATCATTTTTAGGAATTTTTGTTAATCCACTTGCTCCACCGGTAAAATCAAAAAGTTCTAATAACTTCACTATAATTTGACCAAATCCTAATGTAATAATTGCTAAATAATCTCCTCTAAGTCTTAAAGCAGGTATACCAACTAATATTCCACCAATTCCTGCAGCTATAAAACCAATAAGGATAGCTAAAATTGTATAAACATTTCCTAAAAAAGCACTTGTTGTATCACTTGATACAGCTTTCAAAAATAATGCCCCAGCATATCCGCCAATTGCCATAAATCCAGCATGACCAAGTACTAATTCGCCTAAACATCCTGTCGATAAATTTAAAGATACTGCAAGAATTACCGTATAACATATAATAAATGCTAATCCTTCCATTTGTCTAAAATTTATTCCTAAAATATTTATATATATAGATTTAGAAAATGGAGCTCCTAAAGTAACCCAAACTAAAGCAACTAAAATAATACAGGACAACAAATTCATCAAATATGGTTTTTTTCTAGAAAACAAAGGTACCATAGAATTACATTTTTCACTCATAATCACACCTTCTCTCCAACATTTTTACCAAAAATACCTGTTGGCTTAAATAACAATATCAATATTAGCAAACCAAACAAAAATATATCTGCATATGAACTATTAATTCCTAAAATATTTGGTAAAACTTTAATTAAACCAATTAAAAAGCCTCCAACACAAGCTCCAGGAATACTTCCAATTCCTCCAACAACCGCTGCAACAAAAGCATAAAGTCCTAATGTAGAGCCCAAAAATGGTTCTATTTTCAAATACTTCATATAATACATTATTGCCGCAATTCCTGCTAAAAATGTGCCTATTGCAAATGTTAAAGAAATTGTCTTATCAACATCAATTCCCATAAGTCTAGCAGCATCACTATTTTCACTAACAGCTCTCATTGCTTTTCCCATTTTAGTCTTTTTAATAAATAAGGTAAGAAGTATCATAATAATTATAGAAACTAAAATAGTAATAATTGAAATATTATTTATGGAAATATTTCCTACTTTATAATTTTTTTGTTCAATTAAATCTGGATACATTTTTGAACTACTTCCAAATATTAATTGAAATAAATTCTCTAAAATCAAACTCACAGCAATTGCGGTGATTAAAGCAGTAATACTAGGCGACCTTTTTTTCCTTAATGGTCTATATGCTACTTTTTCTGTTAAAACACCTAAAATAATCGTAAATAAAATAGTAATAATTATTCCTATAATTGCGGGTAATTTTAATAAAATGATAAAAGTATAAAGTATAAAGCAGGCCACCATTATAAAATCACCATGGGCAAAGTTTATTAATTTTATAATTCCATATACCATAGTATATCCAAGTGCAACAAGTGCATATATACTTCCCACCTGAATTCCGATAATAAATTGATTAATTATTTCGCTCATTATTTTTTCCTTTCAATGATTTCTTAAAATAGGAACCATTACTGATTCCTATTCAATTATCAACTATTTAGTAATTTTTTCTTTTAGTGTCATAACGCCATCTTTATATTCACAGATACAAATTGATTTAATTGGATCTCCTTCTTGATCAAAAGAAATATCACCAGTTAATCCACCAATAAATTTAATATTAGCTAGTTTTTCTCTTACTAATTCTTTATCTAAAGAACCTGCTTCTTCAATTGCTTGAGCAGCAATCATTACTGAATCATATGCTAAAGCAGAAAATGATGTTGGATTTACTCCATATTCATTATTATATCTTTCAACAAATGCTTTAATATTTTCTTCAGTAGCACAATAATGATTTGAGAAGAACACATTATTAGCTGGTGTATAATCACCAGTTCCTGCTAATTGATCTAACATGCCATCATAACCATCTGCCCCTAAAAGTGGTTTTTGATAACCACTCGCCCTTAAATCTTTAGCAAGCGAAGCTGCATCTTCATAATAGATTGGAGCAAATACACACTCACTATTTTTATCAACCAATTTTTGAACAATACTAGTTCTTTGATCATTGTCTTTAGCTTTTAAACCACCATCAAACAATTGAACTTCAATTCCATAAAGTGTTGCTTCTGTTTTAAAAGCCTCAGCAACTCCTTTTGAATAATCATCAGATTCATCATAGGCTATAGAAACAGTTTTAACATTTAAGGTTTTAGAAGCAAATTCTGCCATAGCTTTACCTTGAGCTTGATCTAAGAAACAAGTTCTAAACATATACTCTCTATTCTTTGTAACACCATCTGCAGTAGCACTCGCTGTTAAAGTTGGGATTTTATCGATATTAGATTGTGCTGCTAAAATTTCAGTATTTCCACTAGTAACTTCACCAATTAAAAAATCAATATCATCCACAATTTTATTATAAGCAGATAATACTTGGGCAGAATCTCCTTGGTCATCTTCACTTTTTAGTACAACATTCTTACCCAAAATTCCACCTTTTTCATTCAAATCTTTAATAGCAAGTTGTACACCTTTTCTAACAGAATCCCCATATGTTGATAAATTTCCTGTAAAAGGTCCAATAACTCCAAACACAACTTCATCATTTTTTTCGCTTTCACCACATGCAACTAGACAAAACAAACATAACAATAATGCTAATAAACTAAAAATTTTTTTCATCTTGAAAACTCCTTATATAAAATTTATAAGTCATGCAGAGTCATTTTTTTAAAAAAAGCACTATCGTCTTCTACCAAAAAGACGAAAGTGCTAAATTTTTTTTCGTACCACTCTTTGATAATGCAATCACATCACCAGTATTTTAACGAATACCACCCGTTCTATCTTAATCATCATTAGACTTTCAGAAGACTACTAACAGAATGATTTTCACATTATTTTTTTATTATCTTCCACCAAACGATAACTCTCTTTAAAAAAAATTAATGCTACTCTGTTCTGCTCACCGCATTTACTTATATTTACAAAAATTATATATTAATTTTTTTTTAAAGTCAATAATTTCCAAATGTAAACGTTTTATAGAATTTTAATTTTAAATAATTTCTGATTTTCTAAACAATACTTCAGATTTTAATTTAGACAAATTATATATTTTTTTACATCTATTAGTATTATAACAAATATTAAACTGTTAAATTATGTATCAGTTTTATATTGAATAATATAATTATTATTCGTTCATTTTCCTTTGTTCGGTTATAAATTCAAAATTTTTTTTAATATAATACAATTATATATATTTCTTATAATGATACAAGAACTAAAAATAATAAAATATACAATAAAGAAACACCACTTTATCATCCAATTAAAAGAGGCGTTCAATTGATTTGACTTCTCTGATAATACTTAATAATTAGTCTATAATAAACCATAATTATATTAGCCATAAAATAAAGATTCAATTTAAATTTCAGTTTGGTTATCGCAAAGACTCCCTTTTTTATATTTTATTGAATATGTGCAACTACTAAAAAATAAAAATATCAAATAGTATATACAATGTATTGCTGTTGAAATAAAACCATTTAGAATGAATAAATCAAAAAAAACTGAAAATATTAAACCTATAAACCCAATTAAGTAAGTGATATACTGTTTTCTAATTATCAAAGATATCACTATACCAATTATTAATGAACAACATGGTGCAATAACTAATCCCCATGATAAGCCACTAGTTGGATCAATTGATAGCAATAGTTCTCTTAATCCAATTTGTACTATGAAGTAAAATAAAGCACCCATAATACCAACTATTATGTCAAATATTTTTTTTAATTTTGTATCATTGTTTATAACTTCGACAGCCAACTCTTTCATTTCATCATTATCAATGTCATCGCTTAAAAAATCATCTATAGTAACATTGAAACATTTACATAATAATTTAATACTCTCTATATTAGGATACCCTTTATTATTTTCCCATTTACTTACTGCATTTCTTGTAACATAGCATTTTAATGCTAAATCATATTGAGTCATATTATTTTTCAAACGTAACTTTTTTATTTTTTCTCCTAACTTCATATAAGCACCTCTATAAATTAATTATATACTATTAATTACTAAAAAGCACGACACTATTAGTTACTATTTCAATTATACTATAAAATCCTACTTGAATAGTGCTTTTAACAAGCCTTTTTTTGCTATAGCCTTTATGTTCTGAATTAAATTCATCAACTGACTTTCTAAGATTTAATACATTTTGCTTGTATTGTAAATCTGATTGTTGTAAAGGTTCAACTATTAATTTAGTCATATTACCTTTTTTGTCTCCAACACTAAATTCTAAATCCTTAATTAATTCTGCTGGTTTTTCAAAAGAACGAAGAAATTTATTAATTTTTGCAGCACCAAATTGTTTAGGGTTAGATTTAACTTGTTTAATTGCTTCTTGTGAATATTCATGAATATGTACTTTTTGATTGTTAATAGTTGCTGTATCAAATTCATTAATCATTTTAATTGCGTTTGCAGCTATGTTTTTAACAGCATTTAATTCTTCTAATGTAAGTCTGTGCTTGTTTAAGTTAGCATCATTCAAATTATTAGTAATAAAATCTATATCATTAATTACTTCTTGAGGAACATATTGAGAAACAATTTTATTTTTTTCAATACTTTTTCCATATTCTGAAATTATATTTCTAACTTCTTTTCTTCCAACATCAGTACTTTTATTAACACTTTTAAGCAACTTTGTTAAATTGTTAAAAGTATCTGCAATGTGCTGTGCTTCTGGATTATATTTATAATCTTTAGAAGTCATTTTTTTAAGTTTTTCAATCTTCTTAAATACTTTATTAGATTCTTGGCTTACATTTTTGTAATAAACAATTCTAGAAGCTTGTTCATTAATAATCCTTTGATAATTATTTTTAAGACTCTCTACAGTCGCTGTTTTACCACCATTTTTAATTAAAGACTGAAATTGAGGAACTAATTCATCTAACATTAATGCTTTATAACTAGCATCTAAACCTTTATTGTTAATAACTAAATTATTAATTATAGAATTAGACAAATCATTTGCCAATTTATTTGCATTAACATTTCCTGTATTTAATTCTGTAAAGAATTGTTTAACTACTGATTCTTTAGAGTTCTTAAAATATTTATTCTTCGAAGAAGTAAATGTATTAATAAAATCATTTACCATTGTGTCTACTTCTTTGTACGAATAAACTTTCTTTTGTTTTAACTCTGCTTGTAGTTTTATTTCATTTGTTGTTTGATATTTGTTTTTAGAATATCGAATGTTATCCTTTTTTAAATATGAGTCACGATATTTAACAGCTTCATCATATTGGTCTTTATTAAAATGTTTTGTTTCAACATTTTCAGTTGCATTAATCATAAAAGCAACAGGAGCTTCTCCATAAGTTTTTACAAAATAATCAGCATACGCTTTTCCTTTTTCTTCAGCTAAAATTTCATAATTAAAATCCATTATAGATGCTGTTTTAAAGCCTAATGTTTTTTCATAAATTGTAGCTAGTGGTTGTGCATTGCTTTGATAACAATCAAGAGTTTTTGCACCTTCACTTTTTACATAATCTTTAATAGATTTTAAAAATCCGCCTTCTTTTGCTAAACTAAATACTGAGATTAAATCACCACTTGGTGTTATAGCAAAGCCGCTTAATCCATCACCTGTTAAATAGCAAGTACAATCCGCATAACCAGCAGACCATTCACCTGATTTAATATCGTGAACATCTACACAATCACCATTTGGCAAATACTTTTGCACAATCTCAAACACATCATGAAATAGTGTTGCATCTACATTCTTATGTACTACAAATTCATTGTTTGTTTTTTTATTTACAAAAGATTTATCGACATACCGTATGCTGTCTCTTGCGGTGTCAATTTGTCTTCTAAAAGTTCTTGCCAATAGTTCTCTGTGGCTGTCATCAATTTCTTTGCTCTTGTCGTGGAAACTTTGTATATCTTCACTAGACATTCTTCTACTTTCTTCTTGTATTCTTCTAAACTCATCTCCATAATTCATCTCTCCT
>CAZFAM010000036.1:9552-11489 GCA_964516425.1 uncultured Bacteroidales bacterium | reverse complement strand
TTAGTTAAGTTTTTCTTTTTTTATTTTTCTTTTTAATAATATACTGAAAATTGCTAATACTTGAACAGGAATAGATAAAATAAATGTTAGCCACATTAAACTGTTATCAATTGATAAAACTAAGCATAACGGAATTGTCCAAGTAATACCTGAAACTGATAAAAACAAATGGAAATTGTTTCCCCAAATACTAGAAAATACAATTGCAACAATGAATGAACAAGGTATTGCAAAAATAAAAGATAACCATGATTTGGGAATATTTAACATTTGCAATATAATGAAACAAAATGTTGCTATTAACCAAACTAATAAAATTGATATGATTGTGATTAATAAATGAATACTTTTTTTGCTTGAATGAGTAGGCACTTTTTTTTCATTTATTAAATCATTCAATGTGATTCCATACATTTCCGCAATATTTGCTAAAATATATAAATCTGGTAAACTTTCTCCCCTTTCCCATTTTGATATTGCTTTATCAGAATAGTTTAGTTTTTCTGCTAATTGAATTTGAGTTAACTTATTACTTTTGCGATAATAAGTCAAATTTTCTGAGACTATTTCTCTTAATTTTTCTTCATTAAACATATTTCTATTATAGCATATTTTTCTTTAAATTTCAATAAACAATCTTTTTAATTGATACGTTTTCTTAAAATTGTGTATCAAAAAACATTATTAAGCATATATTATAGTATAAATGAATATGAAACAATATAGGAAAAATATATTTAACAACATTTGCTATTTGTTAGTAATAAAAACAAATGATATTTTCCATAAAAAGTATATTGTTTTTTAGAATATTGAAAAAAATATAAAAGAACAAAAGATCAAAAAAAGAGTTCAAAAACAATAAAAAAGATTATAAAAATCAAAAAAAACCATAAAAATGTATATTACAAATAAATTTGTATTTTTATAAAAAAGGAAAAAATAGTTTATAAATAAATGAAAAATATTGAATTATTTTGAAAAGTATGATATAATGTTTGTAAAGTTATTGATAAATAAAATATAATGACTTAAAAAAAGAAAAATAATTCTTTACACTTATGAAAAAGTAAAAGAAATTAATGAGGAGGAATGACGATGAAAAAGAATTTATTCGTTTCTATTTTAGTTTATTTAGCACTAGCAATATGCGCAATTACAATTATTCCTTTTAAAGCAGAATCAGTTGGCACTGTTGAAAGTATTATTAAGTTTGTGGTTTTTCCATTAGTTATCATTGCAATATCTTTAGGATGCTTACTAATTGTTAAAGATGAAAAGAACTTGAATAAACTTGGTGCTTATTCATCTGTCTTACCGGTGACTGCATATATTACTTCTGTGTTTGCTTATTTGACATCTTTGTCTTTAAGAAATCATAGTATCGGTGCTGAAATAGCTTTAAATGATAATTGCTGGGTTGGGCTATTTGTTGCATGCATTATTTCTACTGTATTATTCGCAGTTGTATCAGCATTAATTCCTTTATATAAAATGCATAATAACGATGAACATAAGATTCCAACAGTTACTTTTTTGATGTATGTATTTCTAATTGCTATTTGTTTACCAAGTTATATGATAATTAAAGAATATGCTGGTAGTGAATTTGTAGATTCAAAAAGTGTAGCTTTAGGATTATCTATCGGATTAGCTGTTGCATTAACTTGCGTTAATGTTGTTGAATATGCTGTTGTTACAAAAAATATGCCTGTTCAAGAAGTTAGTGAAGTCAAAGAAAATTATCAATCATTTAATGATGAGTACTTATTAAATATGTATAATTATTCTAAAGGGGAACTAATTCAAAGAGGAAGTACTTTAGATGAACAAACTTCTGAAATTGAAAAGATTGTAGAAGTTCCAGTTGAAAAAGTAGTAGAAGTTCCAGTAGAAAAAGTAATTGAAAAAGTAGTAGAAGTTCCAGTAGAAAAAGT
>CAZFAM010000036.1:0-9452 GCA_964516425.1 uncultured Bacteroidales bacterium | reverse complement strand
AAGTTCCAGTAGAAAAAGTAATTGAAAAAGTAGTAGAAGTTCCAGTAGAAAAAGTAATTGAAAAAGTAGTAAAAGTTCCAGTAGAAAAAGTAATTGAAAAAGTAGTAGAAGTTCCAGTAGAAAAAGTTGTTTATGTCGATAAGGTTGTTGAAAAAGTTGTTGAACCTGTTAAGGTTGAGAGACCTAAACCTGTAAAAGAAAAGAAAGCAATAACTCCTGAAGTTTCTGTATTGGCAAAATTTGCTACTGATACATTTGAAGATGTTTCGATTGTTTATGGAAAAGATGAGGAAAACTTCAAAATATTACGTGGTAAAAAATTAATGATGATTGTTCAAAGAACAAACAATGATTATCGAGTTTTCTTCCAACGTAAACCTATTTCTGTTGCTAAAATGATTATTAAATATCCATCGTTAATAGTTAAGGCTAATTCGCCAAAAGGTGAACAATGGTTTAAATTAACTAATAAGGGTGAATTTTCAGAGGAAGATTTATTATCAATTATTAAATTTTCATATAAGTATATGGCTGATGAAGAAGCAAAAGCAATAGCAAAGAAAGAAAAAGAAAAGGAAAAAGCTAAAGCTAAGAAAGAAGCTTTAAAACAAAAAGAAAGAGATAAAGCCGCAGCCATTAAACAAAAAGAAAAAGATAAAATTGCAGCTGAAAAAGCTAAAGAAAAAGCAAAACAAGATGCTATAAAAGCAAAAGAAAAAGAAAAACAAGCTGCAATTAAAGCTAAAGAAAAAGAAAAGGCAAAACAAGAAGCTTTAAAAGCTAAAGAAAAAGAAAAAGCAAAGCAAGAAGCTTTGAAGGCTAAAGAAAAAGCCAAACAAGAAGCTTTAAAAGCTAAAGAAAAAGAAAAAAAAGAGGCTTTGAAAGAAAAAGAAAGTCAAAATCAAACAGAAGTAAGACCTATTGAAGAAGTTGAAAATAAAAAAACTTCTGATGAAACTGGAGAATAAAATATTAACTAACCCTACCTATGCAGTGGGGTTAGTTTTTTTAATATTTTTTGTGTATTAATAATATAATTAATAAATAGATATTAACTTAATATTTAAGCATAAAATGATATATAAATGGGTAAAAATCATTAAATATACTTGAAATATAAAAAAAAATATAGTATAATAATTATAGTTATAATAGCCTTTACTATATTAAGCGGGCGTGGCGGAACTGGCAGACGCGCTAGACTTAGGCTCTAGTTCTTCGGAGTGCAGGTTCGATTCCTGTCGCCCGCACCAAAACTTTATTACAATTTATTTATAGCTTATTTTCAAGGAGTTTTATTATGAATCGTATATATTCCTTTTTAATATCTTTCCTATTGTTGATAATGACTTTTATATTTGTATTAAGTGGTGATTTTTGTGTATATGCAAATTATAACGACAATTATTATTCAAATCCTAGTTCAGTTAATTCTTGTGAAATATCTACACTAGATTTTTTTACACAAAATTTTAATGAGTATTTCAGTGAAAGCGAAAAAACAGTATTATCTGAAAAAGGAATATTTATTAAGTATGAAAATAAAATCCCGACTAATTGTGTTGAAACATCAATAAATGGTGATGCTTTAATTGTTACAGCATATGAGTATACTTATATGGACATTAATAATCGTTGTGTTATATGGTATCCTAAAGAAGTAATATTAAATGGAATTACTAAACAATTTGAAAAAAAAGAAGATTACTATTCATGCTCATTTAATAATTTAGTAAGTAGTGATGAGTATATTAGTGTTTACTATTCATTAAAATTAATCATCAATAAAGATAATATTAATAATACGTTAAATGAAACATATGAAATGGCAAAGAATTTGGAAATAAAAAGGGAAGAATACAATAGTAATAAAGCTTTATACGAACAATATATAATTGATTTAAAGCAATATCAAAATGATATGGAAAGTTATAACTCTTACCTGTTAGCCAAAAGTGAGTGGGATAAAAAAAATAATTTATATTTGAAGTATTTATCAGATTATAATTTGTATTTGGAAACTGAAAAAAAATATGAAGAATATACAAATTTGTGGAATCAATATTTAATAGACAAAGAAAAATATAATGCTTATAAACTTGAACTTCAAAAATATGAAGAAACAGCCGAAGAAAAAATTGAAGATTATCAAACATATGTTGAAAAGATGAAAAATATTAACTATCGAATTAGTATATTATCTTTAATTACTAAGGAGATGACATCGTTAAATAGAAGTGTTTATAGTGCTGTTATCGGAAGTACTGTAGATTTGGTATTAGAAAATGAAGCGTCACTAATTGAACTTGGAGTTGATAAAAAGGTTGTTGAAATCGCTAGAAATGCTACAAATAAGTTGAGGGAATTATTCAATGCTTATGTTTCTTTAGATAATGATAAGGAAATATATTCATTCTATGTTAAGAATTATAGTGATTTGAAAAAGTATTCGGAAGCACTTTTGACTAGTTTAGAATATTTATATCGTAAAGGACCAGTAGAAAAGCTCTTGAGTATTATCCAAAATACGGATAACAATTATAAAGAAAAATATATTATTTTGATTGCTCAATTAGGATTATTGTGCAATGCACTTGATGATAATGATGTAAAAAATTATGAGAAAAAAGATATAATTGATTTAACATCATGGAAGATTGATAATCGAACAATTAAAGATATACTGAACGAAGAAATTAGTATTGTTGATGATAGCATTCAAAGTTATCCGCCTGGAAGTGAGCGATCGTATCCGGAACCAGTAGAAAAGCCAACTCCACCAGCTGAGGTGAAAGAACCCGTTGCTCCTACTGAAGTAGTTCCTATTAGTGAACCGGAAGAAGTTGAAAACCCTGGTGAACCACCTCTTGAAGTAAAAAAGCCAAGTGAACCAGAGAAAGTAATTGAGCCTGAAGAGTTTAAGTTGGAAGGCTTTGATTTACAACTTGTTACAGAATATCATAATGGACAATTGAAAAAACATAAAGTCATTGATAATGATTATGAATATTTAATTGATACAGTTCTTAATAAAAAAATTCGAACTGAAGGAAAAGTAACAATTACTTTTTATGATGAAACTAAATTAAATATTTTAGCTGTTGAACAAACTGATATAGGAGAACATATTATTTATTCTGGGGTTACCCCTACTAAAATTCCAGATGATGTAATTTACCAATCATATGAATTTGTGGGTTGGGTAGACGATAATGGGAATTTTATTGATTTAAATAATGTGACAAAAGATTTGTTTGCTTTTCCAAAGTTTAGAGGTATTTATAAAAAATATCAAATTACTTGGAATTTACCTGATGGACTCATAGTTCAGGAATATGAGTATGGCAGCATGCCAGAAGCTCCGGTAGGTATTACTAAAGAAGATGATGAATACTATTATTATAGTTTTAAGGGATGGAATACAAATGTTGAAAAAGTAACTGAAGATAAAGAGTATACTGCTATTTTTAATGCGTTTCCATATTATACTGTTGTATGGAATGTTGGTGAAGAACAATATAAACAAAAATATAAGGAAGGTGAAATACCTTCACTAAGCGAAGAACTTTTGATAAAAGCAAATACTTCAACACAATATTTTTGCTTTTATCAGTGGGATAAAGCTATTCAACCGGTTAATGAAAATCAAGAGTATACTGCTATTTTCACTGAACATAGTTTTGTAAAAAGCGATGGTCAAGAACTGGATGTTAATTTTAATGAAAATAATGTCATAATTAATACTGAGACAAGAGATATAGATATTAGTGGATTATTAGATTATAAAGATATAGATGAATATAAGTTGATAATTAATATTAATCAAATAAGTGTTTCTGTTGATATTAAAGATATTAATAGTACTGATAATGAAAATATTACAAATATTGAATTGTTAGAGAATGTTGAGAATGGAAAGACAAAATATAAATTACGATTCATAAAGGATAAAAATGAAGTTGTTCTTGGATGTAATATATATGTATCTGTTCTAGGGGAATATGATGAGAGTCATACTAGAGTATTTGAAGATGAAACTATGATTAAATCAACTGTTCATAATGAATGTATTAGTTTTATTATGAAAGAAAATCATGAGTACCGAATATCTTCTATATATTCGATTAACATTTTGCCTTCTACAATTGAAATTAAATCAGATGTAGAAGAAGCTGAAGTGGGTCAAATAGTTAGTCTTGAATTAAATGGTCTGCCATTAGGAATGAAATTGGATAAATTATATGTGCAAGATACTAATGATGAATATATTAGTGTCGATGGTAATGCTTTTATAATGCCTGCAAGTAATGTTTTTGTGGGAGCTATAATTAGTAAAATTGAATATACTGTAAGTTTTATTATTGATGGCGAAATTATCTCTTCAAATAAATATTATTATGGAGATATTGTTGAAGTTCCTAAAAACACATTTAAAATTAGTGATGATCAATACTCATATGAATTTATTGGTTGGGATAAAGAAATAACTCCAGTATGTGAAGATATTACATATGTCGCAAATTATGAAGAAAAACCAATTGTCGATAATGCATATCGAAGAATAAATATTCTTCGGATTATTAAAATAGTATTAATTTCAATTGTATCAAGTACAGTAGTTTTAATAGGCTTGTTTATATATTTAAAAAAACGTTCTAAAAAACAAATTTAAAACAAGTTTTTAAAGTATTTTGTTTAAACGTAATATGCGGGTTACGTTAGAATATAAAAAAAGATATGGGAAGAAGAAGGAACAGGGTATGAAAAAAATTTTTAAAAGAAGCAAACATGTTGTTTTATTATTACTAATTACACTATTATCTTTTGGATTTATAGCTGTTTCAAGTAATAATAATTCTTTAAGCGTAAATGCGGAGACAAATAGCCCTCAATTTGAAAAGAGTTATTTTTCTCTTGACTATTCAAATAATGAGTTAACATTACTTTTTAGTCCTAATTTTAATGACTATAAAGAAATTCAAAAAAGTGATTTGGTTGAGTTTAAAAATTTAATTGTTTCGAAAATAAGTGATATTTTTGCTGAGGAAACAAAAGATGTCAAAAACTCAAGAAAAAATAGTAGTAAAAAACTTTATAGTGGATTATTAAATGTTGATATTTCTGCTATAGAAGGAATTGCTAAGAATCAATTATCAAATATGGAAGAAATTGAAGTGAACTTTTTAGACCGTGGTTCTTATGATACTTTGATTAAGTTCTATGTTGATAGATATTCTGATGAATATGTGGAAAATAATCCTAGCGCTGATGTAAATGATGTTTTAGATTCTATCGCAACTAATCTTATTGAGGCTGTCAACGAAAAAGTGACTGAAGTTTATCAAAATGCAGGTGAAGAAGATTTTGCTCCTACTAATGATATAACTTCTAAAATTATAGAATTGGTTGATGAAGTTAGATCTTTAAAAGAAAATGGTCAATCAGTGAAGATTGGTTTAAATGATGTTAAAGATGTAATGAATATTGTTTCTTCAAGTGACGATATTGTTGCAGTGATTAAAACTATTGATGTTGATCAAGAAATCAATCAAATTATTAATGAAGCTTCTGGAGAAGAAATTGTTGATTTCTTTACTGAAGTTGATATCGATAAGATTATTGATGTTACTAAAAATACAACAATCATTGGAAAAGATGATTTTAATAATGTTGCCAATAAAGTTGGAGTAACTGATTTAGTTAAAATTGCTGATGCAATTGGTCAAGATAAAATAAAAGAATTTGCTGATGTAATAAATGTTACCGCAAGTGATATTAGTCAAATTATTAAGGACAATATAAGCAATATTGGTATTAAAGATATTTTAACAATGGTTACTGCTATTCGCATTAATAATGAAGCAGTTTATAGTAATAAAGAATTTTCTTTAATAGCAGTTAAAAATATTGTTGCACAATTACCTCGACCATCTGAAATTGCACAATTTACAGATGAACAAATGCGTTTATCGTGGGATATTGAAATAGATACTGTATTTGGATCTAAAGGATTTAAATTGACAGTTGGTTTTGATGGCGATTGTTCAAAAATCCGCAGATTAGCTGAATTAGTTGATCGCTATGTTGAAGTAAGCGTAGTTGATGGAACTTATCATTTGAATATGTTCACACCATCTAAATTATCTGATTTATTATTGTCTGCAACTCAAACAAGTAGAATATCAGATAGTTTAAAAAATAAAATATTTAATGCCTTGTCATTAAATGTAAATGATGTTTATGAATTAGTTCAAGAAATATCATTTAAAGATATTGTTAATGTTTTAAAATCTATAAACTACAAAAAAATTGTAGCTAAATTAATTGATGCTGATGTATTAAATAGTTATTTACATACAACAGTATTTACAAATGAAAGAATTGATCAAGTAATTGATTATGTTTTAGACAAAGCAAGACTTGCTCAAAAAGTTACATATGAAGATATTCAATATGCAATTGAAAAATATACTGGTAAATCATTTGATAACGAAACTCTTAAATTTTATGCAAATAAAGTTTTAGGTTTATTAGATTTAGTTAATTTAGAAAATATTGATAGTCAATTAATTAGAGAATTTGCTGCTCCTAATTCACAATATTCAAATGATGTATTGACAGATCATTTCGATGGTTTATTATTATTTGAAGATGAGTTTGATAGAGTAAAATCATTAATTAGTAAAGTGTATAACCACATTCCTGAAAAATATAAATCAGTTTCTCTATTTGACGTTTATCAAGGCAGCGGAGAATTTGATTTAAGCAAGACATTCAATGTAAAAGAATTATTATCAAAAGTTGAATACAAAGGTTATAAATTAAGTGATATTTTATCTGTTCTTGTGGATTATATACCTGATACTTTAAGCTTTGATTTTAATGTAAAAACTACTGATATTTATCAAATCTCTTTTGTTTACGATGGTAAAGTTAAGAAAGGTTTCTTACCTGTAGGAACAAGTATTAATTTATTTGGTCAAAATTTAAGTGAAAATGGTAATGTGATTAATGAATGGTTTGATAAAGATGGAAATAAAGTAGAAACAATGCCTGCTCATGATGTTGTGCTATATTCAAATGCTGATGTTGATACTGATTTTAATGTCATTACATGTGATAATGTAAATAAAGTTTATGATGGTAAAGCTGTTGAATTATATGTTATAGTTGAAGGTGATGGTTCATATTCATATCAATGGTATAAGAATAATGAATTAATTGAAGGTGCCATTAGTGATAAATATTCCGTTATGAATGTTGAAGATAGTGGTGAATATTATTGTGTTGTTACATCTAATAGTGGTTCAAACAAGAAGTCTAATATTATTGTTGTTAGCATTGAAGCACAAGTAATAACTATTCCTGAATTAACATGGTCAGTTGCAAAAACTAATGTATATACAGGTACAGAATTTAAAGCACATATTACTAATTTACCAAACGGTGTAAAAGCTGAATATGAAAATGATAAAGCAACAAATGTAGGTAAATATACTACTAAAGTTAAATTATCTTCTCTAGATAGTAACTATGTTGTTAGTGTAAACACTGCTGAATATGGATGGGAAATTACTCCAAAAGAAATTACAATCCCAAGTGAATTAACATGGTCAGTTGCAAAAACTAATGTATATACTGGCACTGAATTTGAAGCACATATTACTAATTTACCAAACGGTGTAAAAGCTGAATATGAAAATTATAAAGCAACAAATGTAGGTAAATATACTACTAAAGCAACATTATCTGCCATAGATAGTAACTATGTTGTTGAAACTGAAACTTGTGAATATACATGGAAAATTACTCCACAACAAGTTGATTTAACAAACGTAAAATGGGATTATGAAAATGCATTTATTTATGATGGAAATAAACATGAAGTAACACTTGTTGGATTGCCAGAAATAGTTAAAGTTACTTACAAAAATAATGAGGCTAAAGAAGCTGGTTCTTATCTTGCACAAGCAACATTAGTAGTTGATGATAATCATTGCTTTGAAGATGGTAATCATACTTGTACTTATACTTTGAGTTGGAAAATTGAGAAACAAGAAAATGATGATCAAACTAATTTCGAAACTATGAATGGTATTATTAAAGTGTATGTTAAAGATGGAATTAGTAAAGACTATATATTAAATTCTGTTGATAGAACAAATGAATACAAGAATCTCGATGTATCTGGAATTTTAGAAGATAATGAAAGAGGAAAAGTAAGAGTTGCATATGACATTTACTTTATGAAAGGTGCATTTGAGGAAAAAGTAAGTGGTGAGTTTACTGTTCAAATCTTAATTCCTGAAAACTTGCGTGATAAAACAATTAAAGTAATACATATTGATGAAAATGATGAACTTACAAGTTTAGAATTTACTTGTGATGGTGATTATGTTGTATTTAACACTACTCATTTTTCTGTTTACGGAATAGTTGAAGTGAAAACTGTTGCATCTGTTCCATGGATTATTTGGGTTGTGATTGCATTACTTGTAATATTTATTATTGGTCTTGTTGTTGAATTATATATTAAACGTAAAGAAGAACCAATGGTTATTAGTGGTGAAGAACAACAAGCTGTTGAAGAACAATCTGTAGAAGAACAATCTGTAGAAGAATCTAGTGTTGAACAACCAATTGAACAAGATGATTTAATTGATGAAGAAGATGAACAAGTAAGCTTTGAAGATGAAAAACCATTAGATATCCCTGAACCTGAAAATGATTCAGATAGATTTGAAGATAGTTATTTTGGAAGTTTAATTAATTCTCAAGAAGAAACTAAAGGATATTATGCAATCATTAAAAAAGAAATTCTTTCTTATTCATTAAATGGTCAAAAAGTTGAAAGTAAGATTTCATGGAAAAATGAAAAATTTGTTTGTGGTGATGTAGTAGTTGCTAAATTTAAAATGCGAAATAATAAATTATATGTTAGTTTCCCATTAACTAGCGATGAATATCTAGGTACCGTTGGATCTGCATCTCAAGATAATTTTGTATGTTGCATCAAGAATGGTAGAAGATGTAAATATGCAAAAAGCTTAGTTGCAGTCGTTATGAAGAATTACGGACTAACAAAATAATTTCGAAGCATTAAAAAATTGGTTTTATGTTTTCTAAATAATTTATTATCTGGAAAAGAATGTCTTTAACTACAAAATTTGTAGAAAATGACTATTTATCTAATTGAGGAAATGGACTATAATCCATTTCCTTAATTTTTTACTTTATTATTCTAAATTAATAGAAAAAAATTTTTTTCTATGATTCTCATATAATATTATTGTATTATAATTTATAATAATACTTTAATTAACATAGCTAATTCTTATACTAATCTTAAATTAATCATAATTATAAATTTTTTTTAAAAAAAGAACTTGTATTTTATATTCATTTGTAGTAAAATATAGTAGTTGAATACAAATGCGGGCGTGGCGGAACTG
>CAZFAM010000035.1:0-12109 GCA_964516425.1 uncultured Bacteroidales bacterium | reverse complement strand
GCTGTATTATGACGAGCAGCTGCACCTAAGATTGCTTCAATTTCACGAGCATAACTTACTTGTGTATCTGCACTTGTAAACCAATCCATAAATGCCCAAGACTCGTATTTTGCATCATTACCTTTATCCATCATGATTAATGACATTCCACTGGCAGCTCCTGAATGATCGATGTATGTTGAACCATTTTCATCAGTTCTTACAGTACCAGGTAATAAAGCAAAGTTCCATTTACCTCTAATTTCAGGTGCTGAAACAGCTAATGTATTATAAATGTCATATCCCACAATTCCAATTGGAGTTTCACCACTACGGAAACGGTTAACAAAGCTTGCTGATAATGGGAATTTATAATCTGTATAGAAACTACACCAGAATTCAAAGGCTTGTTTAGCTTCTTCTGAATCAAAGTTAGATTCAATATAACTTTCGCCATCACTATTTGTGCTTGTACGATAGAATGCTTCCGAAACATCATCCACATTTTGATATAAGTATGATGCAAAAATTTGGTTAACAACACTTGATGCACCACTTGTATTTAATGGTAAATAGAATTGGAAGTTCATCATTTGTAATTCAGGAATTAATTGAATTACATCACTCCAAGTTGTTGGCACTTCCCATCCATATTCTTCAAACATATCTGTTCTATAGAACATCATTAAATAACTTTGAGTATAAGGTAATGCATAATATCCACCATTAAATTCATATGGAACCATAGCACTAGTTTGGAATCTTCTTGTACCACCGTCAGTTTCTAGTGTATCACTTAAAGCAATTTCTTGGAAACTATGAATGTTTTGACTATTAACTCTTTCTTGTCCAAAATACTCAACAATATTTTCTTGTGTAAATTGTGTTAAATCAACTGTAGCACCACGCAACGCATAATTTACAGGTGTACCATTAGAAACGTTAATTGCAACATTTGGTCCTCTTCCAGCTAACGTTGCTGTTAAAAGAACGTCTGATGAAACAACTTTTAATTTAACATTAATACCATAAATTGTACTTGTTGGATCTTCCATTGCTGCACTAATCATTGCACTAATGGCATTTGCTTGTTCACGTCCTTGGCTTTCTGAAGTACATAGCCAAACCTCGATTGTTTCCCAACTTTCATTTTCTTCACTTAATCCAACACTTTCATAATCGAAGAAGAATGAACCAACAAATCCTTTAATACCAAACCATAATTCTCCGAAGAATGATGGATTAGCTTTTGGTAAATTATAATCATCAGAATGAACCATTAGATAATCAATTGATAATGCTTGTTCACTAACATTTAAAATCCATGTTCCTAATGATGAAATATTTGTACTAAAGTCTGATAAATTCTTTTGAATTTTACGATAATCTTTAATAAATTGTTGTAACTGAATAGCTAAAGTTTCTAGAGATGCTGTTTCACTACTCTTTTCACCAGATATTTCTGTTATTTTATCAGAGACATCATATAAAATGTCGCAACATTCTTGGAATGTAACTTTAGCTTGGGCAATTAATTTTTGCCCAGATACATTTTTGAAGTAATCCATATTAGGGTCTGGATTAATTCCTGTTTTTTGAATTATTTTTCTATATAAAGCATTTAAGTCATCAATTACGCCTTGTACTCTACTAATTTGACTTGCATAATCTCCTAATGTTACTTCGAAACTAATTGTATGTGTTCCTTCAGATAAATAGAAATAGAAACTTTCTCCATCTTCGTTTCCTAAAGTAACAATATTCCAATCGCTACTGTAAACAAATTTACAGTTCATTGCTTCAGAGAATGGAACAGTTCCATCAATAGTTAATTTTCTTGATGAGAACAAACCACGAGAAACGTTTTGTTTTGCTCTTAAAGATATTTTATATAATCCTGCTTCTTTTACATTAACGTCCCAACTAATCCAATCTCCAGGAGAACTCCATTTTGAACCACCAATTGTATTTAGAACAATTTTAACTGGTGATGCAGATTGTTCTTCTCCATCTTTTATAACAGAGTTATAAGCACTTGTTCTATCACTTGTACCATAAATTGTTGATGAAGTACGA
Organism: uncultured Bacteroidales bacterium; assembly: GCA_964516425.1. GTDB lineage: Bacteria > Bacillota_I > Bacilli_A > ML615J-28 > CAG-698 > CAKOMG01. Next base: position 10,054 of record CAZFAM010000035.1, on the reverse strand, counting down.
ACAACATTTGTATCAAAGACTGAAGATACTTTATTGTTTTCATAGTATAATGATTGTCCACCTTCACCTTGCATGTTATAAGAGACACCACCAGTAACTACTTTTTCATTTTGATATTTTGTTTTATATTCACTATATGATTGATATTGTTCTTTACTTGTTAAATAAACATTAGCAATTCCCATATTTTCACGAATTGATTCAATTTGAATTGTATGTGTTCCTTGTGAGAAATAGAATAAATATGGCTCAGTTACATATCCTACAGAGTCACGAACATATGCTTGGTTTTGTTGTGGCTTTTCAATTTGTGTTGGTTTAATTTCATTACCTTTTGCATCCACATATTTTTCTCCACCATCGCCCCATGTTCTAACAAATGATACGTTAGATACATCATCAAATGGAATTTTACCATCAATATAAATTGCCCTTTCAATAGTAGCACCACCGCTTTCTTCTGTGATTGCACTATTAGTTGCATTCATACTTGCAGTTGAAGTATAAGGGATATAATCTAATAAAATATTATAATATCCAGCTTGAGGAACATCAACTGTGTATACTAGTTTACCACTTTTAGCACTATATACATATTCAACATCTGATGATTTAACTTTAAATTTTAGACCTGCTTCATTATCTAATCTTACACCATTTTCAGTATTTGCAGCTTCTGTAGATGTTTCATCAAATGTTGCTTTAATAGCAGTATTTTGTGTTTCATCAAGAGAAAATACATATCCACTAGGTGTATTATTAGTATCTTTAATAGCATCAGTTAAAGATTGTCCGTTTAATACCTTAGTAACTAAATTCTCACGAACTACTGTTTCACTAATACTATTAATATCTTCAGCATAAGATGAAGTTTCATTAACTTTATCTGTTTCAAATTTGCTTTCTAATTCTGCTTGTTCTGTTTCATATGTTTTTTTCAATTCTTCAGAATTATTTTTAAATTCATTTTCAACTAATTCTTTAGCATCGCTTTTTTCATCTGAAGTTAAAGATGAATCCGTATCAATATTTTCTAAATCTTCTTTTTTCTTTGCTTCCAACTCAGCGATTTTAGAATCATAGTTTGCTTTCAATGTTGCAGAATCTTGATTAAATGTATCTTCAAGTTCATTCAATTTTAAATTGTGTTCTGTTAAGATACGATTTTTTTCAGTTTCAATTTGTTCTTCAATGATTACATCATAATCACGACCATAATTTTTACTTATTAACTCTTTTTCAATATAAGAACGATACTTTCCACTATAATCCAAACTAGAAAGTGGAGAATTATTCGATAAAATATTGTCTTTAGAGTAACTGTCGATAATGATTATGCCAAAGCCTACTACTAATGCAGCTAGCAACGTCCATAAAACTACTTTTTTAACTAACTTAGAAGTAATTTTAATCTTTTGTTTCATTATTTTCCTCCTGATAATAATTTATACTTTTCATCGCAAATTCTTTCATTTTTAACAGTTCATCAATTGAACTATCTAATTTACTATACTTATTACGTTCTAACCAAATATCACGTAATTCATCAATAACTTTAGGAACATCATTTACAACTTCTTGAAATTTCATAATTCGATATTTTGTATCAATTTGTTCTTGATAGCCAACATTAATTTTAGCTAATAACTCCAATATGTTTATAGAATTTTTAAATTCCTTTTTGAAAATTTCATCAATCTGACATATTTCAATTTCTTTTTTCTTTTGACTAAAGAATTCCATAATTAATTCGAATTGTTTTAAATTAAATAAATTATATTTCATTCTTGTTCTAAAATACTCAATTGGATCTTTTTCTTTAAATGAATTTAAAGCCCACACCATTGTATAAAAAGTTACAGTTCCATTTCCTGTATAGTGTGGTTCATATTTGTAATAAGTTCCACCATCCATAAATACGTCAGCCGCTAAATTCAATTTATCTTTAAAAATATATTTATTTAAATATGTTTTTAAATCTTTATAAACGCCATGATGAACACGATAACTTAGTAATCCCATATAACAAAGCGGTGCTAAACTAGCCGATAAATGTTGAAGATGACCTATATCTCCCCAATCAGTCAAAATAACACCTTCACCATTTTCATCGAATGTATGCCATATAGCACTACTAATAGTTTCTAAATACTCATTTGTTCTTGTAAGTAAACTGCACCATGAAGTTGTTCCAGGAGCAGTCATAAATCTAATATCCATATTGTTTAATGTTTTACAATTTTTATTAAACGGATATTCTGATTCATAACCCCAATCCACAAAAATAATATCAGCTGGAACTCGTCTTAATACATCTGGATGTTTAATTAAAACATCACCCCATATTAATGGCGTCTTGTCATATGTTCTTATGACATCAATTGCTTTTAAAGCATAATCCATAAAAACATGGCCTTCACCCTTTTCTTCGCATTCTTCTTTCGTTTTGTCTTTTCCAAGTTCAAAAGGCTCATCAAAATTCATATGGAAAAATTTCGAATTAGATATGCTTAACATATCTTTATACATTTTACTAATTAATTCTAATGACCCTGGGTCATTTGCATTTAATGTACTTGGTTTTCGATGTGTCCCCCACAAATCAATACCATCGGGTGCTTCAGCCAAAGATGCTAATTCTTCTTTTTCAAGCCATGCTTGCATATGGCCAAATCCATTTTGATTAGGAACTAAATCAATGCAATGAACATTTGCATATTTTTCAATCTCTTTATATTCCGCTTGCGTAATATAACAATTCTTCTCTAAATATTTCGCAAATGAAATATATTCAAAGCTAAAGCCCTCCACATATAATTCTAAATGATTCATTTTCAAATCACTCATAATATCAATAATGTATTTTATGGTACTAACTTTAGGAACTTTATTACGGCTAATATCATGCATAAAGCCACGCACTTTAATATCTGGCTTATCATTGATATACCCACATTCAATTTGTTTTAATTCCAGTAATTGTTTTAACGTTTTAAAACCATAATAATATCCACTTTGGCTACTAGCATGTATTTCTAAAACAGTATCATAAACAAATAATTCATATTCTTCTTCTTTTAAACTACTATCACGCTGAAATACAATATTAGCGTCTTCAAGTGTTGATTCACTAAGTAAAAGCGTTTTTTTCATTTCTTCTAAAAAAATTAGATCTTGTTGCGAATATAAATAAAGAGGTTGATTATTTTCAAAGTAACCCATTGTTCGTTTTTGATACTTCACTTCTGGATAAATATGATACATATTTCCTCCTTTCCACATTTTATGTAAACCTATTCATTATATCTATTCTACCATATTTTATTCAATTTTACAAGATAAAAATGTGCAATTTGCACATTTATATTTTTTAGTTCAAAATACAGTTATATTTAGCAACTTATTTTTTGGCAATTTTAAATGATTATTTCCGATAATAAATTTACAAAAAAAGAAATACTATTTATTAGCATTTCTTTCATTTAATGAATATCGGCATCCACAATATTCTTGGCGATATAAATTATTTTCTTTTGATATAATAATTGATTTCTTATATCCATCATTCTTTTTAAAATCTGAATATATAAATTCTACACCAAATTCTTCACTATACTTCGTGCATAATTCATTAATCCATTTACTATTTTTATAAGGACTAATAGAAAGAGTTGTCGTAAAATAATCATAACCATGTTCTTTCGCATAACGTGCAGTTTCACGAATTCGAAAGTCATAACATTTATAACATCTAATACTTCCTTCTTTTAAATCTTTTACATCTTGTACATAATTTAAATAAATATTTTCATCATAATAACCATTTATTTTTTTAAAATCAAATGGCAATTTAGAAAACTGCTCCCACCTTTTTTCATATTCTTCATATGGATAAATATTAGGATTATAATAGTAAATTGTGATATCCGCATTATTTCGAAGTTCATTTATTACTTCACTTGAACAAGGTGCACAGCATGCATGAATTAAGACTTTAACCTTTTTTTCCTGTTCCTCGTTTATAAATTTTTTATATAATTCTAATGTATTAATCTTCATATAATTCTTCCAATATAGTTATTGTTTTTGTTTCAGTATTCATAGAAACTTTTAATCCAATAGGAACATTTAAAAGTGGAAATTCATGCCCTGTTGGAAAATCATACATTACAGGAACATTTAAATCACCAAAATATTCTTTAATTAATGATTGATATGTTTGTTCATCGTCTTCACCTTTGCAATCTGTAAAATAGCCAAAAACAAATCCTTTTGCTTTATTAATATTTTTGCTTAAGCGAAGTTGGGCAAACATGCGATCAATGTTATATGGGGGTTCTTCAACTTCTTCTATTAAAACGATTTTGTTTTCAAAATCAACTTCATATGGTGTGCCATGCAAATCAGAAATTAAGCACAAATTGCCACCCACAATTTCTCCTTCCACAATTCCAGGAACTAATGTTTTCGCATGTTCTCCAATCAAAATGCGTTCTTTAGTATTTTCTTGAAGCAACAATTTGAAATCATTTTTTGATAATTGATCACACCTTGGACTTCCTAATAATATTCCTACTTCTCCATGAATTGTGGGTAAATTCGAATACTTATAAAAATTATTTAGCAGTGCCGTAACATCACTTAGCCCCACAAATAATTTAGGATGATCATGAATTAATTGGTAATCAATTTTATCAATAATTCTACTAGTGCCAAACCCACCTTTAAAACACACAATAGCTTTAACTTCATTATCTAAAAAGAAATCATGAATATCTTGTACTCTTTCTTCATCAGTACCAGCTAAATATCCTTCTTTTAAGTATACAGTTTTTCCATATTTTACTTTGTATCCAAGTGTATGAATAAAATCTTCTAATACTTTCATCCTATCTTGTTGGCGATTATAAGATGACGCAATAATAAATCCAATTGTATCATTTTTTTGTAATTTTTTAACTTTCATTTTATATCTCTTCCATATGACTAAATATATAATTTCCTAATTTACTTCTAAAAGAAATAATACGATTATTCTTTCTTGTAGGGTGAACGCGATTAGATAGTAAAGCAAAAGCTATTTTATTTTTTCTATCAATCACAATATGTGTACCAGTAAAACCTGTGTGCATTATAGTTTCTTCACTAGCTAAATCTCCACTACAAGGAAAAGAGCCTTTTATAATCCAGCCAATTGTTCTACAGGAATTTACTAAACTTACACCATTTTTTTCTTCTACTTGCGGAGTAAACAATAAATCTACAGTTTGTTTGCTTAATATCCTTTTACCTTTAAACATACCATCATTTAAAATCATTTTCATAAAATTGCTAATATCTTTAATAGTACTAAATACACCCGCATGTCCCGCAACACCACCAAAATTATGAGCCACTTCATCATGTACATATCCACGATCAATAAAACCTTCTCGCTTTTCTGTTGGAGCTGTCCTTTTTATATTTTTAGGATTATAACATGTATCAAACATTTCAAGAGGAATAAAGATATTTTCTTTCGCAAACACATCTAATGTTTGTCCACTTAGTTTTTCTATTATTAATCCTAAAACAATAAAACCCAAGTCGGAATATACAATTTTAGAATTCTTAGGATAACTATATGTTTCCTTCATTATGCCATTTATGATTTCTTCTTTATTCATTTGATGGCTTCCAGGTAACCCTTCTCTTAAACCAGATGAATGTGTTAATACATCCCATACTGTAACATCTTTCATTTGAAAATCTTCTAAAATATTACATACTGGTTCATATAATCTTAATTTTCCTTGTTCAACTAAAATCATAATGGAAGTTGTCGTAGCAACAACTTTAGAACATGATGCCATATCATATTGGGTATCTAAATCATTTATTTCTTCTTCAGGGTATTTTGCTTTTAATCCGTATGAAGCGTATTTCGTTTTGCCATTTTTAATAATGCAAAAATTACATCCTGGAAATACGCCTTCGTTTACTGCTTCATTTATTAGTTGGTCGATTGTATTATTCATATTAACCTCTAATTAAAAACTTTATCTTTAAATCTATCATAAAAATTTTTATAACATATTTTATCTATTTCTTCATCACTTAAACCAATACTTTTCAATCCTTCAATAATGCGATATGAAAAAGTAGCATCTTTTACATCTTCTAAATTACTATTTGGAAAATCTGATAAATAATCCATAAAATCAAATCCAAAACATACGTTATCAATTCCCATCATATCAATAGCATGTTGAACATGTTTTAAAAAGTTTTCCATTGTTTGCTTGTCTTTATCACTATCTATAAAATTATTTGCTAGTGTTAATCCAAGTAACCCGTCAACTTCTTTCAAAGCTTTCATTTGTTCATCTGTAACGTTACGAATATGATTACATAATGATTTGCAATTGCCATGAGAGAAAATAATATTTTTATTAACAACATTTAAAATTTCGTAAAATGTTTTTTCATTAGTATGTGCTAAATCTATAATCATACCTTTTTCTTGCATAAACAATAATAACTGTTTTCCTTCTTCAGTTAATCCATGTTCAGGATTTCCTTTAGCACCAGTTGCCCATTTATTTTCTTCATTCCATGTAAGCATCGCATGACGGAATCCCATATTATATAATGTTTCCATATCTTCAATTGATTTTAAATTTCTTAATCCTTCTAATCCTAAGATCACCTTATAATCAGGCATTTCTGATAAATCAATTTCTTGTAATGCTATTTTACATGCTTCTATTAAATCAAAATCATTAGGAGAATACATTGTAAATATGCTTCCCTTTATTACACTATTACTTAATTGTGGCACATGATAAGTATTAAAACGGTTTTTAACACCTTTACATTTATTAGTCCATAAATCATATAACATATCGCTATGGCAGTCAAATATTCTATTTTGATTATTTGTGGGAAAATTCTTCATAAGGTCTGTATACTCCTCTCTTTTTATTCCAATATTAATTTTATCTTTATTCACAAATATTACAGCTCCACGGACATGGCCATTATAATTTGAGCTCATCGAGTAACCATATGCACCTGTACAATATGTTATTAAATAATCATTTGTGTGGGCTTTATTTAATAAATAGTCTGTTACTATAATATCCCCAGATTCACAGCATGGACCCACTATATCTACAACTTCCTTCTCTTCACTTTCCATATTATTACATATATCGCAAGTATATTTTGCTTGATATAGGGCAGGGCGAATATTATCTGTCATTCCTCCATCCACAAAAACATATTTTTTTCCACCATATGTTTTTTTAACACCACCAACTTGATATATCGTGGATCCACTATCACCCACAATGCTTCGTCCTGGCTCAATCATTACTTTTTCTAAATATAAATCATTTTGTACTATAAAACTATCAATAGTACTTGTAATGCATTTTAACATTTTAGGAATATTAAATTCTTTATCGCTTTCAAGATACTTAATACCAAAGCCACCACCTAAATTTAAAACTGGAAAATTTATTTGATTTCTTTTTGATGTTTCTAAAACAAATTCAAGCATTGTTCGCGTTGCTTTTTTAAAGTATTTAGGATTTTGAATACTTGATCCTATATGACTATGGAATCCTAAAAAATTTAATAATTCATCCTTTTTACATATATCTATTATATTATCTATTCTATCATTATCATAAATTGATTCTCCAAATTTACTACTTAGTAATGATGTTTGAATATATTCATGTGTATGAGCACTAATTCCTGGATTAACACGTAATAATAAATTTACTTTTTTGTTAATTTTATGAGCAATTTCTTGGATTGTAAATAATTCTTCCACATGATCTAAAACAATATATCCCACATTATTTGTGATTGCATATTCTAGCTCACTATATGTTTTATTATTACCATGTAATACTATTTTATGAAATGGAAAACTAATATAATTAAGTTGATATAAATCACCTTCACTAACACTATCAATACCCATATTATATTCATCAATTAATTGACAAATTCTAGGACAAAGAAAAGCTTTAGAAGCATATATTATTTGGGTTTGATATTTTTTACTTTGAAAGTTATTAGTGAATAATTCTAATCTATCAATTATATTTTCTTCATCGTATACATATAATGGTGTTTTAAATTTTTCACCTAAATATGATGCCTTATATTCTCCGATATACAATTCATTATTAATTATTTTCATTCCTTTTGTTAACATAACTATATCCTCTACCTTAATGTTAATCATTATATCACAATTGCCTAGAAAATTAAACTAAAATAATAAAATACTTTTTTATACTAGGGCAATCGCAAAGTTACTAATTATATTTCATAAAAATAGTATACTTTCCATATAAAAAAGTCTAATAAAAAATTAAATATTTAAATTTTTGTGTGTTTTATATATACCTATCAATTTGTATGTGGAAACACAAAATAGTTGATAGGTATTTTTTGACGTAAAAATAAGCCTCGTGTTATAATAAGTTGTCAAGTCTAAAAGAACAGGAGGCTTATATGAATAATGATACCATAAAATTATTAAATTTGGAAGGAAAAGATATTGACTTATCAAAGTCACATGTTGATAAAGTTGATGGTAAATTAATATGTACTATTGTTTTAAATAATACTGTTAAGTGTTGTAAAGAATGTGGTAGTTTAGCTATTTGCTCACAGGGATATATATCTAAAAAATCACACATTCTATTTCTACTAATCAACCATGTATACAACATTATAAAGCTAGAAAATTTATCTGCTTTTACTAGTGTTGCAAATTTGCTTATTTTAGAGGCAGGATAAGGAAAATGCATTAATTTTCATTTTCGACTATTGCGACACCTGGGATACCTAGGTTTCGCTTCTTTACCACTAAATGTAAGAAAGGGTGAAACTGAAATTATCAGCTCCACCCTTAATGTTAAAAGTGATGTTTGTTTTATTTATTTTATCCAAAACCTTTTTAAATTCTTCATCTCCTCCAAATAATTTCCAAGTATAATCTGCTGCTAAATCTTTGTCAGAGAAAATCTTTCTTTCAGAATATTTTTGATATTCATAATCTAACCATTTAGTAACTACATATTTTCCTAAACCATTTTTATAAAGAGAAACGCGAGTATTACATATTATTTCATATCTACACGTAAATAAATTACATACATATATAAAATGTTGAAAATTTTTATTTTCTTTAGTTATTTTTTTAAAACATTATATGTCATTTGTCCTCCTTAAAATAGTGAAATAGCTCCTGATTCTAACAACTGTCTAATTATTTCTGGTAAAACATATTGTGTTCCACCACCAATTAATCCAATTGCACCTAGCACAAGACCACAAGCTAACCAAAAAACTATATATCTGCTAGAATCAATGAAATTAATCTGGTCATTATAACAATAGCAGTATAAGTTCAATCCATTAATACTGCTTGAATCTAGATACTCAATACTATTAGATGAAATCCATCTACATAATTCAGGACTATAATATCTTAAGGATACCCAATATAGCTGAATCTAGACGGGTCTATTACGAGTATCCTCATATATTTTAATGTGTCACTACTAATTTAATCTGGGTATCCCAGTTAAAACAATAGCTGTGTAATGCTATGTTGCAAAGTGTTACACAGCTTATCCTGTTTACAAAATATTATTTAATTTTACTTTTATGCTTTTTTATCATAGTATAAAAAACTTTTATAATTAGACACACTATTAAAATTATTATTGCATCTATAATTTCTGTTTTAAAATTAATATTTCCCTTACAAAATATAAAATCAACAAATATATCAAACATTACTAATCCAAAATAACATAAAATTTCTTTAAACAATTTTGACATCAAATCATCTCCTAAAAAATAATCCATTCATCATAATTTGGGTTTCCCCATATTGAATCATATATTCCTCTCGAAGAGTTCCATATACCACGTGCAGCAAACAAATAATTAAATAAGCCTGGTTTTCTACCTAAATAATTTATAAACATTCCCAACGCATCTTTAGTTGTTCTGTAATCATAGAACACTCCACCTTCACCAG
>CAZFAM010000034.1:0-12159 GCA_964516425.1 uncultured Bacteroidales bacterium | reverse complement strand
TGCCTTTTTTTGTAAAAATATCAATTTATAAAAAAATGGGGAAACTTAAATATTTACAATAACTATTTATTATTTTTTTTACAAGTTCATTAGCTTTCATTTCCGGCTTTTCATCATTTATTTCATATTCTTCTTTTTGATTTTCATCTGTAATTATATCACTAACAGAACGAATTGCTAAAAAGGGAACACCAACATAAAAGCACGCTTGTGCAAAAGCACAAGATTCCATGTCAAAGCATAAAACATCCTCAACATTATTTAACTTTCTTATTATATTATTTGCAACAGATGATTCCGATGTAAATGAATCGCACGTACAAATAGTGCCAATTAAAACATCTTCATTTTTAATTTTTTCTAACATGTCATTATCGCTTGGGAATATCTTTGGACATTGTGCCATTTGTCCATATTCATAATTCTCAAAAAATGTAACATCCACATCCCCATAAACACATTTATCGCAAACAATAACATCCTTTAGCATTACTGGTGGATATCCACCCGCAATGCCAATATTAATTACTTTATCAATCGCAAAATTAGACATTGCTACGCCTATTAATAGCCCCGCCATCGTTCTACCAATACCGCTTTTTGTAACAATGACTTGGTGATTATTATATTCACAAATATAGAACTCAAATCCTTGGGTTTGTTTCTTATCAATACAATTAAAACTTTCTTTAAAGAATTCCACTTCAGAATCCATAGCACCAACAACTAAAAAAACCATGTTAGCCTCCATATTTTTCATTAACATATTTGCAGTTTCTTAACAATTCTTCTTGAAACTGTTTTTTATCTTTAAATCTTTTTTCATCTCTTACCCATTCAAGTAACTCAACCCTAACATGTTCGCCATATATATCATTATGAAAATCAAATATAAAAACTTCTAATCTTGGACATTCAATAATATTAAACGATGGGTTAATGCCAAAATTAGCAATGCCTAAATATTTTTTGTTTCTTATATATATATGTACTGCATATACTCCTTTTTTAAACAAAAAATACTCATTATCGATATTAATATTTGCGGTTGGATAATTAATTGTTCTTCCTATTTTAGATCCATTCTCCACAACGCCTTCAATTGCGTAGCATCTCCCTAATAAATAATTTGTTTCCTTAATATTTCCGTTTGATAAAAATTCGCGAATAATGTCTGATCCAATTTTTTTATTTTTATATTCAAGACATTTAATAATTTTCACATTATTATGAAGTTTCATAAGTTGTTCTACTTTCCCTTGTCCGCGATATCCAAAACTAAAATCAAAACCCGCAACAATCATTTTAAACCTTTTTAATACAATATCATAGAATTCAATATATGGTAACGAAGCTAATTCTTGATCAAATTTTATCACAATCAAATAATCAAAGCCCATACTAGAAATGATTTTTTCTTTTTCATTTAAGGGAGTTAAATATCCTTCTTCTCTTCTAATATTTAATATATAATCAGGATGAGGATAAAAAGTTATAACACTCGTTAACAGCTGATTATTGCCCCCTTCTTTTAACGTTTCTTCAAACAATTGCTTATGAGCAATATGAATACCATCAAATTCCCCTAAACAAGTTATCATTTTTTCCAATGGTAGTTTTTCAAGTTCTTCAATATTTTCCAATGATATATCAATTAATTCCATACTCTTTTCGCCTTATATATATTTTTTTCTACTTGTTCATAAATTGCCACTAGTTCATTTTGATATCCTAAAAAGACAATCGGCTGTTCGCAATCTAATGTAATCATCTTTCCATTTAGAATATTATGATACATTTTTTCATCAACCTCAATTATATTTTTATCTTTCATAGCTTCGTAATTAGAAATCACATGATAATTATTATGTATAATATTATCAATCGTACAGGCATCATTAATGGTAAATTTTCCCGACTTCACCCTACGAAGATCATTCATCAAAGCAGGATAACCTAAACGTTTCCCTATTTCGGTACATAACGTTCTAATATAAGTGCCTTTACTAACTGTTGTTAAATAGGAAAAATAAGCACATTGATCTTTATAAATAACATCACTAATTAATTTAATATTTTTTACTTCAATTGTTCTTGCTTCTCTTTCCACTTCTATTCCTTGTCTAGCTAATTCATAAAGTTTTGTTCCATTATGATGAATACTAGAATACATTGGCGGAACTTGTTTTAAAGTTCCAATTAAGGAAGCTAATACCTTTTCTACATCCGTTATTTTTGTCACTTCTTTAGAATCTATAATGTTGCCCGTAATATCTTCAGTATCACTACTTTTGCCAATCAATATTTCACATTGATATTCTTTTTCATTATTTAATAAATAATCAGATAATTTGGTAGCAGACCCCAAAAGCACAACCATTAATCCAGTTGCTAAAGGATCTAAAGTACCAGCATGACCTATTTTTTTAATTTTTAATTGCTTTTTTATTTTAGTTAATAAAGATTGTGATGTAATTCCTTTAGGTTTATCAACTAATAAAATACCATTAATTTCATTCATTATAAATTTCCTCTATTACATTAAATAACTCACTAGGCGAGTCAATTATAAAATCAGCTCCTTGTAAAACTGTTTTATCACGATATCCCCATGTCACCGCAATTGTCTTAATATTGGCGTTTTTCCCAGTCATTACATCAACATCAGAATCACCCACAAAAATACAATAATTATTACATATTTTTAGATTTTTCTTTATTTCGTTTAAGCCATCAGGATAAGGTTTGATTCGATTCTTATCCTTTTTACCTAGAACATAATCAAAAATATTTCCAAAATACTTTAAAATAATACTTTGAGTATCATTATCCGGTTTATTAGAAAACACCGCTATTTTATACCCTTTATTTTTAATTTTATATAATTCTTCTTTAATACCATCAAATGGTTTTGTATAGCAAGCATTATGATTACTATAATGATTAAGATAACTTTCTTTAACAGCATCAAATTTAGTTTTATCATTACCTATTGCTTTAGTAATTAAAACATCAACACCACTACCAATCATACAACGTACTTCCAAATTCGAATGTGATGGCAAGTCATTGCTTCGCAAAGCATAATTCAAACTATTACAAATGTCTTCTAATGTATTTAATAAAGTACCATCTAAATCAAAAATTATTAATTTATCCATTTATTTCACCTATACTATTATATCAAAAAAAAGTCATAAAAAAAAGCATAAATTAAATAGTTCTTTCAATTTATGCTCATTAGTTAAGTTAATATATATTAATCTAACTCTAATTCTTTATCAATAATATGATAATTAACAAAATACATACCTACAATAGCCACAATATCAAATATTACTTCTGTAAAACTAATAACTGAATCATAATATTCATAAATATTATCACTCCAATTAAACAAAAATGTATAGTGATTACTTACATCTTTATATAAACCAAAGCAGAAAATGTCTGTAATATTATAAATAAGCGAATAAATGAACACCAATATCAAAAAGAAACATACGCAATAAAATGTTTTATTCTTCTCAATACGAATAAAATTAATAAGTGAATATGAAGTTAAAATAGCCAAAATGGCTAATATAATCCCAATAATAAATTTCACAAAAGATATTATAGTCTCAACATTGAAAATATCAATATTACCAAGAATGTCCGTAAACACATCGACCCATTCGTTTCCTTGATGCAAATAAATAACTATATATACAATTAACACGCCAATAAAATTCACAACAAGAAAACAAATCCCCCATATAACAAGTGAAATAACTTTTGATAAAATTAGTTGATGTGTTGTGACAGGAAAAGACATAGTTAAATATCCTTCATCAGAAAATATTCGATCTATAATAGATTTTTTAACAGTATTAAAAAAGAATATTAAAGGCATAATAGCAATCAGAATAAGAATTGTGGAAAAAGTACTTATTAAATAAACAAATATCTTAATTGAATCATTGTACTTTACTTGCATCATTATCAAGATAAAAACCGCGTACAAGATATAACCACAAAGAGTAACTCCCATGCCAAAACAATTATTTTTATAAAAATCTTTAAACTCATGTTTAATCAATTGGCGCATAATAAAACACATCCTTAAATACTTCGTTTAATGTTTTTCCACTATTTTCGCGAATCATATTAACTTCTCCTCTTAATGATACTTGACCGTTTTTCAAAAAGATAGCATAATCTAAAATATCTTCCACTTCAGAAATTAAATGAGTACATATTATTATAGTAGACTCTTTTTCTTTACTATTTAAAATCAATTTAAATATAACGTCCCTTGCTGCTGGATCAACTCCGGCAATTGGTTCATCAAAAATATATACTTTAGCTTTTCTTGATAAAACTAAAATAATTTGTAACTTTTCTTTTGTTCCCTTTGATAAATGAGAAAAATTATTATTAAAATCAATGCCTAATTCTCGAATTAATTTTTTAGCTTTTTCAACATCAAAATCCTCAAAAAAATCTTTATAATATTCAATAATTTGATTAACATTAAACTTCTCAGGCAAACAAAAGCGATCTGGTAAATATGATACAATTTTTTTCGTTTCAAGCGATGGTTTTATGCCATCAATCTTAATTTCACCATCATATTTTTTCAACAAATTACAAAATAATTTAATCATTGTTGTTTTACCACTGCCATTAGGACCTAATAAGCCAATTATTTTCCCACGTGGAAAATCCAAATCCACATTATTTAAAGCAGTGAAATTACCATATTTTTTCGTAAGATTATTTAATGAAATAATAGGATCATTCATTTTATTTTCCTCCATGAAATACTTTCCTAAAACAATATTTTACACAATGCTTTAAAAAGCGCCAAGGTCTTAAAGCAACCGCAATTCGCGAGTATATTTTATACCAAAAATTATTAGTACTAACATATTTTTCTTTTCGATAAAATCCTTCCATTATCGCTACCATATTTTCATCTTTAACAGTATATTCCTTATTCCATTGATTATCTCCACAAATAACATATTTTCCTGGCTTAGCTTTTAAAACGCGATGCAACACATATTTACCGTTTTCACGTTGAAATAATACAACATCATATTTTTTAAGTGGACGTTCAATTTTTTTTAATAGTACTGTATCAATACGTTGTCGAAGCAAAGGATACATACTTGTTCCTACAACAGTTGAAATCACCATTCCCTTTTTTTCAATTACACTTTGAAAATTATCCATTTTAAAACTCTAAAACTTTTATTTCCTTTAATTTATTAACAAATACATCTACATCTCTATTTGCAATTTCACTACTAACATCATATTCTGTCATTAGAGCATCTACTAGTTGCTCAAAAGATGTATCATTTAATAATAAGTTCCATAAAAAAGCACTAGTTTCATTTAACGTTATCATACCATTAAATTTTTTAGATGCATTTCCTACTGGCACTACAATGTAGTTACCAGCAACTTCTCTTAACATAAACCCTTCTTTTATTTTCATATTTTCCCTTTCACATTTAAATCTTCATGAAGATTATTTAGTTTATCATATTTCTCTTTTGTTATTGCATTTACACTATGCATTTCAAACTTACTACGTTTAAAATGAAAAAAACCACCTAATATTCTCGTAAAATAGAACCATGGTAATAAAATGGGCATTTTATTTAAAATTGGATTTCTTGTTTTCATAAATTGAAAACTTGGAAAAATCCTTTTAAATATGTATTTCGTTTTCGAATTTTCCAAATTATTTATAGCATTTTCATTCATAAACATATTGATAGTAGCATTATTTTGAACAGTACCATAAACACCACTACTGAAAATAGATTCTTCAAAACTATTTAATAATAATGTTGCTTCTCCATCACCAAACCAATAATTTCCTAAATCAATAGATGTTTGGCAAAACTTTAACAAGCCCATATTATTAAGTTCATTATTAATATAATCCCAATTCATATCTTGATATCCATTCACATATAAATAAATATCAATAAAAGATCGAACTCCTGTACCTCCACTTGTGAAATGTTTTGCACAATGAACAATCATAAAAATAAAGAAATCTTCTTTTGTCATTTCATATTGATATTTAAATCCCGATGCAACATTTAAATGTTGCCAAATATTTTTATAATACTTACTTATTTTATAACTATCATTTACTAATTCACGATGCATTTCCACATTCATAAATGGTTTTTTAAAATACACATCATGATTGCTAGCGTTAAAATGTTCTATTTCATACCCCAAAGATAACATTATTTTTTTAACTTTTTTAGCTTCTTTTTTGTCAAACAAACAATCAAAATCAGCCATCGTGCGTAATTCAACATAAGGGTATAAACCTTTAATAATATACCCTTTTAAAGGCATATACTTGATATCATTCTTTTCTAATTCTTTTAATAATACTTCAGTTTCAGCACTTTGAAAAGCTGTTTTTAAAACTGTATCTTTATATGCTTGGGTAACAGCTTTATAAAATTTGATATTTTCCTCTTTATTAAAATATTCATTTTTAATTAATCCATAATATAAAAAAGATTCTAAATTATGACTTTGCGCAAATTTAAATAGTTCTTTATAGGAAATTCCCTCTTCAATAGGTACACTTTGATTATGTAATACACATTTAATAATCTTTATAAAATAATGAAACTCTTTATTCATTTTTTTCTCCATTTACTGTTTTATAAACTAAATCAACTGCAGCAGTTGAGATATTGCAATATAATTTATATATTGGAATATTTGTCACAATTTGATCAATTAGATTAAGTAATTGCATCATTAAATTAGGTTCCGAAGGACGTAGCGTTTGCGATAAGATATTATAAATCGCATCTTTACCATTCATCTTTTCAATGTTATTTTCTTCACCACGATTTAAAAAAATAATAGCTTTAATGGGATAGCATTCATTAATATTCCAATCCGTTTTACCAGAAAATGGTGTACCGTATGCAAAAATACCTTCTTTTGTAATTGAAATAGCAGGTTTATCATCATTTAAAATTTTTGCGGATGAAAATCTTTTTAACCACAATTGTGTATGTGTTGATTTTCCTGTTCCCGATGGAGCAGAAAATAAATATGCATAATTTTCATAAACTACACATGATGAATGTAATAACAATCCATTTTTACAAATTAAATAATTATAAAATTTAGAGCCATAAAGCATATATTCGCATTCACCAATCGATAACATTGGAAAACATTTATGATATTCTTCTAATTCTTCATTATCAAAAGAAATATCAACTTCAACTTCTTTATTATTTTCATCAATATAATCTTTACTTTGTGAAAGTAAAGGCTCATATTGGGGATTCATATTCAAGGCAATACCCGCAATTTTATATTTCATATATTACAATTCCTTCTTCTATACAATATATAGTATAACATATTTTTCAATAAAACAAAATAATTATTTAGCTATTCAAATAAAAAACAAAAAAACTTTTTTTGTTTTATTTATTTTTTTTATAAATTGTGATATAATCTATTGTCTTCATAAGGAGGTAGTTTTATGGAAAGACTTGTAGGAACGATTTCAAGAGGAATTAGAGGCCCTATTATTCGTGAAAATGATGACATTTGTAGCATTGTTGTTGAGTGTATGATCAATGCTAGTAAAGCAGAAAATTTTAATTTTAGAGACAAAGATGTTATTGCCTTAACTGAAGCTGTGGTAGCTAGAGCTCAAGGAAACTATGCAACAATCAACCAAATTGCGAAAGATGTTAAGCGTAAATTTCCTAGTGGTGTTATAGGTGTAACATTCCCAATTTTAAGTAGAAACCGCTTTTCTATATGTTTAAAAGGTATTGCAAAAGGGGCAAAAAAAATAATATTAATGTTAAGTTATCCATCTGATGAAGTTGGTAATCATTTAATTAGCCTAGATCAATTAGATGAAAAAAATGTAAATCCATGGTCTGATGTTTTAACAGAACAGCAATATCGTGAACTATTCGGATACCAAAAACACCATTTTACAGGTGTCGATTATGTGGAATATTATCATAATTTAATTGAAGAAATGGGAGCTGAAGTAGAAATTATTTTTGCGAACGATGTTAGAACAATACTAAATTACACTGATAATGTATTATGTTGCGACATCCACTCACGTCAAAGAAGTAAGCGACTATTAAAAGAAAAAGGTGCTAAAGTAGTATATGGATTAGATGATATTTTATCTTCTTCTGTTAATGGTAGTGGATATAATGAATTATATGGTTTATTAGGAAGCAATAAAGCTACAGAAGATAAAATCAAATTATTCCCTCGTGATGGACAAGTAATTGTGGATAATATTCAAAAAGCGATGTTCGAAAAAACCGGAAAACACGTTGAAGTAATGATTTACGGTGATGGTGCTTTTAAAGATCCTGTTGGTAAAATATGGGAACTTGCTGACCCTGTTTGTGCACCATTTTATACTAGCGGTTTAAATGGACAACCTAATGAAGTTAAATTAAAGTATTTAGCAGATAATGATTTTGCCAATCTTAATGGAAAAGAACTTCAAGATGCTATATCAGAATACATTAAAAAGAAAGATGCAAACTTAAAAGGACAAATGGTATCCCAAGGAACTACTCCGCGTCAATTAACTGACTTAATAGGTTCATTATGTGATTTAACATCAGGAAGCGGTGATAAAGGAACACCATTCATATTAATCCAAGGATATTTTGATAATTATACTAATTAGTTCATACTTTTGTATGAACTTTTTTTAATAGAGTTTTATTCTACTTTATTTCGACTATCATCTACTTTTAGTTTATTGTTATTATTTATAACATTTGTTATAATTATTTTAGATATGAGAGGTAATAGAAATGCAAAATGATAAACATTCTGAAACAAAAATTAAACTAGCCAATAAATTTATGGAGTGCTTAGAATATAAAAATATTAACCAAATAACTATTACTTACTTGGTTAATAAATGTAAAATTAATCGTAAAACATTTTATTATCATTTTAAAGATATTTTCGATTTATTAGAATTTAGCATTTATAATGATTTATTATGCAAAATTAATGATTACGAAAACTCTGATAATAATATTGCTATTTTCGTTAATTATATTTACGAAAATAAAGTTAAAATTCTTCATATAATTAATTTTGTAAAAATTGATGATATTAAACTATATTTCAATAATAACATTAGCACAATATTAGAAAAATATTTAAAAGAAATTATTACAAAAAATAGCTATAAAATTAGCAATGATTTCTTAAATCATTTAATTACATATTTAACAAGTATTGTTGCTAGCACTATTTATACATGTTTAATAAAACTTAATGATAATAATAAAGATATAATTATTAATAATACATCATTTATTTTTAAAACTGCTATTAATGCCATTTTAGAAAAAGCAAATAATACTAAGTAATTATATATCCACTTTAACTATTCGCTTTTGATTAATAGACATATTAGTATTATTCATTATAGTATCAATCGTAAATGTAATAGTTTGGTTAGATACTGCTTCTACTAAATATGAAGAAATAATAGAAAATGAAAGTTTAGTTGCTACTTCATCAACCATTTCATATTCCCAAGATGAATAATAATTGTTAATATCAATATTACAAGTTCTCATTAGCGTTTGATATTCATTATCTAAAAGTATTTTATAAATTGAGGATTCATAAATAAAACTACATTTATTATTATCTTTTTTTAATATTGCACCATTATAAAGATTTATTGTATCAAATTCCAGTAAATCTCCCATATATGAAGTAAAAGACTCTACGTAGTCTTTTTTTTGATGCCATGAAATAATTGGTCGTATATTAGTATTTATCTGTGGAAAACTAATTCTCATATAAGCTTTTTTTGTATACTCGTTTTTCTTAAATCCTTTTTCATTATTGAAACAAGCCATATATCCATTTGTATAATCATTTTTTACATTTATCAAATAAAGATTAGAGTTATCGGTATAATCAATTTTTTTTACAATGACTTGTTGAAGAATATATCCACCTTGATATTTAATCAATTTATTATTATTTTCATAATAATCATTAGTTTTCAAATCAACATATAATAAATCATCATCTAAGACTACTTCTTTATAATTATTAGTATTTAATAAAACAACAAAAATTATTAGAAAGAAAATAATTAACAAAAGAAAAGATGTTATAATAATATGACTTTTTCGTTGCTTATTTATTTTTATATTTTTATCTATTATCAATTGTTCAATATTTTGTTTTGGAAATAAATAATCCCTATCAACTTTAAAAAATATGCATATTTCATTAACCACTTCATCACTTGGTAAACCTAATCCATTTTCATATTTAGCAATTGAACTTCTAGATACATGAATAATATTACCTAAAGCTTCTTGCGATAAATTTTCTTTTTGTCTTAATTCTTTTAAAATATTTTTAAACTCGTTCATATATTTTTCTCCTTTACATTTATATTATACAACATTTCATATAAAATTGATTGTTACTGTTTGTTACTCTAATAAAATATTGCATTATTCATATATAAAATAAAGTAAATGATTTGTGAAAAAAATTCACAAATCATTTTTTATTCAGAAGCTTTAAAATTATATACAGGTTTTATTCTTTTAATAATCTTAACTGTAGGTTCAATATTCTCTATTATTTCATCCATTGATTTATACGCCATTGGTGATTCATCTAACGTAGAGTAATTAATGCAAGTTGAATAAATTCCTTCCATTTCTTTTTTGTATTGTTCCATATTCAAACGTTCTAGTGCAGCAGAACGAGACATTAATCTACCTGCCCCATGTGGCGCAGAATAATTCCAATCTTCATTCCCTTTGCCAATACAAATAAGCGAACCATCACGCATATTAATAGGAATCAAAAGTATTTCATCTTTTTGTGCGGATACTGATCCCTTACGAAGTATCATTTCGTTAATATCGATATAATTATGAATTGTTTGAAAAGTTTCAATTACCTTCATACCAGTTTTATCTAGAATTATTTTTGCCATTTTTTGGCGATTTTTTTCCGCAAATTTTTGACAAATATCAACATCATGAAGATAATCACTCATATAATCACCATATAAATAACATAAATCACGAGGAAGTGTTGGCTCTTTTAAATTCCATTCTTGTTCTAGTCTATTAAGTTCTGTTTGAATTTCAGTTTGTCTACCTTCAGCTTTATAATTTTTAATTACTTCTTCTCTGTTTTTGAAATAATCATCTTTTCCAAGATTTAGATCTACTGCTATTTCTTGATATATTTCCGCAACTTGCGTTCCTAGATTTCGGCTACCTGAATGGATCACAAGATACATGCCACCTTCATCATCTACATCAATTTCGATAAAATGATTGCCACCACCTAAAGTACCTAGGCTTCTTTCAAGTCTTTTAATATCTTTTAGTTTTTTAAAACATTTTAATTGCGTTAAATCAAATGCTTCTTGCTTACATTCCCAAACATTTCTTCCTGATGGAATATAATTTGTTACTTCATCCACCCGTTTAAAATCAATATCAACATTCCCAAGATAAACAACAAACATCCCACATCCAATATCAACACCTACCATTGAAGGGACGACTTTATCACTTATAGTCATTGTTGTACCTATTGTACATCCTTTACCAGCATGTACGTCTGGCATTATTCTAATTTTACAATTTTTAAATACTTCAACATCACATACTTGCTTAATTTGGGCTTGTGCTACATCCTCTACTTGTGATGTAAAGCATTTCGCGATATTATACTTGCCTATTATTTCTACCATTTTAATTCCTTTTTTTATTTAAACTAATATAAATATATAATTTATACTTATAATTTTGTGATATTCATCACACTAGTATAATAACATATAAGCCATATATTTTTCAAGTTTATAATTTATTTTTTTAAATAACAATCCATTAGCTTAATAATCTGGTTATGATTTGACATATTATAATTTACATTAACGCCTAAATATTCTTAATTCATCTGTTTTATTCACTCCAATAAATTGACCTAGTTCATCAAATATATAATTATAAATTTGAGTGACTCCGCCAAATGTATATGAACTAGTTAAAGGTGAAAACATCATACTTTCAAAATATTCAACATTCCAAATAAGGTTATCATTTT
>CAZFAM010000033.1:0-12911 GCA_964516425.1 uncultured Bacteroidales bacterium | reverse complement strand
TGATTTTGTAACATTAATAAATAATAATATTGTACCTATTGAAGTTAAATCAGGACACAATACGAAATCTATAAGCTTAAATAATGTAATAGAAAAAAATGATATTAAATATGGAATTAAGTTATCAATGAATAATGTCAATTGTTCTTACCCAAAAATCAAATGCTTTCCATTATATATGAGCATTTTTATTAGAGATAATAATTAAATTATCTATAACATATTTTAGGATATTTAATTGATAAAATTAAAAGAATTCTCAAAAAATATACTACATAATACTAGTTATGGTAAAAGTGAAAAAAGACGTATATATTAATATAAACTGATAAAGTAATATGAGAATTAATAGTCTTATGAATATTAATATCGTATTGTATGATGAACATTTAACTTATTAGATGTTCAAATTATAAGAATAATACTTAATTGCGTTAAGGTAATTGATAAACATAATGTAGAGTTTCAATTTAATTGCAACTTGAATATTATAGAAAAATTATAGGGACTAGTACATATATATTCTAGTTCCCTTTTTGAGTTTATAGTCTATGAAACATTTTGTAGTAATGACACATTATAGTAAATCGATAAGTCTTCAAGAGAAACTAGTTTCTCTTAATAGGACTTATTTTTTTTGAATTTTTAGGGTATTTTAACCAATATAGTTAGAATATCCTATTTTTTATGTAAATAAAAAACTTTTTGTTTTAACAACTATAGGAGACTTACCAAGGAATAAACCATTAACTTACGGGTATAGCACATTTAGTTAATGATCCAATTAAGATAACCAAAAAGTAGAATGTTAATTTTACCAATTATACTATTATAACTTATCTTTTTTTTATGGATTATTTACCTTGTGACAAATAAATTAGTCAATTATTTACATCTCAAATAATAATGTTTTTAACTTAATTATTAACATATGTTTTTTAGTTTCATAAGGAACAAAATCTATAATAGATATTTGTTGAACAATACTTATAAATATGTTAAAATTTAATAAATAGTATGTCACCTTTTTATAATTCAATCGTATTATAGTTGAAAGGGAAAATTATTATGAAGGACAATTATTATGAAAATATCAGAAAAGCAATTTGATTATGTTTATAATGAATATGCAAAAGAATTATATAAAATTGCATATGGTTATACTCATAATAGAGAAGATTCTATAGACATAATGCAGAATGCTTATCTAGCTCTTTTAGAGTCAAAAAAAGAGTTTGAATCTTATGAGCACATAAAATATTTTCTAATAAGAGTTACAATTAATGAATCATTAGATTTATTGAAATCTGCAAACAAAAAAGTGATAAGAAATAATGATTATGTAAATAATTTTCCAACAACTAATAAAGAAGAATTGTCATATGATTTATCTTTAATTATTAATACTTTACCAGAAAAGCATAAAAAAATTATTATTTTACATTATTATGATGATATGAAGATAAAAGAAATTTCAAATGTATTAAAAATTTCTGAGTATGCAGTAAAGAAACGATTGGAAAGAGCAAGAAATCTTATTAAAGAAATTATAGAAAGGAAAAAAAATGATTGATAAAGAATTGTTAGAATTAAAAAATAATATTCCTGATATTGACATAAAATGTTTTAAAAATGGTGTTTATAAAAAGTATGAAAGCAGAAATAAAAATAACGTAGTGTTAAGATATAAAAGTGTATTTATATATGGAATAATAATTTTTTTTGCACTTTTAACTATTATCTTAATACCCAAAAAAATGCCAGATGAAAGTAAACATGAGGATCCATTAAAAGAAATTAATCCGATATATAATGATTTTATTAAAGATTCATTTGAAAATAATATTGGTAATACTCCAACATTCGATATATCAGGTCCACAACCAGCTTCTCCAATAATTGATGGATATTTTAATGTTTCACAAACTAATACCATAACCCCCAATCCATCAATAGGACCTTCATATGTTGAGGATCCAACAATTCCAGGATTAGAAACATTTGAATACATTTATGAAGTAGAATATAGTAGTACTGGAATCAAACATGAATTTGTAACTGTATATGTAGAAAGAAATTTAGTAAATAAAATTTATGATGAATGTAAAAATGTGGATGATGCACCTATTGCTGATTCTGTTGAAATAGTTAATGGAAGCATTGTTGATTGGTTTTATTCTAAAGCTTATTATAATGAAAATAAAGTATTTTGGTGTGGTTATGAAAATTCAGATGAGATTTATTCGGAAATAGAAGGATATGTATGTGTTGGTGTT
The DNA here is from genome assembly GCA_964516425.1 of uncultured Bacteroidales bacterium. Lineage (GTDB taxonomy): Bacteria > Bacillota_I > Bacilli_A > ML615J-28 > CAG-698 > CAKOMG01. The sequence goes on along the minus strand of CAZFAM010000033.1, from coordinate 10,635 downwards.
TTTTATCCACAAAAAAGAGAAGTAATTAGAGAAATTTTTTCTAATGAATTTATTAGTATTATTGACGACATTTATACAAAATTATATTTTAAAAATGAAGGAAATGAGTTTTTAATTCCTATTATTGATGAAGTTGAAAATAAAGTAAAATGGTATGCTTCTAATGATAAAATTAATGAAATGAATAAATACCTTTTATTTGATGATTGTTATTCATCACAAATGAATTGTTATATAAATCGTGAATTAGATACAATCAAATTAGAAACATTTGCGGTACAAGGAGACGAATTAGAAAAAAATAATTATGTTTCAACACTAAAACAATTTCACATTTTGTCTAATCAAATTATTATGGAAAATGATCAAATAAATAAAAAGTTTGGGGATATAAGTTTTATAACTTATAGTTATCAGAAATTTGTAGAATTATTACAAGACCTTAATAAAAATATTGAATAAGGAGTTATTAATATGAAGAAAATAGTTTGTATATTTGTATTAGTATTAAGTTTATTTTTAGGTGGATGTGATCAAATTGAGGTTCATATTAAATTTGATGATCTTTCATCAATTAATAAAATTGAAATTACAGAATATGATGTTAGTGATGGAAACATAATTAATTATATAACATTAAATGATATGGAGGTAATTAACTCTATTTCCGACAACTTTACATCACTTGAAATAAAAAAAAATTTTGATACTAACGTACCAACTGATACTAACATAGTAATAAAATATAATTTTATTTTTTTTAGTGTTGATGATAAAGTGAAAATAATAGGTATAACAGCAAATAATTGGATTGAATATCAAGACCATTTTTATTCAATTGAACAAGGTGTTATTGATTTTAATTATATTAATAATCTATTTGAAAAAAGATTTATCTTAACTATTCATAAAGATAATGATTATATATTACAAGGAATCAAAGAAAATTATAAAGCTGGTGAAGAAGTAGAAGTTAAAATGATATATGAAGATGAAATAATAACTTATGTATTTTTAAATAGTGAATTATTAGGTACTCTAAATGGTGATAACTCAGTAAAGTTTAATATGCCTGAAAAAGATTCTATTTTAGTATTAACACATACAAATCAGCCATTATATAAAGTGAGCGTTATTGATAATTTTGATTTATTATTAGTTCCTCTTAAAGAATATTATTATATTGGTGAAACTGTAAAAGTGGTAACAAAATTTCTTTCAGGAGCTAGAATTGATGCTCAAGTTGATGAACAAACTTTAGAAGTTAAAGAATCAGAAGCTTATGTGTATTATGGGTATGAATTTATAATGCCTGCAAAAGATGTCGAATTAATAATCTTATATAATGGATTCTGTATACCAGAGGATAACAATCTAAATAATGATGATGTAGAAAATATAGATGGTACATATATTGTTGAATTAATTGCCAACCTAAATTATAATAGTAATGAAGTCATTAGTTATTAAAAAAGATGTTTTATATATAACTTCGGATTATAAAGAGTACAAAAAAATAGGTATTTTTAAACATTTTGAAGGTGAAATGAAACTTAGTCAAATAATTAATCGTGAAAAACTATCTTTTAAAAACGAAGAGTCTGAAAAAATTGTGCAAAAACTATTAACAAAAGATTGTGCTTATTAAATAGCAATAGTTGCAATACCTGAGTTTGCACCTGGCTATATATTGATTGAATTAGATAATCAATTATATTATATTTATATGGAATCAAATATAAACGGAATTAATTCAATTGCAATTTTCAAATTAAATGAATAATTATATATATAATATAAAAATCATTTAATTATTATGTTTATCATTTTTATAGGATGTAAAATAACATGAAAAAAATAATGGTCTGTATATTTTTATTCGTACTTGGATTTTACTTACTTGGATGTGATGTTAACAATAATACAAAAAAGCCTTCCATAGAAATGTTATATAGTGATTGGTATAATTGTTCAAAACTACCGAATATGGAACAACCTTTTTCTGAAATATATGATGGTTGTTATTCAATTGAAATAGATGAAAATAATAGTGTAATATTTAAAGCCATTAATCAGGAGCATCTAAATGGAACTTTAGAATACGAAGTAAAAGAATATACTATTGATATCGAGATTACTTTTATAAATAATGAAATAGCAAATGGCAGTTTACGTATTAATAATGATTCTCCATATTTATATTTCTATTATAAAGGTGTATATTATAGTTTTACTAAGTATCAAGGATTGTCTAAAGAAGAATTTAAAGTATATCGTAATGAATTTAATTCATTCTTAAGAGATGCGTTTTTAAATAATACTTATCCATCAATTGAAGAAATTGAATATAATGAATTGTATAGGGAATATACAAATTTTGTTCAAATAGATCCTTGTTGCAATGGACCTAAAAGATGTGTAGGTGTTAATAAAGTGTCTATTGTTAAAGATTTAGAAAAAGGTGAAGTCATTGCATTGCATAATAATGGTACAATAGAGAATATATATGATATCGAAAATATTGTTTTGGTCAAATTGGATGGGACTTTTGAACAATTAGAAATTATTCAAGATGGTCAATGTTTTATAACTAACGAAGTTCAAGATGATCAATACTTTCCAATAAATAATCCAACATTATTTTATTTTGAATGTGAAAAACTGAAATGAAGATTAAGAAATTGAAGAACGGAGATGGTCAATGATGCATTTATCCTATGAGGATGCTTATTTTTATTATCTTTTACTTCGGGGTGGTTTTAATAAAGAAGTAAATGAATGGATATACAGTATAACTATTAATAATGAGGTATTTTATGGAATATGTCTTGATGTACTTTGGTATCAAAATAAAATAAATGAAATAATCTCTGTATTACATAATTATATTGGTAGCAATCAAATTGATGATAATATAGTTTGTGATAAATTGCGTTTACTTTTAAAAGAAAAATTAAATAAAAGGGAATTGTCATATAATGAAGTTGCAAATAGTTTATATAGATTCTCTATTGATTCTGAAAAATGGCAAGAAAAACCATGGAATGATTTCTACATGTTAAATGTATATGGGGATTATATTGATGGTGGTTATTTTGAGAAGGAAGATTATTGTGAAATTGTTAAAATGTTTGTTAATGAAGGGGTATTGTTAAATCCAGATGATTTTTTGAAAACAAAAAGAAAAAACTAAAAAATAAATTATACTATCGTAAAAAAAGGATGTCTATTAAAATATGCTGTTCAAAATATTTTATATTAGGCATCTTTTTATATAAAACACTTTTCAAGAATAAGACATTATCGCAGATTTATCATATTATGATAACTTTTTATTGAGAGCTCTTTAAAAAAATGTTATAATTAAATATAGATAGGAGAATTTAAAATGTCAAAAGGTATAATTTATGTTTGTTCAACAGCTGTAGATGGACTAATTAAAATAGGAAAGACAAATGATTTTGAAAGAAGAATGACATTTTTAGAATCAAATGGATATCGAAATGTAGCAGGTTTAAAAAGACAATTTGCCATTGAAGTTGATAATTTTGATGAAATTGAAGTTTTATTAGATGATTTATTTGCTAAAAGCAAAGTTGGTAATACGGAATTATTTTCATTAGATATTAATAAAGTTATTCAATTATTATCCGCTTTTCAAGGTCAACAAATATATCCTGAAATAGAAACGAAAAAAGAAGTATTTGAAAGGACTACTGATGTTGTACAGACAAAATTACTTCCTAATGGAGAGTATCATCTTAATATTAATCAAAAAAATGGTAATGTAATAAAAGCTAAATTAGTTGTAGAAAATGGAGTGCTAATTTTAAAGAAAGATTCTATGATTCTAAATATTTCTGATAAAGCCGGAAAGTATCTTACAAGATTAGCATCAACAGTAAAAACAAAAAACAACAGGTTAATAGAAGATACAATTATGTCATCGGTTTCATTAGCTGCTGGCGTTGTTATGGGGACAAATTGGAATGGCTGGTTTGCTTGGAAAGATAATCAAGGTAGAGCAATAGATATTTATCGTAAAAAAAATATTATAGATGAATAAACAAATTAATTGCTAAATATGAAAAAAATATCAGTATATTTATTATAGTAAATGTGCTAATTGTTTAATTGAATAATGTGTAAATAGTATATTATTAATCATTAAGATAGATTTGTAATTCTAATAACATCAAATTATTTTAGCTTGATTAAATAAATGTTTATAATAAATAATTACTTTTCTTTTCTTATTAAATATAAATATTTAAATTGCTCTTTTTAAATAATTATGCTATAATTTATATTATTAATATTAATTCATATTACGTGAGGAGGCAATATAATGAAAAAAATCATTTTAACAGGAGATCGACCAACAGGGCGATTACATATCGGGCATTATGCAGGTTCTCTAAAACGAAGAGTGGAATTACAAGATACTGGTGAATATGATGATATTCTTATTATGATTGCGGACGCTCAAGCGTTAACAGATAATTATGATAATCCCGAAAAAGTTAGAAGCAATATAATAGAGGTTGCTTTAGATTATATGTCTGTTGGGATTGATCCAAAGAAATGCCATATTTTCATACAATCACAAGTTGAAGCTCTAACTGAATTAACATTTTATTATTCAAATTTAGTAACCCTTTCAACTCTTGAAAGAAATCCAACAATAAAAAGTGAATTGAAATTACGAAATTTTTCTGAATCTATACCTGTTGGTTTTTTGACTTATCCAATAAGTCAAACTGCTGATATTACAGCATTTAATGCAACAATTGTTCCGGCAGGAGAAGATCAAGCACCAATGCTTGAACAAGCAAGAGAAATTGTCCGTAAATTTAATTCTATATATGGTGATACATTGGTAGAACCTAAAATACTTTTACCACTAAATAAAAGTAGTATGCGCCTTCCTGGGACAGATGGTAAATCAAAAATGTCAAAATCATTAGGTAATTGTATTTATTTATCTGATTCAAAAGAAGAAGTAAATAAAAAAGTTATGTCTATGTTTACAGACCCTAATCATTTGAAAATTAGTGATCCGGGAACAGTAGAAGGTAATCCAGTATTTATTTATCTTGAAGCCTTTGCGACAAATGACCATTTTTCTAAATATTTACCTGAATATGAAAATTTAGATGCATTAAAAGACCATTACCGTCGTGGCGGTTTAGGGGATGTTAAAGTGAAAAGATTTTTATCTATGGTTTTAAATGATATATTAGAGCCTATTAGAGAAAAGAGAAAAGAATTAGAAAATAATATTTTTTATGTTTATGAAGTTTTAAAAGAAGGATCAGAATATGCTAAAGCATTAGCAAATGAAACTTTAACAAAAGTTAAAAAAGCTATGAAAATTAATTATTTTGATGATGATTGTTTAATTAACGAGTATCATTCTAAAAATGAATAAAAAATAAGCCATAAGAATAGAATAACTATTTTTATGGTTTTTATAAAAAGGAAGACATAATATGATATTAATGACGTACAATATAATGCATGGATTAAACTATTGTAAATTATTAAATGATGAAAGAATTATTGAACTAGATAATATTGTTAATGTAATTAAAAAGTACAATCCAGATATTATTTCATTAAATGAAGTATATAATGATGTTTGCGAAAAAATAACTGTTAATCAATCACAATACATCGCAAACAAACTAGGGTACAAATATTATTTTTTTGGACAAACAATCACATTAGATAATGGTATATTATATGGCAATGCTATTATTTCTAAATATCCAATAAAAAATCCGGAAATTATTGCTATACCTGATCCTGCAATTAAAGATGAGAAAGTATATTATGAATCACGAAATATTATATATTCACAAATTGATAAATATAATGTATTTGTAACTCATTTTGGATTAGCAAAAAAAGAACAAGAAAATGCTTTTTATATTTTAAGAAATTCAATTAAAAATAAACAAAATATAATTATTATGGGTGATTTTAATATTGATGAACATAATATGATTACAATTAATGAAAATATTATCAATTCTGCAAAATATATTAAGGAATGTAGTTTTACGTATCCTTCTCTAAATCCAAGTGTAAAAATTGATTATATATTTTTAAGTGATGATATTAGTATAAATACTGCGCAAATAGGTCAAGATATTGTTTCTGATCATTTGCCTGTAATTGTGAACGTCGATTAATATTTAATGCTTTTTTAGTCAAATTGTGATATACTATTTAAAATTGATAAGGAGAAATTATGTTAAAACTTTGTAATATAAAGAAAGATTATTATGTAGGGGATATAACAGTTAATGCTTTAAAAGGTATTAATTTAGAATTTAGAAAAAATGAATTTGTGGCTATATTAGGGGCTAGTGGGTGTGGAAAAACAACACTTCTTAATATTGTTGGCGGGCTTGATAAATATACATCAGGCGATTTATTAATAAATGGTATATCCACAAAAAATTATTCTGATTATGATTGGGATACTTACCGTAATCATTCTGTTGGTTTTGTATTTCAAAGTTATAATTTGATTCCTCACCAAACTGTATTAAGCAATGTTGAACTAGCATTAACATTATCGGGTGTTTCGAAACAAGAAAGAAAACGTCGTGCTAAAGAAGCTTTAATAAAAGTTGGTTTAGAAAAGGAAATAAATAAAAAACCAAATCAGTTAAGTGGGGGACAAATGCAAAGAGTATCAATTGCTCGAGCTATTGTTAATAATCCAGAAATTATTTTAGCAGATGAACCAACGGGAGCATTAGATACAAAAACAAGTATTCAAGTAATGGATATTTTAAAAGAAATTTCCAAAGACCGACTAGTTGTTATGGTTACTCATAATCCCGAACTTGCAAATCAATATGCCACTCGTATAATTCGTTTAACTGATGGTGTTGTTCAAAGTGATTCTAATCCATACGAACATAAAGAAGTAGTAGAGTATAAAATAGAAAAGAAAAAAAAGAAAAATTCTTCAATGTCTTTTTGGACAGCATTCTCGTTAAGCTTGAATAATTTAATGACAAAAAAAGCAAGAACTCTGTTAACTGCTTTTGCGGGTAGCATTGGTATTATAGGAATAGCTTTAATTCTATCTTTATCTAGCGGATTTCAAACATATATTGATAAAGTTCAAGAAGATACCCTTTCCACATACCCTTTAACTATACAAACGACATCCGTTGATTATACACAAATGTTAGAATCAATGCAAGGAAATAAAGAAATAAATCATGAATTGGATAAAGTATACCCAAATAATGTTTTATCAGAAATGATAAAAACTGTTAAAGAAGGAACAAAAACAAATGATTTAAAATCTTTTAAAGAGTATCTGGATAATAAAGAAGAATTAAAAGAATACGTTAGTGATATTAAGTATACATATAATGCTAATATTAACGTTTATTCAACTACTTATGATGAAACTAAAAATAATAAATTAATTCCTTCATCACTTAAAATGGATGTATCAACAATGGGGTCTAGTCAAAATATATTAAATACTATGTTAAATAGTTTTAAAATATGGAGCGAAATGATTGATAATGATGATATATTAGAATCACAATATGAGTTGATTGGCGAAAATTCTAAATGGCCATCAAATTACGATGAAGTTGTAATAGTTGTTGACAAAAATAATGAAATTACTGATTATGTATTATTTTCATTAGGATTACTTGATAGTAGTGAGTTAATGAAAATGTTAATGATTGATGGATATACTCCAGTTACAAAAGCATATACGTATGATGAAATTTTAGGATTAACATTTAAACTTGTAGTTGATAGCGATTATTATCAATATGACGGAAGTTTATATAATGATATTAGCGATAATACTAATGAAATGAAAAAAGTGTTAGATGATGCATTAAATGTTAAAGTTGTGGGAATTGTGAAAAATAAGCAGTCATCTGCTGCAGCTTCAATTACTGGAGCTATTGGATATACACATGAGTTGTCAGAATATATAGTAAATAAGAATTATAACTCTAGTGTTGTTAAAGCACAATTGAATTCTTTGACTAAAAGTGTTATTACTGGTAAAGATTTCACGCAAGATGAACAAGGAAATTATAGTTATTTAGAATATATTAATGAACTTGCAAAAGTTGGTTATGCAAAATTGGATACGCCATCAACTATAAGTATATATCCTTCAAGTTTTGAAGCAAAAGATGAAATCGTTAAAATGATTAATGAGTATAACGAATCCGTTGAAACTGATAAACAAATTCAATATACTGATTATGTTGGTATAATGATGTCATCAATTACAGAAATAATTAATGCGGTTGGATATGTGTTAATTGCTTTTGTTTCAATATCATTAATTGTTTCATCGATTATGATTGGCATTATTACTTACATTTCTGTTTTAGAAAGAACAAAAGAAATTGGTGTACTACGTTCAATTGGTGCTAGAAAGAAAGATATTTCACGTGTGTTTAATGCCGAAACAATAATCATCGGATTGGTGTCTGGGCTTTTAGGAATAGGTATTACAGTTTTATTAGATATTCCAATTAATATCATTCTTAATGCTTTAGTTAATATTTCTGGTATTGCACAATTACCAACAATTGGTGCAATAGTTCTTGTAATAATAAGTGTGTTATTAACTTTTATTGCGGGATTGATTCCATCGCGTTTTGCAGCAAAAAAAGATCCAGTAATTGCTTTAAGAACAGAATAAAATACTTTAAAAATAAACAAAAAAATGATAAAATAATATAGGTGATGGAAATGATTAAATTATATACAGCTCCTAGTTGTTTAGGGTGCCGAAAAGTAAAAAAGTACTTTAAAGAACATAAAATACCTTTTGAAGAAAAAAGTATTATAAATACAAGGCTTTCTCGAGAAGATATTTATAAGATGCTAGTAAAAAGTGAAAATGGATTTGACGATATAATCTCAACACGTTCTAAAATTTTTAAAGAAAAAAATACAGATATTAATCAGATGAATTTATCTCAATTAGTTGATTTTATTATTGAGAATCCAACTGTATTAAAAAGACCAATTATAATTGGTGATTATGAATTGCAAGTTGGTTATAATGATGATGATATTTCATTGTTTTTGCCAGATGAATTAAGAGAATGTGATTTACAGTTTAATGATGATTCACATGAGTGCGAATATATTAAAAATTTAAAAATTGATAAGTGAAGCCTAAAATTGGCTTCTTTATTTTTTTATAAATTGCAAAATATATTAAATTATGATATACTTTTATAGGTGAATAATATGAAAAAATTAAAAATAGGATTGATATCACTTGGATGTGAAAAAAATTTAGTTGATAGTGAAATGATATTAGGTTTATTTAATAGTTTGGATGTTGAAGTTGTAAGTGATTTTGCTAGTGCAAATGCTATTATCATAAATACTTGTGGCTTTATAGAGTCTGCAAAAAAAGAAGCTATTGATACGATTTTTGAAATGTTAAAGTATCAAGAATTGGGCATTAAAATTATCGTCACTGGATGTTTAGCACAAAGATATATTGACGATTTAAAACAATCTATCCCTGAAGTTGATTTATACATTCCAATAAAAGATTATAATAGATTTGGTGATTTAGTAATGACACTTTTTGATGATGAGAAATTCAAAAATAAAAAGTTATCATTTCATAATCGTTTGTTGTCTACCCCAAAACATCTTGCGTATTTGAAGATTAGTGAAGGATGTAATAATTGTTGTGCGTATTGTGCTATACCACTTATTCGTGGGTCTTTTGTTAGTCGTGAAATGGATGATATAATATTGGAATTTAAATATTTGGTTAAGATGGGAAAAAAAGAAATATGCTTAATTAGTCAAGACTTAACTAAATATGGCAGTGATATGGATGGGATAACTTTAGTTACATTGTTAAAGGAATTAGTAAAAGTTGAAGGAGATTATGTTATTAGATTATTATATTTATATCCTGATGAAATAACTGACGAGCTTATTACTTTTGTGAAAGAAAATGATAAAGTATTAAACTATTTTGATATACCAATTCAACATGCATCGAATAAAGTATTAAAATGGATGGGAAGAAGAGGAGATAATAAATTTATTAGTTCTTTAATTTCAAAAATAAAAAAAGAAATCCCAGATGTCATTTTAAGAACTACTATAATGGTAGGCTTCCCACATGAAAGTGATAAGGATTTTAAGGTTTTACTTAATTTTATTGAGGAAAATCATTTTGATCATTTAGGTGCATTTACTTATTCAAAAGAAGAAAATACTAAATCATTTAATATGACTTGTCAAGTTTCTGAACGTATTAAGCAACACCGCTTAGAACAATTGATGGAAGCACAAAAATGGATTTCATATAATGAAAATAAAAAATATATAAATAAGACTTTTAAATGTGTTATTGAATCATATGATGAAGAAAATGATCAATATTTAGCTAGAGGATATATGCATGCTCCTGATGATATTGATGGTGGAATAATTATTAAAAGTTCTAAAAAATTGCTTATTTCTGAATTTTATAATGTGAAGATTACTGATGTTGATTTTTATGATATTTTTGGAATAATAACTGATTAATATAATCAGTTTAGTTAGGACTATTGCCAAGTGGCTTAAGGCATCTGGCTCTGA
>CAZFAM010000032.1:0-12963 GCA_964516425.1 uncultured Bacteroidales bacterium | reverse complement strand
GGGGCTGATTTTCCAAACTGATTAATGCCATAAACGCATCCATAATTACCAACATATTTATAATAATGTAATGCATCACTCATTTCAATAGCCATTCTTTTGGTAACTGCTTGCGGTAATATTTGTTCTTTATATTCATTTGGTTGTTTATCAAACAAATATAGAGAAGGCATTGAAACAACACGTATATCAATATTTTGCTTCATAAGTTCTTGTTTTGCATCATAAGCTAATGCCAGTTCCGAACCAGATGCAATTAAGATTCCATCAGGGATTTCTTTTATAGAATCACTTATAATATATGCCCCTTTAGAAACTTGTGACTCCAAACTATCAAAAATTACAGGAACATTTTGTCTTGTCAATATAATAACATTAGTGTTATTTTTAGCATTAAAAGCAATTTTATAGCATTCTTTTAATTCATATAGTGTAGCTGGACGCATAACATTAACATTTGGTATACTACGTAGCATGGTTAATTGTTCTATTGGTTGATGCGTTGGTCCATCTTCTCCAACCGCAATGGAATCATGAGTAAAAATATATGTCACAGGTAATTTAGAAATTGCACCTAAACGAACTGCAGGTTTTAAATAATCAGAAAACACAAAGAATGTTGAAGCAAATGGTTTTAAATTATGTAACGCTAAACCATTACATATTGCTGCCATAGCATTTTCACGCACTCCAAATACTATATTACGACCTAAACGATTAGTTTTTGAAAATACCCCGTCATTACCTTTAACATTAGTACTAGAAGCAAGATCAGCACTTCCTCCGATCAATCTTGGATCAGCCTTTGATAAAGCCTCCAAAATTTGTCCACCAATTTTTCTTAAAGATATATTATCATCCACATCAAACCAAGGAATAATATCAGTAAAATCAATATCTTCAGTCATAATTTTATCTAATACTTCATGATTTGAATTATTATATTTTTCAATCCAGGCATTTTGCTCTTTATTTACTCTTGTTGCAAATGTTTCTTGATAATAATCATATACTTCTTGTTCAATGGTAAATGGTTCACTATTCATTCTATTTCTAATTTCTAAAACTTCTTCATGAGGAATTGGTGCTCCATGAACTTTATTTGTTCCTTGATTTTTTGTTCCAAAGCCAATTACTGTTTTAACTTCAATAAACGATGGTACATCACATTGTCTTGCACAAGATATAGCATTAGCAATCGCTTCAACATCATTTCCATCTTCAACTAAAAAATATTTAAATCCCATTGCTTGCATTTTTTCTCGAGTGTTTTCATCAAAAGAATCACTAACATTGCCATCTAATTGTATATCATTAGAATCATACATAAATATTAATTTTGATAATTGTAAATGTCCTGCTAATGAGAAAGCTTCTTGAGCTATTCCTTCTTGCATATCACCATCACCTAATAACACATATGTATAGTGATCAATTAAATTAGTTTTAGCACGCAAATATTCTTCTGCGATAGCAACACCAACAGCTGTTGCTATCCCTTGCCCTAATGGTCCAGTTGATGCATCTACACCAACAGTCACACCCACTTCAGGATGTCCTGGGGTTTTGCTATTTAATTGTCTAAAAGATTTTAAATCATCCATTGATAATGGAAATCCCGCAATGTGTAAAATTGTATATAATAAACTTGAAGCATGACCACCAGATAAAATAAAATAATCTTTGTTCCACCATTTATTATTTGTATCTTTATTTAGAAACCTAGTAAATAAGGTATGTAAAATAGGTGCTGAGCCTAATGCCATTCCTGGATGTCCAGAATTAGCTTTATCAATCATTTCTAAACATAAAGTACGAATATTATTTATACATTTATTATCAATTTCTCTATTCATATTATACTCCTATTGTAATAATTTTGATATTTCTTCCGCTTTATCTCCAAATGAGCATTTAACTTTATTACCTACTAGTAACACACCATTAGCACCAGCTTCTTTTATTTTTTCTGGTTGAACTATATCCACGTCTTTTACTTCGATAGTTAAACGAGACATTTCTACATTAACACTAATAATATTATTTTCTCCTAGAGCACTTAAAAGTAATGTAGCTTGTTCATTTGGTAATTGCTTACTATTAGGATTATACTTTTTAGCCATTTTTATACGTTTAACTAAAGCAATAATAAAAGCAACTATAACCAATATAAAAATCGGTGCAACAACACATATCGCCAATATAATAAAAGATAATGGTAATTCTTCTAAAAATAACATAATAAACCTTCTTTCTAAAATTCTAATTCTATTATATCACACTTTTTACTTTTCAACAATATTTTAATTTACTAATAGCATTTTTAGGTTCATAATCATATACTAAAGTAGAAAGGAGGTCATTATTTTGCTTTGCGATAAACCTACTGCTGTTACTGTCACTCCTCAAACTAGAAACTTCATTTTTGAAACTGTCAAAAAAATTGACCAATTACAAAAAGAAGTAATGTTAGAGAATAATTGTGTTGGTTGCGAAGGTTCTTTATTCTCTAGATTATATAATACTAAACCTGTTTCCTTTATTTTATGTAATGGAACAAAATTTGCGGCACAATTAGGAACAGGAACTGATGCTACTTCTACTAGTATTTTTAGAATTCAAGAAATTAAAGGCAATTCTGTAATATTACAATTAATTGATTATTCAACAGATACACCATCTTGCTCTAATTACACTTGTATTTTTGATTTAGACTGTTGTTGTGGATTACAATGTTATTCACCAATTTTATGTACATTATGTAATGATACAGCAGTTGCTAATTAAATTGTTCAATAGTTAATTCATCAATTTGATCAATAGCAAAAGAAATAGAATCTGCATTATCTACTAACAAACATGTCAAAACATTATTTTTAGACTCTTTTACAATAACATAATATTCTTCCTTATTTAACAAACTTACTTTACATATTATTCTTTTATTACGATTATGCATTTCAATTAATCTACTAACTTTAATATAAAAATTTGTGTCTTGTTGTTTAAATAAATGCTCTTTAATAGGCTTTACTTCTACTTTATATCGGCTATCATAAAAATCTTGATTATTAGGTTTGACATCCTCTTTTATTGTATCAATAAAAAGAAGTGGTCCCACATTTATATTTTCTTTCAAAAAAATCACCCACTATAATATATGTAGTGGGTGTTTTTTATATGTTGCTTTTACCAATCATTTGATATATTTCATATAGGCCATCTAATAATAGTCTTTCATCATATATATAATTTGCAAATAATGTTTTATATATTTTAGAAGCTCCGCCAGTAACAATAACTTTAACATCTTCTTCATTTAGTTCTTCTTTCATCATATTGACTATACCTTCAATTGTTGCTTTTGTGCCATATGTCATACCACTTTGTAAACATCCTTTAGTATTGTTTTCAATAACATGCTCAGGTATTTCAATTTTAGTATTTTCTAATAATGACGTTGAATTAATTAATGAAGAAAATCCAGCTAATACACCTGGATAAATAACTCCCCCTAACAATTCTTTTTTATTATTAACTGCAATTAATGTTGTAGCAGTTCCCATATCAACAACTATATTAGGAACACCATATTTTTTTGTTGCTATAAATGCACCAACTAATAAATCAGCTCCTAAACTATTAATTGGATTTACTTTAATTGTTAATCCAAGAGGAATACTAGGATTTACAAAAATAGCATCAATATGAAAATAGTCACTAAACATATTTTCAAGTGCATGATCAACATTAGGAACAACAGATGAAATGATTGCTCCTTTTATTTCCATTTTATTAATATTATTCAATTGATAATGTGTTAATAAAGAGCATCCATATTCATCACTTGTTTTAGTTAATTTAGATTCAATCTTATATGTATCAATAAGATTTTTATCATTATATAGTCCAAAGCATATTGTTGTATTGCCAACATCCACACATACTATCATTATTATTCCTCCAATATGTCTCTTGAATTATAGCATTTTTTTGATTATTATTCAAGATTTTATAACTAAAAAGGGAAACTATTACTAGCTCCCTTTCAAATTAATTAATATTAATATATTTCTTTTCTTTTTCTTTCTTTTCAACGTTTTTATTAATACTAATTGATAAAATACCATTATCTAAGCTTGCCTTAACATCTTCTTCACTAACATCTTCTCCAATATAAAAGCTACGGCTTATTGTTCCAAAATGTCTTTCTTTTCTTAAATACTTTCCTTCTTCATTTGTATTTTTGATAGATGATGCTTCCACATTCAAATATCCATTTTCCAAATTCATTTTAATATTTTCTTTCGCAAATCCAGGAACTTCAATTTGAAATATATATTCATTCTCTGTTTCTTTAATATCTGTTCTCATTAGATGTGAGAACTTATTATCAAAATCATTATCTTTGAACAAGTCAAAGAAAGAATCTCCAAAAAATCCAACATTATTTTTTTTATTTAAATAGTTCATATAATTCACACCTTCCTAACTATTATTAGCACTCTTCTATCTCGATTGCTAATAACATTATACCACTAATTTTAGCACTGTCAAGTGGTAAGTGCTAATTATTTGATTTTTTTAAGATTTTTTTAAGGTTTGATCATTTAAGTTTGATAGATATTCCCAACGATTAATTTTATTTTCTAATTCTTGTTCTAATTTTTCTTTTTCATCAATTTGTTCTTTAACAAGAGAATAATTTTGATAACTACTATTAATAATATCATCTAGTTTTTTGATTTGTTCTTCTAGAATTGATATATCATCCATAATGGATGCAAATTCTTGTTTTTCTTTAAATGTCATTTTAATTGTTTTATTTTCATTTACTTTTTTTGGCGTTGAAACAATTGTTTGTTTGTGTTCCTCTTTTTTGTTTTGTAAAAACTGCGAGTAATTTCCTTGGTATTTTTCAATTATACCACTTTCATTTAAATATAATATTTTATCCACAGCTTTATCCAAGAAATATCGATCATGTGAAACTACAATAACAGCACCATTAAAATTATCTAAATACTCTTCTAAAACTTCTAATGTTTCAATGTCTAAATCATTAGTAGGCTCATCTAATAATAATATATTAGGAGATGTTATTAAAACACTCAACAAATATAAACGGCGTTTTTCTCCACCAGACAACTTATTAATATAAGTATATTGACTATCACCAAAAAACAAAAACTTTTCTAAAACTTGCGTTACGCTTAAAACCCCATCAGCAGTAACAACATTTGTTGCTTTATCTTTTAGAAAATCATAAACGCGCATATTCAAAGGCAAGTTTTCATTTTCTTGAGAAAAATAACCAATCTTTACTGTTTCGCCAATACTTATAGTTCCGTTATCAGGCTTAATATCGCCCATTAACATTTTAAGTAAAGTAGTTTTCCCACTACCATTATTTCCCACAACCCCAATACGAGCATCATTTTCTAAAATAATCGAAAAATCTCTAATAAGTGTTTTGTCATATGTTTTAGAAACATCATTGAGTTCGATTGTTTTATTTCCAAGGCGAGAAGAAATGCTTGATAATTCAATCTTTTTATCCGCAATTACTCCTTCTTGATTTAATGTTTCATAATAGTTAGCAATTCTTTTTTTGCTTTTTGTTAAACGGCCAATAGCTCCACGTTTAATCCATTCATATTCTTTGCGTAAAAAAGCTTGTCTTTTTCTCTCACGAGCTTCCGCATATTCTAATCTTTGAGCCTTAAGACTAAGATAGTTAGAATAGTTTCCTTCGTAATAATATAATTTACCACGATATAATTCCACAATATGATTAGTAATACGCTCTAAAAAATAACGATCATGTGTCACCATTACTATCGCTTTATTAAATTTCGTTAAAAAGGATTCTAAAAAAGAAATGGTTTGGATATCTAAATGGTTAGTTATTTCATCAATTAATAAACAATCTGTTTCCATAACTAAGGTACAAGCAATAGAAACTTTTCTTTTTTCACCACCACTCATTGTGGATATTTGTTTATTAATAGTAGAAATTCCTAATTTTTGTAACATCGAAGAAGCTAAATGTTCATCCGCATCTTTAGCAATATATTTTTTAACTTGTTTTAATGCCGTTAAGTTTTCATCCAAATTTAATTCTTGACTTAAATAAGTAACTTTAATATTTTTCGCATATATAACATCACCAGAATTTGGCTCTTCTTTTTTTGCTAAAATCTTGAGTAATGTACTTTTTCCACATCCATTAACTCCGATAATTCCTATTTTATCTTTTTCATTAATAGTAATACTTTGATTATTAATCAATAGTTTATCGGAATAACTTTTACTGATATTTTCACAATTAATAATCATATCATCCTCACTAGTCAATTATCGTAATTGAATAAGTGGCACTAAATGATTCATGAGAAGATATTTGAATTAAATATCTCTTTTCACAAAACTGATGTGTTGAATTATATACATCTGCATGTCCAATCCATGGTTCTAAGCATATAAAAGGAGCATTAGGCTTTGTCCAAATAGCTAACATTGGAAATCCTGAGAAATCAAATTTAATTCCTTTATTTTCTTTATTTAATAAACTAACACTTTTTGATTTTATATCAGGAATACATATGGCATCAATATCAAAATATTTATAATCTAAATCCAATTCTTTAATATTGTGATAGGCAATGGTATGGTCATAATCTAGCGTTCCATTTTCTAACACTACTGTTGGAGCTTCGAAATTTTCTTCTTGTTCAAATACTATACGATAATCTGAAAACTTTTCATTATCATATAGTGGGCATTTGAATCCAGGATGTCCTCCATAATTAAAAACCATTTCTTCAGTATCATCATTAACTACTTTAAATATTGTATGTACTGTTTTATCCACAATTTTATATGTTACATAAACACAATATTTAAAAGGAAACATTTGTAATGTTTCTTCGCTATAACGATTTATAAATGTTATTTCATCAGCTTTTTGTTCATAAACTTTAAATTCTTGATCTCTCAAGAATCCATGTTGATTCATATGATATTCTTTTCCATTAATAATTGTTTTTGAATCTTTTAATTTCCCCACAATTGGAAATAATAACGGAGCATGACGATTCCAATATTGATCGATGTCTCTAGCATAATTAATTCCCTCACTTGATACCAAACTTTGCATTTCAGCTCCATGTGATGAAACTACTAATTCCAAATAATTATTTTTAATACTGTAATCCATATTTATAATCTCCTTTTTTCATAATCATAGTATAACATTGTTTTAAATTAAAGTAAATAACATTTTATTTTTCTTATAATCTATGATATACTATCTTTAGGATATTTAAAAATGACAAGAAATGTGAAAATTATCAAATTTATTCCCCAAGGATATTGTAAAGGTGTAATAAAAGCTATAAAAAAGATTAATACTCTTTTACAAAATAATGATATGCCAAAGCCATACTATATGTATGGAAAGCTCGTCCACAACACGCATGTGACCGATGCTTATGAGTCTTTAGGCATTAAAATTATTAATGATTATCAAAACATTACAAAAGGGACTATTATTATAACAGCCCATGGCTTAAGTCAATTAGAAAAGCAAAACATATTATCTCGAGGATTAGCCATTGTGGATACAACATGTTCAGAAGTCCTAAAAATTGAGCAAAATATAAAGAAAAAAATTCAAGAAGGTTTTCAAATATTATATTACGGAAAATTAAATCATCCGGAATGTAAAAGCATTATGAGTATTAGTGATAATATTGTATTAATCACTTCCCCTAAGGATATTGATTTCTTAAAGATAAGCGATAAAGACATATATTTCACATCGCAAACAACAATGTCATATGTTGATTTATTAGAAATTGTGAATATTTTAAAATCTAAATATAAAAATATTATCTTTGATATTAATATTTGTAATGCATCTAAAACCCGTCAAGAAGCTGTAATGAAAAAAGCCGGAGAATGTGATATAGTTATTATTGTGGGCGACAAATCAAGTAATAACACAAACAAACTTAAAGAATTGTGTGAAACTAAGTGTTTAAAAAAATGTTATTTAATTGAAAATATTGAAGATCTTGAAGCTATAACATTTGAAGACAATATGACAATAGGTATTACAGCTGGGGCATCAACGCCAAATAAACTTGTAGACAATATTATAAATAAAATCATAAATCCAAATTGTAATATTGAAACTACAAATCTTGACTATATAAAAATATAAAAACCATAATCTAAGGAACGAAGCCTTAAATTATGGTTTTTTATCACAAGAAATTTTGAAAGATATTTAAGAACGTAATGTTATATTCATTTTGTATTGCAAATCTTTTAATATCCTTTTTACTTTGGCATTAATAATTTCATCAGTTAATGGATCATTTGATGTAAATACAAGTTTAATTGCTAATGACTTTTCATCAGGATTTATTTTTTCACCTTCATATAAATCAAATACATAAGCATTTGTTAATATTTGTTTATCACTTTTTAATATACAATTAATTACATCTTGAGCATTAACATCTTTTTTCATCACTAAAGCAATATCTCTTTCCACGCTTGGCAATTTCGCAACTGGTGTAAAACGATTAATAACTTCTGGTTCATTTAATAATTCATCAATTAATATTTCAAATACATATACATTATCTAAATCATTGTCATGTGCATATTGTGGATGAACTTGACCAATATAACCAATGTTTTTATCTTTCCACATAATTGCAGCTGTACGATTTGGATGCATTTCATTGCATTCTCTTTCTTCTTTCACAAATGCGAATGTTGTATTTAAAGATTTAGCTAGTTGTTCTAAAATTCCTTTTACTAAATAAAAATCAACAACTTCTTTTTGACCTTTCCACAATGTGCTAGCATATTCATTAGCCATTGCTCCTGCTAAAACTGTTTTTTCTTCTTTTTCTTCAATACTATTTTTTGTATAATAAACTTTCGCAATTTCAAAGATGTTTACATCTTTTATTTTTCTTGAAAAATTATATTTTACGACATTTAATAATGACGGAATTAATGTTTTTCTTAAAACTTTACGATCTTCAGTTAATGGCATTAATAGTGGAATATCCTTTTCTTCACTATTATAGTTAATAGCAAATAATGTATTTTCTTTTTCGCTAACTAATGAATATGTTACAACATCATCTAATCCCATAGCAGATAAACTATTACGAATTAATCTTGTTTTTTGTTGAGGAAGAGTTAAAGAACCTGCACTATCATCACATGGATGAGTTAATGGTAATAAATTATATCCATAAATTCTACCAACTTCTTCAATTAAATCTTCTTTAATTGTAATATCAGGACGACGATTTGGAACCATTACTTTCATTCCTGGCTCCACTTTGAATCCAAGTGATAAAAGAATAGAAGTAATTTCTTGTTCTGAAATATTTGTTCCTAATAAACTATTAACATCTTTTGTAGTTAAACTTATTTCTTTATCTTCAATATGTTCAACCCCTACAAAAGTAGGCTCATTAACTATTTCAGCATCACATAATTCTTTAAATAAATAACAAGCATAATCTAATGCTAATTTTGTTCTATTAACATCAACGCCTCTTTCAAATCTTTGACTAGATTCACTGTGTAAATTTAATCTTGCAGCTGTTTTCCTTATAGTTAATGGATCAAATACTGCAGCTTCTAATATGATATCTGTTGTAACTTCTGTCACTTCACTTTCTAAGCCTCCCATAACTCCCGCAAGGCATAAAGATTGATTACCATTTGTGATTACTACATCATTTTCTTTTAAAATTCTTTTTTGTTCATCTAAAGTTATAAATTCTTCATTTTCTTTTGCGTTTTTAATAACTATTTGATTTCCGACCTTATTTAAATCAAATGCATGAAGTGGCTGTCCAAAAAGCGCTAGAATGTAGTTTGTGATATCAACACAATTGTTTATGGGACGAATTCCAAAAGCGATTAGACGCGAATTTAACCACCTTGGTGACGGTTTTAAATTAACGTTTTTTATTACTTGTCCATAATATGAAATACAATTTGGAGTTTCAATCTTAATATCTAACTTTTTAGTACTTTTATCTATCTTTCTTTGGATATCAAATGCTAATGGTTTTAATGGTCTCTTGAATACTGCACTCATTTCATAAGCAACTCCAAGCATGCTTAACATGTCACCACGATTAGGTGTTAGGCCAAGTTCTATAACAGGGTCTTTTAAGTTTAAAGCTTCAGCTCCATCAGCACCAACTTCTACTTGATCTTCAAAATAGTAAATTCCATTTTGATATTTTTCATCTACATATTTTTTTTCAATTCCTAATTCCTGAAGTGAGCATACCATACCACGAGATTCATAACCACGAATTTTAGATTTTTTAATTGTACCGCCATCTAAAACGCATCCTTCTTTTGCAATTATAACATATTGCCCAGCTTCCACGTTGGGAGCACCACATACAATGTTTAATATTTCATCTTTAACATCAACTGTTAATAAATTCAAATGATCACTATCTGGATGTGGTTCCTTTGTTAATACATGGCCAATAACAATATTACTTGCATGCACCATTTTATCAACATTTTCAACTTCTATAGAATACAAACTTACAGTATTAACTATTTCTTCTAAAGATAAACCTGTTAAGTCAACAAGTTCATTTAACCATTCTAATTTAACACGCATATCTTTGCCTCCTAAAATTGTTTTAAGAAACGGATATCATTTGTATAAAAGTTTCTTATATCATCAATTCCGTATCTTAACATTGCTATTCTTTCTACACCAACTCCAAACGCAAATCCTTGATACTTATCTGTATCATATCCTGCCATTTTTAACACATTTGGATGTACCATTCCAGCACCTAGTACTTCAATCCATCCACTACCTTTACATAATGAGCATCCTTTTCCACCGCATTTAAAGCATTGAACATCAACTTCAACACTTGGTTCAGTAAATGGGAAAAACGAAGGGCGGAATCTAACAGCAAGTTCATCACCAAATACTTTGGATGCTAGTGTTGTTAAAGTTCCTTTCAAATCAGCCATAGTAACATTTTCTCCTACAACTAATCCTTCACATTGCATAAATTGATGTGAATGTGTTGCATCATCATTATCACGACGATATACCTTTCCAGGACAAATAATCTTAAATGGCTTTCCTTTTTTCTCTAATAACGTATGTGCTTGTACAGGTGAAGTATGTGTACGAAGTAAAATAGTATCATTTATATAAAATGAATCTTGCATTTCACGTGCAGGATGTCCTTTGGGAAGATTTAACATTTCAAAATTATATAAATCTTCTTCAATTTCCGGTCCTTCCGCAACTTCATATCCCATACCCACAAATACATCTTCAATTTCATCTATTACTTTATGTAATGGATGAACATAACCGATATGTACTTTTTTTCCAGGTAAAGTTACATCAATTGTTTCTTTCTTTAATTTTTCATTAATTAAAGCATTAGCAATTGCTTTCCTTTTATCTTCAATCAATTTTTCAATTTTAACTTTAAATTCATTACTTTTCATTCCAAGTTCTTTTCTTGCTTCAATGCTTAAATCTTTCATTTGTGACATTATAGTTTGTAATTTACTTTTTTTGCCTAAATATAAAGCTTTAAGTTCATTTAAACTATGCTCATTTGGAGCTGATGCGATTGAAGATATGGCTTCTTCTTCTAACTTTTTTAAATCATCGTTCATTTGATTTCCTCCTATAAAAAATGCCTTAAGAAACTATGTTGTTCCTTAAGGACGAATTATTCCGCGGTACCACCTTAATTCTTATAGTTATTACTATAAGCTCTTCATTTATCTTTTAACGCAAGAATTACGGATTTGATTAGAATCTCTCCAAAGATGAATTCATATAATATTATTTAAAAGCTTCCACCATTTTGCTTTATTCTCTATAAAATAATTAATTATATTACTACTTCTTTATCATCAAGTTATTAGTATTATATCATTTTTAATGTACCTTTTCAAGTTAAAATATAAAAAACTCTAGATACATTAAAAAGGATTAGGTGTAACCTAGAAATGTTACACCTTTCCTTAAAATCCTTTTAGAAGAAATTATTTTGATTTTGTGGATTATTAAAACCATTTTCTTGATTATCAAACATTTGATTGTTGCAGCAGCCTTCTTCTTGATAATCAGTATTTTCACAACATATTGGTTTAGTAAAGCATTGGTGGCGTTTAATTACATGGTTGCAAACTTGTGTTACATCTTCCATAATATGTGGTTGATTAATTATTTGATATTGATGTACTACATTTACGCGTCTTGTAACAATAGGTGGTAAATTAACAATATTTGTATTTGGAACATTTTGATTCATAATTACACCTCCTTTCGCTATTAATATATTAATCGTTTTTAAATTTGCTTGTGTTTTAACACATTTTGACAAAAAACTTAATTGACATAATGTTATAATTGATGTATTATAATTATATAAGGAGATTAACGATATGTATTATGCACCTGTAGTTATTGAAAGAACTGCTCAAGGGGAGCGTTCTTATGATATTTATTCCCGTTTATTAAAAGATCGTATCATTATGTTAAGCGGAGAAATTAATGATGATTTAGCAAATTCTGTTGTTGCACAGTTATTATTTTTAGCAGCAGAAAGCAGTGAAGAAGATATCAAAATTTATATTAATTCACCAGGGGGAAGTATTTCTGCGGGAATGGCCATTTTTGACACTATGAATTTAATAAAACCTGATGTATCAACTATATGTATTGGCATGGCTGCTTCAATGGCTGCTTTCCTATTAGCAAGTGGTACAAAAGGCAAAAGATTTGCTTTAGAAAATAGTGAAATTATGATTCACCAACCATTAGGTGGAGCTAGTGGTCAAGCAACAGAAATTCAAATTGCGGCTAAACATATATTACGAATTAAAGACCGTATGAATAAAATACTTGCG
>CAZFAM010000031.1:0-13462 GCA_964516425.1 uncultured Bacteroidales bacterium | reverse complement strand
ATTAATTTATTACTTTTTTACGATAATTACCTGATATTCCTTTTAAAGACGTATATGTGATAAACGCATGTGAATCAACTTTCAATATTGCCTCACGATAATCTTCCACTTCAAATGTTAAGGCAATAATTTCAAAACACCATTTTGATTCATCAGTATACCCGCCAATTACAGGGAATATTGTCATACTATGTTCAAATTGTTTTAATAAAACATCCCTTAATGCATCTTTATGTTTTGTGATAATTGTAATTTTTTGGAATTTATATATAGTATGAATTTTATCAAGAGTAATAATATGTGCAAATAATCTAATTAAAGTATATACAGCAACTGAAATATCTTTTGCAATAATAGTTCCTGCTAAAATAATTATAAAATCAATAGTACCAGAAATTGCCACAAAAGGTATACCAACTTTTAATGATACCTTTTGAGAAATAATATCCATTCCTCCAGTTGATGATCCCATACGTAAAGCAATACCACATCCAGCACCAGTCATAAAGCCCCCAAGCATTGCAAAAACAACCAAATTAATTACTTTTCCATCTGAAGAATAAACAGCTAATGATTCAAAAGGATTAAAACCACAATCAGCTTTAAGCCAGTCAAAAAAGGCAAATAATAACACTTGTAAAATTGTGGATGATAAACTTAAAATAGCAAATCTTTTACTAACGCCTTTCCATCCAATAATAAATAAAGGAATATTAATTAAAGCTGTAACTAAAGATTTTAAAAAGGGAATACCAAAGGCATTCGCAAATAATTGAGAAATACCTGTGACCCCACCAGCATAAAATTGCCCAAAGTCTAAAATAAATACAATTGCAAAACAATAAACAAGAGTTCCGATAATCATTCCAAGGATAGACATTAAAAATCTATTTTTTTTAATTACTGAGTTTAGTTTCATTTATCTCACTTAATATTATACTACTATAATAGTATTAATATTTTAATAGCTCCTTCTTTACATCTAAACGCTTGAATAATACAATTGGATTTTCAGTAACGATTGCATTTTGTGTAACACCAAAATCTAAAAATGCAAAGTTTCTTTCTTCTGTTTTTACATTTAATTCATCTAAAACAGTTTTACATGAATCTGGCATTATCGGCATTAATAAAATTGAAGCAATTCTAATAGATTCATATAAATGATACATTACATCATTTAATTCATCTTTCCTGTTTTCATCCTTAGCTAATACCCAAGGTGCAGTTTCATCAATATATTTATTTGCTCTTCTAATAATATACCATGCATCTGTGATTGCTTGTTGTAACTCGAACTTATCATAACTATTCATACAACTTGTTTTACTATTTAAAATGACATTTTCAAAATCACAATCAAATTCTGTATTAACAGTTCCTTTACTAACAGTTCCATTAAAATACTTATTTATCATTGAAATGGATCTACTAACCAAGTTTCCAAAATCATTTGCTAGTTCAACATTATATCTTTCAAAGAAACGTTCCCACGTAAATAAACCATCATTTCCAAAAGGCATTTCTTTTAATAAATAATAACGCAAACTATCCAATCCATATTCATTTACTATATCCATAGGATAAATAATATTCCCCTTTGATTTACTCATTTTACAATCTTTCAATAAAATCCATCCATGAGTTAATAATTTGAATTTAATAGGAATGTTTAATGCCATTAACATAATCGGCCAATAAATAGCATGAAATCTTAAAATGTCTTTTCCAATAACATGATATACTTGGTCATTATTTTCCCAAAAATCTTTATATAATTGATTATTAACACTACCATATCCAAGAGCAGTAATATAATTTGCTA
Source organism: uncultured Bacteroidales bacterium (assembly GCA_964516425.1). Lineage (GTDB taxonomy): Bacteria > Bacillota_I > Bacilli_A > ML615J-28 > CAG-698 > CAKOMG01. Next base: position 11,637 of record CAZFAM010000031.1, on the reverse strand, counting down.
ATGCATCGATCCATACATAAATTACATGTTTAGGATTGCTTTTAACAGGAATCCCCCATTTAAAAGATGTTCTACTAACACATAAATCTTCTAATCCTTGTTCAATAAAAGAAACAACTTCATTTCTTCTTGATTGTGGTTGAATAAAATCAGGATTATTATTAATAAAATCTAATAATTGATTTTGATATTTTTTCAATCGTAAAAAATAACTCTCCTCTTTTACTTTTCTTGTTGGTTTACCACAGTCAGGACAAGTTCCATCTTCATTTAATTGTGTTTTAGTAAAAAACGTTTCACAAGCAACACAATAATCCCCTTCATATTCACTCAAATAAATATCATCATTTGCTAATAACTTTTCAAATAATTCTTGAACAACTTTAGTATGTCTTTCTTCACTTGTTCTTATAAAATCATTATTAGTTATATTTAAATTTTTCCATAATTGCTTAGTTTCATCCGCAATTTTATCCACAAAAGATTGTACGGAAACATTGTTTTGTGCAGCAGCTTCTTCTATTTTTAATCCATGTTCATCCATGCCAGTTAAAAAGAATGTATCATCGCCTTTTAAACGATGATATCTAGCAAAAGCATCACAAGCAACAGTTGAGTAACTATTACCAATATGTACTTTTCCACTCGCATAGTAAATCGGTGTTGTTATATAACATTTTTTACACATTTTACCATAACTCCTTAAATATTTTCATTTTATCACTTACTTGATCTCGTTTTGTGGATAATGCTTCCTCTAAAGGAATAACTATTAATTGATTTCCTCTTTCGCAAATACATGTTCCACCATTACCATTAATTAATTCTTCAACAGCTTTAGCTCCCATACTAGAAGCTAAAATTCTATCTCTTGGTGTTGGGCATCCTCCTCTTTGTACATATCCTAAAATAGTACTACGAGCCATAAATGGAGTCTTTTCAGTTATTAATTCCGCAACCTTATTAATATCAGTTACCTTTTCCGCAACTAAAACAATAGCATGACGTTTGGTTTTTGCAGCTTCACATATGATTTCCACTAATTCATCAGGATTATATCCTGTCTCACTAGTAATAACCATTTCAGCACCTACCGCAATTCCCGCATGAATTGCTAAAGCACCACAATGTCTACCCATAACTTCCACGATTGAACAGCGCCTATGACTACTTGATGTATCACGCAATTTATCCACTGCTTCCACAATTGTTGTTAAAGCCGTATCAAAGCCAATTGTATAATCAGTACCTGAAATATCATTATCAATTGTTCCTGGAATGCCTACACATTTTAATCCCATTTTACTAAGTTCTAAAGCACCATGATATGTTCCATCACCACCGATACAAACCACACCATCAATACCAAATTCATGAACATTTTCAATCGCAACTTCTCTAATTTCTGAATATTTAAATTCAGGTAAACGATCAGTACCTAAAAAAGTACCTCCACGATTAATTTTTTCAGAAACCGATTTTCGATATAAACGATCTATTTTTCCCTCGTACATTCCTCGGTATCCATCAAATATGCCATACACTTCTAAGCCATTTGAAATACCAGCTCTTACAACTGCACGAATTGCAGCATTCATGCCAGGAGCATCTCCTCCAGATGTTAAAACACCTATTTTTTTTATCATACTAATCACCTTTCTGTGAATTCCTATAATTATAACATTTTTATTTTAAAATGTAAATACTATCTATAATTGCTTGTAATTTTTGTTCGCGTCTTTCCAACTTGTATTTAACCAAATACGCTTTGTTAAGTTCTATTATATTTTTATACTTTGCAAATGTACTTGGGAAAATAACACCTTCTATTTCCCCTGTTTCATCATACATTGTAACAAATGACATTTGATCATTTTTTTTAGTCGTAATTTCTCGAACATAGCGAATTATTGCAACACTAATATTTTCTTTATTTTCTAAACTATCACTTATTGTATTACAATTGTATCTATTTCTAATTTGATTATATTTCACAAAAGCATTATATTGCAAATTGAATCCTAAAGCTTCTAATTCTCCGCGGCTAATTTCTTCAAACGAATATTCATCATCTGATATTACATTATTAATAATTTCAGTTCCTAAACTTTGTTGATACTCCATTTTTTGCATTACAAAGTCATAATTTTCAATCATTCCTTTTTTAGATAATTTAAAAATATCTAATGCTCCAGAATAAACAATATAATTAAATTGACGACGATTCAAAATATTTTTTGTGCGATATACAAAATCCTCGAAATTTATAAATTCACCTTTTTTTCGTTCCTCAAGAATGTTATTAACAACTACTTCTCCCAAATTATTAATACCTAACAAAGAATAATAAATGCCATTTTGATCATAAACAAATTTTTTATCACTTTTATTAATGCTAGGTGGTAAAATTAAAATACTTTTCTTTCGACATTCATTAATGTATTTAATTAGTGAATTAATCGAACCAATATTATTAGTCATTAATGCTGACATAAAGGATTTGAAATGATAAGTTTTTAAATAAGCCATTTGATAAGCAATCAGACCATATGCAACACCATGACTTTTATTAAATCCATATGAAGCAAATTTTTCAATATAATCATATATTTCATTCGCTTTAGATTTTGAATATCCGTTATTAATACTACCATTAATAAATTTTTCTCTTTCTTGTTGTAAAACATCAAGCTTCTTTTTAGAAACAGCACGACGTAAAATATCTGCTTGTCCTAAACTATATCCCGCAAACTTCTGTGCTATCAACATGATTTGTTCTTGAAAAACAATTATTCCATATGTACTTTTTAAAATATCGCGAAGATCCTCATGAATTAATTCATATGGTTGACCGAACTTCCTTTTAATAAAAGTCGGAATCATATCCATTGGTCCTGGACGATATAAAGATGTTGCATTTACTATATCATCAAATGTTGAACACTTTAAATCAATTAATAGTTTTCTAACTCCATCAGACTCAAGTTGAAAGATTCCTAATGTTTCTCCATTTGCAAGCATCTTCATTACTTTAGGATCATTTAAAGGAATAGCATTAATATCAACTTTCATTCCTTCAGTCTTTTCAATATCATCTAAAACAGTTTTAATAATAGAAAGGTTTCTAATACCTAAGACGTCCATTTTGACTAATCCAAGCATTTCTAAATCACTTGCTTCATATTGCGTTTGTAATAAACCATCAATACCTGGTTGTAGCGGTGTATAATTAGTTAGTAAATTATCAGCCATTATAATACCGGCGGCATGCGTTGAACAATTTCTAGGCAAACCTTCAATTGTCATACTAATATGTAATAAATTATTAATTTCTTCATCACTATCCATCATTTGTTTTAATTGATAATTGTCATTAATAATATTTTTTAATAATTCATTACTAAACTGCGGAACATATTTAAGAACTTCTTTTAATTTATTATCATTGATTTGCATCATTCTAGCAACATCACGAATTGCTAAACGAGCTTTAAATGTTCCAAAAGTATTAATATGAGCAACACGCTTTTCACCAAAGCGTTTACCTATATATCTTATTACTTCATCTCTTCGATCATCGGGAAAATCAACATCAATATCAGGCATACTAATACGTTCAGGATTCAAAAATCTTTCAAATAACAAATCATATTTCAAAGGATCAATATTAGTAATTCCTAGTGAATAACTAACAAGTGAACCACCAGCACTTCCTCTTCCTGGGCCTACACAAATATCATGAGTTTTCGCATATTTAACGTAATCAAAAACAATTAAAAAATAATCAACAAAACCCATTTTCTTAATTACTTCCAATTCATATAATAACCTATTACGATACTTATTAATATCAACTTTATTTTTTTGTTGTTGTAACCTTTTATTTAAACCAATTTTACATAAATCTTCTAAATATTTTGTGCTATCAACGATATCATATTTAGGGAATTTAAATTCATTAAATTTAATTTCCACATTTAACATATTTTTTATTTTAATAGTATTTTCTAATAAAAAAGGATATTTATTAAATAACAAATTCATTTCTACATTAGATAATAGTGTTAAATTATAGTCTATTTCTTCTAAATGAAAGTTTTTATCATTTGTGGAAATTGCTTTTAAAATTTGTAAAGATTTAATATCTTTATTATCAATATAATTAGATTTATTTAAAGCAACCATTTCTAAATGATTAATATTCGCAAAATTAATTATATTTTCCACATTTCTTCTACTTTCATTTGACTGTAAATCAATTCCCAAATACAAATCAGTAAATAAGTTTTTATATTGATTTAAAATAATTGTAGCTTTATCAATCGCATTATTTATAAAATATTTAATAATCGCATTTTCTAGATTAGGTATAATACATAAAACGCCATATGTATATTCCGTAATATCTTTTAATTCTAAGTTTTTATTTAAACTACTCATTGTACATATTTGCATTAAATTATGATACCCAATTTCATTCATTGCATATAATAACAAAACCGAATCAAAGTTTGCATAATGAATTGTTAAGCGGTAACCTATAAGTGGTTTTATGTGATAATTTTTACACATATTATAAAACTTTATTACGCCACACATATTGTCATCAGTTATTGCGCAAGCATCATATTCATACTCTTGTAGTATTTGATCTAGCCCTTTAATTCTAATTAATGAGTTTAAAAAAGAGTATTCTGTTTGCATATAAAGATTTACACATGAAACCATAAAACCCTCCGATAATTATAATATTTATTATAAATATACATTATTATATCAAAAAAAGTAAAAATAAGCAAAAAATTATAAAACATTTTATACAAAAAAAACTCCCAAAATAGATTAAAGAATTTTACAATCTTTTAATTAATCTACTTTGGAAGAAATATTTTATTTTTTTTGTTTCTTTTTAATTATTACGAAATATATACCATACATTATCATCACAATTACTAATCCTGTAATAATCGATGATAAATAATTTATTTCTTGATATTCGTAAACAACACTATTATCGATTTTGATATTTTTAAGTTGCTTATTATTATTAAATTTCAAATCTATCAAACTAATTTCGTTATTATTACTATCCACATTTAGAGTTCCTAAATAATTAGTATTAGAAAATAAATATTCAAACGAAAATAATAATTGTTCTTCATAATATTTTTTTCCAACATCATATATTAAGTAACATCTAATCAATTGTAAACCAGATAAATCAGAATTAAATAGTAAATTAACATTTTCATCAGCAAATGACACATAACAAACCTCTTCATTTTGACCATCTAATATGAATTTTAAATATCTTATTCCTTCTTTATTGTTTTCAACATTACTAATAAAATGGTATTCATCACCATCTTTATCAAATGTATTATTTAATATTAAATTATTATTTAAAACTTTTAATTTAAATGTTTTATTAATTTCTTCAACATATTCTTTATTATTGCTTTCATTTATATAAATAATTTTATTTAAACAATAATCATAAATTCCTGGTTCATACTGTTTCAATTTAATAGTAACACGATTATTATTAAAAGAAAACGGAAAGTCTTCATCATTTATAATAATATTAGTAATTTTAAAATTATCATTTAAATTAACATCAAAAGATATTTCTTGTTCTTCATTAGGAAATGATTCAAAATCCCATACTTTTAAGCTTTCTTCTGCAAAAATAATATCAAGATTTTTCACTTCAAAATCAATTATAACTTCTTCATCCTTACCAACAAGTTTTAATTGATATTTACCCTCATTAACTAGTTCATAATTATTTAATATTTCTTCGCCATTTAAATAACCGGTACCCGAAAATAACAAATTATAGTTCAAAGGATATATTTTACCATTTGTTACGTTATGTCGTTCTAAAACTCTAACTAGTATCGGAATTGTAAAATTATCATATTCAACTTTCAATTCATATAGCCCAAATATAGATGGATTAAAACCACTTGTATCGATTTCTTTTGCATCGTATGTTCCAAACAATCCCTTTATATTAAAATTTTCGAGTTTTAATTCATCATTATCATATATATATTCATTATTTTTTATAGAATCATCATAAATAATAATTTTTAGATAATTATATTGCATTTTAATATATAAATCATTATCTATAACAAAATAACACAAAAAATCTTCATCAAATGGAAATTTAAAACTTGATAATAATTTGCATGTATTAGTATCATAAAAATTAACTTCTGATTCATTAATTACTATTGTTGAAAACTTATCAATCATTTTCCCAAAAATGCATTGTGAGGCAATTTCAAGGCTAGATTTTACATTTAATTGTGAATTAAGAATATATAAATAATTGTTTAAATAAACATAAATATCATTTTCTAAAAAATCAATTGTCTTAATTTCACTATCAAATATGGCATAGTTTTCTAAACTTAAGTTTGTGTCAAATATCGATAAAAAATAGCCTTTATCGTTATTACCGCCATAACCAAATGTTCCACTGCTTAACGTTTCTTTCATTCCTGTAATATATAATTTACCATTATTATAATTTATTTTATAATTATAATCATTTAATTTTCCACCATATATTATTAAATTTTCAATTTCTAGTCCGGAATTAACCTTAAATAATAAACAATTTTTCTCCTGTAAATTACCACTTTTTTTATGAGCTTCAGAAAATAATTCATCACTATATTCATTAATAGTTGATATAATATAAAAACACTTATTGTATTCCACAATATCAAATTCACCATTAGTACGATTTTCAATCGTTTTTTGTAAAATTATTTTCCCATTATATATCTTTTTCATATGGAAATAATCACCATACTGCTCTTTATAAAAAATATATACATTATTATCAAAATAAAAGTATTTAAAACAATAATTAATTTGTTTTACTATTGTTTTATTCTTATATAATACTTGAAAGTTATCATCATCAAATTCAATAGTATAATCTTCGCTTAATTCTTCCACAACTTTATTCGACTCCTCATATAAACAATTAATTGAATAATCTGTTTGAATTGACCCTAAATTAAACAAAGAAAACAAAAGTATTAATAGTTTCATTTTTTGTATTTCCTCCATATTATAATTCCTAATAACCCTAATACGATAATAAACATTGAAATAATAACAAATAGATATTGATTATTTTGACTATATATCTGATAGTAATTATTTATTTCGGGTTGGGTTCTTTTTTCTTGATAATCAACATTATCAATATTTATATTGGGTTGTTCTTCTATCATTGGATGCTTCATTAAATCTTCTACACTAAAATTAATAGTAGTTTTTTGACCATTGTTGCCATAAATTTCTAAACTATAATTTCCTATATCATTTATAATATAACCACTTTCAATATCTAACTTTCCTAATTTTCCATGACCGTTAAACAATAGTTCTAATCCTTTATCATATGTCTTATGTTCTTCAATATTTATTATCAATGGTACTTTTACTTCTTCTAAATAACAAATATTGTATTTATCTAAAATATTAATAAACATTATTTCACTATAATCACCATAAATATCATTATCAATATTTATTTCATTTGATGGTTCATATATAACACCATTATAAATGACCTTTTTTTCATTGTCATTTATAAATTCTAATAAATGAAAATCATAATAATTAATAGTCGAATTATTATCTATAAGTAATATAAATTGCTCATTCTTTAAAAGCTTACCTTCGAAATTTAATGTGATTTGTTCGCAATAATTACCATTAAATTTTATAACATATTTTAATATTTCATTATTATATAATAAGAAATAAACTTCATTATTATTATAAAGTAAGTTAATATTATTACTATCAATGAAATCAATTTGACATATAGATTTATATAAATTATTAAAGGAAACAGTTTTATTCATTTCTGATATATAATATAACTGGCCATCAAAAACAAATGATTTAATAATATTATTAATAATTGAAAAGTTTTCAGATTTATAAATGACTAAATAATAACTTATTTTTAAATATTTAAAAGTATTATTATTTAAATTTTTAATTATTAAATGTAAAAAATTATTATCTGCAGTTATAGTTTTAATCGATATATTATCATTTGCAAGAGCTAAAGAATCAATTATTTGCCAATCAGAAAGTGAGATTGATAATATTATTCCATTTTTAACCTTTAAGGAATTAAGATTTTTAAAATCTAATTCATTACTACTTGTTTCAGTAATTAATAATATATTATTATCAAATATATACATATCTTTAAGTATAACATTATCTTCGCCATTAATCGTTTTTTCATTTATAATTTGTCTATTTGGATTAATCTCAAAAACTATAATTGATGATGGATAAGTATAAGTATTTCCTGATACAATTAAGTTATCACCATTTAAACAGCACTTGATAACAGCACTATTTGTTTTATATTTATATTCCCACTTTAAAATACCATTTACAAAATATAAAACGGAAATTTGAGTATTATCAAGTTCTAAACTATCACAATTAGTATCATTAGCAACAATATAACAAGAATCATCATTAAGATAATAAAAATCTTTTACTATATAATTAGGATCAATATTTATTTTAGAGTTTTTTTGAAATTCATAATAATATTTATTCTCATTACTTTTAACAGTAATATTAAACTGAACTTCTACTTTTTCTCCACTTTCATTTAAATAGTTAACAACATATTCTCCTTCTTTATCCCACACAACATTACCACTTAAATATGTATAACCATCAAGCACAAGCATTTCATCAGTTCCAATTCCAACTTCTACATAATAATTAAGAACATTATTTTCTATAGCTTTTACATTAACAAATGGCATCATCATTATCGATAAAAATATTATTAATAAACAACGCTTCATTTTTTCACCTTTCATATATTATAATTACCAAAAAAATTTAAAATTACTTTTAGCTATTTTTATTATTTATAAATTTAAATAGCTAATTATATTTTTTTACGTCATTCTTTATTTATTGATTCTTTAGTAATATAAGCAATAAATGAGGTACAGTCTTTTATAGAATCTTCAAACAATAATTTCAAGTTTCAAGCACAATCATTTTCTATAAATAATATGATAGACAACGTCTTTCTTCTACTGCAGACATATAATTTTCATATTTGAATTTTTATTTAAAACTCAATTTAATAACGATTCAACAGAAAAGATTGTTTTTTAATCAACATTTTTATAAGATATATCTTTATCCATTAACAAATTAGCTTTTTCTTTATCAAAACTGCCAATAACTAAACATTAGTTTTATCTAAATTAACTGTATCAATTATCATATAAGTATCATTGTTACATCCAATAAAAACATTTTTTTCAAAATACACTATTAAAATAGCCATTATTACTAAAGCAATAGTCATTAATATAAAAACACTATTTTCTTCTATCATAAATAACTCCTTATAAATCTTCTTATTATATTTTTTTCATAATATGTCTATAATTGCAATTATATTTCTTTCATAAATAATATTTTTTAATTATTTCCGTTTTTTTCTATTCATACACTAAAAAAAAAAGTAAAAAATATAATTGGAAGTGATTAAATGAAGTTTTTAAAAATGATTTTAAAACTAAGTAAATATATTTTAATATTTTTCATTATTATTACAATTTTATTAATAATTGCTTTTATCAACTATTCAAAAAATTTAGACTACAAAATACCAGAAAAACAAACTATAGTAATACTAGATAAAAATGGAAATGATTTTTTTGAAATAAATAATTCTAATAAACAATCATACGTTCCATTAAATGAAATTAGTGAGCATATTATAAATGCATTTATATCAATTGAAGATAAAGATTTTTATAAACATAATGGATTTAGTATTAAAAGAATGGGTGGAGCCTTAATCAAAAATATTAAAAATAACAATATATCTGAAGGTGCATCAACCATCACACAACAATATGCAAAGAATCTATTTCTAACAAGTGAAAAGACATATAAACGAAAAATAAAAGAAATTGCGATTGCTATTAATTTAGAAGCACAATATACGAAAGATGAAATTTTAGAAGGATATTTAAATACAATATATTTTGGACATGGAATATATGGTATAAATGATGCTTGTAAATACTATTTCAATAAAAAGCCAAGTGAATTAACACTTTCAGAAGCATGTGTTATAGCCGCAATTCCTAAAGGGCCTGCAATTTATTCTCCAATAAATAATTTTGAAAAAAATAAAGAACGAAAAGAATTAATATTAAATGAATTAGAAAATGATAATATCATTACAAAAAAAGAAAAAGAACAAGCCCTAAAAGAAACTATTAATTTAAATATTACACAAGATAGTTTAAAAGTTGCCCCCTTTTATCAAGATGTTGTTATTAATGAATTACAAAAACTAAATATTAATTCAACAGTTCCTTACTACGTATATACAAATATTGATATTAGTTTAAATGATTTTATAAATAAAACAATTAATAAATATATACCCGAATCAGATATTGAAATTTCAATTATGGCACTTGATCCAAACAATGGTAATGTTCTATCAATTATAGGTAGTAAAGATTATTCCAATTCTTCTTTCAATCGAGCTACAAGTGCTTTACGACAACCTGGATCAGCTATTAAACCATTTTTATATTATAGTGCGTTAGAAAATGGATTTACACCGATAACAACTTTTTCATCCTTACCAACTTCATTTAATGTTAATGGAACTATATATGAACCACGTAATTATAAAGATATTTATCCAAATCAAGAAGTTACAATGGCATACGCTTTAGCGACATCTGATAATATATATGCGGTAAAAACGCATTTGTTTTTAGGAACAGAAACATTATATAATACTTTATTAGATTTTGGTTTTACTACCAAAATCAATAATAACCCATCATTAGCATTAGGCACAAGTGAAGTATATTTAAACGAACTTGTATTAGGATATGGAAAAATTGCTAGTTTAGGAAAAAATATAGAAACAAATTATATTAATAAAATAATTGATATTAATGGAAAAGTTTTATACGAAAATAAAAATGATGTTAAACAAAAATACAATTACAATAATTGCTATATACTTGCTGAAACAATGACTAATATGTTTGATAATAATTTATCAATTAACATAAGTGTAACAGGAGCATCAATAAAATCAATGTTATCTAATAAATATGCGGGAAAAAGTGGTTCAACAGATTCAGATAATTGGATGATTGGTTTTAATAATAATATAGTTTTAGGAATTTGGTGCGGCTATGATGACAATAGAACTTTACAAAATAGTGAGGGAAAGTTTATCAAATATATTTGGGCAGAAATAATGGAATATTATAATAAAGATAAAGAAAAAAAATGGTATGATACACCAAATAATGTCACTTCAATAAAACTAAATCCTATAACTGGCCAATTAGCTACAAATAATGAATATAGTAAAAGTATATACTTTAATACAAATAATATTCCATGGCATATATTTGATTTAGATCAACAAGATATAAATAAAATTAAAAGCCATAGCTAAAAAAGCTATGACTTTTATGATTACTTTATTTCTTGGTTCTATTAAAAAGTTTGTTGTTTTGTTGTTTTGTTGTTTTGTGGGTGAATTCATTAACTTTTGTGGGT
>CAZFAM010000030.1:0-15677 GCA_964516425.1 uncultured Bacteroidales bacterium | reverse complement strand
GACAATAGTAAATATTATTATTTAATGGAACTATATTTTCACATGAATCAATAATTAGTCCATTTAATATTTTTTTATTATACTTTTGTAAAAAATTAAAATTCTTTTTTGGTGACACACTATTAATGCCTTTTTTTATTTCAATAGGATAAATACCTTCAAATGTTTCTATAATCAAATCAACTTCTTTTTGTTCTTTATCTCGATAATAATATATTTCTCTTTTAAAATCTTTAGAAGAGTTATAATATGATTTAATTATTTCTGAAATCACATATGTTTCATAAAACGCGCCAGCAAAGGCACTTTTTTCAAGAATTTCAGCAGTTGGAATACGAGCTAAGAATAAACATAAACCAGTATCCAAAAAATAGATTTTAGGTTTTTTTATAATTCGATTCGATATATTTGACATATAAGATTGCAATAGTTTTATTATACCTGATGTTTCGAGGATTGAAATCCATTCCTTGACAGTTCTAGAATCAATTTCAATATTTCTTGAAATATCAGAATAATCAATTTTATTTCCTGTTCTTAACGCTATATACTCCATGAAGTTTAAAAACGTCGTTTCTTTTGCTGCTGGTATTACCTTCTTTACATCACGCTCAATATAAGTAGTTACATATGAATTATAGCATCTTTCCCTATCAATATTTTTTATAACAAATTCAGGCATTCCTCCTTTAAATATATCTTCAAATATTTCTTTTCTGCTTCAATGTTTATGAACTTTCTTTTCTTTTTCTAAAAGTATTTCAATATTGGGATCAAAGTATGATTGTTCTTGATATCCATATCTTTCCGCAAAAGAAAGAGAAGTCATATTAAATATTGCCGTTCTGCCAGCTAAAGATTCTGTTATTGCTTCTTGAAGTTCAAATTGATTTGATCCGGTTAATATGTAAAGCAGTTTAATAGATTTATCATTTTTTAAACGCTCTTCTTTATAATTATCAATTATTATTTTTATATAACTCAACACAGAAGGAGCCTTTTGAATTTCATCAATTACAAGAGGAAATTTATAAAAATCCAAAAATCCCTTAGGATCCCTAATTGCATAATCTCTAATCGACAAATCCTCAAAAATCACATAATTAAATATATCACTAAATAAATGTTTAACCATTGTTGATTTTTTAGTTTGTCTTGCTCCATAAATAGTAATGCACGCAAGCTCCTTTAAAGCATTTACAATATCTTTTTCTAATGTTCTCTTTAAATACATTCTATCATCCCTTGCAATAATATTTTGCCATGGAATTTTTAAAGTATCGACCTTTTTAACATTGCAATGTAGTTTTAGTCGAAATATTAAACCATTTATTTAACGTGATAATAATACATATTAGAAATATAGCTATACTGTTAATCTTTGATTTTCCTTTATCAAAAACTAAATAAAACCAATAATGACAGTTCTTTTTTATTTCTTTTATAATAATTAGTAACTTTTTTTGTGTACGCACAATTTAATACTTATATTATTAAATCTAATCAAGTAAATTAAAGTAAGCTCATCAATTAATCTGACTAAATTTAAGTCAAATGTCAAGATGGACTTTTACTATTCTATGTTTTTTATTACACACTTGATAAATTAACGCATTATTTTTGTAAGATTTCGCTGAATTTATTATGTATTATCTCAACAAGCTTAATTAGTCTTTAGAGAATGGAAATAATAATATGTTACAAACAAATAACTTTTGACAAATTTTTCTTTAATATTATCAAATGTAGATTCAGCCATTTTTTCTATTTTATCTAATGTTTCAGTTAAATTAATTATTAACATTATTGCTTTTTACACTTAGAATTATAAGACTTTTATATTTTTTAGAATAAAAAAAAGAACTTAACAACTAATGTTAAGCCTTCATTTTTGCAATTTGTTTTGTATCTTTTTTTACAAAGTAAATCGTATTAATTCAAATTATTAAAATACTCTTTCACAAATGGTAATAATGCCATATAACACTTTTAAACAAAAAATGCATTTTATTCTTCTAATATAAATGGTAATAAATAAATTGGTTTAAATAATAGCATGTTTTCATTTTTTACATCATAATTAGATAATATTATACCTTTACTAATTCTACTAGAGTATTTTTTTATAAATTCATTAATAGAATTATGATTTTTAATTAAACCTGATTTTATTTCCAAGGGAATAATTTTCCCTTTGTTACTTAAAATAAAATCAATTTCATACGAATGAGTCGAGTCTTTTTTTCTCCATGTGTGAAAATATAATTCTCTATTTGTTGAAGTAATTATTTGTGCTACTGCATTCTCATATAAAAATCCTAAATTTATATCTAATTTATCACTTAATAATTTTTTATAAATATCTTCATAGTTTTTATCCTGATCATTAAATAGCATTGTTGTAAATAATCCAACATCAGATAAATATAATTTATAATCATCTAGCTTTTTAGTTTGTGATAAAGATGCATTAGGATCAGTAGTATTGTAACATATTATTACCGTTTTTGAATCTATGATTTCTGATAGCAATTGTTCATTTTTGTTTTTGTGTCTGCTATTAGTTGCTGAGGTAATGAAAAATCTTTTCTTATGTGAGGCAAGTCGCGATGGTATTGAGTTATATATCATTCCAATTTTTCCAGTTGAATCGATTTTTTTAAAATCATCTTTATATAATTGAATAATATTTCTTTTAACAAAATCAATTTCTTTAAATGATTTCTTGTCAACATATGCTTCAACTGCTTGTGGCATACCGCCAACAGCTAAATATATTCTAAAATCTCTTATTAATTTTCTATTTGTTGCTTCGCAGATTGGTTTATTTAATAAGTATAGATTTCGCAAGATATCATAATTACTTTTTCCGGTTGCCCAGAAAAATTCTTCCATATCCATTGGATAAACATTTATTTTGTATTCCTCAGATGGTATTAAAATTTTTTCTACATTTTTTTTAATGGATATCAAAGAACCAGTCTCAATATAATCATATCTACCATCATTGACTAAATATTTTATAGCCTGTCTAGCAAGAGGAAATAACTGTATTTCATCAAAAATAATAACAGATTCTCTTTCGGTTAATGATACATCAAATTCAGTTTGCAATCGTAAAAAGAATAAATCCAAATTACTCATATCTAAGAATAAATCAGTTACGTTTTTACCTACTTGTCCAAAATCAATCATTATATATGATTTATATTCGTTTTTTGCAAATTCTAAAGCAATTGTTGATTTTCCGACGCGTCTTGCTCCCTCAAGTAAGGCAGCATATTTTCCATTACATTTTTCTTTCCAGACTAACAATTCATTATATACTTTTCTTTTAAACATAATTTACTCCGTTTTGATAATATTATATACTATTATTTGCATTTTTTCAAGTATTATGTTCACAAAATTGGGCGTTTTTTCAAGTTAACTTTATTTAAATTTGAGCGTTTTTTCAAGTAAGCATTATTTAAATGATATAAAAAAGCTTAACACGATTAAATGTTAAGCTTTCATTTTTGGAATTTGTTTTGCATTTTTTTTTGCAAAGTAAATTGTATTAATTCAAAAATATTAACTACTCTTTCACAAATGGTAATAATGCCATATGACGAGCACGTTTTATAGCTACTGCTAATTGTCTTTGATAATTAGCTTTAGTACCTGTAACACGTCTTGGTAAAATTTTACCACGGTCAGATATAAATCTCTTTAATAATTCATAATCTGTCCAGTCAATATGTTCAACATTATGATCTGTGAAATAACAAGTTTTCTTTCTTTTTGGTCTAAAACCTGGCATTTTCATATCCTCCTATATAATGATTAAAATGGTAAGTCATCACCAGAAATATCATAACTACTCTTAATATCTCCAAATGGACTTTCTTGAGAAAAACTATTTTTATTGTCTTCTCTCATAGGTGGAACTTCTAATTGACTTAAATCGTTGTATCCAGAATCTGATTTTTTATTTTCTAAGAATGTAATTTGAGCAACTACAACTTCAGTTACAAATTTTCTAACACCATTAGCATCATCATAACTTCTTGTTTGAATGCTTCCTTCTACAGCAATTAATCCACCTTTTCTAATGTACTTCGCTAAGTTTTCTGCTTGTCCTCTCCATGCAACACAATTGATAAAGTCTGCTTGTCTTTCTCCATTTTGTTGGTATGAGCGATTAACAGCAATTGTGAATTGAACAACACTTACATCTGTAGGTGTTTTTCTTAATTCTGGGTCTTTAGTTAATCTTCCAATAAGAATTACTTTATTCATACTTACTCCTTAACTATTCATCTTTAACTAAAATATGTCTAATAACTGTTTCTTTAATGTTACAAATACGATCGTATTCAGCAACAGCTTCGTTATTAGCATTTACAGAAAATTTAACATAGTATCCTTTATTAAAATCATTAATTGGATAAGCTAAATCTTTTAATCCCCATTCTTCTTCTGAAACAATTTCAGCACCTTTATCTGTGAAAACTTTATTAAGTTCTTCCACATTTGCTTTAATTTGTTCTTCAGTTAAAGTAGGTTTTAAAATGTACATACCTGTATACTTTTTCATTTCTTTACCTCCTTCTGGTCTATTGGCTTTTATTATAATAAAAGCAAGGGGTGAGATATACCCACATTTATTTATTATACTCTTTTTTATTGTAATTGTCAAGAGGATAATTTGTTAGTTATGATTAATTATGATTAATCTGTGATAATGTCTTAATAGTTATTCTAGGAAAATGTCTTAATATAAAAAGGATTCTAACTATATTGTTTACACAATTTAGTTAAAATCCCTATTTACATTCTATTCATATGTAATTGTAACATTTGTGGCCGTTGCACTAGCACCGTTATTTCCATTTGAACCATTAGACCCAAAAATAGCCCCCGGTTTCTTGCCACCAGTTCCTCCAGATCCGCCAGAGCCACCTATTATTTGAATTGTTTTAACTTCACGTTTTACAGTAATTTTATTAGCACTGATAGCATAAGCTCCGTTACCACCATTACCGCCATTACCACCGGCTGGTTGACGTACAATTGCATTACCACCATTACCACCATTGCCACCATTACCACCTTTAATTTTAACAGTTGGACAAGCAGTATTGTAATAACTTAGAGTAATATTTCCAGATGCATTAATCGCTACATTAGCATTGCCACCGGTTTGGCCACCAGAAGCTGGAAACGATGAAAGACCCTGTGTAAAGGCGTCTTGCCCATTAGCACCATGAGCTCCAGTAGTAGTTTCAATAACATTATTTTCACCATTAAAAACTAAATTCAATTGTTCAACAGAACTATTAATAATCGTATTAAATCTTTGAATAACAACATTATCCAATACTAAATCGAATGTTTTAGTGTTATTATTATTAATTGTTATTCCTAAATCATAATTACTACCATTACCAAGTAAAATTACTTTTGAACAATCGCCTTCAAATACAAATGTATAACCATTTGGATTTAATTTTTCTAAATTAATAATTATTATTTCACTTTTGTTATATGTTAAAGTAGAACCATTAACAGAACAAAGATTTTTAAAGTCATCCATTGATGTAATTTCTGTATATTGAGAACCACTACACCTAACGCAATGATAATCATTATTATATAAACACGGAATTGTTGCAATTTCAGTTTGAGGAATCAAAACTGTATTACATACACTACAATGTGAACCTTCTGTTAATCCTGTTTTTGTACATGTTGCTTCAACTTTTGGATCTACTTCAGGTGTATGTTCTTTCATCGGTATTACTTCTTGTTTGACTATTGTAGTATGGCATACACTACAATGTGAACCTTCTGTTAATCCTGTTTTTGTACATGTTGAATCAACTTTTGGATCCACTTCAGGCGTATGTTCTTTCATCGGTATTACTTCTTGCTTAACTAATACTGTGTGACATTCACTACAATGTGAACCTTCTGTCAAACCAACTTCTGAACAAGTAGAATCAATTTTTTGATCTTTTACCACTGTATGTTCTTTCATCGGAATTACTTCTTGTTTAACTAATACTGTATGACATTCACTACAATGCGAGCCCTCTGTTAGTCCGGTTTGTGTACATGTTGAATCAATTTTTTTATCAGTCACCAATGTATGTTCTTTCTTTGCAATTATTTCTTGTTGTTTCATTGTTTGATGACATTCACTACAATGATAACTAGATGTTAAGCCTGCTTGAGTACATGATGAATCATATCCGTTATTATCACATACTAACGTATGTTCTTTCATTGGAATAATTTCTTGTTCTTTCATTGTTTGATTACATCCACTACAATGATAACTAGGTGTTAGGCCTGTTTTTGTACACGTTGCTGCAACACCATTATTATCACTTATTAATGTATGTTCTTTCACTGAAATTACTTGACTTTCCTCTAAAACTTTATGACAAACTGAACAACTTGTGCTACTTGTTAAGCCTGTTTTTGTACATGTTGCATCATATCCATTATTGTCACTCACAGGTGTATGTTCAACCAGTGGAATAACTTCTTGTTCTTTTATTGTTTGATGACATTCACTACAATGATAACTGTCTGTTAAGCCTTCACTTGTACACGTTGCTGCAACACCATTATTGTCACTTACAAGTGTATGTTCAATCATTGGTATTACTTGGCTTTCCTCTAAAACTTTATGACAAACTGAACAACTTGTGCTACTTGTTAAACCTGTTTTTGTACATGTTGCATCATATCCATTATTATCACTCACAGGTGTATGTTCAATCATTGGAATTACTTCTTGTTCTTTAACTATTGCATTACATATACTACAATGATAACTATCTGTTAAGCCTTCACTTGTACATGTTGCTGCAACACCATTGTTGTCACATACTAATTCATGTTCACATTCAAAACATCCACTTAATAAAACAACTTGTAAAACAACAACAATAACTACTAAATATTTAAATATTTTATTTTTAATTATTTTATTCATTTTTGTTCCTTTCGGTAATTAAAGGGGCTATAAATTAAATTTCAGCCCCGTCGTTTAATCCACAATTTCTAATGAATCTTTTGTCCATTGATTATTAGAATACTTAAAATTATTAATACATACACTATTATTTCTTTTAATTACAATTGGAAAAATAATTGCATCACTTTCCATTACATTATATATCTCTAAGGCATAATTTATATCAGTTTTTGATAACTTAGGACATCCACCAATATGACTATGAATTAGACCAATAAAATAAATATTTTTATTGTACCACTCTAAAATCACTTGATTTAAAGTATCAATATCCGGTTCATAAGTATCATTTGTACAGCATCCAGTTTTATCACCATAAAACGCACAAATTACATCTTGATCATTTACCCCAAGGATTCCTCCTTGTTCTTTATTGGAATCATTGAAAAAAGAAATGATTTGTGAATATGTATTACTTTTAATTTTCACCTGACTATCCTCTTACAAAATGAGAGCAAGCAATATTACTAGAGTTTCTACTATAGGATTTATAGTATCCACACCAACATTTGCCATATGAAACTTTACTAGCGTTAAAATATGTACAATCACCGCAATATATTGTACAACATTTTCCTTTTGGTAATACAACTAATTTTTTCATAATTTCCTCCTTTTATTACATTTGTATATTGAGCAATTATAACCATTGCATTTATAGTATACTACAACTTTTATAAAAACACAACATTTTTGTTGTGCTTTTATAATATTAATTTACAATTTTATATGACTTACTTTACCTAGTAATTTTTCCATTAATGACATAATAGGATCAATTACCAAGACAATTATAATTAAAGCTAAACAATTTATTAACTTTGTGCTTTCATCTATTGGCCATTTATAATTTAAAAAGCCATTAAGAAATGTTTTAATGAAAGAATCTTCCCCAATACAAATAAAGAACGAAACAAATACAATAATTGTCACACAAACAAATACTAAGCCTTTAATTAAATTAAATGGTTGTGACATTCGATATAATTCAATTACACATACCGCAGTAGTTGCTAAAAGAATAATCGTTGTAAAGATCTCATTTGTTACACCATTTTCCATCCATCCAAATGAATCAATACGACTCGCAATTATAAATAAAGCAACATCAATAATAAATACAGTTAAAGCTCCAGGAAGAGCTCTTTTTAGAACATTACTAATAAACTTTCCTTGAATCTTTTCTTTATTTGGCAATAATGAAATAAATACCGATGGTAAACCAATTAAGAAAAATTCTATGATAATTAATTGCGATGGTTCAAAGAAATAATTAATTCTCCAACACATACAAAAGATTGTTAAAAAAATTGTAAACATTGTTTTAACAAGGAACAAAGTAGAAGTTCTTTGAATATTATTAATAACTCTTCTTCCTTCCGCAACTACACTTGGTAAAGCGCTAAAATTAGAATCCATTAAAACAATATTAGAAACATTTCTTGCAGCTTCACTTCCTGATGCCATTGCAATTGAACAATCAGCTTCTTTCAAAGCTAAAATATCATTAACACCATCACCTGTCATAGCAACTGTTTTTTTCTTTTCCTTATACGCTTCAACTAAAGCTTTCTTTTGAGGTGGTGTAACACGTCCAAAGATAGTATAATCAAAAGCTATTTCTTTTACTTCTTCTTCCGACAAACCTTCTAAACTTACATATCTATTTGCATTAGCAATACCAGCACGAGATGCAATTTCAGAAACTGTTAATGGATTGTCACCGGAAATAACTTTTACATCTACCCCATTATTTCTAAAAAATTCAATTGTTTCAAAAGCATCATCTCGTATATGATCTTGAATAGCAATTAAACCAATTGGTTTTAAATTTTTAGCTATTAATTCGCCTTTAGGAACTAACGGAGTATGAGCAACTGCAAGTACTCTACAACCTTGTGATGCGTAACGATTAATACGATTTTGTAATTTTTCAATACCATCCGTTAATACGAATTCTGGAGCTCCTAAATAAAATGTTCCCGCATTTTCAAAAGCTACTGCACTATATTTTCTTTGTGAAGAAAATGGTAAAACTTTTATGGGTGTTAAAACTTTATTAACATCAAAAAATCTAATCAGTGCTTCACTAGTAGCATTTGTATCTTCAAAACAATTTAACATTGAACCAACAATTTCTCTCATTGTATAATCTGTTGTGTTCTTTACTTCTACACAATCTATGACACGCATTGAACCATCAGTTATAGTACCTGTTTTATCTAAGCACAAAATATCAACACGAGCTAACATCTCAATACAATACAATTGTTGAACCATTGTACGATGTTTTTTGGCTAATCGATAAACACCACTTGCCAAAGCCATTGTTGTTAATAAATATAATCCTGATGGAATCATACCAATAATCGATCCTGCAACAGATGGCATTATCGAACACAATTTTTGATAGAAAGTTAATGATGGATCAGCCTTTGCAAATCCTTGCACTAATAAAATCGCAAAAATTGGAATAATAATAAAACCAATAATTCTAATAATCCAATTTAATGTTCTTAATAATTCTGATTTATTACCTTTTTGCTTTTTAGCTTCAATCGCTAACTTTTCAATATAATTATCTTTTCCAACATGTTCAACTTGAGCAAAACAACTACCACTAACTACAAAACTTCCAGAATATAATATATCTCCATGGTTTTTACTGATTGCATCAGCTTCCCCAGTAATCATTGATTCATTAACTTCCACAAATCCATCTTTCACAATACAGTCAGTAATAATTTGGTTTCCTGATGTGAAACGAATAATATCATCTATAACTACATTGTTCACTTCTATTTCTTGTTTTTGTGAGTCACGAATAACGATAGCACGAGGCGAAGATATTAAATTTAATTTTTCAATTATTTTTTTAGTTTTAAATTCTTGAAAAATACTAAGTGTCGTATTAGCAACTACAATAACTAAAAATGTTAAATTTTTATAACTTTTAGTAATAACCAATACTATAGTTATAACTAGATATAACATATTAAAAAATGTAAAGATATTATCACGAATTATTTGCCATCCTGTTTTGCTGGTTTTTATATCATTCACATTGTTATAATGATGTAAAATACGTTGTTCAGCTTCTTCTTGAGTTAATCCCGTCTTAATATCCACATTTTCAATTCTTTGAAAAATGTATTGTTTTTTTTCTTCTTGTAATGTTTCTTCAACTTGTTGTGTAACTTCATCAACTTTTACATCTGCAGCACTTACTTCAAGTGCTGTTTCGGTTAAATCTTCTATTTCTTTCACAGTTGGTTTACTGATTTCTTCAGCTTTTACTTTTGTTACAGTTTTACGTTTTTTTTCTTTATTTTCTGATGTTGAGATATCCATTTTAACACCTACTTTCGTTTTTTAAATTATTATACTAAATATGTAATTATTGTATCATGAATTTTCTTTTTTTTCAAGATAATTCTTTAGTGTATAATAACCGCGATTATATAAGGCATATTTATTATTTAAGCCCCTTTCAAAATCTATTGATTTATAACCATTAGTATTAATGTATACTTCTTTTATGTCATTAGGATTATTAATACTGCCAAACACCTTATTCTTTAAATTAGTAATTATTTTCTTTTCTTGACTAACTTTCAAAGCTAATGCATTACTAAAACACCATGTTGGATAATTATCGCTCACACCTCCATCATAAAAAGCAAAACCATTAATTTTATACGGTTCATAAAACAAGGGCATACTTGCACTCATGGCAACTGCTTTGGCAACTGGAAAGCTATCCGGATTGATATTTAATAACTTTAAATCATAGGGCAAAACAAAAATTCTTTTAAAATTTAACGATGTTGTAATAATTATTATTTTATAATTTTTTCCTATCTTAAAATCGCTAAATACCCTTTTTCCTTTCTTTATTAAAAGATTATCAATATAGTTTTCTAAATCCTTTATAGAATTCAAGCCCTTCTTTTTTAATGATTCTTTTAAATTATTTTTATTAATCAAAATACTTATTGGTAAACTATTTACTATTTCTTCCAATTCATATGAATCATATCCTGCAGCAATTAACGCTCCAATAACAGCACCTACTGAAGACCCTGATATATAATTTACTTGATAATCTTGTTCTTCTAAATATCTTAAAGCACCTATATATGCAAGTCCTTTAATGCCACCACCTTGTAATACTAAGTTTATTTTTTTATTCATTTAATCACCTAATATTATATAATAAAATAGTATTAAAATTATGAATATAATTTTTATTATGAATATAATTTTTATTATGAATATAATTTTATGTAAAAAAGTCTAAACGTTACAAAAACATTTAGACTTTTTCTTTATACCCATGGCAACCATCCCGAACTATTAAAGTTATAATTTTTTAGAAATTCAAAATTTCCTTCAACTACTTCATATATTTGATTTTGAAAATTAAAGTATTGATTAGCAACTTGAATAGTATCATTTCCGATAGTAATAATATATTCAAAATGTTCCACATTTTCTGTTGTTTTCACAAAAACAATTGCATTAAGATTTTCATAAAATGAAGAACCATCAGTAACTTCTGCTTCTTTACTAATATCAATTTTTTTGATAACTATATCACCAGTAAAATCAAAATCAGTAAAACGATATTGACGATTAGTAAAATAAGAATTTAAGAAATCATAATTACCTTGTTTAATTGTATATTTTTTATTTCCATTTTCTTGAACATATAATGTGTCATCATTTATAATATATATTTTTTTTGTTCCACTAATTATATAGTATTTTGCTTGCTTATATTCATAATTATCAAAATCACATTCTTGTAATTCTAAACTATTTAAGTTTTCAATCAATAGTTTTAGATCATTTAAATTTGTGATAACAATTTTATCTTGATATTGTATATCATTTTCTTTATTAAAATCTTTTAAAATTTCAATTTTTGTAGTAGAAGATAAAATATTTAATTTGCTAATTTCTGGTGTATTAGGTTCATTACATCCAACTAGCCATAAGATCATTATCAAAAACAAAATAATGATTGTTTTTTTCATTTATTATTCCCCTTTTAATTTTTTTAAAACTAATTGTTTTTGTGTTTCGCCTTGAACTTTTGCAATTATTTCTAATGCAAATTCTATTGAATAATACATTGATTTTGCGGTTATTATTTTATCACTAACAACTACGCCTTTGTCGATACGATTTTCCAAATTATGTTCTACGCAATTAGGGAATGATGTAAATTTACAATTTTGAAAGTATCCTTTTTTTGCTAATAAAAGAGGAGCAGCACAAATTGCACATATTAATTTATTTGCTTTATAGAAATATTCAACTATTTCATCAATTCTTAAATCCTTATCTAAAACTTCGAAAACAGCTTTTCCTCCAGGAATAATCAAAAATTGATAGTCATCATAACTAATATCTTTAATTAAATATTGAACTATAATTTTATTATTCGCTTGTGTTAGAACTTCTCTATTATCTAAAGCTACCGTATCTATTTGAATATTACTACGACGTAAAACATCAATTGTAGCGATTGCTTCAACATCTTCAAAGCCATTGGTTAATAATATTAATCCTTTCATTAATCATCAAATCCATTCTTTATCTTTTCAAACATTTCTTGATCAAAAGTTTCCACAATTGCTAATGCCATTTGTTTTACCGCTTCTATATCATCTACGTGGACCATCGCACCTGTAGTGTGAATATATCTTCCCGGTAATCCTAATGTTGTTGCTAAAATACCATTTCCCGCATATTGTGCAAGTCCAGCATCAGTACCTCCCATTGATCTAAATTCTTGATATGGAATATTATATTTTTCACTTGTTTCCACAAAGTATTGATGTAGCGATCTATTCATAATAATTCTTGGATCATAATAACGTACTAAATAACCTTTACCTAATGAAGCATTAGCTTCAGAACCTTTCATAAAATCATCTGCAGGAGAAACATCAATAGTAATAAATAAATCCGGTTTTATCATTTGTGATGATACTTGACCACCTCGGCATCCAACTTCTTCTTGGACTGTTGCTCCAAATACAACACGATTATTATGTTTCATTTTGCTAACTGCTTCCATAATTTCTAAAGTCATTCCAACGCCAAAACGATCATCCCATGCTTTAGAAACTATCTTTTTGTTATCTTTTGTAAAATAAAAACTATTTTCCGATACAACTTGTTGACCAATTTTAATCCCCATCTCTTTAGCATGTTCTCTTGAATCAGCACCAATATCTAAAACTAAATCATCAGCACTTGTTGGTTTTCTTTCTCCACTTGATAGATGTGGTGGAACAGCACCAATTATTCCTTTGATAATACTTCCATCATCTAATACGACATTCATATTTTGTGATAAATATACTTCTGGATTAATCCCACCAATTGGAAGTAATTTAATCATTCCTTGTGGTGTAATACCAGTCACCATAAAGCCAACTTCATCCATATGGCCACAAAACATAATTGTTGGGCCAGTATTGCCCAAAACACCGAATACTCCACCTAAACCATCTTCATAAATTTCATTTGTATATTTTTGAATTTCTTGTTTTACATATTTACGAACAGTTTTTTCATGTCCAGATATACCATTCATATCCATTAATGTTTTAAATTTTTCATATCTCTTTTCCATTATTTTTAACCTCTATAAAATATATTACATTTCCTTTTAATACGAATTTATCTTCATATTCTGTTGTTACAATATTTTCTTCATCTTCGTGAAGATTTAAACTTATTTTATTAAAAAATAATCCTTTTTTGTTAAATTCACATAAACTATATTCAAATAATTTTCGATTATCTGTCTTCATTTCAATGCTTCCATCATGGCTTAATACATTACAATATGTATCTAAAATTGCATTACATGTCAATCGTCTTTTTGCATGTCTTGATTTTGGCCATGGATCACTAAAGTTTAAAAATATTTTATTAATTTCTTCATTTTCAAAAATATTATTTAATAAGAAAGCATCCTCGTGTAAAAAAATCAAATTTGGCAATGGATTATCACACACTTTTTCTACAGCTCTAACTAATACACTTTCCTCTTTTTCTAAACCAATATAATTAATATCTGGATTATTAATGGCATGTTGAAGGATAAACTTCCCTTTTCCCATTCCAATTTCTAAATATATAGGATTATTATTGTTAAATAGTGTATTCCATTTTCCTTTATATTCACTTGCATTAGAAACTACTATATTCGGATATGAATTAATAACTTCTAAAGCATTTTTTACTTTTCTTAAACGCATATTATTTTCCCAATTCCTTTATAGCATCTGCATAAATCGCTATACTTAATAATAAATCACTAATATGAACATATTCATCAACTTGATGACATACATCAGGTCTTGATGGTAATTTAGGTCCGAATGCTACAGCTTTTTTCATTGATCTTGCATATGTACCACCACCAATAGTAAAATTAGGTGTTTGTGTATCTTGAGTATATTTAATATATGATTTATGTAATGTTTTAACTAAATTATCTTCTTTACTAATATAATGTGGTTCACTATCACTTATTATATTAATATCTATATCGTATGTTGAAGCTAGGGTCTTTAAATTATTAAAAAACTTATTTTTATTCCAATTAATTGGATATCTAAAATTTATTCCTAATTTTCCTGTACAATTTTCCACATTAATAAATGCTACATTACTTGTTAAATCACCCATTTCTGAATTTGTAAATTGTTCATTCATTGGTTCAAGGCGAGATGAATGTAAATATTTGTTAATAAAAGCAATGAAATCATCTTTAAGAATTGTGTTTAAAAATTCTACCATTCTAATAATGGCATTAATACCATTTTTAGGTTCCATAGCATGAGCTCTTTTTCCATACATAATATATGTATCATCTTTAATTTCTCCTTGATAATCATTATTTTGAAGGAACTTTATAAATTCATTTTGATAATTATTTTTAAGTTTTATATATGCTACTTCAGGAACAACATTATAACGATCTCCCGCTTTAAAAGATATAATTTCTTTACTAATTTTATTAGATATTAAATCAAAAGATAAAATCCCTTTTTCTCCATATATTATAGGAAAATCAGCATCTGGTGAAAACCCTAAATCAGGCATTTTTTCAACTTCTAAATATCTTTGTATTCCTCTAGATCCTGTTTCTTCATCTGTTCCCAAAATTAAACGTACACGCTTGTTCAATTTAATTCCTGCGTCTTTTAATGCTTTTAATGCATATAATGAAGCAACAGCAGCCCCTTTATCATCTAGTGCTCCTCTTGCGTATAGTTTATCCCCTATAATTGTAGGTGTGAAGGGAGGATTTGTCCAACCATCTCCAGTTGGTACAACATCTAAATGTGCTAAAACGCCAATTATTTCATCACCTTCACCATATTCAATGTGCCCTGCAACATTATCCACATTTTTAGTTTTAAAGCCATATTCTTTTCCTAACTCTAACATATAGTTTAGTGCTTCCACCAGATTTTCTCCAAATGGTGCTTCTTTCACATTTGGTTGTTCTACTAATACAGTATTAATTCTTAATACTTTATCTAAGTCCTTCAAAAAATTTTCTTTATTATCATTAGCATATTTTTGAAAATTCATATTTAACTCCTTTTTTATATAT
>CAZFAM010000029.1:0-15753 GCA_964516425.1 uncultured Bacteroidales bacterium | reverse complement strand
AACCACAAAACTCAAAGAGGAAATGGAATCATTCCATCTCCTCTTTTTTGCTATCTCCATAACACTATATTTTTCTTTTTAATTAGCTTTTAAATGGTTTGTTTTCATCATCTACGTGTAATATTTTAGCTCTAAAGATATCAAAATCTTTAAATCCAAAGCCGATTCGCTTTACAGTTTTAATCATATTATTCTTGCCTTCAATAAAACCATTAGTTAATCTTGCTTTAGTTTCAATATTTATTATAAATGAATTAACAATGGGGTTAATCCAATGTTTATAAGTAAGAGCTACTTTTTTAAATTCAGGCATTTTAGATTTTGTTTTTTCAATTTTTTCACACCACACTAATAAATCTTTTTTTGCATTATCAAAATTTGAAAACTTAGCTATTTTATATAGATCTCTTAAATAATCAAAAGCTTCACAAAGATCACTGTCCATATTTAGGCACCATTCTATTAGTTCATCAATTGTTTTTGTTTCTTTTAAATAGCTTACTTCAAGTGTTTGACTGAAGAACCATTGTTCTCTAGTATAAGGATTTATAAGAAAGAATTTGTGATATTTCTTTAAAATATTAGCATAAGTTGTATATTTATTATATTTGCCTTTAAATTCGTCCTGTCCTAATTTTTCCCAACCATGCATTAATCTTATTCGAGTTTTATTAAAGGCTTCGGTTGCGAGTTTAATCCAATGAAATCTATCTGCAATATGAATACTTTTCCAAAAGAGTGTTTCTGCAATGGATTTATAGGACTCAAAAAGATCAGTAATTATATATTCTACTTTGAAACGTTCTTTATCAGGTATAGACTGAAAATAATAATATATATAATCTTGTTTTCTTGAAGGTAAAACATCAATTATTTTTCCACTTATAGGATCTCCAAGTATAAAAGCATATTCCCCAGCAATAGTAGATGCTTTAAATTCATCGATACAAATAACTCTTGTAAGGGAGCCCCTGTAATCAAATAAACTTTTTTTAAACTCATTATGAATGGTAGCATTACTAACATTGGATTCAATGGAAATATCTTTAAAAGACTTTTTCTTTTTAGTTTCCAATAGCATATTAATTTTTAAGTTATTAGCTATAGTAGAATATTTTGCAACAAAATTAGTTTCTTGATTAAATGTTTTTTTACAATCTTTACAGTAAAATCTTTTTTGATGAAATTTTAAAATGCATTTAAAATTTAAAATATTCATATATTTAATTGTTCTAATGTAAGTGTCATGCTTAATAATTGATAATGAACCACAATTATTGCAACATGAAGGTTTAGTGTTAGAAACAAGATGAATATAATAAACTCCATTTATTAATTCCATTCTTTTGATACTAATGTTTTCATCTTGTAAATTTAATAATTTAATGATATAATTAATTTGCATTAAAGTTCCTTTCTGTGTTATGGCTAGCAAAATCATTATACAGAAAATTAATGCAAATTAAAAGGCAATCCTAATAATTTTGGTTGCCTTTTTTTGATTTTTATAAGATTTACCCACAAAAGTTAATAAATTCACCCACAAAACAACAAAACAACAAAATTTTTAATATAACCAAGAAAGAGAACTTTGATTGTAGCGAAGTTCTTTTTTTTATGATAATAAAATTTTATTGTAAAATAAATTTTTTAAAAGTAATTGTTAGTGTTATTGGTAATAATAAAATATTAAAATATAAAAAAATATTTGTATTTAACATTTATTAAATTGAGTTTTTAGTTTAAAAGGGGGCTTATCAATACGAGATAATTATTGAAATAGATGCAAAAATGTGGTAAAATATTGATATAAGAGTTAAATTTATAGTCCAAAAATGAACATAAAAAAAGACAAGATTTAAGAATTATTTAAAATAAGAAAAGAGAATTTAAAAGGAAAAATAGGAGGTAAAGCAATGAATGCAAAACCTATTGTAAAATGGGCTGGTGGAAAAAGGCAACTAATTGATAAGCTTTTAGAATATATGCCAAAAGAATATAATAATTATTTTGAACCTTTTATTGGCGGTGGAGCATTGTTGTTTGAACTAATGCCCAAGAATGCTACTATCAATGATGTAAATCAAGAATTGCTTGCAATATATAGATGCCTAGCAAATGATGAATGGTTTAGATTAATGATTAAAGATTTAGAACAACATGAAAAGAATCATTCAGAGGATTATTATTATGAAGTTAGAGAAGTTGATAGAAATCCAGAATTTGAGAATCTTCCTATTTGGAAAAGAGCATCCCGTGCAATATATTTAAATAAAAGTTGTTTTAATGGACTATATAGAGTAAATAGCAATGGCTATTTTAATGTACCATCAGGTAAGAAGAAAAAAGTTCAAACTTATGATAAAGAAAATATAATTAAATTACATAATTACTTTATGAGTGGCAACGTTACAATTTTAGAGGGTGATTTTGTGAAAGCGGTGGAAAATACAAAACCTGGAGATTTTGTTTATTTTGATCCTCCTTATGATCCATTTGATGAAAAAGAATCATTTACATCATATACAAAATTTAATTTTTCAAAGCAAGACCAAAAAAGACTTGCTGATTTATTTAAAAAGTTATCAAATAAAGGAGTATATGTGATGTTAAGTAATCATAATACTAAATATATTAATGAACTTTATAGTGGGTTTAATATACATATAGTAAATGCAAAAAGAATGATTAATGCTGATTCAAAAGGAAGAGGCAGTGTGGAAGAAGTAATTATTACTAATTATTAGGATTATTATGGAAATAAATAAAAAGAATATTTACTTTGAAGAAGAAGGGTTCACATTACTAACTGGTGACTCTTTTCAACTTTTAAAAACGATTGGCGACAAATTAGTTGATATGATATTTGCTGACCCACCATATTTTTTGTCAAGTAGTGGTATTAGTTGTAAAAATGGCAAACAAGTATCAGTAGATAAAGGTGAATGGGATATTAGTAAGACAATTGAAGAAAGGATTGAGTACCATAGAACATGGATAGGTTTATGTAGAAACATTTTAACCGATAATGGAACAATTTGGATATCATCAACTCTTCATAGTGTTTATGCTATAGGAGTTGCACTAGAGATGGAAGGATTTTCAATTATTAATAATATAATATGGCAAAAGCCTAATCCTGCACCTAATTTATCTTGTAGATGCTTTACACATTCTACTGAAACCATAATATGGGCTAGAAAGCAACTAACTGCACAAAAGAAAGGGAAGCATTATTTTAATTATGCATCAATGAAAGAAGAAAATGGTGGTAAACAAATGAAGGATGTATGGATGTTTGAAGAAGAACCTGAACTATGGAATATCCCAACTACTCCTAAAAAAGAAAAAAAAGAAGGTTATCATCCTACACAAAAGCCAATTAAATTATTAGAAAGAATAGTAATTGCTTCCACTAAAGAAAATGATATTGTGCTTGATCCATTTAATGGTAGTGGTACAACTGGAATTGCTTGCAAAAATTTAAATAGAAGATATATAGGAATTGATATTAATGAAGAATTTCTTGAACTTACAAAGAAACGATATGAGGTAATAAAATGAGAAACTTTAATGAATGGTTAAGTAAATTCAAAGAAAGCATTGCTGACTATAAATATTATGTTGATTTTGAAAAAGTATATAGAAATGTTAATGAAATTAAAATAGAGTTAAATATTTTAAATAGTCTTATTGGCTCAAAAAATATTGAAAATGAGTTTAGAACCTTATTAAAGAAATATCCAGAAATCTTAAAAGTTATCCCTTTATTAATAGCAAAAAGGGAAAACGAAATATATTGTCAAGGTATTAATGGAGGAGTAAATTATAATTTTTATAAAGTAAATTGCTCTGAAGCACAATATGTTCATTTTATGAAAGAAACTGGATTATTTGATTTGTTAGAAAATCATATTATAAATGATTTAGTGGATTATGTAACAGGCGTAGAAGTTGGATTAGATTCAAATGGTAGAAAAAATAGAGGTGGTCATCTAATGGAAGATCTGGTAGAAAGTTATTTGAAAAAAGCTAATGTAGTGTATTTTAAAGAAATGTATTTAAAAGATATTGAAAAGAAATGGAGCATAGACTTATCCGCAATATCAAATGAAGGAAAGAGTGCTAAAAGATTTGATTTTGTAGCGAAGACGGATTCTTGTATTTACGCCATAGAATGTAATTTCTATAGTGGTGGTGGTTCAAAACTAAATGAAACAGCTAGGAGTTATAAGATGATTGCATTGGAATCAAAATTTATCGAGGGATTTAAATTTGTATGGTTTACAGATGGAATAGGATGGAAATCAGCAAGAAGAAATCTAGAAGAAACTTTTGATGTTCTTGATGATCTTTATTCAATTAATGATTTAGAAAATGGGATTATAAAAAAAATATTTAAATAAAAAATTTCAAATATAAAAAGTAAAAACACACTTTTCTGCGAAATATATAAATCGGGAGGTGTGTTTTATTTTATATAATGATGATTGCGTTAAAGTAATGCAAAATATTAAAAAAGAGTCGGTTGATGTTATTTTTGCAGATCCACCATATTTTTTATCTAATGGTGGAAAAAGTATTTCAAGTGGGAAAATTGTATCAGTAAATAAGGGAGAATGGGATAAAAGAGAAAACTATGTCGATACTCAAAAGTTTACAAAAGATTGGATAAATGAATGTTATCGAATATTAAAGAAGAAATGTAGTATATGGATTAGTGGTACTTATCATAATTTGTTTGATGTAAAAAAGGTGATAGATGAAGTTGGGTTTAAGATTATTAATATTATTATATGGAAGAAAATTGATCCGCCACCTTTAATTTATAAAAATAAATGTAGATTTTCATATGAATTTATAGTGTGGGCTGATAAAGGTTATGGACATATATTTAATTATGAGAAAATGTTCAATATAAATAATAATGAATTAGAAGATGTTTGGATATTGCCTGCTGTGTCAATGGATGAAAAAAACTATGGTTATCATCCTGCACAAAAGCCAGAGTGTTTACTTGAAAGAATTATTGAAGCATCAACTGTTGAAGACCAATTGGTATTAGATCCCTTTATGGGAAGTGGTACAACTGGAATCGTATGTAAAAGATTAAGAAGAAGGTTTATTGGAATTGAAAAGGAAAGTAAGTACTTTAATATTGCTCAAAATAGAATTTTAAATGGACAATAAACGACTAATTGTTAAAATGTTTATATTAATAATGGATGATTAGTATGTTATAAATTAAAAAAAGTTATTATTGTTAAAAAATGTAATGCTATTTTATAAAGCAAAAATTAATAAAATGAAATGATTTTTATGAACGAATGAAAGAGAGATTAAACTTTAAAATATTTAACATTGGTAAACATAAAAATATTTAATATTAGAAATGAGATGAAAAAATTTTATTTTTAATACTTTTATCCTTTAAAATTTAATAATTTTATGGTATCATTATTTATGTAAGCCTCCCTTCATAATTGGTGTAGCAATTAATTATAATACGAGGTTTATTTCTACGTCAAAAAATGCCTATAAAGAAACTGGGGGTCCCTGAGTTATTTTATAAGTATATATGCACCTACACAGAAATTTAAATATTCAGTTTAAGAAAGAGAACTTTGATTATAACGAAGTTCTTTTTTTATGATAATAAAATTCTATTGTAAAATAAATTTTTTAAAAGTAATTATTAGTTTTATTGGTAATAATATAGTATAAATAAAATAATTTTTTTTAAATAGTTCTTGCTTTTTTAAAAGAAATTTGATATTATAAAAGAGGATATGTAAACTACAGTTTACATTTAAGCATTGTGATGAATATGTTAGGACGAATTTATTTAAAGCAAACATTGATAAATGAGTATAAGGATATTGAAAAACAAGGATATCTTTTTATTGAAGGTATTACACCTACTAAGATTAAAATAGAAGATTTGCCAGAGTATTTTGTGAAAATTAATATTGGGAATCTTACAGGTTATTTAAATGCTACTGGGGTAAAGTGTTTACAATTAAACATTAAAAAAGATACAATTGTTTTATATATTGCTTATGACAATGATATTATCTATGATAATGAAACAAAACATTATTATGGTTTTGATTATGTCATTGAAAGAGATGATATTGAGGGCGTATTACGTCACGTTGAAAAATATTCTTGTATTGATGTATCTTTTATTAGGAAACAATTAGAAAAGTATAGGTAAAAACCTATACTTTTCTTTTTTTTATACATATTAATATGGTATATGGAGTGTTAATATGAAATCATTAGAGTTTAAAAATGTTTCCAAAGATTTTTGTCATAAAGAAATGGTAATAGAAGTATTAGATGATGTTTCTTTTTCTATCGAAGAAGGAGAAATAGTTTGTATTGTTGGTCCCAGTGGAGCAGGTAAATCCACAATTTTAAATTTAATTTCTGAACTTATTAAACCCACAAAAGGAGAAGTGGTTGTTAATGGTGTTATTGGTTATATGTTTCAACGAGATTGTTTATTTGAATGGAAAAATATATATGATAATATATTAATAGGATTAGAAGTGAAAAAAAATAAGAATGAAATTAATATTTCACGAGTTGAAAGAATGTTAGAAGAATATGGAATAAAACAATTTAAAAATGCTCATCCACATGAATTAAGTGGAGGAATGCGTCAAAGGGTTGCTTTAATTAGAACACTTGCAGTTAATCCAGATATTTTATTACTAGATGAACCATTTGCTGCTTTAGATTACCAAACAAAGCTAAAAGTAGCTAATGATATATATAATATTATAAAAAAAGAAAATAAAACTACAATAATGGTTACTCATGATATAAGCGAAGCCATTAGTTTAGCCGATAAAATTATTGTATTATCTAATCGTCCCGCAAAAGTTAAAGAAATTATGGAAATTAATATTAGTGGAAATGGACCTATTGAGAAAAGACAAAATATTAAATTTCAAGAATATTTTGAAAAACTATGGAAAGTGATTAACAATGAATAAAAATTGTTTACTTGTTAAAAAAAAATATCGAAGAAATAAAATAAAATTAATTTTAGCACAAGTTTTATTATTAATTTTCTTTTTGACACTATGGGAATTATTAGCATATTATAATGTGATAAATACATTTATTTTTAGTAAACCAAGTGATATTATTAAACTATTAATTACATATACTAAATCTAATGAAATATTTCGTCATATTAAAATTTCAGTTATAGAAACAATTTTAGGTATAATAATTGGAAGTATAACCGGAATTATTATTGCGGGTATACTTTGGTATTTTGAGACATTACATAAACTCTTAAAACCATTTTTAAATGTTTTGAATGCTTTACCCAAAACTGCTTTAGCACCCATAATGATAATTTGGGCAGGAACTGGATTATCAGGAATTGTAGTCGTTGCTATCTCTATTTTATTAATTATTACCATTCTTTCCACATATAATTACTTTAGCAATGTGGATGAAGAAAAAGTAAAAATGTTACAAAGTTTTAATGCATCTAGGTGGCAAATATTCATAAAATTAATTATTCCCGCAAATGTAGGTAATATATGTTCTGTTGTTAAAATTAATATTGGTATGGCATGGGTTGGTGTAATAGTTGGTGAATTTTTAGTTTCTAAAGAAGGTTTAGGATATTTAATTATGTATGGTGGGCAAGTATTTAAACTTGATTTAGTAATGATGGGTGTACTTATATTATCAATTTGTGCATTTATAATGAATTTTATTGTTGAACAAATTGAAAAAATAATTATGAAAGGAAGAGAATAATGAAAAATTTTATTCATAAAGTTTTAATAACTTTATTGATATTTATAATGTTTGGTGTTACTGGATGTAAAGAAAATGATAAATATCATGTAACTGTAAGTGAAGTAGCACATTCTGTTTTTTATGCACCATTTTATGTAGCTATTGAACAAGGTTATTTTGAAGAAGAAGGATTGGATATAGAATTAATTCTTGGGAATGGTGCTAATAATGTAATGGCATCATTATTAAGTGGGGATGCTCATATTGGTTTAGCTGGTGCTGAGGCAACAATTTATGTATATAATCAAGGTCAAAAAGATTATGCTATTAATTTTTGCCAATTAACACAGCGTGATGGTAATTTCTTAGTTTCTAGACAAAAAGATTTTTCTTGGAATCAATTAAAAGGAAAATCAATTCTTGGAGGTAGGCAAGGAGGAATGCCAGTAATGATATTAGAGTATGCATTAAAAAATAAAGGTTTATTAGTTGGTCAGGATGACCAATCAGTAATTGCAAAGGGTGGCGTAAATGTTAGAACAGATGTACAATTTGCTGCTTTGGCAGGAGCATTTACAAGTGGTGAAGGCGACTATGTAACGTTGTTTGAGCCTACAGCCACTCTTACTGAAAAAGCAAATCAAGGTTATATTGTTGCATCTTTAGGCGAACAAACGGGATTAATACCTTATACAAATTATTTTTGCAATAAATCTTATATGGAAAAAAATGAAGATGTAATTCAAAAATTTACAAATGCTATTTATAAAGGCGTTAAATATGTTTATAGCCATAGTGCAAGTGATATTGCAACAGTTATACATCCTCAGTTTTTATCATCTACAATTGATGAATTAACGATAGTTATGGAACGATATTTATCAATTGAAGCTTGGGCAAAAAGTCCAGTTTTAAATGAAGAAGCATATAATTTGTTTTTAGATATTATGGATGAAGCAAAGGAACTTGATAAAAGAACGCCATATAATGTAATTGTGGAAACAAAATTTGCGAAAGAAGCAATGAAAACGATATAGTTGTAATAATAGTATTGACTTATATCCGAACTCGGAGTATAATGCTGTATAGTAAAAGAGGAAGTAATGAAAACAAAATGTATTAAGGTTCTTTCAGAATATAATTATCTAAATCAAAAAATCTCTCATCTATATTCTAAATATGCATCTAAACATAAAATATCAGAATCTACTTTAAATATTTTATATTCGCTTTATGTTAATGATTTTAATATAACACAATCGGATATTTCTAAAGAGTGGGGGTTACCACTACAAACTGTTAATACATGTTTAAAAAGTTTAGAAAAGGAAGGATATTTATTGCTTCTCAAAGATGATAGACGCCGTAAAAATATTACTTTAACAATTAAAGGTGAGCAGTTAATGGGAGAAATAATAATGCCATTAATTGAAATTGAAAACCAAGTATTTCAAACTTATACAGAGTCTGAACAAGAGCAATTAATACTTTTAACAAAAAAACAATTGGAAAATTTACAAAAAGCAATAGAAAAAAAATAAGAATGCGTTTAGTAGATATACTATTAACGCTTCTTTATTATGGAGGATATAATATGACTAATCGTAAAACAAACTTAATTAAATATATAATTCCATCTTTAATATCTAACGCGGCTTACTATGTTTTAACAATCGTCGATGGGATGTTTGTGGGTAATGGTGTAGGAACTGATGCTCTTGGGGCAGTAAATATAGCCTTTCCGTTTGTTATGATTGTGGGGGCAATTGCCGCACTATTTACAATTGGGGGTGTTGCAGTAGCAGCAGTAAGACTAGGGCGTGGAGATGTTAAAGGCGCAAATCAAGCATTTATGCATTCGACAGTTATCAATATTGTTACATTTTTTATACTAACTATCTTATGCTTAATATTTGCGGATAAAATTGCTATTTTGTTAGGGGCTAATGATTCATATTTGGAAATGGTAATAGATTATATATTTTGGTATTCTATTTTTCTAATTCCTGCGGGATTATATACATGTTTATCCACATTTTGTCGAAATGATGGTAATCCAAAGTTAGCTACAATTGCAGCTATTGTTTGTACTATTCTCAATATATTTGGCGATTGGTTATTAGTTTATCCACTACAAATGGGAATTGGTGGTGCAGCTATTGCAACTGGTGTATCGCAATTATTTGCAGTTCTTGTTTTACTCATTCACTTTATATTTAAAAAAGGTAATTTACGTATTTCTAAATTTACCTTTCAGTTATCATTATATAAGAAAATAATTATAAGAGGACTTCCAGAAATGGTGTCTCAATTTGCGGCTCCTATTACAATTACAGCTATGAATTATATATTAATGGATATGGGAAATGCTAATGTAAATGCATATTCTGTAATTGGATATGCGGGCTCATTATTTGCTTCACTAATGTATGGTTTATCAACGGGTCTACAACCATTGTTTGGTCAAAGTTATGGGGCAAAGGAAGATGATGATTTAAAATATTATTTACATAATGGATTAGTCATTGCTATTATTGGTGGTATAATAATTTTTGGATTAACTTTTGTAATTGGAGAACCTATTTCTATATTATTTGGTGCAGATCAAGAAGCTTTAGAAATTGTGGTTAAAGCATTACCAAAATATTGTATTAATTTTGTTTTTGCAACATCAAGTGCTGTGCTTGCATCATATTTATTTTCTACTAAGCGTTCTCAATATGCTACAATTTTAAATGTTTGCAGAAGTATTATATTTAATTTCTTGTGTATTACTTTATTACCTAGAATATTTGGCAATGACTTTGTATGGTATTCAATGGGTGTTTCAGAATTTATTTGTGTAATAATTGCTGTTGTATTATGGAAAGTATCAGAAAAAAATGGTGTTATATATCGTTAAAAAAAGTGTAGTCGAATTGACTACACTATTTTTTATATTGTTTTGTTAAGTTACTTGTTGTTTCATCAATTGGAGAAGTAAAGGCAATTGCTTGTGCATTTGTGGAAGGACCAAAATGATCGTAAATTGCCTCTAATAATTTTGTGGAAACATCCTCAGAAATTAATATTAGTAAAACTTCCTTTTCGGGGTTGATTGTAATTCCATATAATTTTTCGGCATGAACACCAGCAGTACCGATGGCATTAAAAATTGTACCTCCCCTAGCTCCATTTTCTCTAGCAATATCCATTACTTGTTCAAAGTATCCGTTATTAATAATGACTGTTAATAAAACCATTTTATTTTCCAATGTATTCGCCTCCTAAATTTGATAAAAATAAGTATGTTTGCATTCCTATTAAACTAGTTAAAGGAATTGTGAATGCAATTGATTTATGATTTTTAAATTTCGCAAATTTATCTTCCAAAGCTAGAATTGCATCACCAGCTTTTTCGGCGCGAATGAATGAAAAAATGATATCACGATAATCATCGTGTAAACCAAGTAATTCAATTAAATCTTCAGGTGCCGTTCCTTTTCCTCTTACTGAGTAAGAAAAAGTGACATCGAAGTTTTCTAATAAATCAGTAATTACTTCTTTTTTTCCATGGGGTACAATAGAAACAAGAAGTTTTAATTTTTTTAAATCATCAATTCTTTTTTTCATATTACCTCTTAAATAAAATCAATAATAATTTTATCATTATTTTTTAATGCTTTTTTAATAGCTTTTTTGCTCTTAATTTGATCTTTAATAATAGCAATTAAACCAAGAATTTCAATAGTAATTAATGGTGACATTGCAACTAATGCTACTACCCCAAAAGCATCTGTTAAAATTTTATCAACATCTCCTGTTAATGTGTAGCACATACCAATTGCTAGAGGAAGAATAAAGCTTGATGTTAATGGACCACTAGCAACACCACCAGAATCAAAGGCAATAGCTGTATAAATTTTTGGAATAAAGAATGAAAGTCCTAAACAAATAATATATCCAGGAATTAAATAATATAAAATATTAAAGCTGAATATTATTCTAACAACAGATAATGCGATAGCTAAACCTACACCTGCAATTAAAGCAATCATTAATGATTTTTGTTTAACCAAACCATTTGTTATTTCTTCAACTTGTTCTTTTAATACAGCGATTGCTGGTTCAGCAAGAACAGTCAAGCCGCCAATTACAAAACCAATAATTACAAGTAAGTATTTAGGACAGTTTTCAGCTAATTGACAACCTACAGAGTATCCAATTGCAATGTATCCTGCGTCAACAGCTGCTAAAAATAAAACTAACCCTAAATATGTATATATAACGCCAATCCCCATTCGATAAATTTTTTTTCTTGGAAGTTTTAAAATTGCAAAATTAAGTGCCATAAAACAAATTACGATTAATGTTAATGCTATTCCAACATCTTTCATCTTTTCTAATAGACAATCAACAAAAGTGATAAAGAAATTATCAGTTATTGAATAATCAGGTAAATTGTATGTGATATCTCCCCTTGAAAAAATAGAAAGTAATAAAACAATTAGAATTGGTCCTACAGAACATAAGGCAATTAAACCAAAACTTGCATCTTTATCGCTCTTTTTTGACACAACATTGGAAATACCAAGTCCTAGAGCCATTAAAAATGGTACGGTAATAGGTCCTGTTGTAACTCCACCAGAATCAAAAGCTAAAGCGATTATTTTTTCATTTCCTGTAAGAACAGAAAGTAAAGCAGTTGCAAATAAAATCATATAAAAAAACATTAATAGTTGACTAAGATTAATTCTTTTAATAGTTTTAATTATTGAAAGCAATAAAAAAGCCCCTACACCAACGCCAATTCCTAAAATTAAAGTCGTGGAATTGAAAACAGCTTCAGTTTGTTTTGCTAAAACTTGTAAATCAGGCTCCGCAACTGTGACTAAAAATCCAAGAATAAAACCTATAAGTAATAATATACCAATTTTTCCTTGTTTTGTTAATCCTTCACCTGCTTTTTTTCCCATTGGAGTCATTGCAATAGAGGCACCTAAATTAAAAAAAGCAATTCCTAGAATAAGAATAATTGTACTGATTGTAAAAACAAGTAAACTATGTCCATTTAAAGAAATTAAAGGCGTAAAGTTCAGAATTATTACCAAAAGATAGATTGGTATAACTGAAAAAAATGATTCTTTCAATTGTAATAAAATTTTTTTTGCCATCTAATCCTCCTTATATATTCAATTATAGCATAAAATACCTTAATATTAAAGTGGTTTTTTTATAAAAATATACAATAATAATTGAAAAATGTAGTAAAAATTGGTA
Organism: uncultured Bacteroidales bacterium; assembly: GCA_964516425.1. Taxonomy (GTDB): domain Bacteria; phylum Bacillota_I; class Bacilli_A; order ML615J-28; family CAG-698; genus CAKOMG01. The sequence continues at coordinate 2,724 of CAZFAM010000029.1, read as the reverse complement.
AAATAAATTTGTGGAGTTTAATATGGATAAGATTAAGCAAGCAATTATAAAAATTAAAGCTGGAGATGATGAAGGCTTTGAATACATTTATAATGAATATCATAACATTTTGTATTCCATAATAAGAAGTAGTCTACATAATCAAGCAGATGCAGAAGATTGTTTACAAGAAGTATTTTATAAAGTATTTATTTCAATTCATAAATTTGATGATAAAATTTCTTCTTTTAAAACTTGGATTATTAGAATAACAAACAATTGCATCATTGATATGATACGTAAAAATAGTAAAGGTGCTATTATAAAGAATTTAAATGATGATTTTGTAGATGCAAACAATGGTGTGATAGATTATGCAGTGTATTCTAATTTTGCAAAATTTTTAGGAGATAAGGACTATCACTTATTACTTTTAAGATTTGGATTTAATTACTCAATTAATGAAATAGCAAAAGAATTAAATCTTAGTCCTAGTACGATTCGTCATAACTTAAAAGCGATTAAAGAGAAATTAAATAAATTATGAAAGATAATATTTTGTGAAGGGGTTAATATGAGTAAATATGTAATTGCAATTGATCAAGGTACTACATCTAGTCGTGTAATAGTATTTGATGAATTAAGTAGAGTTATAGATTCTTGCCAATTAGAAATTGGAGTTATTTGTAAAAAAAGTGGTTGGGTTGAACAAAATGCGAATGAAATTTGGGAAACAGTATATGAATGTTTAAGAATGGTTTTATCTTCTAATAAAATAGATTCTCAGAAAATAGTTGGTATTGGAATTACAAATCAAAGAGAAACAACAATTCTTTGGGATAAAAATACAGGAGAACCACTATGTAATGCGATAGTATGGCAAAGCAAACAATCACAAGATATTTGCGATGAATGGATTAATCATGGATTTGAGAATGTTATTAAAGAAAAAACAGGGTTAATAATTAATCCCTATTTTTCTGCGAGCAAAATAAAATGGATGATTAATAATTACCCATATATTAAGGAAAAAATAAACAATAACGAAGTATTATTTGGAACAGTTGATAGTTTTTTAACCTGGAAATTAACTAAAGGTAAATATCATATTACTGATGTGACTAATGCTTCACGAACAATGCTTTATAATATTCATACATTAGAGTGGGATAATGAGTTGTTATCATTATTTGATATTCCTTTAAGCATCTTGCCAGAAGTTAGAGAATCTAGTGAAATATATGGTTATGCTACTAAATTACAAGATATTGATAATACGTTAAATATTCCTATTGCATCTTTAATAGGTGATCAACAAGCTTCTCTTTTTGGTCAATGTTGTTTTAATGCGGGAGATATTAAAAATACATATGGTACTGGATGTTTCATGCTAATGAATACGAAAGATAAAATTGTAAATTCTGATTTAGGACTTTTAAGTACTATAGCCTGGAAGAAAAATGGCAAAGTAGAATATGCATTAGAAGGTTCCGTTTTTGTGGGAGGAAGTGCTGTACAGTGGTTACGAGATGGTATGCGATTAATAAATAAAAGTAAGGAAGTTGAGGAAAGTAGCCGTAATCAAAATAGTAGTGGTATATATGTAGTGCCCGCATTTGTGGGATTAGGAACACCATATTGGGATAATGATGCTAGAGGAACTGTATTTGGAATTACTAGAGCAACGACAAGAGACCATTTTATTAATGCGACAGTTGAATCAATTGCTTATCAATCTAAAGATGTTATGGAAACAATGCGTAAAGAAGCACATTTGCCTATTAATACTTTAGCAGTAGATGGTGGAGCAAGCAGTAATAATTATTTAATGCAATTTCAAGCTAATATATTAAATTGTAAAATAATACGTTTTGAATGTCTAGAAACAACAGCTTTAGGTGCTGCTTATTTAGCTGGATTAGCAACTGGTGTTTGGAAAAATGAGGAAGAATTATGCCGTTTACATCGTATTGAACAAATTTTTATGTGTCAAATGGGGCACGAAGAAAGAAAAAAGTTATATAGTGGCTGGAAAAAAGCTGTTAAAGCAACAATGATGTTTAAAAATAATGAATAAAAAAAGGATACATAAAGTATCCTAAATAGGAAAGGTAATATTAAAGTTTCTTAATATTCCCCATATAAAAAACATAATAACTGTAAGAACAATAAATGTAGTGAGTAATGCTAAAAATTTATTGTTCTTTTTTTTAATGAATAAAACAAAAAAGATAAAAGTTAGATAAAAAAGAATAATTGTTATAATTGTAAGGAAATTAAACATTAAAAATAAACCTCTCAATTAAAGAAAATTTATGTTTTTTAAAAACTATACGAAGAATTACATTTATAATATCTTCAATAAAAATGAATAAACATATTGGATAAATAGCAGTAGCAAAAATTATATTATAGTGAATTGCGGATGTAAAATCGAAGTGAACTAATAAGGAAAAACATCTAGTTACACCACAACATGGACATAAAAAATTATAATTTTCTCTGAAATAACAAGAAACAGGTTTATTTATAAAATATGATGTAGGAATAAACAAAAATGTTCCAAATAGAATTATATATAATAATATTCTAAGTATTCCAAAGATATTAATTAATTTATTTTTCAACATTATACTAACCTCAAAATAATTATATCAAAAATTAGTAATAAATACAATTTTAATAATAAACTTTAAGTTTCCCCATTTTTTTATAAATTGATATTTTTACAAAAAAAGGCACCAT
>CAZFAM010000028.1:7771-15956 GCA_964516425.1 uncultured Bacteroidales bacterium | reverse complement strand
CCTTAATCATATGACGACATATGGGACGCTTTACTATATCAAAATTTTCTTTTGAACGAAGAGAATGAATCCCATAATAGGCTTCTTTGGGAACTTCTTTTTCGCCTAATTCATCTTTTTCTATTCTAACTTTCATATCTAAACTCCTACTTATATATTACCATAATTCACTAATAAATTAAAGAAATATTTGCATATTTTCGGATTTAATTCATAATATTTCTTGAGGTATAATATGAAAGCTAACGTTAGGGTAAAACAATATAATAATAATACTATTAAAATTAGTGGTTCAAAAAATAGTGGTTTACCTGCTATTGCGGCAAGTCTTTTATGCGATGAAACAGTAGTTCTACGTAATATTCCTTCTATTAGTGATATTAAAACTTTAATAAACATTATTCAAAATTTAGGGTATGATATTTCTTTTTTTAACAATACTGTAGTAATCAATAAATCTGATGTAACTGTTAAAAAAGTAAATAATCCTGATATTAAAAAGTTGCGAGGTTCTTATTATTTATTAGGAAGTATAATCGGGAATAATGTCTTTGTTAACTTTTCTTTTTTGTATCCTGGGGGATGTAAATTTGGTAATCGTCCAATTAATTATCATTTAAAAGCCTTTCAAGAAATGGGGTTAATAATTAAAGCAACTCATAAAAAAATCTTAGTGTACGGGCAAAAAAGGGCATCAAATCACGTTTTAAGTTATCCTTCAATTGGTACAACATTAAATATCATTTTAGCAAGTGTTAAAACAATTGGCACTACGATTATTGATAATGCATCTATTGAACCTGAAGTCATTGATGTATGTAATCTATTAAATTGTATGGGAGCAGATATAAAAATTAATGAACGACAAATTATAATTAATGGCGTTAAATATCTTCATAAAGTTGATTATCGTATTATGAGCGATAGAATTGAAGCATGTACTTTTTTAATTCTTGGGGCTATTAATAATGGTATTAAAATTACTAATATTGATACTAATTTACTATCTTCTTTTACATCATTGTTATCAGATATTGGTTTTCCACTTATTATTAATAAAAAAAGTATTATCCTAAAAAAAGATAATACTAGATTAAAACCATTCTCAGTTAATTTGAATCCCTACCCCGACTTACCAACTGATATTGGACCTTTACTATGTGTTTTAGCTTCGGTTATTCCAGGAACTTCCACAATTGTGGATAATGTCTATCCTGAAAGAATTTCTCATATAAAAGAATTACAAAAATTGAATATTAATATTATTAAAGAAGATAATAAAATTATAATTTCTTATTCTCCATTAATTAAAGCAAACACTGTATGTGGTCATGATTTAAGATGTACTGCAGCTTTAGTATTAGCTTGTTCTTTATCTTCTTCCTTTTCCACAATTGAGCATGTTGAATATTTATTTAGAGGATATGAAAATATATATGATAAATTAAAAAACTTGGGTATTGATTTTATTATTAGTTGTTAATTTATTGCATAATATAAATATATAAAATATATTTTTTAATTCCATTCCTTTGGCATCAAACATTAAAATATTTGATGCTTTTTTTATTTCTAAATACCTTGGAATGATTTGATACTTTAGTTCTTTTATATATTCTTTTTTTTCATTTGGATCATCAAATAATACAATATTGTTTTTGCATTTTGCTATTTTGTCCTGTGTTATACGTTCCACATTTTTTAATGGGAGTTGTTTTTTAAACCATTTTCTTTTTTCGGAAAATATTAATTCATTATTAGTAACAATACCTAAACTACAACTATTAATATTTAAGCTATCCAACAAATCTTCTATTTCGGTAATATTGGTCATTTGGTTTTCCATATTATTAACAATAAAAACTGTTTTATTAAATACCCCATAATTAATAATATTGAAAGATGAAGTTACTTTAATTGTTTCTTCAATTTGATGATCAATATCATCATATATAATTCCTTTAATTAAATGGCTTTTAGATAAGTCTTTTAATTTTTTAAATATCGTATAATCATTTTCACAATTAACAATCGTTAATAAATCAGGATTAAAATTCATTCTTTCACATTTACTTCTTACACTTTTTAAATCTGATAAAACTATGATATCAATTAACTTTACCATTAAAGCATTATACATAGCTTTAAATAAATTATTATTTTTAGGTTTAACAACTATTATTTTATTTCGCATTTTTTTCACCTCGTAATAATTATAAATATTATTATGAAAAAATAATGTAAAAAAATGACAATAAAAAACTTAAATTTTTAAATTTAAATTCTTTTTTAAGGTTCTGTTAAAATTTATTGTGATATTTACTCTCTATATATTATATCACCATAGTTTTTCAATATGTTTTTCTGATGACATTTTTTAAAAAGCATGACATCTAACAAGAATAGATATCATGCTTATTATTTATCTAAGTATTAATTACAATTTTATTCTAAAATATTTGTGGTAATATAATCAATTCCATATTCAATTAATTTAATAGCATCATCACTATCATTAACAGTCCAGGCATTTACTTCTAATCCATATTTATGAAAGTCATCAATAATTTGCTTTGTTAAAGCGGTATGATTACAATCTAATCCCATATTATATTTAATACATAATTCTAATACTTTTTTATCATATTGACTAATTAAATATTGCAAACGAATTGTTTTATCTATTTGTCTTGCTTTAATTAAATTAGTAATAGAAAATGATATTAAAATACATTTATCTAAATAATTATTATGTTTAATGTAATTAATAATATTTAGAATTTCATCATCAGTAAAATCATCTTTTAATTCTATTATGGCATATTTATTATATTTAATAGCACAATCTAAATAATCATTGAATAAAGGAACTGTAAGATATGATTTCACAACATTATCAAAATTATCAAATAATTTTATATTTTGTAACTCTTCAAATGTTAATGAACTTATATTGATATCTTTTCCACTTACTCTTTTTAAATTATCATCATGACATACTACAATATAATTATCTTTAGTTTTACGAATATCACATTCTGTACCATAATATGTTCTAGCATTTGCACAAATAAATGCACCCATAGTATTTTCTTTTTCTAAACCTGATAAACCACGATGGGCAATCATTTTAGTTTGATATTTATTTAATATTTTAATCGTATCTAAATGTTTCAAAGCAATCACTCTATTCTAAATTTTTTTTCATATCCGCAAAAGATTGACCAATTTTAAATCCCGCATGTAAATAGATATATCTTGCTGGATTATCTAAACCTGTAAAGAATGTCATATATTGGGCACCATTTAATTTTGAATAATAACATAAATAACAGAATAGTGCTTTTCCAAGTCCTGCACCTCTAATATCTGGATCTACAATAATACCATCGAAGTGTCCTCTACCACTTTTTTCATTCCACATAGCACCAGTCCATCCAACCATTCTGCCATTTTCACTAGCAACAAGAAATGGATTTGGTTTTTCTTTTCTTAAATTACTTCTAATTGCATGGGCAAATCCTGGATTATCGCCTTCAATTTTTTGACAAAAATCTTCTACACCATAATGTTTATTTGGATGATATATTTCAACTGTTAAATTACGTGCTTTATTTTCTTCCATTTTTTTAACTACACTATTGGGAAGTTCATATTGTGATAATGGTAAATGGAATCCTTCATGAATGCTATTTACAAAATAATTGTGATGATATAAGAATAAATACATTTCTGAATTAATTCTTATTGCGGGAGTTCCTGGATGTTCGTGATGATTAGTATTTGGAATATACCATGGCCAATTAATTGGTGATAAAAATACAAGTCTTGAAGAAGTTCTTCCGCTATCTTTAATAAATTTTTCACATAGTTCTAAAAGTTTAGAACCAATTCCTTGACGACGATATTCTTTTTTAACAATAAATGTATGAATGTATCCAGATGCTTTAGGATTGCCATCATCCATCTTTCTAACTAATGCACTTCCAAATCCTACAACTTTATCATTATCTAAAGCTACAAAACTTCCTTCTTTTTGAAAACTTGGTTCATAAAACAAATGATCTTTAAATTGTTCAAAATCCATTATTTTATAAAAATCATCTTCATTTCTAAATTCACAATATAAATCATAAACTTGTCTTTCATATTTTGATTCAAATACTTTAAAATCCATAACTAATTATTCCTTTCTATTTAGTAAATCAACTACTAATGCCCATTTTGTGCATTGTTTAGGATTTGATTTTGGATAAAAATAATATAAATTATTTTCATAATAAAATTCAAATTCTTCTCCACAAGAAAATGCTAATGCTTTAAGTTGTTTTATTGGCAACTTAATATTAAAGTCACCTTGTAATTTACCTTCAAAAGATATGTACTCTTTATTTAGTATACATATTCCATTTCCTTCAATATCATTCTTTTTATTTTTCATATCAATTTTGACAATTTTCACTTCTGTTTCTAATTGATAATTATCATCAATTAAACCCTTTTCAAATTGAGCCATCCACTCATACCATTCATGAATATTATTTAATTGCAATTCATTATTTTTGAAAGAATAATTATCATCAATTTCTAAACTCATTCCGCAATGACTACATTTTATTGTATTACCGCTTGTTCCTATTGTATACTCTTGATGACATTTTGGACATCTATATAATACATTCTCTAAGCCTTGGGCTTTATTTTTATCTTTATATATTATATTATTCTTTTTTGCATATTCAAAATCATTATTTTGAATTCCTTGATTAATGCGATTATCAATTTCTTCGATTGTTAATTGTTTAATTTCTTCTTTTGTTATGACATCTTGAACTGTTGCTTCCATTTTTCCATGGTAAAACTTTTTACGCCATTTTGGATTCAAAAGATAGGCCCCTTGAATATTACATATCACGACATTTACATTTATTTTTTTTATTAAATTCCCTGTCGACTCCAATACTTCATAACTTGTACCATCTATTGACATTCTGCCTTCTGGCATCATAATTACTGAATAATCATTTTTTGTAGCACTCATGATTTTCTTTATTGTTTCTACATCGGGATTAAATAACTTTTTAGGTATAATACCTATTTTATTAAATACAAAGCGAAATAGTTTAGGACGGAAATAATATCTATTGCATACAATTGCACAATGTTCTGGTAATACTAGATTAGCATAATACCAATAATCATGATGTGATGGATGACTACCAAGTATTAAAAATGGTCCTTCTAATCCTTCTAATTTTTCATTATGATATTTAACTCTTGCTTTACTTTTAATTTTAATTCCAATTGTTGTCATTAAGAAATCATATAATGATGAATATGGATTTCCCCCATCATTTTTAAAATATATTTTATTTATTATTGACATTGCAATAATAAATAACAATAACATTATTATTACAACACATATAATTAATATCCATATTGGAATATTTTTTGTGGATACCCAAATAAATAGTTTTCCTAATATTATTCCTGATAATATATCTGGTAGAACTCCAGTAACACAAGTTAATATATATCGGCGGTATGATATTTTTTTTGATGCTCCAAAATAACATATTGACCCAATTGGTATTACGGGCATTACAAATAAAATAAACATTAATGTTTGAATACCTTTACCTTTATTTTTTTGGGCTAACTTTTGCATTCTTCCTTCTTTCTTTGTGAATACACTACCATCAAATTTAAGGAAGTTAACTAAAACATATATTACACTTGCCCCAACAAAAACTCCTAAATCGCAAAGGATAATTGCTTTCCATGCTGGAAAACTTATACCAGCTCCTATTTGAATGAATTCAGCAGAAAAGAACACCGCAATCATTTGTAATGCTTCAACACCAATTATTCGTAGATGACCAAGTATAGATTGACTATCAATGATTTTATCCATCGCTTCTTTATCATTATTTTTGGCAGCCACTATTATTTCATATATTACATTTTTAAAATATGTATATAATAGTACTATTATGGATATTGCTAATACACCAAAAATGATTTGAAATATTAATTTCTTTTTTTTCATATATTACCCTCGAAACTAGAAATATTATACCACATCATTATTTTGTAAACAAGATTTTAGTTATTTTTTTTAAAAAGTTGTTTAGGGTTTATAGTTAACTAAAAAAATATGTATTTAAGTTTTTGTTTTGGTGCATATATACCTATAAAATAACTGAGAACCCCATCTTTTTTATAGGCATTTTTTGATGTATAAATAAGCCTCGCGTTATAATTAGTTGCTACACAAATTAAAAAAGGAGCCTTATATGAATAATGACACCCTAAAATTATTAAATTAGGAAGGAAAAGATATTAACTATCAAAATCACACGTTGATAAAGTCAATGGTAAATTAACATGTATTCACAAAGTTGTCTCAATATTTATTCAATATCTGTCTTAATTTACCATATATTTCTTTCCTTCTATACTTTGGTATAAATACTATATGATATTTGCAATTCCACCTTGTATATGATAAACTACTATCGTCATTTGCTTTTTTAGCCATTGAAATTACCTCCTATTTTATATTGCTTACGGTTGCCAGACCATATTCAGTATATCATAGGTGGTTTTTATTTTCTACTAATAGCTATAAGCTTTTCTTGTCTCACATGCACAGCATGTGCTTTTCAAATACATAATAAAAGGAACTAGCACATATTCGTACTAGCTCCTATATTTTTTCTAGAATAGTTATTCTGCAATTGAATCATAATTTTTCATGATATTTATGAACTCATTCATATAAGAAAGCAATTCATCGTATCTTGCTAAAATTTCATCAATAGCATTTTGTTTAATACCATGAGTAATTTCATTTCTCAATATTTTTACAGTTTTTCCATTTTCACTTTTTGAACCAAATAAATTATTTAATAACTCTTTATCAAAGGTATATCCAGCAAATTGTAAAGCATAAGGAACTTGTGTCATTTTTAATTGCAAATAATCCGTCATATTACCTTTTTTTAATTGATGCTCTCTTAAAATTATTTTGTATGCTGATTCACATATATTAAATTTATTTTTAAAGATATCTAATCTTTCTTGAATTTCCATATTAGCTAATATATTTTCAAGCCTTTCGATTTCTAATCTAGCGTTATTTCTTAAAATTAATTGTTCATTTAATGTAATTTTTGCTGTACTCATAATTGCTCCAAAACATTATTATATTTTATCATTTATTTAACTTTAATTGTGGTAATGTTTTATTAAATCCCCAGTTTGCCAACCAATAGGTTTTTATTGATTCTACTATATTACTAATATCATCAATAATTCCATAATCATTATAATACTTGTTAGACACAGAATTTTTTGTTAAAACTTGAGTATCGCTTCTATATGATTCTTTTATTGTAGCTCCAGTTGTCTTATCGCCAACTATACCACCATTTTTACTATATGAATCATTAGCCCCATTAGCTGTGACATTTCCAGTAGCAAAAGAATAACAAATTATTCCATCTAAACACCCTACTAATCCGCCTGCATATGCAAATAATGAAGAACTTTTTGCTGTAACATTGCAAGTAGAGTAGGAACATTCTATTGTACCTTCAGAATAACCTACTAATCCACCTACATATGAATAGTATGATGCATTATTTGTAATAGAACCTGTTGAATAGACATTTTTCAATATTCCATCTTCGCCTAAATAAGCAACAACACCTGTATAATATTTGCCATTAGTTGTTGAGGTAGAATTTATAGTAGCATTTACAATTCCTACATTCTCAATGCTTCCTTGAACATAAGCAAATAAACCAGTATATAATCCTGTACCATTTATTTTAAAATCTTTAATTATATACCCATTACCATTAAAATGGCCATTAAAAGGTTTATCAATAGAACCAATTATATCAAATTCTTGATTATTTAATCTAATGTTACTTGAAAGATTAAAATATGTATTTTCATATGAATTACCAGTATTCACTTGATCAGCAAAATAAGCAAATTCTGATGCAGTAAAAATAATATATGGATCTTCATATGTACCAGTTCCACTATGATATGATGTTGCAATAGTATCATTCCAGATTGAACTAATTTTTGATATATAAGTATTATTAATGTTTGCATTACAATTATAGAATGCATATGATCCTATACTTTCTACTGTATTTGGTATAGT
>CAZFAM010000028.1:0-7671 GCA_964516425.1 uncultured Bacteroidales bacterium | reverse complement strand
ATCTTTTCGATAGCATTACATCCTTTAAAAGTGCCTACTTCTATAGTTTCTACTGTAGTAGGTATTTCAACAACTACAATATTAGTCATATTTATAAATGAATTTGATTTAATTATTGTAACTGGAACACCACCAATATGACTAGGAATAATTAAATCAATTCCTGCATAAGTAGAACCACTAATTGCTATAGAATCATTTAATATTGTATATGTTAATTCAGATGGTAAAACTTCTTCTTGCCATCTAGCATATAAAGTTTGATTTTCTAATGAAGAATTATATGAAACTTGTAAAGTTAGTTTTTCATCAGTATACCAACCACCAAATGTTTTGCCTTTTTTAGTTGCAACAATTGCACTATCTATATATTCATTTTCATGATATGTAACTGTTTCAACTTCTTCTCCACCATTTGATATAAAATTCACTTTATATACAAAAGAAGCGTAAATAGTAATGTTTTCTATATATGAATAAGGTTTAATCGATTTACCATAAGCATCAGTCATTCTTATGCCTTGGCCATACTCTTCTAAAAAATAGCCATCAAAATAATAACCAGATTTTGATTGAGTTGTTAATGTATAATTACTATCATAAGTTGCTGTATATGTTTGAATACCTGATGAAGTAATTATTGTTATTGTATATACATTAGCAATCCATTTAGCTTCTAATTCACAGTCTTCTGAAAAATTCCAAACTCCCGTATTAGAAACTAATAAATTATTATAATACCAGCCAACAAATGTATATCCTGTTCTTGTTGGAATAGATAAATTATAAGAACTATCAAAAATCACATCTTGATTATCTTCACTTAATTCATTGCCGCCATTTACATCATAAGTAATTGTGTACGTATTGGCTTCCCAATGTGCTGTAAATATTTTATTATCTACAGTATTTTTTTTAACAACTGGATCGATTACTGGAACATTATTAGTCAAGCTTGTCCACCCAACAAAAGTATAGCCTTCTTTTTCTGGCGAATATATAATAATATCATCACAATCATAATTGTAAGTTGTAGGGTTACTGCTATTATTAATACCACCATTTAAATAATATGCAATATTATAAGTAATTATTTCCCATCTAGCTATTAATTCAATGTCATTTGTTAATTTCCATTGTCCTTCGTTAAATATAGAACCATTATATTCCCAACAAACAAAATTATATCCGGTTCTTATTGGAATCAACAGTATATAGTAATCATCATACAACACTTCTTGAATATCTTCACTTAAAGCATTACCACCATTTACATTGTATATAATTGTGTATGAATTAGCTTCCCAATGTGCTGTAATTGTTCTATCTAGAGTACTGTTATGTGGTAATACTAACTCTACTGAAGGTGTTGTTTGATCCACACTTGTCCACCCAACGAAAGTATAGCCTTCTCTTTCTGGAGAAGCAAAAATAATATCGTTTGTTTCATATGTATAATTAGAAGGATTAGAAACATTATTATTTCCACCATCTAATTCATAATAAATCTTATATTCAATAATTGTCCATTCAGCAACCAAAGTACAATCTTCAGATATCTTCCATTTACCTGATTCTACTAAATCACCTTCATAATACCAGCCAGCAAAAGAATATCCTTCTCTTATTGGTGTTGGTAATGTATATGTTGAATCGAATATATATTGATATTGATATTCATCTTCACTTAATTCATCACCACCATTTGCATCAAAGGAAATCGTATATGTATTGGCTTTCCAATGTGCTGTATATATACGATTATTAACACTATGAGCTGAGATTTCTACTTTTAATGTGGGTTCATCATAATTTTCTCCAGTCCAGCCTATAAATGTATATCCATTTTTAGTAGGTTCATTTAAAGAAATCGTATCATTTTCATAATTGTAAACTGAAGGATTGATACTATTATTAGTACCACCATTCATTATGTATGTAATATTATACTGTATTAATTCCCATTGAGCAGTTAATGTAATATCATTATCAATAATGTAATATCCATCTTCAAAATATACCCCATTTTTATCAGTCCATCCTAAAAAATTATAACCTTCTCTAGTTGGAACTGTTAAATCGAATTTTGAATCATAAACAACATCTTGATATGTAAAATAATCTTTAGTATTATTCCAATCATATATAATTGTATAAGTATTAGCATCCCAATGTGCAGTATATTCTCTATTACCCACACTACCAGTTTTAATCACTAAATCTTTTACTGGATCATCAGTTCTAGCCATTGTCCACCCAAGAAACGTATATCCTTTTCTAGTCGGATTAGTAATAACAATATCATCACTCATTACTGTATAAGTTGCTGGATAATTTTGTTTATTTCCACCATTATAATTATATGAAATATTATATGTAATTATTTCATATGTAGCTTTTAACGTTAGATCTACTGTATAATTTTTATTTGAAAAAGTATAGTATTCTAAAACCCATCCGTAAAATTCATATCCTGGTTTTTCACAATCATTATCTACACGTTTAAGTTTTTTAATCACTTCATATGTTTTTTCAGAAGTTCCATCATCTGTATTATAAGTGATTATAACCTCTCCGCCAGATTCATAAACAAGATCAATACCAGATTCATAATTTCCATTCTGAAAATATTCTCTTGCTTGCATTAATTTTATTTGAGTTTTTACATCTTTAAAATCGCCAATATCTTCAAGCATTAATTCTGCTTCATCATATTTTCCACTATTAATTAAATCCATAGCATTATTATACTTTGCCATTGGAATAAAGAAAGTAAAAATAAGCACCATTATTATAGTTACTATTGTTGCTGATGGAATAAAGAGTTTTAAAAATCTCTTAAATTTGTCTTTTATAATCTTTTCTCTATTGATTCTTTCTATTCTTTCTTTTTCTTCTTTTTCTTTTTTTAACAGTGCAATTCTTTCTGCTTCTTTTTTCTTTTCTTCTTTTTCTTTTGCGATTTTCCCCTTTAAATCAGCTAATCGTTTTTCATATTTAGCAATTCTTTCTTTAGAATCTTTAAAATCTATTATATCTTTTAACAAAATAATTCCTGCTTTAAAAGAAGATTCATCAATTATTTCTTTTGCGTTTGAAAATACAAATTCAATTTTAGAAATTGCTTTATTATAAATGTCGTTTTTTCTTTGTTCTTCTGAAAGTTGTTTACATCTTTCAATAAATAATTCGCTATCTTTATATTGAAGTATTCTACTGAATTCTTGATTTGCTAAATCATAAGAACCAGAGTTATAATAATTCATAGCTCTTGAATAAATATCAGATTGAATTTGTAAAGTATAATATTCTATTAAAGCGTCTGAATCTTTAAAACCTTTTATAGCTCCAAAAATAGTTATAGCTTCATTATATTTTTTTTGATTAGCTAAATTTTTACCTGAAAGATAAATCTTTTCTTTCTTTGCTAAATCAAGTTTATTTTTAATTTGCTCATTATATGAAACAAGTTTATTTTTATATGTTTCATCTGCAAATCGCAATGCTTTAATATAATTTTTATTTTGGTCTAATGGTTCAGAAAGATTCATTAAATCATCTTCTTTTGTCAATTCAAATTCAATTAGAATAAGAGCTATATATGCCTCTGCACATTCAACATTTTCATTTAATACTTCTTCAATTAAAGTTGAAGCTTTTTTATATTCTTTATCTTCAATACTTAATTTTGCTCTCTTCAATAAATTTAAATATTTACTATTTGTTGGTATATTAATTGATATGTTTTGTTCAGTTTTCTTTTCTTTTCTACCAAATATTTTATCAATACCTCTAACTAAATCCTGTAAAAATCCTAATTTATCAATATTTTGAGCTTGCAATGATAAGAACTCATCAGGCATATCATAAGCTTCCATATCTTTATAACAAGGAATCAAATATTTGCCTCTTTGTTCTTTCATAAATGATAAAAATCTACTCCATTCATTTTTCACCCATGGAGCAGTATAATATTCCACTTTAGAACCTATTGCTAACATTACTTTCGATGATTGTAATGCAGCAAAAATTATTGGTTCATATTGCGTACCAAGTTTTGATTCTAAAGTTATCCTTGCGAAAAATACTTTATATCCTTTTTCTGTTAAAGTATTGTATATCTCTTGTGCTATCACCGAATCTTTAGTTCTATGTCCATTTTCATCAGACTCTTTATAACAAATAAAAATATCATAAGGATCTTCTTTTTGAGAAATAGCTAGAATAGTTTTTTGAATTTTATCTATTATATCAGCTTCAGCTTGATAAATTCTTTTTGCAATAACATCACAATTTGCAATAGCTTCTTTATAATCAATATCATCAAAAATAGAATTATAAACAGTTCTATGACATGTAGGAATTTTCTTTTTTGTCTTAGGATCATCAACATACTCTATACCATATCTGCATAAACAAATACCCCAATGAGCTTCTGCATCTTTTGGATTATCTATCAGTATTGATTCATATGTTGCTAACGCCTTATCAAATTCATTTGCTAATCTTAGTGAATTTGCTCTATTGTGTAAATTTACTTTTTTTGTATCATCAGTACAAACAACAGTTTGTTTAGTTCCACAAAACTCACAAGTAGCAGTCGTTTGATTGGACTCATATGTTATTTGGCCGCCACACATTTTACATCTACACGAAGTCATACTATCACCCTCCTTTAAAATCTAGTCATTATTTAATAAACATTTCTTTAGCAATAGTTGATACATTACTCAAAGTGTTAAATGCCATCCATAATATTTCTATTCGTTTTTGTGCATTTTTGTTTTTCCATTCTATTCCTGCAAGTTCAACTAAATAATCTTTATAGTCTAAACTAGATTCTGCTTTCCCTACAATCAAACGTACAAACCCCATTTCTTTAAGTATTTTCACTATAGTTTTACATTCATTATCATTTAAACCAGTTAACTTTTCATAAATAACTTGCTTATTTGAAATTGCTTCTAATACATAATAATATTTTCTATAATCACTGTTTTTCATAATCCTTTTGTCAGGAATATAATATCCAACAGCATTTTCTGAAATTTCTAATTTTTTACAATATGGACATTGTGTTTTTTCATCAACATACTCTAATGATTTTAATGCTTTTTCCTTACTAGAATAATTATATTTTTTTATATATTCTTCTAATATCATAAAAATTAACTCCTTTACTATGCTTTATTTTTTAGTAGTTTTACATCGCTTATTACGATCTTCCATTAAAACACATATTTCTTTTAATTCATTTCTAGCTTCTATTAATTTTTCGTTAATAATTAATTCTTTAATTTCAGTATATTTTTTTGCAATTTCATCTTCAAAATCCACTAATAAATCTGTTGACACTGGATCACTATATTTAACTAATTCAGCAAAAGCAACTAATTCTGAATGGATAGGCTCAGAAGTTATTTTTCTTGCAAATGTTTCACTATCAATTCTTAAATCTAAAATAAATTTTTTTGTAATTGGAACGTTGATTTCCATTTTTTCAATTTCATATCTATATGCATCAGTAACTAAAATTCCAATTAACACAAATCCGATTAAAATAATAGTTAATACTATTGAAATCCATGCAGGAATTTCTATAAAAGATCCCAAAATATAAAATAATAATGTTATGCAAAGCTGAATAATCCCATATACATATCCAACCTTTAATATTGGCCATCCATATAATTTACTTATTAACGAATCTTTATTATGGATTGCAATATAATAAATTATTGGTTGTGCTAATAAAGCTATCATACTAGCAACATAATTGATAATAAAAGTTGTTATATTATTTTTAGGGAATGGAATAGCCCATACCAAAACATTATATAACACGATTAAAATGCTAATAACAAAGACATATTTTTTTGAATTTCTAATCATAATTATTCCTCTTTCTTTGTACCACATTCAGGGCAAAATTTTGACTCTATGTCTGTTTTGCCACAATTCGGGCAAATCCATGTAATTTTTTCTTCAACTTTCCTTTGTCCACAATTTGGGCAAAACATTGAAGTAATGTTTTTAGTACCACATGTACAATCCCATTCGGTTTTAATATTTTTTTTCTTACTTCCACAGTTTGGGCAGAACATTGAAGTTATATTTTTTGTACCACATGCACAATCCCACCCCATAACATTATTTGATTGAGCAACTGCATTGGGAGTTATTAATGGTGTAACATTCTCTTTTATTGAGGAAACAACTTGCCCTGCAACACTTAAACCTATACCTAAATTAGCCATATCAGCAACTATTGAAGAAACACCACCATTAGTAGTGCCATTACCAACATTACCCGCATTTTGCATAGCAGCGACACCAATTTGTCGTTGTGTTTCTTGTTGATATGTATAACCTTTCATTTGCATTTCTTTAGCCTCTGCTTCTGCTTGTAGTTTATATGCTTCTGCTTGTGCTTGTGCTTGAATTATATCTACTTGTGCCCCAGTTTGAGCTTCAACAATTCTTCTTTGTTGTTCAGCTAATGCAATATTTTTCTTGATTTGCTCATCTCTAACTAATAAATATTGCTCTGCATATTGTTCCTTCATTCTTTTGAAGTTAGGATCATTATCTGGTGTTAAAATACTAGAAACATAAAATTCAGGAATAGTTAATCCATAATCATCTAACACCTTATTTACTTCTTCTTTTAAGTTTTGTGCTATAACTTCTAAATATAAATCAACTTCTAATATATTGATACTATGTTCACGAATGACCTTAGCTAAAATAGTTTTAACTTTTGATACAATTAAGCCTTTAAACTTACCTGTTAAAGTTTTTACACTAAACGGACTTGAACTTAACAAATCTTCATTTTTAAGTACAGAAGTCGTGCCAACTATTTTTAATAATAATTTTCTCGAATTTGATACTCTTAATGTGAACTCACCACAAGCCCCAATTTCAACTGATAATCCACTTGCAGGGTCGAACATCCTAACTTTAGTATCAGTGCCCCATTTAATGCCAGCTTGAGTCACCAAATTAATAAAGTATACTTCACTATGGAATACTTCTGTTCCATTAGTAGGCAATTTATACAATTTTTCTAATAAAGGTAATTTTTGAGTGGCTAATGTGTATCTGCCAGCACCAAAAAGATCTAATGCTTGTCCATCTCTATAGAAAATTGCTTCTTGAGATTCATGAACAATCAACTGACTTCCTAAATTAAAATCTTCAATAGGATGTTTCCACACTAAAACGTCATTTTCACCTTCGTACTTAATAACAGTAGCTCGTCCATTGCTAATTATTTGTTCTTTCTTTATTTGTTCTTGTACATCAACCTTTGTTTTACATAATGGACATTCATATGTTGTAGCATTCTTATCTACCTGTATATCGCACGCACAAGATGGACAATGAATATGAGCAATTGCAATCTTACTATCCTCAGTAACCAATTTTTCTTTACAAATAGGACAAATCGCTTTGTCGCCTTTCGATTGATCATACATAACAGAATTACCGCAGTGTGGACATTGTCGAATTGTATATCTATCCTTGTTAACTTCAATTAAATTACCACATTTACATTCCAAAACATTTCGAGCGAAAAATGATGTAGAAGCCGTTTGATAAGTACCACAATGTGGACATTCGATAATAAATTTTGCCATAATTATTTACTCTCCTTTTTAATAATAA
>CAZFAM010000027.1:0-16374 GCA_964516425.1 uncultured Bacteroidales bacterium | reverse complement strand
GGAAATAATCCTTTGTGAAAATATGGAAGATAGAGTTGTTCAAGAGATTAATGTTCTTATAAATGAAGAAAAGTATACAATATTATCTGAAAGTGAAGAGTATGATGTAACCTGTACATCAGATTCCAATTATGAGCATATTACTATTAAAGTGGTTTTAAAGAAAGGATATAAGTTTAGTAATGATTCTTTGAGTTTTTATAAAAATAATAAACTAATTAGCAAGGATAAATATTTAATTACTAATAATGAGTTGATTTATGTTTATGCTGATCCTAATTGGTCAAAAATTTATTAAAAATACTTAATTTTTATAAAGGTATACCTTTATGGTATATAATTTATTCTAGCACCTTTCTTATTTTTTTGCAATATAATCAACGAAAAATAATGATAACGATTTCCATTTTTTTCTTTTATAAAGGTATAGATTTATAAAAGGAGGAGAATATGAAAAAACATTACGAAAATCCTACTATCGAAGTTATGGAACTTTCAGTAGAGGATGTTATTACTACATCTAGTAATGTTATTCCATCAAAAGGAAACAGTACAGATGTAAATTGGGGATGGGGTGACCAATAATGAGGAGATTTTCCAAAATCATTTTGAGAACTCTATTAGTTGTTTGTTTATTAGTTTCTGTTTTTGCATTAAATTTAAATGTTAGTGCTGCAGCAGATACAAATGAAAATTTAGAAGTTAAAGGAGCTCAAATTAGAACAACTGACCCAGAAGGTATAAGATTTGTTGCTTCATACACTGGTGAAGAAGAAGTTAAAGCTTATGGTGTTGTTTTGGCTTGGGGTAAAGCTGAAGCTTCTGAAATTACTTTAGATGCAACAGTAAATGGCAAAGCAACATTATATGGTGCTGTTGAAGAACAAAATGAAAACAATGAATATCATGTTACTTTAGTTAATGTACCTGAAGTAAGTTATGTTCAAGAAGTAACAGCAAGAGCATTTATTGTTAAAAATGATGATTCTGTTGAATATAGTGAACAAGCTGTAACAAGATCTTTAGCTCAAGTTTCATTGTTATATGCAAATGATAATGAAGTTGCTGAAGGTAGTGCTGTTGAAACTGTAGTTAACTACGTAAAAGAAAACTATAAGAAAGTATTTAACCGTGGTACATACCTTGTTGTGGATGATGCAACTGTTGAAACAAATCCTACTAAATTAGAAGCAGAATTTGTGAAAGATTGGAATGCAGTTACTGGTGAAAGTATTGAATCAATGACTGGGTTTGAAAGTAAATATTGTTTAGCTCCATATTCTTATGCAAATATGACAAAAGAACAATTAACTGAACATAAATTATATGTTTTCTATCAAAATGCAGAGATGAGAAATAAATGGTCTTGGGTTTTTGACTTTTTTAAAAATGCTATTAAAAATGACTATCAAACAGCTCAAATTACTGCAATTTTAACAGAAGAATCAAAGTTAAGTGATACAATTTCAAATATGTATGGATTAGATCATCTGCTAGTGTCTATTGAAAGTTTCTTTACTGGAATTGCTGGAGCAAAAATTACAAAATATTTTCAACAAACAGGTGTTTATAATAATCTAAGTAAATATAATGGTTTAGAACAATATTCAAAAGTATATGCTGATTTATCAAATGTTGAATTAGTTAAAGTTGGCGAAAGTGTTAAATTACCAGAAGCTACTACTTCAGCTACAGGATATGAATGGGATGGATGGTATGAAGGTACTACTAAGTATGAAGCGGAAAGTGAATACACTACAACAGCTAGTAATGCAGTATTTGTACCAACTCATAAAGCAATTGAATATAATATTACTTACATGGATGGTAATACATCTTTAAATGATTTAACTCCTAAAACATATACTATTGAGTCAAATAATTTATCATTGCCTACACCTACTAAAGAGGGTAGCGTATTTTTAGGATGGCACGAAGATGAACAATTAAAAGATGCAAGTATTAATGCTATTATGACTGGTACAACTGGCAATAAGACATATTATTGTGAATGGGGTACTTCATTTGTTGCTACTAATACAACAAGTAATAGCAAATATAGTACAATTAGTGATGCAGTTAAAAATGCATCAAAAGGTGATGTAATTGTAATTGAACCAGGTACATATTCAGAAGATATAAATATAACTACTGGAATTACTTTGACATCAAGTAATAAAGATGTTAATCCAACAGAAAATGGAGAACAATTTCTAGGTGATGAAGCGGTTGTTTTAACAGGAAAATTAACAGTTAATACTAAAACGGCAAGTGGTACAACTATTAGTGGATTATCATTTACACAAAATGCGAGAGTCTTTGCTTATGGCGATAGCACTAATTTTACAGGATTCGTATTTAAAAATAATTATTGTTATGATTTAACATATACTGCTAAGGCATGGAGCGAAGGTTATACAACTGGATATTCAAATTCTACAGCAGATAGAGTAGGATTTCTTAATGTTGGTGGTTCATATGGATGGGTTATTAGTGCTCAATATATTAATAATGTATTTAAAAATATTAATGATAGTGCTATAGAATTACAATGTACTAATGGAGTTACTTTCCAGGGAAATCTATTTGAAGATATTAAATATGATGCAATAAGAAATAATTATAGTAATGCAAATGGAAATTATCTTCTTGACAATAATATTTTTAAAAATGTTGGATATTCTGCATTTTATATTAGATCTTATGGTGGTTCATATACTAGTGCTCAAACTTTCACAATCACAAATAATGAATTTAATAATGTCGCATATAATTCTTCAAACAGTGGTGCAACGGGCTATGTAGTTGGAGCTATATCATCAAGAGGATATGGTGAAAAATTTAATGCAACATGGGTAATTAAGTATAATAAGTTTATTAATACTCCACATTCTATTAATTTAAGAGATAATGTATCAAATAGTGCAACGTGGGCACAAGGAAATATTGTTTGGTCATGTGAAGTGACTTATAATTCATTTATTAATGAAACTACACCTGATAAATATCAAGAAAACTGGAACTCTTCTGGAGATTCTGCTGCAACAAATACAGGTAATTTCTTATTTGATTATAATTATTATGGTACTTCTGAATCTCAAAGTATTGAATTAAATGATTCTTTATTTACTCAAATATCTAGTGATTCTAATAAACATGTATATACTGATTATAATGAATATTTAGCTGGTGTTGCTGCAAGCAAGGGCAATAATTGAACTGAATACACTCTTTCATTAGAAGTGAATGGCGGTGAATGTTCATTTGAAGAAAGTGTGTATAAACAAAATGAAGAAGTAACTCTACCAGTTCCGACAAAAAGCAATGCTGTTTTTGATGGATGGTATAAAGATGCAAGTTTTAAAGAAAAGTCTGATGATGTAATTACTCTTACTTCTGATCTTACTTTATATGCTAAATGGATAGATTATGAAACATGGGTAGAAGATCTTAAATTAGATACTTTCTTTGGAAATAATATTAATTCTTCATTAACATTACCTTCAACATACAATACATTAAGTGTTGAGTATAATAGTAGCAATACAAATGTATTTAGTAATACAGGTGTTTATACAAGACCTTATGTTGATACTAATATTACAATAACTGTAAAATTATTAAATGGTACTGATGTATTAACTACAAAATCATATGATTCAGTAGTTATAGAAGGATTTAAAGATTTAAGTGGTACTAAAAAAACAGGGTATGTTTATACTAATTATTCTAATGTGTCTGATACATTATTTGAAACTTTAGATATTATTTATTGTGCTTTTACTCTTGCAAGTGATTCTGGCACTTTATCAGGAAATTTCACTAATGTTACAAAATATATTATGGAAAAAGCACATAAACAAGGATGCTGGGTAATTATGTCAATTGGTCCTGATTCTAAATGGACTACTATCGCAAATCCTGATAATGATTTGATTGATACGTTTGCTACAAATATTGTAAATGCTATTAATAAGTATGGATTTGATGGTGTAGATATTGACTGGGAAGCTCCAACTACAGCTCAAAAGACTTGGTTTACTGCCCTTATGCAAGCTGTTTATCAAAAGGTAAAAGCTAATAATCCTAATCATTTGGTTACTGCCGCAATAGGTGGTGGTATGTGGCTACCTCCTCGATATGACTTAAGTAACTCAAGTAAATATCTTGATTATATTAATGTTATGTGTTATGATTTTTCAAACGCAGGAGGTCAATATCAAAATGCATTATATGCATCTACTAGTAAAAATGATAAAACAAATGGTGTCGGATATACCGCTACATCATGTTCAATTGATGAATCAGTAAAATTCTATAAGAGTAATTATAATATTTCATATAGTAAACTTATTATAGGTGTACCATTTTATGGAAGAAAACAAGTGTTATCATCAGGCTCTTGGGTTGCATCAGGAGCAATAACATATTCTTCATTGGTTAGTGATTATATAAATAATGAAGATTATAAATATGTATTTGATAATACTGCTAAAGTACCTTATTTAATAAAAACAGATTACACTGAATTTATTTCTTTTGAAGATCCTACATCAATTAGCTATAAATGTAAGTATATAGTTGATAATGAATTAGGTGGTATTATGTATTGGCAAAATGGACAAGATACAACAGGTGAGTTACTTGCTGCTATTGCTGAAGGAATAAAGTAAATAATGAGTTTAAATACTCAAATGGGTAAGAACTAGGATATTCTATCTTAGTTCTTTTCTTATTGAGTAATTCCAAAAATGTTGAACGAAAACCGGAAATTGTGCCGAATGAAAATCCAAAATTATGCCGAATGAAAATCCAAAATTATGCCGAATGAAAACCGGAAATTGTGCCGAATATACTTGCAAAATTATTAAAAGTATAGTATAATATGTATGTATTAACACTACATAAAAATTATATAAGGGGTTTTGATTATGAAAAAAATAGTTGATAAATCAAAATATAAAGCACGAATAATGGATGAACAAGTGAAAAAATATTTAGCCACATTTGGTGCTGTTTGCATAGAAGGACCAAAATGGTGTGGCAAAACTTGGATTTCTTCCTATCATGCCAATAGTGAGTTTCTTATTGCTGATTCCTCAAATAATTTTCAAAATAGAAAATTTGCTGAAATGTCTCCAGCTACTATTCTTGAAGGCGAAACTCCAAGATTAATTGATGAATGGCAAGAGGTAGATGCAATATGGGATGCAGTTAGATATACAGTTGACCAGCGTGGAGAGAAAGGACAATTTATTTTGACTGGATCATCAACTCCTAAAACTAATGGAAATAGAGTCCATAGTGGTGCTGGACGTATTGGGAAATTAAAAATGAGAACTATGTCACTTTATGAATCTGGTGAATCAAATGGTCAAGTTTCTCTTGAAGACTTATGCGAAGGCAGGTTTTCTACTTTTTTAATGACTGGTGAAGTTGATTTACGAGATCTTGCTAATTATATTGTTCGAGGTGGTTTTCCTGGAGCCATAGGTCTTCCCGTTGAAAATGCACAGATTATTGCTGAATCATATATTGAAACTGTTTTAACTGATGATGCTCAAAGAATTGATAATAAAAAATATGATATTAAGAAAATGAGATTATTGTTGCGTTCTCTTGCAAGAAATGAAAGTACTACAGTCACTAAAAAGAAACTGGCTAATGATATAAAAGATGTAGATGATGAATCAGTTGATTATGATAGTGTAATGACTTATTTGAATGTTTTCGAACGCTTGTTTCTTTTAGATAATCAAAAACCATTTGCTTGTAATATTCGTTCTTCAGTTCGTGTTAAACAAACTGAAAAACGCCATTTTTGTGATCCCTCACTAGCATGTGCTTTACTTAAAGCAACACCTGATAGATTAATTGGGGATCTGGAAACATTTGGATTTTTATTTGAAGCACTTTGTGAAAGAGATCTAAAAATATATGCGGAATCCTTTGGAGCTCAATTATATCATTATCAAGATTATGATAATAAGGAAATTGATGCTGTTGTTGAATTAAAGGATGGGCGTTGGTGTGCTTTTGAAATAAAACTGGGAGCTAATCAAATAGATTCTGCAGCAGCTAACCTTCTTGAATTACGAGCTAAAATCATTAAAGATGGTGGCAAAGTGCCATCAATAATGTGTGTTATATGCGGTTTAACAAATGCCGCTTATCAAAGACCTGATGGCGTGTATGTTGTTCCAATTACTGCCCTTAAAAACTAATATTAAGACTTATAATAAAAAGGATGAACATTTTAAATGCTCATCCTTTTAAAACTATTTCTCTTTAATATCCATCATAAAAAAATTGTAAACACCATGATTTAAAACATCATCTGTAATAATAGAAGCATGCTTAATCAAGTCAGGATGTGAATTACCCATTGCAACTCCTATGTTTGCTAATTCAAGCATTTCAATATCATTATGTCCATCTCCAATACAAATTGTTTTGGAAGGATCAATATTATAATACTCACATATTTTTTTAATAGCATTTGCTTTTGAAGTTAGTGGGTTGTAAAATTCACATACAAGTGAAGTATTCACAAACCAATGTCTTATTTTAAATTGTTCATTTATAATATTGTTAACATAATTATCTAAGCGTTCTTCACTTCCAGGTTTCGCAAATATTATAGCCCCATTAGGATTATCCTGTAAAATATCTTTAAATTCCCCCACGTGTAGATTTCCTCCATCTAAATGTAGGTATGGTTTAATATCTTCTGTTTCCTGTAATAAAAAGATATCATCTTCAATTTCACAGAACACATTATCTAAAATTTCTCTTTCTTGATCAATAAAATTAATTAATTTATGACGATCAATACGAATCATTTGTTTTGTAAAATTTGGATCTTTTGGATGGTGTAACCATGCTCCGTTATAATTGATAATGGGAGTATTTAATTCAAGTAAATCATAATAATATTTACTTGACCTAAATGGTCTACCAGTTGCTATAACAACATAATTTTTTTTCGCAATTTCTTTTAAAAGTTCAAAACTTTTAACATCATATTGATCAAATCCAGATATTAAAGTCCCATCTAAATCTATTGCTATTAAATAGTTTTCTAAATCTTTATACTTCATTTTTTTCATTCCACTGTAGTAAATAATACCATAAAACTATTCAAAAAGCAAATTATAAAAATAAAAAATGATATTGTAGATTATCCTGTTTTGTGATATAATGTTCTAAATAGGAGGGCTTTCCATGATTCTAAATGTTTGGGAAAAAATAAGAGAATTTATTTATTCTTTGTTCACTAAAGTATCATGGGGGAGTATCTTAATTTTGTTAACTGGCATTGTTATAGGGTTTATAATATGCGGAATTATTTATTTGGTAATAATATTAACTTCAATTAAAAAAGCCGATAAAAAGAATGAAAAATTTAATTATTCAGTAACCCATGAAGAAGATGTAAATAAGTTTATTCGTGGTGCAAAAGATAGGTATAAAGAAGAAAGCCCCTTTTTAACAATTAATCAAAAGATAGAATGTATTAAAGAAATATCATTTGATTTAATTAACGATATTGCAAGAATTTATTATCCAGAATCTCATCATCCTATTTATGAGATTTCTATTGAAGAACTAATTGTATTATCACAATATATTACTGAACGCATCGATAAAGTTTTTCAAGGAAAAATTTTAAACAAAGTTGAAAAAATAAGAATAGCTACTATTTTTAATTTCTTAGATAAAAAGAAACAAATTGAGGATAGTAAAATAGTAAAAGCTGCGGAAAAAAGTCATATCGGAACAATTGCGAAAATGACAAGCAATGGTTTAAATGCGGTTAATCCTGTGCATTGGATTAAAAAAACAATGATTAGTGGTTCAATTAATATTGGTACTAATAAGATTGCTAATATAATTATAGATATCGTAGGTAATGAAACCGCGAAAGTATATAGTAAGAATTTATTTAATGATTATGATATAGATAAAGAAATTGATATTTTAAATAATATAGAAAGGGAGTAGATAATATGTCACGAAAGAATTTTTTTATTCCACAAATTAAGGAAGAAGAAAAGGAAGATATTATAGAAGAGGAAACAATAGAAAGGAAAACCAAATATCAATCTGATGGTTTTGTTTCATCGTTATATGGAAAAAATGTTAAAGATGCAGATTATGTTCCTGGTGTGGCATATGGAAATAATGCTAAACAATATGATTCATTTAGAAGTAATGATCGAAGAAATACAATGAATGATTTTGAAGATTATATTTACTCTAATAGAAAAGAATCTTCAACACCAAAAGAAGAAGTACAAATAAACATCCCAAGTGTTGAAGAAAAAGAAGTGACATATGAAGATATTTATCAAAAACAAACAATGGTCAAAGATGAATTTGTGAATGCTAGAGAAACAGTATATGAAGCTCCTAAATCTAATTATGTTCCACCAGTAAAAAAAGTGGAACCTCCTGTTCAAAATACTAATCCTGAACCTAAAAATTATAATGAAGAAAGAATAGTTGTTAAAGAAGAAAAAGAAGTAAAGTTTACTAACAATAAAAAGAAAATAAAATATGTTGCTCCACCACTTAATATTTTACGTATTAAGCCTGAAGCAAGTAGTACTGATTTAGCAGATACAAATCGACAAAGAGATATCATTGATTTAACATTAAAACAATTTGATATTAAAGGACATGTTGTAAATTTTACTAAAGGACCTACAGTAACACAATTTGAAGTTAAATTAGATGATGGCGTCTTAAATCAAAAAATTGTTCCAATACAATCAAATTTACAAGGTAATTTACATGCAACAAGTATTAGAATGCAAATTCCCATTCCTGGACGTGGAACAATAGGAATTGAAGTTCCTAACGTTTCTCGTGAAACAGTATTTTTTGGAGATATGATTAGTAATAAATCCTTTTTAAATGATGGTAATCCAATGAATGTTGTATTAGGTGAAAATATTTCTGGTGAACCAGTATATTTAGATATTGCGAAAATGCCTCACGGATTGATTGCGGGTTCTACAGGTAGTGGTAAAAGTGTATGTATCAATGGAATTATTTGTTCTATTATTTATAAAGCCCATCCTGATGATGTTAAATTAATTTTAGTAGATCCAAAGCGTGTAGAATTTAAACGTTATGCGGGTATTCCTCATTTAGCTACTCCCATTATTACAGAGCCTAAGATGGCCAATTTAGCATTACAATGGGTTGTTGAAGAAATGGAAAATCGATATTCATTATTTGAATCTATTGGTGTTGCTCAATATAAAGAATATGTGGAAGAAGAAGTACATGATGTTAGATTAAAACATATTCCATATTTAGTAGTTATTATCGATGAGTTGGCTGATTTAATGATGACAGCTGGAGCAGAAGTTGAAACAAGTATTATGCGATTAACACAAAAAGCTCGTGCTGCTGGTATCCATTTAATTGTGGCTACACAACGTCCAGCCGCTAATATTGTTAGTGGTAATATTAAAACTAATATTCCAACAAGAATTGCTTTTAAAGTTCAAAAGGCAATTGACTCGAATATTATTATTGATCATACAGGTGCTGAAAAACTATTAGGACTTGGTGATATGTTATATACAGATGAAATGGGAGTTGAAAATAGAATTCAAGGTGCCTTTATTTCTGGACATGAAATTAAGGAAGTTGTGGAATCGTTAAATAAATATGCAACTGGCGATTATTTATTTACTGAAGAAGATTTGAAGAAAAAAACAATTGTTGATCATTCAAATGACGCCTTGGACGATGAGCTATTTCAAGATATTGCTCGCTATGTAGTAGAAACTAATAATGCTTCTATAAATACATTACAAAGGAAATTTAGCTGCGGATTTTCAAGAATTCAAGCTATTATTATAAAACTTGGTGAATTAGGAGTTGTTTCTGAAAACTTAGGAAGTCGTGCTAGAGAAGTACTTGTCAATATGGCAGAATTAGAGGAGATATTAAGAAATATATATGGAGCTTAATAAAAATATAATTATTAATTTAATATGTGTAATTATTATTTTAGTATTATTTTTAATGCGTTCATTACTTGCCCAAGTTTTAAATAAAACATTAGTTATTGGAGCTATTAGTTTAGGGCTTGTATTTGTTTTGTTCCAAATAGGTGTTATGTTGTTTAATAAAGATAATACCTTATTAATTAAAATATCTAAAACAATTAATGAATACTATCAAATTGTTTTACTTGTTTTAGTTATTGTGGAAGTAGTATTTGGCTTTATCTTTTTTCCCGCAACAGTTGTTGGAACTTCGATGGATCCTACACTACATCCAAGTGATACTTTACTTGTTTTATCCACAACTGATGTAACAAATAATGATATTATTGTTTTTCGTTATGATAAAGATATTCAAAAAGCTAATACAGGTGTTAAAGATGATGAACTTTTAATTAAAAGGGTTATTGGGGTTCCTGGACAACAACTTCAGTATAAAAGCGATGGATTATATATTGATGGTATAAAGCAAGAAGATAAGTTTTTTGTATCTGAAATGGTAGGCATTGATGTTTATTCATTGGCTTCACTTAATAATTTAGAAAAAGAATGTATAAAGGAAGATGGTACTATCGTTATTCCTGATAAATGGTATATTGTTTTTGGGGATAATCGTAAGTATTATGGTTCTACTTCTGTAAGTATTGATTCAAGAACTTTTGGTTTAGTTCATGAATCACAAATATATGGAAAAGTATGGTTAAAAAAGAATACAATATTTAATTGGGAGAGTATAAAATGATTGTATTGACTTTAATAAAATGATTATATAGTGTTTTTATAGCTTCCCATTCTAAAGAATTATATGCATTCATTTCTACAATAAAAAGTATTTTTATAAAAAGTATTTAATTAAGATAGTATATATGAGCATGAAATTAATCATTATCCTAATGAAATTGTGTGGTAAATTATGCATCGTATAAATTGGTATATGACGACTGATGGAAAACTAATAATTCAAACAAGGGAGATGATAATATTGTCAAAAGATTTGCAAATAAAAAGTAGTGCTGAAGAATTTATAACTTTTAAAGTCCAAGAAAAAGAAAAAGGCATACAAATTAGATATGAAAATGAAAACTTATGGATGACTCAAAAAGCAATTGCGGAATTATTTAATGTCCAAAGACCTGCTATTTCGAAACATTTAAAAAATATTTTTAAGGAACAAGAGTTAGATAAAATTTCAGTATGTTCCAAAATGGAACATACTGCTGAAGATGGAAAAATATATTTAACTGAATAGTATAATTTAGATGCAATTATTTCTGTTGGTTATCGTGTTAATTCGTTAAAAGCAACGCAGTTTAGAAGGTGGGCTACAAACATACTTAAAACATTTACAATACAAGGTTATGTTCTAGATAAAGAAAGAATGAAAAATGGCTCTTTTATTGATAATGATTATTTTGAAAAATTGTTGGAAGAAATAAGAGAAATAAGACTTTCTGAAATAAGATTTTATCAAAAAGTAACGGATATTTATGCAACTAGTATTGATTATGATTCTAAGTCTCCTATATCTATAAATTTCTTTAAAAAAGTTCAGAATAAAATGCACTGGGCGGTATCACATCACACTGCTGATGAGATTATATATGATAGAGTAGATTCACAAAAAGATAATATGGGACTTACAAGTTGGAAAAATAGTCCAAGCGGTAAAATTATGGAATCTGATGTAATAATAGCCAAAAATTATTTGACTCAAGATGAAATAAGAGATTTAGAAGGAATCGTTAGTGCATTTTTAGAAATAGCAGAAAACAGAGCAAGAAAGCACATTCCAATGACAATGGAAGATTGGGCAAATAGAATAGATAAATTTCTGCTTTCAGATGATAGAGATATATTAAAAGATGCAGGTAAAATATCTCATGAAATCGCTTGTGATAAAGCATTATCAGAGTTTGAAAAATATAGGGTAAAACAAGATAAATTATATAAATCGGATTTTGATTTATTATTAGAAGAAACAAAGAAATCGTAATTTTTGATGATTATTTTGAATAATCGTAAGTATTATGGTTCAACTTCTGTAAGTATTGATTCTAGAACTTTTGGTTTAGTTCATGAATCACAAATATATGGGAAAGTATGGTTAAAAAAGAATACAATACTTAATTGGGAGAGTATAAAATGATTACAGTCGCTTTAACAAAAAACTTAGCTGGTGTTAATATAACAGCTAGCTCTAAAGAATTAAGAGAATTATATAAAAGTATTAGTAGTGTTCTTTCTGAAAGAGCAGAAAATGAATATTATAATTTTATTGAAAATCATTTGTATGGTTTTTTATATGATGTCCGTCATGGATATCAAGAATTTGAAGATGATGATATTTGTAGCTTTAATTATTCATTATTTGATTTACTTTTTGATATTATAATATATAATACATTACTTAAAAAAGTTAAAAATGTACTTATGGATGATATTATTTTTGTTAAAGCATTTTATGAAGATGTTATAGAATTGTTAGATGAATGTGTGGATGACTTTGAATATGTTAAAGAAGAGTTACATAAGACAGTACTAGAGGAAAAAGATTTTAATCCAATGTGGTATAATGAGATAGTAATTAAGTATTTAAGTTTAAATAAAAAACAAAGAAAGGAATCTTTAGTTGTTTTAATTAAAACGTTATGTAATGGAAAAGAATATGATGAATATTATTATTGGTTAAATGATATCACTGAAAAATCTAAGAAATCTGGATATAGTATATATGATTATGAAATTAATGCTTATCCTAAAAAAATAGTGTGGTAAATTATGAATCCTATAAACTGGTTTCCTGGACATATGGCTAAAGCTAAAAGGGAAATAGAAGAAAAATTAAAATTTGTGGATATTGTATTTGAATTAGTGGATGCTCGAATTCCTTTTTCATCTCGTAATCCAATGATTAAAGAAATACTGAAAAATAAACCACATTTAGTATTAATGACTAAATCAACAATGGCTGATCCTTATTATAATTCTAAATTTGAAAAGAGTCTTATTAGTGATGAAAAATTAGAAAGAGTATTAATGATTGATTCCATATCAGGATTAAATACCAATAAAATAATTTCTGTATCTAAAGATCTTTTAAAAGAAAAATTAGAAAAAGAAAAAGCAAAGGGAATGAAGGAACGTCCTTTAAAAGCGATGGTTATTGGTATACCGAATGTGGGAAAATCAACTTTAATAAATAGGCTAGTTGGTAAAAAAACAGCTTTAGTAGGTAATAGACCAGGTGTTACTGTTTCGCAACAGTGGATTAGAATAAATAAGAATTTAGATTTATTAGATACTCCGGGTGTTTTATGGCCAAAGTTTGAAGATATTAAAATTGGATATAATTTAGCTTTAACAGGAGCTATTAAAGATACTATTATTCATAAAGATGATTTGATTTTATATTTTCTTTCTTTTTTAAAAGAAAATTATAAAGAATCTTTAAGTTTATATAATGTTACAAGTGATATGGATAATATTGAGATATTAAATGTAATTGGTAAAAATAAGAATTTTATAAAAAATAAAGAAATAGAATATGAAAGAGTATATGATTTAATAATTAATGATTTTCGAAATCTAAAATTAGGTCATATAACATTGGATAGATAATGGAAGATTTATATCAATATGAAAAGGAATTAAAAAGTAAAGGCTATAAAATTATAGCAGGTACTGATGAGGTTGGTAGAGGACCAATGGCAGGACCTGTTGTTGTAGCAAGTGTTATACTAGATGATAATAATTTTATTGAAGGGTTAAATGATTCAAAAAAATTAACCGCTAAAAAAAGAAAAGAACTTTCAGAAATTATTAAGGAAAAAGCATTAGATTATTCTATTACTTTTATACCTGTAGAAGAAGTAGATAGAATTAATGTTTTAGAAGCCAGTAGAAAAGGTATGATGGAATGTGTTAGAAAGTTAAAATATAAAGTGGATTATGTTTTAAGTGATGCAGTTAAATTAGATTTTGAGTTTCCTTGTTTAAATATTATAAAAGGTGATAGTAGGAGTGCAAGTATTGCGGCAGCAAGTATTATTGCGAAAGTTGCAAGAGATGAGTATATGGATGAATTAGATAATGATTATCCAATGTATGGTTTTAAAATGCATAAAGGATATGTAACTAAATATCATTTGGATGCTATTGATAAGTATGGTGTTTGTTGTCACCATCGTAAATCTTTTGCACCTGTACAAAAAATTATAGAAAGAGACAAAAAATAATTGTTTCTTTCTCTTTTTTTATTGATTTCATAGAATTTTAGTGCTATACTATACCATGTATAGGTTTTACATTTTTTATATGTGTTAGCTGATATATAAAGTAAAATTTATGCCGAATTATTTCAGAAAAGGGAAAGGAAAAAGAAAAGAATGAAATCAATTTTGAAGAAAACATTATTTTCATTAATGTTTATCTGTTTATTGTTTTTGTGTGTAAGTGTAACTAATGTTAAGGCTGCAGATGAGAGTACTGGCGAAGAGTATGTCTTGGTTACAAATGTTAATGATTTAGCAGTTGATGATAAAGTAATTATTGTAGCTAGTGAATCTTCTTATGCTATGTCAACTACTCAAAATAATAATAATCGTGGTCAAGTAGCTATTACAAAGTCGGGGAATTTAATTACTTTAGAAGCTGGTCATACAGTGCAAATTTTAACTTTAGAAGCAGGTACAAAAGATAATACTTTTGCTTTTAATACTGGATCAGGTTATTTATATGCGGCTTCGTCAAACAGTAATCATTTAAAGACTCAATCATCTAAAGATGATAATAGCTCATTTTTAATTTCTATAACATCTGCTGGTGTTGCAACAGTTAAATCGCAAGGAACTAATACTAGAAACTTGTTAAGACATAACAGCACTAGTTCATTATTTGCTTGTTATAAAAGTGGTCAAAATGATGTTTCGATTTATAAATTAAATAGTAGTGTAGAACCTGCAATTAATCTTTCATTTAATATTTTAAATATATCAGTTAGTTCAACTCAAAACATTACTGTAATAAGCACTAAAAACTTCTCAGGTACTCCAGAAATTTCGTTCGAGGTTATTGATACTACAGTTGCAACAGTTGAAAAAGTAGAAGATGCATATCAAGTTACAGGTTTAGCAAAGGGAACTACTACAGTTAAGTTTACTGCAACTTATGGTGAAGAAACTGCTGAAGCATTATGTACTATTACAGTTTATCCTAGTAATGCTAAATGCCTAAGTGTTGCAGAAGCATTGGAACTATGCAAAGAATATGGTGATGCTGGTACTGGTGTGGAATACACTGTAAGAGGTTATGTAAGTAAAATTACATATGCATATAGTAGTAATTATAATAATATTTCACTTAATTTAGTAGATAACATTGGAGATAGCACATATATTGAAGTGTATCAATTAAAGGGTGGTAAAGATAT
Source organism: uncultured Bacteroidales bacterium (assembly GCA_964516425.1). GTDB lineage: Bacteria > Bacillota_I > Bacilli_A > ML615J-28 > CAG-698 > CAKOMG01. The sequence goes on along the minus strand of CAZFAM010000027.1, from coordinate 921 downwards.
TGAACAAGGAGACTACTTATACATTACAGGTAAATTAAAAGTTTATTATTCAAAGAACGAAATTGATACTCCTCAAACATATGTTAATGTTTCTGATAAATTAGATTCATTAGAATCAAAATTTAGTTTAGCTTATAAATATGATAATAATGATGGCGTTTTAAGTAATTCAGAATTTAGATTTAGATTAGGTGTTGCAGAAGAATTAGCATCTTTATTAAAAAATGTTAAAGCTGATTCTAAAGAATATGGACTAAAAGTTTCAACTGCTGATAAAACAGAATATTATGCATTCAATGATGAAACTTTAAAAGCTGACTCTGTTTTATATATGATTTTAAGCCTTGGCGATATCATTAATGATGAAGATAAATTAGAAACTGAATTTACTGTTTGTGCATATGTTAAAGTTGATGGTGTTACAGTTGAATCTACATCTACTAAAACATATTCTGTTAAAACATTAGTTGAAGAATATTATAGATTAGAACAAACTAAAGATTTAGTTACACCATTATATAATTTATTAAATAAGGATAATGAATAGGAGGTAGTAATGATGAAAAAAGAATATATGAATCCAAGTGTTGAAATTACTGTTTTTAAGAGTGAAGATATTATTACTACAAGTTCTTTTGATCCAGATAATATTTTAAATAATAATAAGAAAAATGATTGGGATTGGTAATTATCAATTCTCTTAAGCATACTGCACTGCGGTATGCTTTTTTAAACTTTTATTGCTTTAAAATTCAAACTATTATGAATTAAACAAATTTATAAATAACTAAAACTCTTTTAATTCTTAAAGTATGTATATAATAATTTATTTGCTATATACTATTTATGAAATATTCAAAATTCATTGTCAATAGTTTTCGAAAATGTCCCAAAAATTTTTAAACATTAGCGGGAAATTAA
>CAZFAM010000026.1:0-16887 GCA_964516425.1 uncultured Bacteroidales bacterium | reverse complement strand
GGTCCCCCAGTTATTTTATAGGTATATATGCACCCACACAGAAATTTAAATATTCGAATTAGGTAAAAACTAATTCTTTTTTTATAAAGTTGATTAAATGTCGAAATAATAGATTTAAAAGTAGGATAAAAAGAAAAAAATATTATCAATTGTTTTAAATATTATGCAAGCGTCTATTAATATTTTAAAAAGATGTTAATTAATTATATATATTAAATAAGTGATTGATACTAAATGGCTTTCATTAATACAATTTTTGACAATATTATGCATATTATAATAGGAAAAATTTTATCTATAGAAGTATAAAAAATATACTTAGTATAATGCAATATAAAAAATCCTCTCTGTATAATTTTAGCGGCAACTAAATTATAACAAAAAAGGATTTTTTATTTTAAATATTTATTATCAAAAACAAATATTTTTTAGTAACTATTATGTAATTGTAGTTCATCATTCATTTTTTTAAACACCTTTTTTGAACAAATTATATAACAAATAAAATGAACGATAAATGTAGCAAGCCAAGAAATAGGATATGATACATATAAATAATGTAAATCATTAATTGATGTAAAATCAGTAATGTTATAAAATATTGCATAAACCCATAAAATTCTTGTTCCACATACACCAATTATTGAAACGATCATTGGCATAGTTGAGTAACCAATACCTCTTAAAATTCCTACCATAACATCCATTATTCCACATAAGAAATAAGGAAGGCATAGATAATGAAGTCTAATATATGCAACATCAATTTCTGCAGGGACAGTTGTATAAATTCGCAATACCTCTTTTCCAAAAATAAATAATGGAACACCCATAACTAAAGCAATTAATGTAACAATTGTTAAAGAGTAAAAAGTTATTTTTTTAATATTATTTATTTTTTTAGCACCAAAATTTTGACTTGTAAAAGCAATAGCGGCGTGATATACAGAGTTCATAGAAGTGTAAACAAAACCTTCAATACTTTGAGCAGCTGAGTTGCCGTTCATAGCGATATCACCAAATAAATTGACAGATGATTGAATAATTACATTAGAAATAGAAAAAATAGAAGATTGGATACCTGCTGGCAAACCAATTTTTATTATTTCTTTTAGAGCGTTACCATTAATACCCAATTCATATAATGATAGTTTATATGGTTTATCAGTTTTAAATAAAGTTATAATAATTAAAATACATGAAATAGCTTGAGAAATAATCGTCGCTATAGCAACACCAGCAACACTCATGTCAAAACCAACAACAAAAATAATGTTTAAAATGACATTAATAATACCAGCAACAGATAAAAAGTATAAAGGCCTTTTTGTATCACCAACAGCTCTTAAAATGGAAGCAGCAAAGTTATAAACAAGATTGACAGGCATACCAATAAAATAAATTTTTAAATATACTCTTGATAAGTATAGATGGTTGTTCATCATATTTAGTAAATCATCAGTAAATATAAATCCAAAAACACCAAGAAAAATACCAATAATTAAACTTGAAAGAATAGATGTATGGACAACATTACTAAGTTTAGAATATTCTTTTGAACCATATAATTTAGCAACAACAACATTCGTTCCCACAGATAATCCCATAAATAAATTAATTATTAGATTAATAAGCGAAGAAGTAGAACCAACTGCCCCAAGTGCTGTATCATCACCACTAAAGTTTCCTACCACAATTAAATCGGCTGCATTATATAAAAGCTGCAATATTCCCATTAATGCTAATGGGATGCAAAATTTCAATATCTTAATAAAAAGATTTCCGTTACACATATCAATTTCATATTTTTTCTTCATTTTATCACCATTCCTTATGTTATTATACTCTTTTTAAATTTAAAATCAATATCTTATAAAATAAAAATAACGGTATTCCCTACCGTTATTTTTATATGTTAATGCATGTTATTATGCACGTTTAACTAAACCAGATCTTAATGCACGTGTAGAAACATATACACGTTTAACTTTACCATCTTCATCGATAATTCTTACTTTTTGCAAGTTAGCTTTCCAAGTTCTACGAGAAGCTTTTAATGAGTGAGGGCGGTTGTTACCTGTTACTGTGCCTAAGCCTGTTACATAACATTTACGAGCCATAATAATACCTCCTATATTTCTAACTAGATTATTATACCACAATTTTTATTAAAAAGCAAGAGTTTATATTGATAAAATTTAAAGATAATATTAATTAAATTATACTAGGATAATTAACTGAAATATTTAATCTATAAATTAATCTCAGGCACTAATGAAAACGCTAACAAATGTGTGTAATAATGGTAGGACAATTCAATATAACTTGCATTTTGGCTTATATTATGGTATAATATGATATATTATTGGACAAGAAATGTCCTAATAATTTATTGAATTGGAGACTATTAAAATGAATATAATGAAAATGGATGGCCAATTATTTAAGGCCTTAGTAATAAAAGGAACTGAAAATTTAAAACTGAATTATGAATATATTGATTCCTTGAATGTATTTCCTGTCCCAGATGGCGATACAGGAACTAATATGAGGATGACTATTGAAAATGGTGTTAATGAAATTGCTCTTTTAGATGAAAAAAATATTTTTGAAGTTTCAAAAAAATTATCAAGAGGAATGTTAATGGGGGCTCGTGGAAATTCTGGAGTTATTCTTTCACAATTATTCCGTGGTATGAGTAAAGGCTTAGAAGGAATGACATCTGTGACTGCGATATCTCTTGCGAAAGCTTTTGATTCAGGTGTGAAACAAGCTTATAAAGCAGTAATGACACCAGTTGAAGGAACAATTTTAACTGTTGCTCGTGAAGCTAGTGAAAAAATGAATTTAATTGCAAATTCTAAAATGTCAATAAATGAGTTTTTTGAAGAATATATTGCGGAAGCAAAAACTTCATTAGAAAACACACCTAATTTATTACCTGTTTTAAAAGAAGCGGGAGTTGTAGATAGTGGTGGTGCAGGTTATATTTGTATCATTGAGGGTATGATTAAACTTTTAAATGGTGAAGAAATTAATAAAGATTTTAATGCTAGTGCAGGTGCAACACATTCTAGTTTATCAGTTGATAATAAAGAAACAGAATTTGGATACTGTACAGAATTTATTTTACAATTATCAAAAGTTGAAAAACCATTAGAGTTTGATGAAAAAGTATTATATAAAGATATTGAACCATTAGGTAATTCTATTGTATTAGTTAAAGATGAAGATTTAATTAAAGTTCATATTCATTCATTAACACCAGGAGTTGTATTTAATGAAGCTCAAAAATATGGTGAATTTATTAAGATTAAAGTTGAAAATATGACAATTCAACATAATGAAATTCAATTCCAACATGTTGAAGAAGGACAATGTGCATGTGGTGAAATTCACTATAAAAAACCTGTAAAACCTGAAGTAAGATCTAAATATGCGGTTGTAAGTGTTGCTAGTGGTGAAGGATTAGTTAAAACATTCAAAGATATGGGCGTAGATTATGTTGTGAGTGGTGGACAAAGTATGAATCCATCAACTGAAGATTTTATAAATGGTTTTGATACTTTAAATGCGGAAAATATTATTGTTTTTCCAAATAATAAAAATATTATATTGGCTGCGAAACAAGCTGCAAAAATATATCAAGATAGTAAAGTTTGGGTCGTTGAATCAAAAACAATTGCTCAAGGATTCTCTGCATTGACAATGTTGGATTTGAATGGTGAACCAGAAGATATTCTTAATGAAATGAAAGAAATTATTTCTAATGTTATAAGTGGTTCTATTACATATTCTATTCGCGATACAAAAATTGATAATTTAGTAGTTAAAAAAGATGATTTTATAGGTATTGTCGATGGGAAATTAGTTGCTTCCAATAAACGTCGTGTTGAAGTGTTTAAAAATCTTTTGAAACAAAAAGATTTATCAGAAAAAGATATCATCACTATTATTTATGGTGCTGGCGTAAATCAAAAAGAAGTTAATGAAATTCAAAAATATATTGAAAAAAATTATAGTAATCTTGAAATTGAAATTATTGAAGGAAATCAAGAAGTCTATAGCTATATTCTAGCAATAGAATAAAAGGAAGGGCTCAAAGCCCTTTTTTAAAAAAGGGGTTAATATATGACAAAGTTATCAGAAATTGAATTTTTAAGTGCAAGAACCGTACAAGCCTTTAAAAAAAATAATATTAATACGGTTGTTGATTTATTGTATAGTTTTCCATCACGATTTGAAGATTATACAATAGTACCTATTGATGAAGTGACTGATTTCAATAAAGTTGTTAGTATTGCGGGAATAATTCAAGGAAAAGCATCATTCGTTAGTATTAAGAGTAATTTGAGTGTAATGCGATTTGTAGTTGATGTTGATGATGTGAAAGTTAAAGTGACTATTTTTAATCGTCAGTTTTTAAGAAATAAAATTACTTATGGTACTTATGTTCGTCTAACAGGAAAATTTGATAATAGTATTAATAAGTTTACTGCATCAGAAATCGCATTTAATGAATTTGAAAGTGCTATTCAACCAGTATTTAATATTAAAGGTGTTGATGATCAAAAGGTTTTATCGTATAAAGAAAAACTATATTATGAATATAAAGATGAATTACAAGAGGATTTACCATCTGATATACTTAATCAATATAATTTGTTATCAATTAATGATGCTATTAAATATATTAATCTTCCTGAGAAAATGAGCGACGCTCAATTAGCAATTAAAAGGATAAAATTTGAAGAATTATTAAAGTATCAAATTAAAATCAAATATTTATTTTATATGCGAAAAAATAATCCTGAGGGTGTTGAAATAAAATATGATGAAAGAAAAGTTAATGAGTTTATTAATCACCTTCCTTATACTTTAACGCCGGATCAAGAAAAAAGTTTAAATGAAATTCTAAATGATATGAAAGCAAAATATAAAATGAATCGATTACTTCAAGGAGAAGTTGGAAGTGGAAAAACAGTAGTTAGTGCAATCTGTTTATATGCAGTAACGACTGCTGGCTATCAAGGAGCTATTATGGTTCCAACAGAAGTTTTAGCTTCCCAACATTTTATTACATTTAAAAAGTTATTTGCAAATACAAATTTAAATGTTGCTTTGCTTACATCTAGTGTTTCTTTAAAAGACAAAAAAGAAATATTAGATTCTTTAGCAAGTGGAGATATTGATATTGTTATTGGTACACATAGTTTAATTCAAAAAGATGTGACATTTAAAAATTTAGGTTTAGTTGTAACAGATGAAGAACATCGTTTTGGAGTTAAACAACGTGTTTCAATGGTAGGAAAAGGTTATTTAATAGACCATTTAAAAATGAGTGCTACACCAATACCTCGTACATTAGCAATTAGTTTACTTGGAGAAAGCGATATTTCAATTATTAAAACACTTCCTGGAAATAGAAAAGAAGTTATTACTAAATATATTAATTATAATGACCGAACTCAAGTATATGATCATATTAGAAAACAAATTGAGGAAGGAAGACAAGTTTATATCATAACACCAATGATAGAAGAAAGTGATGCAATGGATTTGCAAAATGCATTAGGTGTTTATGAAAGAACAAAAAAATATTATCAAGGATTTTGTAACGTCGGCTTAATTCATGGAAAATTAAAACAAGAAGAAAAAGAAGATGTTATGAATAAGTTCTATAATAATGAAATTCAAATTTTGGTAGCTACAAGTGTTATTGAAGTTGGTGTTAATGTTGTGAATGCTACCACAATTATTATATTAGATGCGGATCGATTTGGCATTGCCCAATTACATCAAATGCGTGGGCGTGTTCGTAGAAGTGATTATCAAGCATATTGCTTTATGATTAGTAAATCATCGGTAGAAACATCAATTAAAAGACTTTGTTTAGTTGAAGAAACAAATGATGGATTTGCTTTAGCTGAAGAAGATTTATTAATTCGAGGTGCTGGTGATTTATTTGGTGAAAAGCAAACTGGAGGGGTTGCTTTTAAAATGGCAGATGTTGTGGTAGATAATGATATATTAGAAGTTGCCAATAAATGCGCAGATGCAATGTTTGAAAATAAAGAAATATTTAATAATCTTGAGTATCGAAATTTATTAACGATGGCTAAAGAAAATTATGAAACAAAGAAAGAAATGTTAGAATAGGAGAAAAAGTATGATTAAAATTGCGGTTGATGCAATGGGTGGCGATTATGCTCCAAAAGAAGTTGTTGAAGGAGTTAATTTAGCAATTGCAAATAATCCTGATTTATATATAAATTTATATGGTAAAGTAGAAGAAATAAACAAATACTTAAAACCATCAGAGCGTGTAAATGTTGTTTCTGCTTTAACAAAACTAGATATGGGAGAAAAAGATCCAATATCTTTAATTAGAAAAGATAAAGAATTATCAATGGTAAAAGCTTTTCAAGCTGTGCATGATAAAGAATGTCAAGGAGCTGTTACTGCAGGGCCTACACAAGGAACAGTTGTTGCTGCACACCTAATTGTTAGAAGAATGAAAGGAATGAAGCGTGTTGCTTTATGTCCAACATTACCAGAAATGGGTGGGAAAACAAGATTAATTCTAGATGTTGGTGCTAATACGGATATTCGTCCAGAACATATATTACAACATGCACAATTTGCTTCTATTTTCTTCCGTGAAACTCGTAATGTACAAAATCCAGTTGTTGGATTAATTAACATTGGAAGTGAGCCTGGTAAAGGAAGAGAATTAGAAAAAGAAGTTTATAAATTATTATCTGAAGATGAAACAATTAATTTTTATGGAAATATTGAACCCAAAGAAATGTTAACAAGTCCTTGCGATATTTTGGTTACTGATGGTTATTCAGGTAATTTAGTAATGAAAACATTAGAAGGCACAGCAAAAGAAGTTGGAAATATTTTAAAAGAAGAAATTAATAAATCATTACTAGCTAAAATAGGATATGTTTTATTTATGAAAAAAACATTGAAAAACTTTAAAAACCGACTAAATTCAGAAGAAGTTGGTGGTGCAGTTGTATTTGGCGTTGATGGCATAATTGTTAAAGCTCATGGCAATAGTAGTGCTTATGCATTTTCTAAAGCTATTGAACTTTGTATGCGTGCTATTAAAGGGAATGTTGTTGAATTAATGAAAGAGAAATTAACGGTATCTGAAGATGAATAAGAAAGAATTTCAAATTGAGTTTAATAAAATAGCTACTAAATGGAATATTTCTTATAAAAACATTGATTTATATTATGAAGCCTTTGTTCATCCGTCATTTGCGAACGAACATAAATTAGATTTTGATTATGAGCGTTTAGAGTTTTTAGGAGATGCTATACTAGATTTTTTAGTTGGTGAATTTATTTACAAAACTAAACATATTCAAGAAGGAGATATGACTAAGTTGCGTGCAAAATTCGTATGTGAGCAAGCAAATGGTGATTATACAGATGAACTTAATCTTCATAGTTGTTTAATGGTAGGTAAAGGTGCTAAAATCCAAGGTGAAGATAAAAAGATTTCTGTTCTTGGAAATTTATTTGAATCTTTTTTGGGAGCTTTATATTTGGATTTAGGAATGGAAGAGGCAAGAAGACTTTTAGAAAAAATTGTATTTCCTAAAATTTTAGAAAACAATTGTGAATTTTTTGTTGATTATAAAAGTAAATTACAAGAATATATTCAAGCTGAAAGCCGAAAAGGTGTTGAGTATTTTGTAGTTAATGAAAAAGGACCAGCTCATTCTAAAATGTTTGAAGTAGTGGTTTTACATGATAATACCAAATTAGGTAGAGGTATTGGTAGAACTAAAAAAGACGCTGAGCAACAAGCAGCTAAAGATGCTTTAGAAAAATTAGCAAAATAAATGGAGATTAATATGTCACAATATTATTTATTATTAAAAAACAATTTAATAGATTTTAATAAATTATTGTTAGAAAAATATAGCTTTTTAGGTCTTGATGAGATTGACACTATTATTTTAATAAAATTGAATAAATTATTAAACGAAGGGCATAAGTTTTCAACAGAAGCAATAGTTAAAACAATGAGCATAACTGAAGAAACATTAAAAAATAAATTAGTTTCTTTAATTAATAATCAATTTATTACTTTAATTTTAGATGGAAAAAATGAAATTTATAGTTTGGATGATACATTTAAAAGACTATCAAAACTTTTAGAAGAAAATGAAACGATGATAGATAATGAAAAAAGTAATAATGAAATGCAAAGAGTTGTGACATTATTAGAAAGTGAATTTAAAAAAGTCTTGTCACCATTAGATTTAGAAATTGTTCATAACTGGGTATATGAAGATAAATTTTCATATGATAAAATTAATAATGCTGTTATGGAAACCCTAAAATTAAAAAAGAAAAGTATTCAATATGTCGATGTAATTTTAAATAAAAAAGAAGAAGTTAAAAAAGAAAAATCAAGTGAAGGATTGCAAAGTTTATTTAATCAAGTATATGGAAAAATTAAATAAATTGAAAGAAATGTTTCCAAATGCATCCTGTGAATTAGTATATCATAATCATTTTGAGTTATTAATAGCAGTATCATTATCGGCACAAACGACAGATAAACGCGTAAATATGGTTACACCTGTTTTATTTGAAAAGTATTCAACGCCATATTTACTTGCTAATGCAAGTTATAATGATGTATATAATATTATAGTGTCTTTAGGTTTAGCAAAGCAAAAAACAAAAAATATCATTAGTTTATCACAAAAATTAATAAACGATTTTAATGGAAATGTTCCAAATACATTTGAACAGTTAATCTTACTTCCAGGTGTTGGAAGAAAAACAGCAAATGTCATTTTAATGGAAGGCTTTTCCATTCCGAGAATTCCTGTTGATACACATGTTTTACGAGTTGCTAACCGTTTGAATTTAGTTAATACAAATGATGTTTTGGAAGTTGAAAAACAATTAGAACAATTGTATCCTATGAATGAGTGGTATTATGTTCATCACACACTACTATTTTTTGGACGTTATTTTTGTTTGGCAAAAAATCCTAAATGCGATGAATGCCCTTTTAATATTGACTGCAAATATAAAAAATGACAAAAAAACCCTTATGTTTATGAGATAATAACATAGGGGTTTTATTTATGCGTGTAAAAGTATTTGACGAAAATCATGAACAAGATTTAGAAAGTGTAATTAACGACTTTCTTCCTTATATAAAAAATTTGATTGATATTAAATATAGTATTGCAATTATGAACGATGCTAAAACAAATGAACAAATATATTGTTATAGCGCTTTAATAATTTATGAATAAATTGTCGTATTATTTTTAATAAATTCGATATCAGGATTACTAAAAATATTTTTTTCATTTGTGTATGTTACAAATGATCCCTTCATTCCTTTTACTTTTTTTATCCATTTAACTTGCACATAATCAACGCATACATTTTTTCCTTGGTTGGCTTTTGAGTAATAACTAGCAATTGCACCCGCAATAATTATATTTTCAGGTGTTAAATTTCCTCTTAAAATGACGTGACTTCCAGGAATATTTTTGACATGGAAGAAATAGTCAGTCTTAAAAGCAAGCGTATGTGTTAAATAATTATTTTGTATATTGTTTTTACCAACCATTATAATAGAATCATCTTTTAATTTATATTTTAAAATATGGGGTTTTTGTTTAAAATTATTTGCCTTTTTTATTCCTATTTCTACCATTAATTCTTTTAGGTCACTAGCCGTTGTAAAAGATAATTGTGATAGTAAATCATCATAATATAAAACTTCATTTTTTGTTTCTTGTATTGTATTTTTTATAATATCAATTGCTCGTTTATTTTTTTTATATTTATCAAAATAATAATTGATATTTTCATTAATACTAATTTTTGTATTAATAGGAATGGTTATGGGTTCGTTATTATTGTAAAAATTATTCACTGTAATATTATTCTGATAAGGTTTTACCAAATGAATATTTGCGGCAAGTAGTGAACCAATATCTTTTAATTTTAAATTATCTATGGCTTCATTTAATTCTTGTTCTTGCTTTTCTAATTTGTTTTCTATTTTGTGTATCATTTTTAAAATATGATTTTTCGCAATTTTTTGATCATTGCTTTGAGCAATTTCTTTATTGATAACAAAATAATAATGATATAGCAATTGTGATAAATCAGAAAAATATGTTCTTTCACCCACAATACTATATAAATCAAAACAATAGAAATGATATTTATCATTTTTAATTAATACAGGTTTTGAATCCCTGTTTAATACTTCATTTAATCCGTATTCCACAATTTCATTATATGTTTGTTTGGATATTCCTTCATAACTTGTTAATAAATCATTATTAAGATTTTCAAAAGGATTTTGTTTATTAGATTCAAGAAAATGATATTTTGCTTTAACTTGAACAATATGTTCATCTGTTAAGTAACTCTTTTTTACAGCTTCTAAAATAATATAATTTTCATCAGTAATAATAAAATTACTATTTTTACCCATGAGTTCAATAATAATTTTATAGTTTTTTAAATAACCTAATTCATCAGTTGAATGTAGTTCTAAAATTATTATTCGATCATTATGGTATTGATAAAAATCATTAATAATACTTCCTTCTAAATGTTTTTTTATGAAATTTGTTAAAGGGGTTTGTGATGGTAAAAGGGATTCATTTATAAAGCAAAAATATGCATTATTGGGATTTAAAGTTATAAATAAATTTTTTTTACTAGAAAGTTGTAATATAAAGTCAGTTTCATTTATTGTAAAAAAATGATTAATTCTTTTATTTACAATATATTCCTTTGTTTCACTAATTAAATGATTAATAAATAAACCATCAAACGCCATATTATCACATCCTTATATTATTATATCAGTAATTAAAATAAAAAAAAAGAAAAAAATCAAAAATTTAATTTACTTTTTTCTTTACTTGGAGTATAATACATAGTATGAGGCAGATTTTATGAAACTTGATGAACGAGGATTATTAATAGTGATTTCAGGACCATCTGGAGTAGGCAAAGGAACTGTAAGAAATGCGTTATTCAAAAGAGAAGGACATAATTTAGTTTATTCAATTTCAATGACTACTAGAGCTCCAAGAGAGGGAGAAACAAATGGTAAGGAGTATTATTTTGTTAATCGCGATGAGTTCGAAGAAAGAATTAAAAATAATCAGTTCTTAGAGTATGCGGAATTTGTGGGTAATTATTATGGTACACCATTAGACAAAGTAGAAGAAAACTTAAATAATGGTAATGAAGTAGTATTAGAAATTGAAGTTCAAGGTGCAATGCAAGTTAGAAAAAAAATGCCTGAAGCTATTTTTATTTTTATTGCTCCACCCACAATGCAAGATTTGAAAAATAGATTAAATAGAAGAGGAACAGAATCTAAAGAAGTAATTCAATCGCGTTATGATAAAGCATGTCGTGAAGTTGAACTTGCTTATATGTATGATTATATCGTTGTTAATGATACTGTTGATAATGCGGCAGATAAAATAATGGCTATTATTAGAGCTGAACATGCAAAAACGGTTCGTACAATGTCAGAATATAAAAAAATGGTGGAGGAAAAATAAATGGATTTAAAACAACATATGACTCATGAGAAAGATGGAATGCGTTATCCATCAATTGATCAATTAGTTACAAAAACTACTTCAAAGTATCGCCTAGTTATGGCAGCTGCTATTCGTGCAAAGCAATTAGAATATATTGATGGTGAAAAACCATTAGTAGCTAATCCACATAGTAAGAAGGCTATAGGAATTGCATTAGAAGAAATTTATGAAGATAAAATAATTATTTTACCGGAAATGGGTGAACAAAGCAATTAAATCATAATTTGTTGTAAAAAGGACTAATATCGTATGATATTAGTTTTTTAATTATAAAATAATAAAATTTAATGACAATTGTATTGGAATATATACACATAAAAAGAGGCTTTTAAATAACTTTTAGTTTTAGGTTATTTAGGAGCCTCTTTAATTATTGTAATGAATCTAAATATTTTCTATCCCTAATTGATATTTTACCATTTTTCATAATGATAGATAAAAATAAAAAAATAATATCCTGCTTAGTTTTTGCATCTATTAAACTAAATATTTTTTTCATTTCTATTTGATATTTTTTAACAACTGATTCTTTATGATTATTAATCATATAATTTTGTTTAATTCTTTTTAAACAATCATTATGTTTAAACACAGTAATCAGTGATGGATATGACTGAATATATTCTTGTTCATTTAAATAATTGTTTTTTACGAAAGAACCAATAATAAATCCAACAAAACTAGATAAAGGATCAAAATCATTAACTTCAATAGATTGAATTAATTTTAGAAGTGATGGTGATTTATTTATTATAAATAACCGTCTATTTATTGTTTCATCCATTTTTATAGAGGTAAGTCCTTTTTGATAAATTTTATTGATCCCAAAATATATCCTGTTAAGCCTAAAAGTATTAAAATTATAAATTTCCAAATGAAGATAGATGTTTCATCAATAATTGATATAACATCAAATAAAGAAATAATAGTTGTATAATTAAAATAGTTTAAAGTGTCTAGTCTAACAACTGATGGAATAACAGGGCTTCCAAATAAACCAAGCATAGCGGCTACAAGGGCAAAGATACTTAATCCACCACCAATTGCCATAGATTTTTTACTTCTATCAAAGAAACATGAAGTTAAATAACAAAGACCAGAAAGAGCAAACAATACTAAAAATGCTCCTAGATTTAAAAGAATTAGTTTACAATAAGTTAATTCAACAGGCTCAGAAATTAAACTTAGACAAATACAACTTGTAATTGTAGTTAAACTAAACATAGAAAATAATGAACCAATTAAATATAAAGCTTGAGTAAAGACAATACTTTTTCTTTTTGTAGATGTAGATAAAACATAAGCCATTGATCCACTATCAACTTGTCCCGCAATTAAATTATTTGAAGCCATAATCATAAATATAATTGGAAGTAATAAACCAGCAAGTTTATAAAAAATAGATCCTACAATTAATGTGTATAAATCAGCTTGTCCAATTTCTTCTAATGCATCAGAAACAGCTTCAGGTAATGTTGATAAAAAACTCGAAGAAATTTCATTGGCTAATGATATTTTTTTATTGGAAATCGCTTCTAAATATTCATCTTCACTACTGAATTCACTATTATTATATTTATCTTTTAAAAGATCTAATTCATAATCTATTCGGCTTTGGTATGTCAAAATAGTGTTTTTAGCCATCTTTTTAATAGAATTATAAGAATAACCGAAAGTATTATATTTTTCATATGTTACACCATATGAAGCTAAAACATTCATCATGTTTTCTATATTTTCTGTTTTGATCATATTTCCTGCTAAAAATATAGATGCCGATTCATTAGCGATATTTTTTCGATATTCTTGATGAGTGGATGAATTCAAATAGTCATTTATATCTTTATTAACAATATGACTTATTAAAGTTATATAATCGTATTGTATTGGTTCATTTTCATTATTGTCTAAATAAAAATCATTAAACATTCCATTAGGATTAATTGTATACATAATACTTCCTATCATTTCTTGAATTTCTATATCTGTATAATTTGAGTCATGACCTTTTTTCGTGAAAATATCTTGAATAGAAGAGCAAGTATCAGAAAAGGCAATTGTTATTGCTTTTGTTTCAGTAAGTGGAGAATTTTCATTCCATGTTTTTAAATCGATAATATATTGTGAAGAAGAAGTATAATTCTTTTCGTCAGGCATTAATTTAAACCATTCCTGTACCTCTTTTTCATATTTTTTTCCTGATTCTGTTGTCATAGTTGGCATACTATTTTGCCATAATTTTAGTGCTTGTGAGTATTCACTAGTATTTTCAAAATTTTCTGAATTTGGTTTTTTAGAAAACCAAATTAAATAAGATAAAGTATCTTCCGCATTTTTAGTGAATGTATAATCAAATTCACTTAAACCATCATCAATATTATTATAATATGATAATGCTCTTTGCTCGAGTTGAGCATCAATTTCTTTCATAATAATAGTATCCTGAATAGAATTTTTAACTTCCCCAATATTTCCGTTGCCCGAAATTAACATTACGCATGCTAACATAAAACATACTGTAAGAGTAATTATAAGCCACATTGTTCCATTGGCTTTGCATGATTGTTTAAATAAAGCTTTACTAAACATTTTTTATTCCTCCTCTTTTCTTAGTAAAATATTTTTAAAATGCATTTCTAATGTATATGGTAGTTCAGAAATGAATTTAACTTGATAATTTTTTAAAACTTTTAATAAATTGCCTGTATCACTAGTTAGAATGCGAATCGTTGCTTGATTATATTGCGGTTGAACGCGTATAACATCATATTTTTCAGTTAGAAATAGTTCATAGTCATTTTGGTTGGCAAATTCAATTTTAAAATCTTTTGTTTTTGGATTACGAATTTCACTCATATCACAAATATCAATAATATGCCCTTTATTAATTAAAGCAACTTTATCACACGTTTTTTCAAGTTCATCAAAACTATGACTACTCATCAAAATGGTTTTTCCTTTATTGTGTTCCTCCTTAATAATATCTAAAAAAGTAGAACGCATTAAAGGATCTAATCCAGTTGTTGGTTCGTCTAAAATTATTATTTTTGGATCATTCATTAATGCTGCTACTAATGCTGTTTTTTGTTTCATTCCTTTACTCATTCTTTTAAGGTTAGCAGTTGGGTCAAGTTGTAGTCTTTTAATTAAACTATTTGCATAACTCATATCTTTTATGTTTAGAAAATTGGCTTGACTTTTTAAAAAGTCAGTTCCTGTTTTTAAGTCAGGAAAGGCAATTTCACCAGGTACATAGCCGACGTTTTTTAATATTTCACTAGAATGTTCCCATGAATTTTTTCCTAATACTTTGACTGATCCAGAAGTGGGTTTTAAAAATCCCATTATATGCCTAATAGTGGTAGTTTTGCCGCTGCCGTTTGTTCCTACATAACCAATCATTTCGCCTTCTTTTATATTTAAGTTAATATTAAAAATGCCTTGATTATTACCATAATCTTTTGTTAAAGATTCAATTTCAATTATGTTCATTAAATACACCTCCAAATACTTTTTCTTCTTTATAAAACTTCATAAAATAATCTTCTAATGATTCTTTTCGATTACTAAATAGTTTAATCTTAAATTGAGCTAGAACACTAATTAATTGATTTAAGTCACTATCATCAATAGAAAGATAAACATTAAAAATAGTGGTATTAATTATAGTAGCTGATTTAATATCTTTGGATACCTCAATAAAATCATTTAAATCATGAATATTATAAAATTCAATATTATAAAACTTAAGTGAAGCATGTTTTAAATCATTTGCTATAAATTCTGAAACAATTTTACCGTCTTTAATAATAGCAATTCTATCACAGGTGGAATCAATTTCTGAAAAAATATGACTTGATAATAAAATTGTTTTTCCTCTTTCTTTTTCTTTGTGGATAAATTGAATAAATCTTTCTTGCATTACAGGGTCTAATCCGCTTGTAGGTTCATCAAGAATTAAAACATCTGGATCAGACATAAAAGCTGTTACTATAGCTAATTTTCTTTTATCACCTAGACTCATTCTTTTAGTTTCGTTATATAATACATTATCCGACAGTTCAAATAAATTTAATAAATAACTTAATTGTTTTGCATTATGCTTATGTTGCATATCTTGCATCATCGTGATAAATTCCCATCCAGTTAAACCTGCTGGTAAAGCAATTTCACCGGGAATATAACCTATATATTGCAAAACTTCGTTATATTTTTTAAAAGTTTCTTTGCCAAAAATTTTAACATTTCCAGAATTAGGTTTTGAAAACCCCATTAAATGTCTTATTGTTGTTGATTTTCCAGCACCATTTGGACCAAGAAACCCAAACACTTCACCTTTTTTAACGTTTATACTTACATCAAATACACCACGACCATAGCCATAATCTTTTGTTAAATGATTAATTTGAATAATTTCCTGTTCTTTTTTCATAATTACACCTCCAAATTTATACGTCGTTTGAACGTCGTTTGAACATAATTTGAACACTGTTGACATTTAAACTGTGTTATATTATAATTAATAAAGAAAGGAATTGAAAGAACAAATATATACACATCGTTTATATATAAACAATTGTTTTGAATTTGTTCATTTTTTATTATGAAAGCAAAGAATCAAAATAATTCATCACGTAAAACAACAAAATTAATAAAAAAAATTTTTGCGGAAATGTTATCGGAAAAAAAAGATTTGGGAAAAATAACAGTTAGTGAATTATGCCAACGAGGTGATATAAGTAGAGGGGCCTTTTATTCGCACTATGATGATATTTATTGTGTAGCTGAAGAATATGAAAATGAATTAATTGATACGTTTTTTGATAACGTTCGTTTGGTAAATACGTATAATATAATGAGTTTTATAGACACTATTTTTGAATATATTAGACAGAATGATGAAAATTATCATTTGCTATGTAAGTCCAATGATATAATATTCGCGGCTAAAAAATTGACAGCCATTGCTTCGGGTAAATTATTAGAATTATGTATGAATGATAAAAGAATAACAAATCATGATTTTGTTGA
The DNA here is from genome assembly GCA_964516425.1 of uncultured Bacteroidales bacterium. GTDB lineage: Bacteria > Bacillota_I > Bacilli_A > ML615J-28 > CAG-698 > CAKOMG01. The sequence continues at coordinate 223 of CAZFAM010000026.1, read as the reverse complement.
TGTAGAAATTGAAATATTTTTAGAAGGTTTATTTTGCGAGTATATTCGATATTGTCGTGGATATTCTTATCGAAATTTAGATGATTTATATTCATATACGAAGTTTTGGGTTGAAAATTTTATTAAAATTCATTCATGAAATATTAAATATAAAAAGAAACTTAACTATTTATAAATAAAAAAAATGTCAGTTATTATTTATTTACACAAAAATATTTTTATG
>CAZFAM010000025.1:14394-18401 GCA_964516425.1 uncultured Bacteroidales bacterium | reverse complement strand
AGAATAATTTATAAATAATTTCATCATTTTAAAAAGAATATCTAAACTTCAAAATAAGGATGATAGAGTTATACTCTATCATCCTTCTAATGCATGATACTCAGCATAAATTGCTTTATAATCATTAACAAAATTATCATGAGCATTTACTTTTGTTAAAGTATCCGAAATATCATATCTTGTCTGATCAAATTTTGTCATACCAGGTAATGGATGAGATTGTAATAATGATTGATTTTTAATTACTATTGAACCATAATATCCCGCAAATATTGAATTATACATTGTGGCAATAGAATTTCTAAATGTTCTTGAAATTACCATGCCTGCAGCTAAATCATCTAACTCACCATTTTCATTATTCGCAATAACACCAAGTTTAGTAAATGATGAAGTAATAGTACTATAATCAATATATCTATTCATTATATAGAATGATTCAAGGAATGTTCTTAAATCATACTCATCTCCTAATTTTACTTTAGGATCATTTTTATAATAATTAAATGTTCCTGAATTGATTAAATTATTAAATGTATTGCCCAATAATTGTTCCGTTAATTTCGCAAATATATGTTCAATAATATAAGATTTTAATAATATTTCAACATCACTAATTAAAACTTCATATTCTTTATCATACTCAATATTCATTGATGAAGATATTAAGTCATCAATCGTAAAATCATCAACAGAAGAAAAATCAGTTTCAGAACTTCCTAATAATAATGATACACTAGTTAAAATATTCCATAATTCTTTTTCATGAACTGTTCCGTTTTCATCAATCAAATACCAATCGCTTCTATTATTTGAGTCTAATAAACTAATATTATTATTATAACCCTTTTGAATTGTTTCCGCAGTTTTAATGTAATCTTTTATTGATTCGAATTCAGAAATCTTAGATACAATAGTTTCAGAAACAATAATTGAACCCAATAAATGTTTGCGATAATCATTACTAGTATCATTATTAATTTCTTTAATCATACCATTAATAGAATCACCAATATTAATATCACTAATTTTAGTTGATGCAGCACTCTGTCCAAGTAATGTATTTACTGAAACTAATAATCTTGATAATTCCCCTTCTTCTGAAACTGATCCATTATTATAAACATTCATCCACTTATCATAATTAGATGCTGTAATCTTATAATCATTAGGAATCACAATTCCATTTCCATCTAAATTAACGACTTTATCTATTATAGTTGCAGAAATAATGTATGATTTTAATATTTCACTTCTATTTAAAACGAGACTATTTATACTAAAATCATTAAGACTTGAACTTAAACTGTCAATTGTTACATCTGTAGAACTTGAACTAATACCTAAAATATTGTCAACTGAACCTAGAATATATGATAATTCACCATATGATGAAACACTCATATTCTCATTATATTTATTTTTCCATAACTCATAATCAGTTTCCCAAGAGAATGTTGAATTAATCTTATACTTATCTGGAATAATTAGTGTTGAATCAAGAGATAAAATTTTATCAGTAATTGTTGCTGTTAAAATTGCAGATTTCAAAATTTCATCACTATTTTTTATAATGTTATTTAATTTAATATTATCTGTTGAAATTTGAAAACCAGTATCAGGAACTTCAACAACATTACTTAAACCATTTAATAATAAATCTAATTCTTTATTTTCTCCCTGCCATTCTTTATAGTTTCCTTTATACTCAGAAGGAATTTTAACGGTACCCTCTAATTTTTGAATTTCAAAAACTACAGTTGCAGTTAAAATATCAGATACAAACACTTCTTCTTTATTATTAATAATACTCTTTAATGAAATATTTTCTAAACTTAAATTTTCAACTTTAATATTTAAATCAACTAACGCATATTGAAGACCACATATAATATTATATAATTCCTTACCTTGACCTTTCCAATTATCATAATCAGTATTCCATGATGGATTTTTTGAACTAATATCATATTCATTAGGAATTGTCAAAACATCATCCATTTCGATAATCTTATCAACTATTGTAGCTGTCAAAATGGCAGATTTAATTAATTCATCTTTATTATTTATAATAGATGAAATTGTAATATTTTCTATATCAACTTCTATTCCTGTTTCAGGAATTAAGCCAATATCATCTAAGACTTCTAATATAATACATAATTCACCATTATCACCACGCCATAATTCATATCCATCTTGGTATTCTACAGGTATTATAATATTATTAGGTTCTGTTTCAGTATTTATATCTTTTATCATTTCAACAACAGTTGCAACAAGAATATCAGATTCAAATACTTCTTCTTTTTTATTAACAATTCTCTTTAAAGAAATATCATCTTCTTTTATGTTAGTAATATCGATTTTCACATCATCTTCTGTAATGCCTAAAGCTAAGTCTAAGCTATTAATTAGTTTACTTAATTCACCATAAGTTTGTACAGTACCATCTACATTATAATAATTCTTCCATTTATTATAATCTCTCTCCCAACTATTGCTTTCATTTATTTTGAATTCATTTGGAATAGTAAGAATAGATGAACTGGTTGATGAATCATTACCTAAATCACTAATCATATCCACTATTGTTGCAGTAAGAACAGCAGATTTTAAAATTTCATCTTTATGTGTAATAATATTATTTAATGATATTGTTTCAACATCAATTTCAAAACCAGTTTCAGGTAAATCAACTGCCTTCTCTATAACATCAAAAATAATTGACAATTCACCTTTTCCTTGATCATTATCAAGCCATAGAGAATAATCATTGGTAGAATATTCACTTGGTAAAACAATCTCACTATCCGATGCAGATTCTTGGAATAAATCAACAATTGTATATGAGATAATTTGCGATTTTAAAATTTCATCATAATTATCAACAATATTTTTCAAACTAATATTATCCAAATCAATACTATTGATCATAACAGGTTTTGTGGATGATGAAATACCTAAAGCAATATCTAAAGCATTTATGATATTATTTAATTCACCAACTTGACCATCAAAATCACGCCAATTACCAGTTCCGTTTTCTTTAAATTCATCAGGAATTATTAAAACTCCGTCTGGATTTTCTTTACTAAGTTGTCGAATTTGATCTATTAATGTTTCTACAAGAATATATGATTCAAATAATGTATCTTTTTTACTAATTACATTTCTTAAATCCACTTCAAAGTTTTCAACATCATTAATTTCTAAGCAAGTTATAGCATTAAACACACATCTTAATTCTCCATATGTTTTAATTGCGACAACCTTAAACTCATCTTGGGCATTAATTTGATATCCTTCAATTGAATTCAAATTAACTTGACAATCAACTGTTGATGTAAAATACATTCCATTTCTATAAATAATATATTTTCTAGCTCCATTAACTTTTGTGATTTCAAGAACTTGATTATTTAAAGAGATTGTTGAATTTTCAACTATATCATCCCAAACGTAATAATCTTCTTCATAAACACCCTTTAATAGTTCTAATTCTCCGCCTTCTTTTGATTTTTCAATTAGAAGTTGTTTTAAACTACCACGTAATAATTTAGATTCTAAAATAATATCCAAATCTTTCTCTTTTAAATTCAAGAAATCTTCAATATTAACTGTATCACCATCAACCATTGTTGCAATAATAGTAATAGTTTTAAACACTGAATAAACTTCATTTTTAGTCCAATCTTCAGTTGCTAGTTTTTCAAGCGTTATACCTAATTCATCATCAAATTGTTCTAATAAATTATTTAAATTTTTAGTAATAAATATTGAATTAGAAATACTTTCTGCAAGATCTTGAACTTTTGTTTCTTCCATATTTTTTAAATTGTTAAGTGGGTTTTCACTAAAAATATCTACTTCCGCAAAAATCTTAATTGTTTTTAACAAGCTATCAATTTCTGAATAATTCCATACTTCATTTTTAGAAGAATCTAGACCTTCTAATGTAACATCACTTGATAGATTATTAATCAACTCATTAACAATACTATCTA
>CAZFAM010000025.1:0-14294 GCA_964516425.1 uncultured Bacteroidales bacterium | reverse complement strand
CAGCTTGCGATAATAAATAATCTACTAAACTATCTAAATTCTTAGTAAAGAATTTTGATGATGATAAATTACTTGCTAATTCATCAACTGTTTCATCACTTAATGCTTTAATTGATTCTAATGGATCATCACTTGTGATAATTCCTGAATCAACTATTGTTTTTAAACTATGTAATATAGCTTTTAATTCAGTTTCATTCCATTCTTCACCTTGTTCTTTATCTAATCCTTCAAACTTTATATCACCTAAATCAGCTTGCGATAATAAGTAATCTATTAAACTATCTAAATTCTTAGTAAAGAATTTTGAATTTGATAAAGCTGTAGCTAGTTCATCAACTGTTTCATCACTTAATGCTTTAATTGATTGTAATATATCGGTTTCTGACTCACTTGATAAAATGCCAGATTTTACAACAACCTTAATGGCTTTAAAAATAGAAACAACCTCTTCTTCAGTCCATTCTTCACCTTTTTCCTTATCTAAACCTGAAAGTGTCAATCCTTCAATTTCAATAGAATCCATTATTATATCAATAATATCATTCATATGTCCAAATAATAATTTACTCTTTGATAAATACGAACCGATTCTTTCAAAATCTTCATCATCCATTGTAGATAAAGTTTGAAGAGGATCTTCAGAATTAATAATATTAGATTTTAATAAAATTGCCGCTGCAGTTAATAATGGTGAAAATTCATTTTTCCAATCAGTATTTTTAATTTCTTCTAATGTAATAATGTCTTTATATTCATCTGGCATAAATGAAGAATATAAAACTGATGCAATAACAGGTATTCCATTGTCTATAATATATGAATCAAATAACACATTAACAAGATCATCCATATTATCAGGGTCAAGGTTTGAACAATCAAGCATCTCATCTTTATAACTAATTCCTGTATCCTTTAATGCTTTATAAATCTTAGGAATCATCTTAAATTCATGTGAAAAGAAATCTGTGTGTTCATTTAATAATTCTTCAATTTTCAAATCATCCAAAGAAAAACCTGCTTCCGCAACTGCATTTTTGACATCATCATTTGAAATAAGATATGTAACAGCAATTGGTGCAACCAAATCTAATAGTTGCATTTCACTTAATTCTTCAAATATTTTTTCAACTTGTTCAATATCTAAATTAAAAAAATCAATTTTAGTTATATCAGCTATGCCAGATCCTAGTAATTCAACAACATCAACTAATGCATAACCTAATTTCTTAATATCATTTCCATAGTCAAGTTCATTAAATTTGTCTATATTATCAACTAATGACTGCTTAATATATCCAAATTCATCACCTAATTGATTAGCTAGTATGTCTGTATATGCAATCAAATCTAATCCAACAGGTATTACAATTTTAATAGTATCTAAAGATGATAAAATATCAATTACTTCATATAAACTTTCACTATCTAGTGAAGCAAAGGTTTCCAAATCAAACCCTTCAGACATCAAAGTTTTAACAGCATCATTGTTTAAAGCATTAGCCAGTTTAACAAGTTCAGCTCTAAATCTCCAACTTCCTTGATTACTTTCTATTGAGAAAAAATAATCAAATAATTGTTCATCTATTGGTGTTTTTTCTTTGCCAAACTTAAATATACCAAATACTTTTCCAGGAACTGTAGCACGATAACCTTCTAATAATTCTAAAACTTCAGAATATTCTTCAATATAATTATCAATATCGTTTGTTGAGGAAGAATCACTCAACAATACTATGTTATCTTCAACGCAAACAACAGTTAATTCAGTTTCATTAGAACTAATAGTATTCAATGAACTAGCTATTGAACTTATACCAGCTAAAATAAATCCGATTAATAATGTACAAATTAATCCTCTAAAAGCACCAATTCCAAGTCCACCTAATCTTGTTCCTAAAGTTTTCTTTGGTCTTCTTTTCTTTCCGTGAATCATTATTTTTTTAGGTTTGATAAATATCCAAACAATTATATTTATTATACGAGAAATAACAAATGAAACGATTAACCAAACCAACCAATAAACAATTTTATATACAAAACTAATTATACCCATAAGCAACACATAAACATTGGTTCCTTCAGTTAAAATTTCGGGTGTAAAGAAATCAGGAAAACTAGTTACTAAATAATCTTTCAAAAATTGATTTAATGTATTTATCTGTATACCAGATACATCCCAACCAAAAGCAGATAAATCATAATCTAATACTAATTTCAAAACAGGTTTCATTATTAAAATTCCAATAATAAACAAAACTAGCCAAGATACTAAGTGCACAGTTGATTTTCTTGTTCCTCGAATAAAACCAATAAGTGCTCCTATTAAAATTAAAGCAATAAAAAATAAATTTAAATATAAAAGTATATCATTAACAGGTAAAGGTAAAATATTTAACATCATTTTTTCTAATCTCTCCTTTTTTATCATATAAATCATTATATTATTTTAATTTATTATATCACACAATAAAAAAAAATTAAATAATTATTTGAATTTTAAACTTGTTATGTTTTCATTTTTTAAATCCTCATCTTTTAACAAATTATTTAAAAAAATTTAATGATTTTACAATATTATTCATTTTTCACTTTTATTCGACTTTTTTTATCACGGCAAAAATATAGTTATTACAAAATATTTAAAAATTTCTTGATTTTATTACATTTTTATTGTAAATTATTCTTGTGTGGTGGTTACACAACAAAATTTATGGATTCAATTAAATTAATTATAGCGGATGGTAGTAAAGAACATTCTCAAAGTTTAACAACTTTTTTTCAAAAACAACAAAACTTTGAAATAATTTCAACTTGTTTTGATGGATTACAACTTTTATCAACATTAAGAACAATAAAAGTTGATGTACTACTTATTGACATTTTTATGCCAAAATGTGACGGATTTAAAGTCTTAGAAGAATTAAAACAAAATAGTACATTATATAACATTCCTGACAAAATCATCGTAATTACCGCCTTTTCTAATATGCGTGTTATGCAAAAATGTTCAGAATTTGAAGTTGATTACTTTATGATTAAACCTTTTGATTTTAATAACTTACTAGAAGTAATATATGAATTACGTTCTAAAAAAGTTAAAGCAATTGCTAATAGCACAAAAGAATATTTATCAAAAGATTCCTTATATGATTTAGATTCTGAAATTACTGATACATTGCATGACATTGGTGTTCCAGCCCATATTAGAGGATATCAATATATTCGTGAAGCCATAAAACTTGTGTACGATGATATGGAAATTCTAAATTCAATTACTAGAGTTTTGTATCCAACAGTTGCCCTAAAATTTAAAACAACTCCATCTAGAGTCGAACGAGCAATTAGGCATGCCATAGAAGTATCTTGGGTTAGAGGAAATATTGAAACAATAACTAAAATTTTTAGTTATACAATAAGTTACAATAAAGCTAAACCTACTAACTCAGAATTCATAGCCATGATTGCGGATAGATTAAGATTAGCCCATCGAAAGAACTATAATGGCAAAAAAGAAACATTACATGCTTAATGATTATTTCCTCAAAAAAATATCACCAATAGGTGATATTTTTTTAAATGTCAGCTAAAATACTTAAAAACTTTCCAGTTGTATGTCCCCATATTTCTTTAAATACCGCATTATTATATGTAGGCCAATATGGCAAATCTAAGTTACCTTTAGTCATAAATCCAACTGGTAATGAACCAACTATTTGTTTAGAAAAAGCGACATACAAAGGATGATAATTATTTCCTTCTCCATACATTGTACAAGAGGCAAATGGATTTTTACCTAAAATCCATTCTAATTGTTCTAATACAATTTGATATAGTTCTTGATCATTATTAAGTTTTGCAATTAAAGAAAGAGCTTTTGTTTTGCTTAAAAGAGTAGCATGAAACCCTCTTCTTTGAACTGCTATGGGGAAATTACGTAGATAAATTCCTTCCGCAATTTTCTTTCCACTATGAATTTGATCATTTAATTGCTTTATTCCTTCTTCCAATGTGCATTGATAAGAGGGAATAGTAAAACGACTATAATTGATTTTGCCATCAATATAAATATGAGCAGGTAATAAATTAAATGGTTTTGTTTCATCAATTGTCTTCATCACATATTCTTTGTAAAGATTAATGCATTTATCTAACTTTGAAATTCTTTCTATATATTGTTCTTGTTCAAATTCATTTCTATAAATAGATAATAATTCGCAAATACCTTGAATAGGTGTTTGTTCATGACCACGATGTTCATACGTTAATAAATATGTATGCTTCGGATCTTCATAAAAGAAACCTCTAATATTCATTTCTAACGATTGTTCTTGGCAAGACATAACAACATCCGCAAATTTTTGAGCATATTCTATATATTTTTTATCTTGCGTCATTTTATATATTTCTACAGCCGCAATAATAGCTTGACCACAGACTTGCGAATCAATATTCTTTCCCCACCTTTTAGAATATATGCCTTGCTTATACCACTCTGATGCATAATTGAAATCTTCTATTGCTATTCTTAAACACCAAGATGAAAATATTTGATCATCTTTATAACAATAAGATGCTAACGCTAAAGCAGCTGAACTTAAAAATGATTCAAATGGTCCTTTTTCAGAAATATTTTTTTTCATATTATTATTTTCACTAATTTCATTATTTCTCCATATTGAATAACTAACAGCTAATGCTCTACTTCCATCACTAAACCTTGTTTGTAAAAGCCATTTAATTCCAACCTTTGCTTCATCTAGTAATTTTCTTTTTAAATCTATATTATTCTCATTTAAATATAATTCTAAAATTCCATAAGCCATTTCAGCAGTACATATTTCAAATTGCGATAAATCACCAGCGTCATGCCAACCACCAAAATTTGGCACACTATATTCTCCATTTATTGTTTTACAATTTAAATGACAAGCACTATGAACATCCTTTACTTCTTCACCACATCTTAAAGAATGTAAAAAATTTAAACTTTTAATTTTTGAACTTAAATATGGATTATCGTTAATATCAAATAATTGTGTTACGCGATTATCAACTCTAATTTTATATTTTCCTTCATTTGTAAATTTACTAAAATCAAGAATATAATATGTTCCTAAAATATAAGATTCTTTTTTAATTTTATTAAAATAAACAATATTATTATTTTCATTTAATAAATAAAAAATATCATCGTTAACAATTTGAGTAATAGCAATTTTTTGATAATTTTTATAATAACCAACATGCGAATAAGCAATTCGCTCGTTCAACTCCCAACCTAAAACATAATCTGGATTCACATTTTCAACTAATACCTTACCAATATATATTTCAATATTTGGTAAAGCTTCTGGAGGACACCCCATAATAAAAGGAATTATAGAAATGTTAGAAATATATTCTAAATTATCATCCATTTCCCATAAAACATGATTCCATTTATTAGGGACTATGCTCTCTGTATGAACAATGCCACCTAATGAAAAATGAAAATAAAAACTTTGAAAACCTACTGTTTTTACATAAATCCACATACTGCAACGATTATATTCTTTAACATCACATTTATTAATTTTGATATTAATTCCACATGTAGGACGATTACTCTCATCATTAATCATTGTATTCGCTTTAATCAATAAACTATATTCTGAATCATATGTTATTTCATTTGATATTTCTATTGTTCCATCTTTTGGTTGAGATACCATATTAATATTTTCATTATCTGGTACAAAAAGAATTTTACTTGAATTAATATTTTTTTTATTCCATCTTGCATAACTTGATAAATTTTCCATATTATTCTCCACTTCTAATTTTATTATACATTTTTTAATTCTTATTGTCTATATAAATCCAATATATATTAAAATGGTATAGTTTAGCTATACCATTAATTATATTTTGGCAACTCTTGAAGCCTATCATTAATAATTTTATATGTTTTGTCACTAATTTCTTGGGTATTCATATCTTTATATTGTTCATAATGTAAAACATCAACAACATCATAATATAAATAAGTTGATTTGAAAGGTGTTCTTTTATGAATTTGACATGAATTTTGAATTGCACATATTACTATTGGAGATTTAGCTTTAGTAGCAATTTTAAATGAACCATGATGAAATTCTCCCATTTCATATTTTTTACTTCTTGTGCCTTCCGGACATACCGCAATCGACAATTTTTCATCCACAATTCTAGAAACAGCAGTATTAATCGTTTTTATTCCATTTCTCGCATTACTTCTATCAAGTCCTAAATATCCTGCTGCTTTAGCATGAGGTCCTAAAATTGGCACTCTTTCTAATGAATCTTTCATTAAAAAGATTAATGGAAAATATCTTATTGTCCATAAAGTAGACACAGAATCATAATTTGATTGATGATTTTGAATTAAAACAAATGGTTGGTCAGTAGGAATTTTTTCTAATCCTCTAACTAATATTTTAACTCGAGATACTTGTAAAATAAATTCACATACAAGCTTTATCAATTTTTGTGCATAAACACTATGCTTCGTTCTCTTTTTATTTTTAATTGATATTACAACTGTACTAATAAGTAAATATAATCCAAGTAAAATAACACCTATTATTATACTTATAAAAAACACTACAACTACTATCCATAAATCAGCCCATCCATGAATCCAGTTTGTCAATATAGACATTAAAACTGTCATTAGACAAGCAAATAATAATATTGTTGCTACTAACATTGTTTACTTCCTTTCATAAACACAGAAAGACAAATCACCACTATCTTTTTGTGATATTTTATTATACAAATTTAAATCAAGTTCTGGAAAATATACATTTCCTTCATACTCTTTTTTTACATGTGTTATATATAGTCTATCTACATAAGGTAAACTTAATTTATATATTTGACTACCACCAATAATAAATATCTCTTCTTTAGTATTTTTTAAATAACTAATCAAATCATAAACAACCTCAACACCTTCATAATGAAATTTTTGATCTAGCGTTGCTACTACCATTTTACGATTTGGAAGCAATTTTCCACGAGGTGATACAATTGAATAAAATGTATTATCCCCCATTAAAACAGTTTTATGCATTGTTGTTTCTTTAAAGTATTGTAAATCTTCTTTATAATGCCAAGGTAATTCATTATCTTTACCAATAACATTATTAACTCCTATTGCAACTATTAAATTTATCATTATACTGCCACCGGTGCTTTTATGCCTTTATGAGGATTATAATCTATTAATTCAAAATCTTCAAATTTAAAATCATTAATATCTTTAATATTTTTATTAATAATCATTTTAGGTAATGGTCTTGGTTCTCTAGATAACTGCAATTTCACTTGTTCAATGTGATTACTATAAATATGTGCATCACCAATAGTATGAATAAATTCCCCCAGTTCTAAACCGCATATTTGTGCAACCATCATCGTTAACAGCGAATAAGATGCAATATTAAACGGAACACCCAAAAATGCATCTGCACTTCTTTGATATAATTGACAACTCAATTTATTATCACAGACATAAAATTGAAATAAAGTGTGACATGGTGGCAAAGCCATTTCATCAATTAATGTGGGATTCCAACTATTAACAATTAATCTTCTAGAATCTGGATTTGTTTTAATTTCATTTATTACCCAACTTAATTGATCAGAAAACTTATTATTAGGTCCATCAAAGTGACGCCATTCATGGCCATATACTGGGCCTAATTCACCAAATTTAAGTGCGAATTCATTATCCTCTTTTATTTTATTCACAAATTCTTCTAATGTTTCTCCATTATATTCAGAACTTTTTTTAAATTTTTCGTATGGCCATTCATTCCATATTTTAACATCTCTATCTACTAAATATTTTATATTAGTATCTCCTTTTATAAACCATAGTAATTCATGAATAATTGATTTCAAGTGCACTCTTTTTGTAGTTAATAAAGGAAATCCTTCATTAAGATTAAAACGCATCTGATAACCAAATGTGGAGATTGTACCAGTATTTGTTCTATCATGTTTTAATGTTCCATTATTTAAAATATGATTTAAAAAATCTAAATATTGTCTCATAATCCTCTCCTAATTTATATGTAATACTACACATTTCAAATAAAATGATTCTTCACTTCCAACTAATGTTGGGTGATCTGGTGATTGAATACGAAAATCAATCATTTGTACATTTCTTTTTGAATCGATTGTTGCTTCTTTAATCATTTCTAAAAATAAAGCGGGTGTCATGTGTTGAGAACAAGAAAAAGAAAGTAAAATACCTCCTTCTTTTATTATTTTCATTGCTTGTAGATTTATATCTTTATACCCTCGATTGGCTTTCTCAACTGTATCTTTTGATTTAGTAAAAGCAGGAGGGTCTAACACTATAACGTCATATTTATTTTTAACATCTTCTCTTCTTAAATAATCAAATACATCATAACATATTGGATTGATATTAATATAATTATTTAATTCCGCATTTCTTTTAATATCTATTACTGCCTTTTCACTTATATCAACTGCATCAATACTAGTTGCGCCATATTTAGATGCATGTAAACTAAAGCCACCTGTATGCGAAAAACAATCCAATACTTTCTTATTTTTTACATAATCACATAATGCACGACGATTAAATTTTTGATCTAGAAAATATCCCGTTTTTTGTCCATTTTCTAAATCCACATACATTTTAATTCCATTTTCTTCAATTTGTACTAATGGATTAAAATCACCATATATTATTCCTTTTCTTTCTTCTAATCCTTCTTTTTTCCTTACACTAACATCACTTCGTTCATAAATACCTAGTGGTTTAATAATATCTATAAGCAAGTTAATAATCATTTCTTTTCTTACTTCAATACCTAAAGATAAGATTTGAATAGATAGATAATGACCATATTTATCCACAATTAAACCAGGAATAAAATCAGCTTCTGAAAATATAACGCGACAATTATTAATTAGTCCTAGTTCTTTTCGATAATTCCATGCTTTTTCTATTTTATCACGAAAAAATTCTTCATTTATTTCTTCATTTTTTCTTGTTAATAAGCGAACTATTATTTTGCTAGTACTATTAAAAAATCCTTTTCCAATATATCGATCATTATAGCTATAGACTTCGCATATTGCTCCTGATTCTATGTTACCTTCAAATCTATTTACTTCATTATTAAAAACCCAAGGGTGACCTTCTAATAATCTTTTTTCTTCACCTTTATTTAAATATACTTTAAAATTTTCTTGCATAATTCTCTCTTTTTTGACATTTTATTATTAAATAATACGAAATTATTATATCATATTTTGAATAAAAAATCTATAAAAACCAGCAAAGAAAAAAGCAACTTTTATCGTCGCTTTCAATAACAGTTATATTAGAAGCTATGTTAATTATTTTTGTAAAAAATATGGCTGTGAAATTCTCTTGTGATAGTCACAATAGTTTTTCACAGCTTTTCATTATTCAATAAAAAAAGTCCTTTGCTATAATATAATCGCCAGATTAATCTAGAAAGGACGGTATTATTTTATCATATATTCAATTTATTTTAAAGATGTAAATTTCAATTTTGATAAAATGAAATTTAAAATTTTAGGCAATATTATTTATATTGATACTCATTTTATCCCTGAAGATGAAGTGTGCTCAATATACGAATCAACTGATTTATATAAAACCGAACATAATATTATATAAATATAAACAAGAAAGCTAAAACATATGCTACAACAGCACTAATTCCAAGAACTATTCTTTTCCATAAAGCAATATTACTTCTATCGCATCCTACTTTAAATAAAGAAAAGAAATACAAATATATTACAATTAAATAAAAGCCACCCATTAATACACAAGTTGCTGTTATACCAGAAAAAAGTAATGATAATATAAATTTATATAATTCTGTATTTCCAGCTAAAAAATTTAGTATTGCAACAATAATGCTAATTAAAGGATATATAACAGCTGTTGCAATAACTAATCCTTTAATTAATTTAGGATTATCCTTTTTTTCTTTAATTTGTACTGCTTCCACTACTTCAATTTGTGAACATTGTTCACACAATTCTCCACTTTCAATTTCTTTTCCACAATTTTTGCAAAATGGCATAATTTCTCCTCACTTTCATTTTTACATACAATATTATATCAAATTTTTCTCTTAATGTAAAGTTAATTTACTCTTTATAATATTTATATAATTCATGAGGAACACTATTCCAAAAATCATCAATATTCTTTTTTGTAACTGATACACCATAAAACAAAATTTCAAATTTTATATTTTTTTGAACATATGTAATTCCCGTTTCCATAAAACCTAAATTTAAATAAAACTTTTTTCTTTTAACTCTTTGCTTTGAATTTAGAGATTGTTGATCATTAAATTCAATATCAGCAATTATTGTCATATTATTTTTTTCTTTTTTTATTAATTCCAATGCTTGGCTACCAAAACCTTTTCCTTGATATTTAGAATTTATTGCAAAATATAGTAAATAAGAAATGTTATTCCAATCAAGCATTATCGCAAATCCAATAAATTTACTTTGATATGTGAATACTAAAACATCAGTATTATTTAATTCAAATAATAGTTCAAGTGGTACTCTTTCAGTTATAGGGAATGCCTCTGAATATAATTCTTTAATTTGTGAAAAGTATTCTTTATAGTATTTTCTATTTATTTTTAATTCATTTATATCTAGCATTTTTTAACCTCCAAATTCATATATTTCAATTATACAATATACAATTAAGAATATCAAGTGTGAAAAAAGAGTATGGAATTTTCCAAACTCTTTAATTAATCGATTATTATTCAGCTGGAGTAGCTGCTTCAAATTTAGCTTTTAAAGTTTTTTCATTGATTGCTCCAGAAACTTTAGTAACTAGATTACCGTTTTCGTCAACCCAACCAACGAATGTAAAACCTTCTTTTACAGCAACATAATAAATTTCAGTATCGTATTGATGAGTCACTTCCAATGGTTCAGTACCAGCAGAAACTGACAAGTTCGCATATGCACTAGGAACACCATATAATTCATCATCAGTAATAGATGAATATGATTTATAAGCTGCCATATAACGACCTAATTCATATACATAATAATTATTAATCTTAGTCCATGTACGACCAGAACTTGCTCCTCTTTCAACTGTTTCAATATGTTTCATATATTCTGACCATTTTGTATTATAAGCAGGATCATTTAAGAAATACTTATTATCTGCAGCTTCAACACCAGTAGGTGTTTTTCCTTTAAATGTAGTATAATCTACCATATAATTATTATCTTCAGTACCTAATTCTTCAAATAAACTATTTGGAATACCAGCACCACCAACATAGCTAAACCATTTTCCTTTAAAATCTTTACCAATGAAAGCATCTAGAGCCATTTCTTCTTTAGTAAATGCTCCTTTAGCAACACACCAATTATAGAAATCAGTTAAGAACATAGTTTTAACTTGGTCAGCATGATATACTTGAACATCTGCATCTTCGAAATCTAATTTAAATGTAGCTAATTGAACCCATTTAGCGTATGCTTTAATGTCGCCATAACATACTGTATTTTGTGTTAATTCAGTTTTATATTCAGCATCAGAATACCAACCTAAGAAATCAAATCCTTCTCTAGTTAATGTAGCTAATGTTCCAACTTTTGAACCATATACTGTTGCTAAATCTTCAACTGTAAGGTCTTCAACACCTGTAACAAATGTAATCTTATGAGCTTCACCTTTCCACATAGCTTTTAATGTCGAAACTTCACATGTATCATCAATAGTTTTATATTCAGTCGAACCATCAAACCAACCTAAAAATACATAATTATCTCTTGTTAACGTTGGTAATGTATAAGCTTCACCATTTTCAGCAATTGAAATATGTGTTTTTTCTAATTCTTCTTTAACTGGATTTGATTCATATATTTCAACAACTAAATCAACTTCTGCACCATATTTTGCATGTAAAGTCATATCTTTAGTAATAGTTGAACCATTAGGAACTTTATTATCTTCAGCATCGAACCAACCTAAGAAGTTCTTTTGTCCTTTTGCAACAGCACCAATTTCTGTTTTTTTATCAGTAGCAACTAATACTTTTTCAGGAACTGGGATTTGTTTTAAATTTAAAATTTCTTCAGTATATTCTTTTCCTTTATCTGAAGCCCAATTAACAGAGAACAAACTTGAATAATTTTGACAATTTCCAGCTATAAATGCACTAATTTCTGTTAAAATACCAATTCTTAAAGTTTGATCAGTTATTTCTTTACCAGAATGAATTTGTTCATAATAAACATCTCCACTCCAACCATCATTATTTCCAGATGCCCATGGTGAGTTTTTATCTTTACCATATTGAACAATTGCATCCCCTTCAATTTGACGAATTTCGCATAATTTATCAAGGAACCATCCCCATTTTTCCATCATAGTTTCATTTGTAGTAAACTCATGAAGATTTGTTATATCTCCATAGTAAAATTTTTCAACAGTAGATTTAGCACCTGTAACTTTATTAAAATCAGCAACAAAGTCTTCACCTAATTTTTTAGCATTTTTATAAGTTCTTGCAGAAATTCCACCTTTGAAATCTAATGTAACTTCATAACCAAATACAGCTGTTAAAGTTGTATCTTTTGTAACTACATACGAATCAGAGTATTCTTTTCCATCAGCATCTCTCCATCCCATGAAGTGAACGCCTTCTTTTGTTAAAGATGGTAATTCAATTGCTTTTTTATATGTTACTACATTTAAATCTTTAGCATCACCAGTTCCTCCATTCTTATCAAATTTAACTGTATAAGTATGTTGATAACCTTCTAAATCAACAAAAGTTAATAATGATTGCCATTCAGTATCGCCAACATAACGCCATTTAATTCCTTCGACATCTACACTAAATTCAACATTTTTACCATTATCACCTTTTTCACCTTGAGGTCCTTGTTCTCCTTGAGGACCAGTTTCACCTTGGATACCAGTATTACCTTTGTCACCTTTTTCTCCTTTTTCTCCTTGTTCTCCATCAATACCATTTTGTCCAGGATCACCTTTTTCACCTTGAGGTCCTTGTTCTCCTTGAGGACCAGTACAACCAACTAGGCAGAAAACAGAGCAAATTAACATTAATACTACTAAAATAAAACTTCTTTTTTTCATGTTATCTAAAACCTCCTTGTTTTTTTTAGTAAAAAACAGACATCTCTATTTGTCCTTATTATAATATTATTATTTTTCATTAAAAATATATCATTATTTTTTTAATAATAATAAAAACCAAACTTTTATATTTAAATATATAGAATTATAAAAAAAAATATGCTATAATTATTCAAACAAAAAATTAAATTATAAATAAAAAAGAGGAGAAAACTATGGGAAGAATCAATATTGTTTTATATCAACCAGAGATACCACAAAATACAGGAAACATTATGCGAACATGCGTTGCTACTAACACTGTTCTACATCTAATTGAACCCTTAGGTTTTAGTTTAGAAGAAAAAGAAATTAAACGTAGTGGAGCAAATTATGTAAAAGATGTTGAATATTATCGTTATAAAAACTGGGAAGAGTTTATCATGAAAAATAATCCAGAACATATCTACTATTTAACTAGATATGGACAAAAACATTTATACGATGTTAATGTTAATGATACTAATAAAGATTATTATTTTGTTTTAGGTAAAGAATCAACTGGAATACCTTATGAGATTTTAAAAGAAAATTTTGATAAATGCATAAGACTTCCAATGACTGATAAAGTTAGAGCGTTAAATGTCAGCAATGTTGCCGCAATAATGATGTATGAAGCAATGAGGCAACAAGATTTTCCAGGTTTATGTCAATATGAGCCTGAATCAATGAAAGGCAAAGATTTCCTTTTAAAACAATAAATATTTCTATATTTTTTGCTCATAATAACTATAGGAGGAATAATATGAGCAAAAAAAGTAATACAGTATTTTCCAATTTCAACGATAACAAAAAATATACTAACCATTCTACTCATAATAAAGGACCTTTTATGAATGAATTTGCGGAAGATATTATTGTGGAAGTCGTAGAAAATGAAATCAAAGTAAAACCAAAAAAGAAAAAAATCAAAAAAAACGATAAATTCTAGATTATATCTAGAATTTATTTTTATTTTAGTATATAATATATATGTACGTCCGTGTACCTCAGTAGGATAGAGGAATCGCCTCCTAAGCGATCTGCCGTTGGTTCGAATCCAATCACGGACGCC
>CAZFAM010000024.1:0-19130 GCA_964516425.1 uncultured Bacteroidales bacterium | reverse complement strand
GTAATCGTTAAAAGGTTACTGTTATTTGCAATAATTGATGTTAATTTTGATACAAAAAATGTTCTAAGAAATAAAAAGGGAGTTCTACAAATCCCTAACGGTGAGAGTTGAACCCCTATAAAAACCAAAAAATCTCAATACTTTAACCGTATCAAGATTAATCTACTTAAATGGTGGACTAGCGGGGGGTCGAACCCCGGTCTTAACTACAATCCTTAAAATCTTCTACATACTTATCTCTTCTTCTTTAATTCATATATTAATACGTAAAGAGCAGAATATTAATAATTATCTTCTGAATTTCAATTAATAAGACGAAGCACACTTATTAATCAACAATCAGTATCTAAAATCATCCAAGACGCCCTGATTGACGGCTTCTTTTCTGATGCTTTCTATTAAGCAGCGAAAGCTAAAGTTCTATTATCGTTTCCGATTATTTTTTATCTCGATGTTTTTACGTGCATAACCACGGTATGCTAACTTTACCTCAAATAGCCAATCGAATCCAAAAACTAGCCCATAAAATAAATCAAAATCATTGTAACAAATAAAACTGAAACAACTATTCCCACAATACCAAATACATATCCCAACTTAGAACATGGTTCTAATGATGCTTTAGCGGGTTTTTTACTAAACTGCATTGCTAAAACACTACAGATAAAAACAGGAATAATTAAACCAATCAAACCAAAAATAAAGGCAAGAATAGGAAAATCAATTAAATCATATTTATTATTGTCCGAAACAGACGGATCTCTTTTTTGATCAAGTATTTTTCCGATTTTTTTATCATCTATAAAATTATATCCGCATTCATCACATACTTCAACATATTCCTTAAATTCTTTACCACATCTTTTACATTTCATAATTAATATCCTTTATAATTCTTTTGTAAATTTCTTTGTATATCCCTATTTTTAATATCTTCTCTTTTATCGTATAATTTCTTTCCCTTACATAATCCGATTTTAATTTTTGCTAAACCATTACTTATATATACCTCTAAAGGAATAATAGTTAAACCATCTAATTTTACTTTACTAAACAATTTAACTATTTCCTTTTTATGTAATAATAATTTTCTTTCTCTTGTTTCTTTATGATTAAAAATATTACCTTTTTCGTAAGGAGAAATATGCATATTATTAATAAACATCTCTTGATTTCTAATTTCACAATAAGCATCCTGTATTGAAACTTTAGTATTACGAATAGATTTAATTTCTGTGCCATACAAAACAATACCTGCTTCATATGATTCTAATACAAAATATTCATGAGATGCTTTTTTATTTCTTGCGATTACGTTTATTTCTTCTTTTTTCATTATGCATTCCTTTACTATATTTTATCATATTATTGTTATTTTTTAAAGGTATAATAAAATTAATTTCATTATTAGATTTGCTTGCACTATCCACAATTACTTTTACTTTATCACCCAATCTAAATATACGTTTAGTTGATTTACCAACTAAAGCCATTAAATTAGGCTCAAAAGTATAATAATCATCTTTAATGGAGCCGATTCTAACTAATCCCTCTATTGTATTTGGCAATGTGACAAATAAGCCAAATTTAGTAACACCAGATATAATGCCTTCATATTTTTCATGTAAATGATATTGCATATATTCAGCTTTTTTCATATCTTCCACTTCATATTCACAGCTTATAGCATCACGTTCTTTTTGTGACGCTTGCAATGCTATATCAGTCAATTTATTTAAATTAATATTTTGTTCCTCAACACTAACTTGCCCTTTGAATAAATATTGTCTTAATAAACGATGAACAATTAAATCTGGATATCTTCTAATTGGGGATGTAAAATGGGTATAGCATTTACTAGCCAACCCATAATGGCCAATGTTATCAACATCGTATCGTGCTTTAGCCATCATTCTAAGCAACATCATTGATAGAGCATTATCTTTACCATTTATTTCATTTAATAATTTTTGAAGAACTTTTGGTGTTATTTTACTATTTTTCTTTATTGATAGATTATAAATAGAATTCTTTAAAATATTCTTAAAATTTAAAAGTTTATCTTGGTTAGGCTCATCATGAATACGATAAATGAAAGGTAACTCCAATTTATTAATACAAGATGCAACAGTTTCATTAGCAATTAACATAAATTCTTCTATTAGTTTTTCAGCATCATATCGCTTACGAATTTGTACATCAATAGGAATTCCATCATCATCAACTATAATTTTAGCTTCAGGTACATCAAAATTCAAACTACCACGTTTTTCACGCATTGTTCTTAAAACATATGCTAATTCATTCATAATGTTAATTTCATAAACAATGTCTTGATATTGTTTACTCAATTCTTTATCCTCATTAATTATTTTATTTACATCATCATAATTCATACGATGCAATGTTTCAATTATTGCTTCTTTTATTTCAAAGTCTACAACATCACCATCAGAATTAATTTCCATAATACAAGCAATAACAAGTTTAGGTGTTTTTTCATTTAAGGAGCATAAATCATTTGATAATTTATGCGGTAGCATAGGAATAACACGGTCTATTAAATATACACTCGTTCCTCTATTATATGCTTCTTTATCTAAAGCTGACCCTTCAGTAACAAAAAAACTAACATCAGCTATATAAACGCCCAATTCATAATTACCACTTTGTAACTTTTGGACACTAACAGCATCATCTAAATCTTTAGCATCTTTTCCATCAATTGTTATTATTTTTCGATTAATTTTTTCTCTTCTTTTTAATTCTTGCCTAAATAAATGATCATTATATTGTTCAACTATATCTTGAAGATTATTAATAACCTGTTCATTAAAATCTTGATAAAAATCGTATTTTGCAGCTATTGCTTTAATATCCATTCCAACATCATTCGTATTTCCAAGAATTTCCACAATATGCCCTTTAATTGATGATTTTAAATACTCATCAATTTGTACTTTTACAACATCATCTTCAACACTTAATCCAAAATCAGAAATCTCAAAATGCATTTTTATGCTTTTATCAATAGGTATAAAAACCTTCTTATAATATTTTATTTGAATAGTACCGATTGTAAATTGCATTGAGCGTTTACTCACTTTAACAACTTCTGCTTCATCACTTTCAACATCATTAATATTAGTTATACGAAATATAACTTCATCTTTATTAAGTGCACCATTAATATTACATTTTGGAACAAAAAAACTATGTTCAAAATCCGGAGTATAAATAAAACCATATCCTTGATCCTTAACTTCGATTATTCCTTTGTACATTCCAAACGTCTTTAACAATCCATATCTTTTCTTTTTTGTTTCATGAATTAAAAATGCTTCTTTTAATTCTTCTAATGCATTATATAAACTATCACTATCACAATTCAATATTTGTTTCAATTCATCAAATGTGTAAGGAGCATAAGATGAAATCTCAAGTTCATATAATATTCTATTTTTTAAGTCTTCCATTTTAAACTCCTTTCCAAAAAAAATAGGCCTTTTCAGGCCCATTATTTTTAACTATTATCCTCTATGCACGAAGAAAGCACAAACAATAGATAAAACAAATAATAGAATTGATAAAATAGTAGTAACTCTAGAAATCCAAACTTCAATTCCTATTTTCTTTCTATCTGTGAATAATGCTGATTTTTCTCCAGAAAATGCAGATGAAGCATCTTCTTTAGATTCTTGTAAGATTATAATTAAAATTAAAAAGCATGAAACTATAAATAATAACCAATCCCAAATAGTCATAGTTTACCTCCAATGTATAAAGTATATTAATATATATTTTAACATAAATATTATATCATAATCTCACTAATAAAGCAAGAGTTTTTTAATCTAATAATGCGATTTTTAGAACTTCATCTGCAGTAGATACCGGAATAATTTCTAATTCTTCAAGAACTGTAGATGGAATATCCTCAATATCCTTAACATTTTCTTTAGGAATTAATATCTTTTTCAAACCACTTCTATGAGCAGCAATACTTTTTTCTCTTAATCCGCCAATTGGTAACACCCTTCCTCTAAGTGTTATTTCACCAGTCATGCCTAAATTATGGTCAACCTTACGTTTTGTTAATAATGATGTTATAGCAGTTGTTAAAGCCACTCCCGCAGATGGACCATCTTTAGGAACAGCACCTTCAGGTACATGAATGTGAATATCGTTATGTAAAAAGATTTCTGAATCAATACCAAGTTTTTCGCAATTACTTTTAACATAACTTAAGGCTGCTTGTCCACTTTCTTTCATTACATCACCCAATTTACCGGTTAATAATAAACGACCATCACCTTTATAAAGAGTTGCTTCAATTGGTAAAGTATCGCCTCCGTATTGTGTATACGCTAAACCTGTTACAATACCAACTTGATCATTTTCATCTAATTTATTATATGTAAATCTAGGTTTTCCAAGCCAAGACACTAAATTATTTTCATCAATTACTATTTTCTTTTTATCATTCATTAATATTTCTTTAATTGCTTTTCTGATTAAAGTACCAATTAATCTTTCTAATTCACGAACACCAGCTTCGCGTGTATACTCACGTATTATCATCCATAAGGCATTATCAGTTAATTCAAAATCACATTTTGATAAACCATGAATTTCTAATTGCTTATTAATTAAATGTCTTTTCGCAATTTCATATTTTTCGAATTCAGTATAACTTGATAATTCTACTATTTCTAATCTATCTCTTAAAGCGGGAGGAATATTTTCCAAATAATTTGCGGTTGCAATAAAAAATACTTTACTCAAATCATATGGTTCTTCTAAATAATTATCACTGAAATATTTATTCTGTTCAGCATCTAAAACTTCAAGCAAAGCACTCGCAGGATCACCACGATAATCACTTGTTAATTTATCAACTTCATCTAATAAAAAGACAGGATTTATTGTTCCAGCTCTCTTCATTCCGCTCAAAATACGTCCTGGTAAAGCTCCTAAGTATGTACGTCTATGGCCTCTTATTTCACTTTCATCTTTTACACCACCTAAACTTTGTTTAACAAATTGTTTATTCATTGCGGTAGCAATTGATCTAACCAAGGATGTTTTACCAACACCCGGAGGACCAACTAAACACAATATTGCTTGTGGTGTTTTTTTAGTCATTATGCATACAGCTAAATATTCTAAAATTCTATCTTTTACTTTATCTAATCCATAATGTTCTTTGTCTAATTGTTCTTTAGCTTTTTTAATATCAGTACAATCTTTACTTGCTTTACTCCAAGGTAAACTTACAATAAAATCTAAATATGTTCTAGATACTCCATTCTCTCCACTTGATGCTGATAAAGAACTGTATCTTGATAATTCTTTTAATGCCTTTTCTTCCATTGATTTAGGCATTTTAGCATCAAGAATTTGTTTACGTAGATCTTCAATTTCACTTTCTTTTTTAGCTTTATCTCCAAGTTCTTCTTGAATTGCTTTCATTTTTTCGCGCAAATAATACTCTTTTTGACTTTCATTAATTGATTCTTTGACACGACTATCGATTTCCATTTCTACTTCACGCACTACTTTTTCATGACGTAAATCTTGTAAAATTAAAATCATTCTTTCTGTAGAATCCAAAGTATTTAAATATTGCAATTTTTTAGAATAATCAAGTGGCAAAGTAAAAGCAAATAAATCAGTTAAAATTTCTGGTGTAACCCCTTCAGCAACTTTAGATATTATATCGCTTTTTCCTTTAAATATTTCTTGAGTTTGTTGATCCAATTCTTGTACTAATAATCTAACACAAGCCAATTCTTTTGTAATATCACTTGATTGATTAGGTTTATTTACAACCATTACACGATTAAATGGAGTATGGTCTATAAATTGAATGATCTCGCATCGAACTATAGTTCTTAAAACTATTTTTAAAATATTATTATTTTCTGATGAAGCAACAAGTTTAGCAATAACCGCAATATTATTAAAATCTTCGTCATTTTTAGGAATACTCATAAACTGTTTAGCTACTAAAACGACTACTAATTTATCATTAGATTCCATTACTTCCCTAATCGCTAATTGATTGGCATCTTTACCTATTTCAATCTTTACTTCATTATTAGGTAATGGTACTAAACCTCGACAATAAATGGCAGGCAAAGTACGTGTTTCAATATCACTCAAATTCATTTTTTTATCCTTTCTATTAACCCAACGGAAACGCAAAAATCATATATTACGAGTACGGAATAAGTTGTTTCATAAAAATCCGCAAAATCTTCGATACTCTCTTGTTGATTCAATAATTTCTTAATACCATATTCAACCATAATATCATAATCGACAATACTATCATCTACAAGATGATTAGCATAAATCCACGCTGATACAAATTTATTGCTCAACATACTATATTGTTCGCTAGTTAATTGTTCTTCAATTGTTTTATTTTCATCATATTCGATTTGAAAATGTTTCAAAACATATTTATCAATTGTATAATGATTCACTTTCGCAAATTCATTAAATATAATTTCAAAACCACTGTTTATTATTTTAGTTCTACTAAAGTATTTATTTAAGTACTCTAAAAATTGATTTTTGGTTTCAATACCAACTAATTCCATTTTCTTCACAATTTTATCATCTAAATTATGGAGTTGCTTTTCATATATTTTTTTAATTATGATTGTATAATTTTCTGAATCTTCATTAAATAAATAGTATGTTCCAATCCCTAATCCATCAAAATCATCACACGCAAAATTTTCATCTCGTGTAAATTTTCGAACGTCTACTAGATAATCTTTTTTTTCTTCATGAGTATCTTCATTTTTAAAATCAATAAGAATTTCACTCAGATCATCTACTTTATTACTTTCAATTAATTCATATTCATGTAAAGTAATGAGAATTTCATTAATTACTTGTTCAATATAATATTGAGGAACTCTGTTTTCATAAATAGTTAGTTCTGGAATATTAATTTGAGAGCCTTTTTTAGAATAACAGTATGAAAATATTATTGTAATAGGATTATTATCACTTAAACTACCTAATAATGATTTATTTAAATCAGAAGCAAAAACGATATTCTTTTCAGCAACATACTGTTCTAATTTAAGAGTTATTTCAAAAATAAAACTATTTTGTATTTCCTTATCGATATTTTGCACAATTTCATTATTGTTTGAATCATACTTGAAAATTGAACCTTTTAGAAATTCAAAATGAGTGCTTGCAAGTATTTCTTCCCTGCAAAGCTCTAAAATTTCATTTTTTTCTCTATAATCAACTATAACATAAGTTTGACGATAGCAATCACTTATTACTTTATCAATAAATTTCATACAATTCTCCACTAAACAAAAACAGCCATTTAGGCTGTCTTTTTTGATGTTTTACATATAGGCTTTGCCTTATTTAATACGACATCCTTTGTTATTATACATTCATCTAATTCTTTATACTCAGGAATTGAAAACATTATTTCAAGCATAATATTTTCAATAATAGCCCTTAATCCTCTAGCTCCTGTTTTTTCTTTGTATGCAATATCTGCGATGGCATTAAGTGCTTCATCATCAAATTTTAAATCAATACCATCCATTTTAAACATTGTTTGATATTGTTTAATAATTGCATTTTTAGGTTCTTTTAATATACGAACTAACTCAGGAATTCCTAATGGATTTAATGATGCTAATACAGGAAGACGGCCAACAAGTTCAGGAATAATACCAAACTTTTGTATATCAGCATGAATAATATTTTTATAACATTCTTCATCTTCCAAATCAATAGATTGTGCATTAAATCCTATTACTCTTTTTCCTAATCGACTTTTAACAACATCTGTTATTCCTTCAAATGAGCCCCCACATATAAATAAGACATTAGTTGTATCGAAAGGAATAAATTCTTGTTGAGGATGTTTTCTTCCACCACCTGGTGGAACATTGGCAACTGTACCTTCTAATATTTTTAATAAAGCCTGTTGCACACCCTCGCCACTAACATCTCTTGTGATAGATACATTATCACCTTTGCGTCCTAATTTATCTATTTCATCGATATAAATAATACCTTTTTCAGCTAAATCTTGATTAAAGTCGGCAGCCTGTAGTAATCTTAATAAAACATTTTCTACATCTTCGCCTACATAACCAGCTTGAGTTAAAGTAGTTGCATCAGCAATTGCAAATGGAACATTTAATATTTTAGCTAATGTTTTTGCAAGTAATGTTTTACCACTCCCTGTGGATCCTACTAATAAGATATTACTTTTTTCAATTTCAACTTCACTATCACTATATAAATTATTTTGCACTCGTTTATAATGATTATAAACAGCAACACTTAAAACTTTTTTTGCATATGATTGGCCAACAACACTTTCACTTAATTTATCATATATTTCTTGAGGAGTTAAATTCAAAGTAAATTCATTTGATGGTAATGGTTCGCTTTGTTTAAGTTCTTCACTTTCATTAGTATCATACGGAAACAACATTTGATGACAAATTGAAATACACACCTCGCATATATAACAATTATCACCTTGAATCAATCGCCTATCTTCTGTCCCAGGCAATCCACAAAATGAACATATTGATTTATTTTCCTCGTTCGCCATTATATGCTCCTTTCAATATTTATTTCACAACTGCAGTTGATTTTACTAATTCTGTAACTTTTTGTAATTGTAAATATGGTGTTAAAGCTTCTTTAGAATACTTCTTTTCTGCTTCAGCAACTGTGCTCTTCATTTCTTCAGCAATTACTTTAAGTTCTTTCTTATAGTCAGCAGCAGAAACTTTAATCTTTTCTGCTTTAGCAATTTCAAAACATACAACACGATGTTTAACAGCCATTTCAGCACTTGGTCTAATTGTATTTTTATATGTTTCAACATCTTCAACACCAGAATACTTTAATAATAATTCTGTTGGAATATTATACATTTTAGCTTGTGCTTCGATTTGTTTGAATTGTCTTTCAACTTCTTCATCAACTAATCCAGAAGGAATTTCAACTTTAGCATTATCTAATACTTTGTTAAATAAATCATCTACAAATTTGTTTTCACTTGCTTCAGTTTTTTCTTTTGTTAAAACATCTTTAACAAATTCTTTATATTGTTCTACTGTTTCAACATTTTCAATTTCTAATTCATCTTTAACAAATTCATCTGTTAAATCAGGAGTTACGCGTTGTTTAATTTCATGTAAAACAACTTTGAAATCAGCATCTTTACCAGCTAATTCTTTTGCATGATAATCTTCTGGGAATGTTACTTTAACTACTTTTTCTTCATTAACATTCATACCAATCATTTGATCTTCAAATCCAGGAATAAATTGTCCACTACCAATTTCTAAAGAATAGTTATCAGCTTTACCACCATCAAATAATACACCATCTACTGATCCTTCGAAATCAAATACTGCTGTATTACCTTTTTCTAATGATGCGCCTTCAACTGTTTCAAGTTCAGCATGTTGTTTTAATATTCTATTAACATATTCATTAATGTCTTCTTCTGTAACTTCTACTTTTTCTTTTTCAACTTCTATTTCTTTATATTGACCTAATTCAACAGTTGGATATACTTCAACATCTATAGTGAATGTTAATTTTTTACCTTTTCCAACTTTTGTAAAATCAACATCTAATTCAGGATAATTAACTACTTGTAATTTAGATTTTTGTAAATATTCAACATATGATTCATTTGCTAATGTGCTAATAGCTTCTTCATATAAAGATTCTACACCAAATTTCTTTTCATACATTGCTCTTGGTAATTTACCTTTTCTAAATCCAGGAACTTCAACTTCTTTTACTTTCTTTTCAAATGCTTTATCTAAAGCTTTATCAAATTCTTCAGCTTCAAATTTAAATGTTAATTTTACTTTACAACCAGATACTTGTTCTTTCTTTACTTTCATTTTTCTATCTCCTCATATATTTATAATCTTAATTATTATACAATATTTATCCTTAAAAATCAAGTTATATTTACTTTTAACTATCAATTTCAAAAATGATTTGTAATGTGTTAATAAATAATTCAATTAATTCTTGACTAGCACCATCTTCACATAAAATATTTATCAAATCAAATGCGCGCATTATTACATATTCCGCATCAATTGCTTTTTGTAATGACTCATATATTAAATCATTAATAAAATTAATCATAATTAAACATGGTCCTTGCTTTTCTAAAATGCAATCATTCATACCAAGTATATTAACATAATTAGCGCCATCTTCGCTATAATAAAACTGAATATCTGGATCATTTAACAATTTACTTTTTTTAAGAATTGTTTTAGCAAGATAAATATCATCGTTTCCAATTATACTTGCGAAAGCATAAAAATACCATAAAAAGTCTTCAAATCCTTTGTTCCTTAAACTTTCCACAAAGGTGATAATTGTGTCAAATTGTCGACAATAAAATAATGATTCAATAATAATATTTATAGTATTCGGTTTGATATTTAATACCATATCAATATTATCTATGATTTTATTATATTGTTTCACGATACCCGAATAATTATTCACATTAAACATTTTTTCAATATCATTAATAATTTGGACTTCATCTTTAGGAAATTTGATATTCATACTGTTCTCCTTTGACCTATTATACCATTTTTTTGAATAAATTTAAATTAATTTTTACAATTAAAAAAAGTGGCTAACATAAAACCACTCTTTCTTCTTTACCAAATAATAACACGTTTATTTGGTGCAATATACATTTTATCTGTTTTCTTAACATTAAATGTTTGATACCATTCTGGGAAATTTCTAGGTGGTATATTAGCACGTAATACACAAGGACCATGAACATCTAAAGAAAGTAGTAATTGTAAATATTCTGGTTTAGCTTTCATGCACCATACTTTTGCCCAATTTTTAAAATACTCTTCATATGAAACATTTGGTGTTTTTGACATAATTTCTAGTGTTACAGCCATCCCACCATTATCAGCCATATTTTCACTTACAATAAACTTACCATTAACTTTTCCCCAAGGAAGTTCAATCCCATCAAATTGTTTAATCATTGCTTTAATTTTGGCATTAAATCGTTTTTGATCTTCTTTAGTCCACCAATTATTAATATTGCCGTTTTCATCACATTTAGCACCATTAGAGTCAAAAGCATGAGAAATTTCATGCCCAATAACAGCACCAATACCACCTAAATTTTCACTTCTGGTTTGATTAATTGAATAGAAAGGAGCTTGTAAAATAGCTGCAGGAAATGTGATATCATTAACAAATGGATCATAACAGGCGTTCACCATATGACCAGGCATTTGCCAATGATTTGGATTTGTTTCTTCATTTATTTTACTCAAACTGTCAAGTAATTTAATTTGTCTTAAAGAATTGTAAATATCATATAATGATTCTTGTTCATCAAATACTAGCTTGCCATAAATTTCTTCAACTTTATCAGGATAGCCCATTTTAACACCAATTTTAGAAAGCTTTAAAATTGCTTTTTCTTTTGTAGTTTCTTCTAATATGTCATTTTTTTTGATTCTAACTTTGTATGTATCAATTATTTGATATACAATTTCTGTAATATCTTTTTTTGCATTTTCACCAAAATACTTTTCACCATAATATAATCCCACTGGTTCAGAATACATATTAGAAGCTAAATGATAGGCAAATTTTTCAAGTGGTGTATTAGCTTTTATTCCAGAGATAGCACGAGAGTATACACTTCCTAATTCTCTTAATTCTTCTGTTAATAATGAGCATGAATTAATAAAACCTATTACATATGCCCAGTGTTTATATAAAGTGAAAGTTTCATCGTTAAATACATTTACAAAACTTTTGAAAAATCTTGGTTCAGAAACAATTATTGTTTCAGGCACAAATGTAAATAAGTCTTTTAAAATGTTTTTTAATTTTAAAGTTTTCATAAGTGAAGATACTTTTGTAGTTTTCATGGGATTATATGTTTCTATATATTCTGACCATTCTTCATTTGTTTTTACTAAACTACCAATAATTGCATCAAATTTTATTGTATCTTCTAAATATTCTTTTTGCTCTTCTTGAGTAAGATTTGTTTTAGATAAAATCTCTTTTGTGGAAGAGGTCCATAGCCCTAATAGTTTTTCCTTTTGGGATGCCATTTCTTCTTTGTAATATGAAGCATCAGGTAATATAACACTTGGTCCTTGAATAGTAACACAATGCTTTTTAGTATTTTTCATATCTGTATCAACCATAATAATAAATGGTAATGGTATTCCACTTAACTTTAATTGTTTATATGCTTTATTAAATTCTTCAATACTATTTATTTTTTGAAGTTGTAATAAATTATTTAAAGCTGGTGAAACACCATCTTTTTCTTTCTTTTCTACATCTTGTGCACTCTTAAATAAAGTACATGCATTTTTTAAAAATTCATTAGGAAAATTATTATTTTTGCTCATTTCTTTAAATTCATTAATCATTATTTTTTCTACATCATCAGATAATGTTTGAAATCCTCCTACTGATGCTTTGTCATCAGGAATAACTAATTGTTCTAATTTTTCTTTATTAACATAATTATATAAATCATCTTGTATACGAATATCATTCATTTTTAATTATCTCCTTTATATTTCTTTAGTATTATTTTTTAAAAATGTGAGATTTAATTCTCACATTTAAAATTATTTTGCAGTATAAGAATCCAAATCATCTGGGAATATTACAGTTGTAGTATCATAATTATAGCTTGCAACATATGTCATATCATCATCATTTTGATATAATACTTTCATAATTTGTTCTTCAAAAATAATAATTGTAACTGAACCATTTTCATCTTCACTAATATAATTAATTATAGAAACTTTTTTATTGTTCACACCAGCTTCATTTAAATTATCTTCTTTCATTGTAAATAATGATGGTAAAGATCCTAATGATGCTGTTGCATTAGATAATAAGGCATCAGCATTGTCATTCATTTTTTGGCATGTCTTTTTTTCATTATAATTAATATATACATTACCATCTTTAATATACATTGCAAATTCTAGATTTCCTGTCAATTCCATTGAAGCTTCTATAGTTTCACCTACATTAATTTTTGTTATGCCAGAATAAGATACTTCATCTTCACCATCGAATAATCCGTTTAATTCTTGAGTATAACTATAATTCTTTTTGTTTTTTAAATTAGTTAAGGCTTTAGTTAATAATTCTTGTGCTTCATCATATGCCATTACTGACTCATACGAATATGATGATGAAAGTGTATAGTCACTTGCATTATACTCTCCCTTTTCTTCATCAGGATTATTATCACATCCAATAAACAATAAAGATATTAAACATAATCCTATAGCAAAAAGAAATCTATTAAAATATTTTTTCATTTTTTTCCTCCGTTTTTTAATAATTGTATCATTTTTTTGATATTATTGCAAATTATTCAATCAATTTAATAAATAATTATTTCCTATTTATTATGCAGGGTCAACGCGTTTCCAATTAGGATCTGCTATCTTTTCAATCTTCTTTTCTTCTTTTTCCCAGTAATTATAGACATCCATTCTTGTTAATTTTGCATATACTGTAACATTATCATTCGCTGTAAATACTTGTTTTTCAGGATTTAAAAACCAACCTTCAAATTTGTAACCAGCAACTTTAATAAGCGGTAATTCCAATGTTTCCACAAATTCAATAGATTCGTTAAAGTCAGTCAAAATAACTCCTGGTATATGATTTAAACAATATTTAACTCTAAATGATTGCCACCAATATACTGTATCATCATCCAAACAAAATAATTTTGCGGTGTCAACTAAAGCAGCCCAACTCGAAACGAACATATTATCGCATTTATTATATGGATTAAAGCATGTACATCCTTCATCATTTCGCCAATATGCGAAAAAACTAACTAAGAAAACAACAAAATCTTTCATGATATTATTGTGATATAAGTATCCTAAATATGTATCAACTGGCTGATTTTCGATATGATAATCGCCATTAGCAGTTGCATAATATTTATGGAACCCAAACCCTAAACCATAGCAACTATCCATTCCGTCCGCATTCCAATCACTTGCAAACTCTAAAAATTGCTCTTTTGTATAGATTTTTTTTGCCTCTAAATCGCCTTGCCCATTGTGTTCTTTTATAAAATCATAAAAAGTCCCAAAGAAATGATTAAACAAATCTTTTTTGCTAAGCCATAAATCATTATGAATTTCATGATCAAAAAATTTTAAATTTACTTTTTTCATATTCAATTCCCTTCTTCAAATAATTTAGTGGATACATATCTTTCTCCTGTATCAGGAAAAATTGTAACTACATTTTGGTATTTATTCCTTTTGGATATTTTAATAGCTCCAGCCAAACTTGCCCCTGATGATATGCCAACTAATAAGCCTTCTTTTCTTGCTAATAATTTTGCATAATAAAAAGCTTCATCATCATTTATAGTTATTATTTCATCAATCACACTTAAATCTAAAATAGATGGTTTGAAGCCTGCTCCAATACCTTGAATACGGTGTTTACCTGTTACTCCTTTTGACAAAAATGGTGATGATTCAGGTTCTACACCAATAATTTTTATATTGGGATTTTTATTTTTCATATATTTTGCTATACCTGTTATAGTACCACCTGTACCTATCCCAGCAACTACAGCATCAATTTCCCCATCTAAATCATCATATATTTCTTTAGCCGTATTATAATGAGCTCTAACTGATGCTTCATTATTAAACTGATCTAACATAACAGCATTAGGGATAGTTTGTTTTAATCTTTCAGCTTCCGCAATCGAGCCTTTCATTCCTAATTCTTTGGATGTTAAAACAAGTTTTGCACCATAAATAGTCATTAGTTTTTGTCTTTCTATTGACATATTTTCCGGCATTACAATAATCACCTCATACCCTTTATATGCGGCAATAGCACTGATTCCAATACCTGTATTCCCAGATGTTGGTTCAATTATAATAGAACCTTTTTTTAAAATTCCTTTTGCTTCTGCTTCTTCAATCATTTGCTTAGCAACACGATCTTTAATAGATCCAGCAGGATTATTACGTTCTAGTTTTGCAAATATATTATTTGATAATTTTTCAATTTCTGAAATTTTTTGTAATTTTAATAATGGCGTATTGCCTACTAAATCTATAATAGAATTAATATAATTCATTATTACTCCTTTTGTTAAATTATAGCACAAATATATAAATTATAAAAGTAAAACAAGCAAATTATTTGACATATAAAAATTTAATGGTATAATCACATTATAAATTTTTAATAATATAATATAAGGAAAGGATTTAATATGATTTATAAAAATGATGTTATTGAATTTATTGAACATTTGCAAAAACACTTGTTCAATGATACTTTTGAATCTGACCAAGACTTAGATTACATAGAAACAAAATTAAATTATTTTTTATCTAAACTTAATATTACAAATTATTCCGCAAATGATTTTATTAATAATTTAAAAAATATTAAGGAAATGCTATTATTAGATTTACAAGCAACATATAATAATGATCCGGCGGCAGACTCTTTAGATGAAATTATTATTACTTATCCGGGATTTTATGCGACTATGACTTATCGCTTAGCCCATGAATTATTTATTCATAAGATACCTATTCTTCCACGTTTAATGACAGAAATTGCTCACTCACAAACAGGTATTGATATTCATCCAGGTGCAACCATTGGAAAATATTTCTTCATAGATCATGGAACAGGAATTGTTATTGGAGAAACAACAACCATTGGAAATTATGTAAGAATTTATCAAGGTGTTACTTTAGGTGCTTTATCGCTAGAACATCCTAGTGAATTACGTAATCAAAAACGCCACCCCGCAATTTTAGATAATGTTATTATTTATGCGGGTGCATCTATTTTAGGTGGTAATACGATTATTGGAAATAATGTTACAATTGGTTCAAATGTTTTTATTACTTCTTCTATACCTGATAATACAGTTGTAAGATTTAAAGAAGCTAATTATTTAATTAAACAGAAATAAAATATTTATTAATATCACATATATAATATAAGAAAACGACGTTCAATCAAAATATGATTTTAACGTCGTTTTTAAATTATTATAATATTATATGTTTACAAATCTATATTTTAAGATTAAATATTTATTCTGTATTAAAATTTAATAACATTTTATATAAACATAATAAAATATATTGGAATATACACAATCTTACCATCTACTTTTATTTCTCTATTATTAGATAGAACATAAGCTTTATTCACGTTATAATCCGCGTTGGAAATAAACTTATTCAACGCACTATGAATACTATAATCTTTTCCGGATTTCACTTCAATAGGTACAGATGAAAGAGTATCATAATCATCAATTAAAAAGTCAACCTCGCCATTATTTCTATTATCGTAATAGTATAATTTTTTGCCATGAGCTTTCAACTCACTAGCCACTACACTCTCATATACTGTCCCAAGATTTATACTTTTTTCATTATTCATCACTGCACGAATATTATTTTTATACAATATGTTTGTCAAAATACCAACATCATTAAGATATAGTTTTAGTAAATTTTTTCCACTAGACTCTACTAAAGGAAAAACTGGAGTTGATATTGCTTTAACTTCAAGCGAAATACCCGAATTAATAAGATAATCAAATTCATCTTGATAATGTAAAAAAGTTTTACCTTTTATATTTTCTATATTTTTAATAATAATACGCTTTTTTTTGTTTTCCAAGGCAGATGGGATCATATCATAAATTCGTCGAATTTTTAATTTATTATCCCTATCATATTTTGACGCATCCATAGCATAGTATTCATGAATTTCATCTTGAATTTCACGAACTTTAGCTATATTATAAAATTCTAAATAAGAATTCACAGCATCTGGCAAACCACCTATTAATAAATATTTTTTAAACAAATCCATAAGATGATTATGAGTATTCTCGTCAAGACTTTCATTATCTAAAAATTTTTCTTTTATAGAAGCAATAGAAAATTCATTAAATCCATTAGCATAAAGAAATTCTTCAAAATCTAGCGGATACATTTGTGTTACCGCAATGCTCCCTATAGGTATTGAAGATGTTTTAGATAAAGTGACTCCTAGAAGCGATCCACTAGCAATATATGTATATTTATTATCTTGCTTTAAAAACTTTAATAATGTTAAAAGATGAGGATACTCTTGAATTTCATCAAGAAAAATTAATGTATTATCTCTATCTTTCATTTTGTCACCAGCAATCATACTAAGTTGAAAATAAAAATCAGAGACTGTTCTTACATTTTCAAAATGTCGTTCGCCTATAGAATCTTCCATTAAATTGACTTCAATATAATTTGAAAAAAGTTGTTGTCCAACATGACGTATAATGTATGATTTTCCTACTTGTCTTGCACCATTAATAATCATAATCTTATTAGAATCTGATTTTAAGTGCATTGTTATTGTTTTTATAATTTTTCTAAACAACATACTACCACCTCATATCGTTGACTTTTCAATTATATTTTATCATATTTTCGTTGACTTTTCAATTATATTTTATCATATTTTCGTTGACTTTTCAATTATATTTTATCATATTTTCGTTGACTTTTCAATATAATTTCAGTTATTTTTTGTTGACTTTTCAAAATTAATTTTTAAAATCCTAAACTCACGTAATAATTATATTATATATTGATAGTCTATTAATTTAATACTTATATTATTAAATCTGTTCAAATTAATTTAATTAAGGCAACAATTAATCTGACTAAATTTTAATAAAATATCAAGATGGGATTTTATTTTCTTATTATTATCATATGCTAAAATAGAAAGAGTACTCCACTACTCATACCAAGATTCAAACTAAATAGTCATTTACTTCAAACCTTTATTATGTAACACCGTATTAATTATAACTTCAGGAAAAGGATTAGAATCAAATAAAGGATATATCTTCTTTTTCAACAATTCTATTTCTTTCATCTTCTGGAATTATATTTAGTACATTTACATATCCATACTATATAATAAACAATTATATCAAAACTTTCTTACCAAAAATTAATCGAATAGTTGGTTGTATTAATATTATTGTTTTATCTCCTACATTAAATTTTATTTAAAAGAATTGGTATTAAACTACTATCAAGTTCATTAATAGAAAATATTTTTTTACCTAAATCTTTAATAGAATGCCCTAAATGATATAATTTGTTTTTATCTATTATTATAAATCTATCATGAACATTAGTTATATACTTAACATCTAGTCCTCTAAATTGGCTATTAAATGTATCTATATCTCTACCAAGTAATCTTGAGTTTATACTTGTATAAATAATTACTTGAACATTATTATCTTTAACTACTAATCTATCTAAAATTGTTCTATCTACATAATTATCAATAATAATGATTTCATTATTAGCACTTTCAAATATTGATTGTATTAAAGTATATGCATCATAAAACTGTCCGTCAAAGAAAACTTGCGAGTTTTTAAATTCTTGTGGTTTATAATTATTTTCAATATTACTTACTCTTTCATGTAAAGATTCTACTTTGTTAATTAATCTTACATAATTTTCATTAGTTACTAAAGTTCTGTCTTTATTAATAACATAACCTTTTAATAAATAATCTTGTATTATATTACTAGCCTATTGTCTAAATAAGACACCTCTTTTTGATTTGACTCTATATCCCACTGAAATAACCACATCTAAATTATAATATTTAACATTATATACTTTTCCATCATTTGCAGTATGTGCAAAAAATGCACAAACTGAATCTTCTAAAAGTTCACCTTCTAAAAATATATTTTTTATATGCTTGCTAATGACTGACCTATCACGTTCAAATAATAAAGCTATTTGTTCTATATTAATCCATACTGTTCTTTCAAATGGTGAGACGTTGACATCCAATTTTACTTCATTATCAACAAACTTAACAATCTCATATTTATTCATTATTCTTCTCCTCTGTTAAATCCACTCCTTTTAAAAGAACATCAAGTTCCGTATCTAATGCATTTGCATATTTTACTAGAAAAAATAATGTTGGTGAATTATTCA
>CAZFAM010000023.1:0-19729 GCA_964516425.1 uncultured Bacteroidales bacterium | reverse complement strand
AGCAATTTTCAGTATATTATTAAAAAGAAAAATAAAAAAAGAAAAACTTAACTAATAAGTCAAAAGTGAGGCATATAAACATATACCTCACTTTTTATTTACCAAATTTTTCTTTATATGCAATAATCGCTTTATTAATTATTTTTTTTGCTTCATCAGGGCCTTCAATGCTCATTATTGAAGTTTCTTTACCTTCTAATTCTTTATATACCTTAAAGAAATGACTCATTTCTTCCATAATGTGCTCAGGTAATTCATTAATATTTTTATACTTACAATACGACGGATCGCTCACAGGAACAGCAATGATTTTTTCATCAATGAAACTATTATCAATCATTCTAATAACTCCAATTGGAACACAATCAACTAAACACAAAGGAATTATTTCCGATTGGCAAATAACTAATACATCTAACGGATCATTATCGTCCGCATAAGTCTTAGGAATAAATCCATAATTTGCGGGATAATGCGTCGAAGTAAATAAAACGCGATCTAAAATTAAACGTCCCGTTTCTTTATCTAATTCATATTTCATTTTACTATTTTTGGATATTTCAATGCATACAATAAATTGTTCTTCATTAATCCTTTTGCTATTAATATCATGCCATATATTCATCTTATAAAACCTCCTTTTGCTTATATATATATTTTGATAAAATTTGTAATTCATCCTTACTTATTAATTTATAAATATCATAATATGAGTTTATTTCTATATTTTGTAATGCGTTATAAAATCTCTTATATAATGCATTTATTTGTTTATTGCCATCTTCTATATTAACAATGTCAATCCCACTTAATTGTTCATCAATTATTTTTATAACAATTTTTCGTATCAATAAAATAATTTCTTCTTCAATCCAATAATTAAAATGAACATTATAATTATCTTCAATACATTTAAATTGTAAATACAAGAAAATACCATCTTGAACATCATGCCATATATCCACAAAAACATAATCGATGTTTTCCAAAGAATTATCTTTCAAATAATCGAAAGCATCTTGATGTATTATGTTTATTTTATCTTTATTTGGAAAAAGAAGTAAAATATTTTTTTTAAACATGTCAATTATTTTCAAATCTCTTTCCACTATTGTCACACTTTTAACATCAACCTTTTGAGAAACCATATAAGCATAATATCCTAAACCTAAACCAAATGTTAAAACATTTCCACTAGCATTCACTATATGTTTTTTCATTGTTTCAATTTCATTTGGAGTTATTGTCATCCATTCGCGATTGTTTTCTAATACAGACATATAATAAAAAGGATGTTTAAAATAACCAATTTGTGGAAACTCTATAAAATAATTTAATTCATCCACTATTGTAAATCCACAAGGAAATCCTTCAAAAGGTTGATAATGTTGTGTAATAAATTTCCATCTTTCATCATTATTATTTACATTAATATGTAAATTATAATCATTATTACTATATTTTTCATTTTTTAATTGTTTAATTGAATTACATAAATAAAAATTTAAAACTTCTTTCTCTTCATTTGAAATTTTCAATTCATCAATAAAAAAACTATAAAACAAATGATAAAAAGATTCTAAATTAGACAAATTCACTTGTTTCTTAAAATCATCAATTAATGATTTATTAATTATTTTGGAATCATAATTTAAATAAGAAGATAAAATTTGTAAAAATAAAGTATTAAAATACATTGTTTTCTTTAATTTTTGGAATTTTTCTTTTTCTATATTCGATAAATTTATTTTCATAATACTCCTTTTAAAAAATAATGCATAATTAATTTTTGATATAGTTTATACACAATTATATCATTTTTTATTTTAAAAATAAAGATTAAAGAAAAAGGTTATTAGCTTTTCATACCAATAACCTCCATTAAAAACTATTTATTTTAAAAATTAATGTATTAATTTCAAATAACTTAATTAATTGAATGAATGAATGATATTTAATTAATTAATGAAATAAAATTCCCATTTTTATTTAATACCCCCATATCAATATAATAGTTAATTGTATAAGTAATAGTTTCTTTAGCTTTAGGTACAAGCATTTGTAAACCAAAACATTTAGATACCATCTTTGTGAGTTCAGTAATTTCCACTGTTCCAGAATTCACAAGTATTTCTTTTATTGCTACTAAAATTTCCTCTTTACATACATTATAAAAAGAACTTATAAATTCATCATTAACTCGATACTTCTTCATTTCCCTTTGATGAGTAGACCATAAAAATTTATTATTTAGTGTCATATTTTGAAAAATATTTAATGAACTCAAACATTTATCAATTAATGATTTAATAGTTGAAATGGAATACTTATTATCCATCAATTGAGCAATACGACTATACAATAAATTAATATTTATTGGCGATTCAACTTTGACAATTTCCTGTATTGATAATTTAACAATATTTGTGAGTTCACTTGTTGTTTTAATATTATTAATGTCAATTTTCTTTTCATACTTTTGATATTTTTGAGAATAATTAATTTCTTGCAACTTTTTAGTTTCAAAATGTATATTTTGATTTGAAACTATATTCGTCGTTTTATACCTTTCTGGATTATTTTGAATATCTTTTATTTTTTTAATGATAGCATTAATACATGCATTTTTATCATCTAAATAATCAAATGACCAAATTCTCATAATATTCCATCCCAAATTTTTCAAAACAGATGGCTGAACAACATTACGATCTCTTGCAGTTTGAGCACTTTCATAAGAATAACTATCACAAATAATACCTAAAATATATTCATTTTCATTTTTGGGGTTAATAACGCCAATATCTACTCTAAATGTTGATTTTCCGACATTAATATTAACTTTATATCCTTTCTCTTCTAACTTCTCAGCAAGATCAAATTCCATACCAACTTTTACTTGATTGATAGAATTTGTGGAAATAGGCAAATAATTGCCACCATTATATGCATATTTTAAAAATGAATACAATTCTTGGGCACCTTTTGAATCACTATTCATATTAGCAAGTAGGGATGGGTCAAATGATGTGAAAATTATCATTTCATATCTTGCTCTACTAAAAGCTACATTCAATCTCTTTTCGCCACCAGATTGATTAATCGGACCAAACTGGTAATACATTTTTCCATCTTCATTAGGCCCATAACAAACAGAAAATAATATTACATCTCGTTCATCACCTTGTATATTTTCAAGATTTTTTATAATAATTTTTTCTTTTTGATTATTATAACGATCTTGTAATTTTTTATCACATAACAATACTGTTTCTAATTTGTCTTCAATCAAATTTTGTTGGGAAGAAGAAAATGTAACAACACCAATACTCATTTTACACAAATTATCATCTAATAACCTTCTTTTGATTTCATTTACAATTTCATCAGCTTCAATCTTATTAGTGTTAGTATTTTTTCTATCATATATACCTTTCACATTTCGCATTGTCACTTTGGTTTCCATATCGTTTGGTGAAGGGAAAGTAACTAAACTATTATTATAGAAATGAGCATTAGAAAATCGAATTAAAGATTCATGTTTACTACGATAATGCCATTTTAGTTGTCTTGAAGGCATTCCTATTACATCGCAATCGTCTAATATACTTTCTTGATCACTTATATCAATATATTCTTCCATATTCGTTTTTGTTTGAAAAAATGATGTAGGTGGTAATTGCATTGAATCTCCAACGACAATCAAACTTTTTCCTCTCGCAATTGAACAAATGGCTTCACAAGTTGGCATTTGTGATGCCTCATCAAAAATTACAATATCAAAAAGAGGCATATCTGAAGATAAATATTGAGCACACGATATCGGAGACATCAAAAATACTGGAAAATATTTTGTTAAAACATTTTTAGTTTCAGAAAATAATTGTCTTATTGATTTGCCTCGGCATTTATTTGCAATTGCATTTCTTAAAATTCCTATTTCTGATGTGTTTGCAGTTTTGTCATTTATAATTGGTGTTGCTTTGGAAATTTTTGATGCTGTTTCAATAACACACAATTTTGAAAAGTCATTAATTAAATTTTCAAATTTTTTAATTTTTTGTTTTATTTCACTTGAATTAAAGGCATTTGAGTCAGAAAGCAAAGCTTTAAACATAATGGTATAAAAAACAGATTTTCTGTATACATCTGATAAAGATTCAGTATTATTATGTTCTAAAAATGTGATCATAAAATCAATATTATTAAATCGTGCATCATTAATATTTTTTACTAAAAAACACCAATTTCTTAAATTATCAATCTTATCAATAGATTGTTGCGCTCTTTCTTCAAGTTCTTGATAACGTATATTATATCTAGAGCATAAGCTATAATCAAAATTAAATTTTTCTATTAACTCTTGTTCGACAATTTCAACTTCCTCATAAGCGTCGATTAATTCTTTGACATGCATTAGGGAATTATTATTATTCTTTTTAATAATATTTACTATTAATTCTTTATCTAATAATGTAAAATAATCATTTTTTATTCTCAATGTATTAAGATATGTTTCTTTAAAGCTTGAATAATTAAAATCATCTAAATCGCCATTTAAATAAACATTATATCTTTTAAAATTATTTTCTAAATCTTTATGCAAATTATTAATTTGTACTAACTTATCTAACACTTGTTTAACATCATTAATTCTAATATTTTTAGGATTATATGCATATTGACTGATACTTTTTATTAATTTTCCTTTTTTGAAAAATTTTAATAAAACATTGCTATTATTATACTTTTGATACTCAAACAATAATGTGTCACTATCTAAAGAAAATATTTTTTTATAAAAACCCTTTGTAATAGTATTCTTGTGTTCTTTATACTCTATTCCACTTTCAATAGCTTTAAATAAATCACCATTTTCTTGTAATAAAGACGAACAAACTAGTGTTTCATCCGCATTATTAATGCGTTCATCTTTTAATAAAGCAATTAATGGTTTAATAATTGATCTTTTATCAAGAATAATAATATTATTTTGATTAGCAAAATTATTTAACATCTTATTGAACTTTGATAATTGAATAATATATCTTTCCATATAATCCTTAAATAATTTTTTAGTAACATTAGGAATATAGTCTGTTTTACGCATTAAAATAAATGGGCTATTAATGTATCCTCCATTTTCAATCACTTGATAATAAATATTATCCATTAATGTTGATGCATAGGAAAAATTTTCTTCAGTTAATGATTCAATATACTCATCACTTATTTTAACAATGCTTTTATTTTGAATTGACAAATAATTAACAAACGCATCATAAAAAGACATAAAATAATTATTTTTCTTATGTAGAATATTAATAACTTTATTAATATCTCCTCTTGTATTTTTCAAGGATTCCGATACATTTTCATATTTTTTTGTATCAGAAACAATTTCTTGCAATTCAATTCGTTTTTTAAATTGTTCCATAACACTTGCTTTATCTGCTTTTATTGAATGAGCCTCTAAAGCAAATCGATTTAAATTCAGTGATGCCAATCTATGTTGTACTACTTCTAAAGCAGCCATTTTTTCTGCAACAAACAAAACTGTCTTTCCATGATAAATAGCATTAACAATCATATTTGTAATTGTTTGGCTTTTTCCAGTACCTGGCGGTCCTTGCAAAATAAAACTTTTGCCATTTTCACAATCCTGTATAGCCTTAATTTGACTTGAATCAGCACTTAAAGGAATAGCCATATTTAGTGGATTACTATTATCATCATCAAAATCAGTAATTAATTTGTCATTTTCGTCCATTAAATATGTTCTTTCGATAATTGATTTTATAACTTTATTCTTTGCTAATTCTTCTTGATTATATTTTATTGTCTGCCACATAACAGCTTTAGAAAATCGAAAAATATTAATAGCAGCGACCTTAAGAATTCTTGTTCTCGGAAGAAATTTTAACTTTTCACTAATAGTATTTAAAATGGCATCAATACTAACTGTTTCCTTTGAAAATAAATCTTGCGATAATAAATCATCAAAATTCAATTTGTATTCTTGATGAAAGAATTCAAAAATTGAAATATTTAAAAAAGCTTGTTCATCTCTTCCTACAATGGAATATTTATTATTAGCATGCTTTTTTAAATCAATAGGTACTAAAATAGCTGGAGAATATATTGGTTTAATAGTTCTTTCTGTTTCATACCATTCAATAAATCCTAATGCCAAATAAAATATGTTAGAGCCACTTTCTTCTAATGCTTTTCGTCTTTCTCTGTCAAAATATTTTAATGCGGTTTCATGATCTATTTTCCTTTTAATAAGAGCTATTTTCTTTGACTTAAACAATAGTTTTGAGGTTTCAAAACCATCTTCTGTTAAAATTGGCATTTCTAA
The DNA here is from genome assembly GCA_964516425.1 of uncultured Bacteroidales bacterium. GTDB lineage: Bacteria > Bacillota_I > Bacilli_A > ML615J-28 > CAG-698 > CAKOMG01. Next base: position 13,368 of record CAZFAM010000023.1, on the reverse strand, counting down.
TGTTCCACTATTAATTTCATATTGTGAATCAACTAAAGTATATTGACTGCCTTTAATTCGAAATGTTTCAAATAATTTATCTAATGTAACACCATCTTGAGCTTCAAAAGTAATTAATTGTTGTCCATACCTATTTAGTTTGAAATCTATTAATTCATTTCTTTTAGTTAAATCAAGTAATCGTTTTTCCCAAATATCAAATTTATTTAATTCTTTTTCTGTTAAAATGATTTTTTCATTTTTATGATTTAAATCTTGTCGTTTTATTTTAATTTTGTTTTGTTCAACTACTTTTAAATCAACCTTAATTTTATCTGCTTCATAACAAATGGGTAATGGTAAATATCCTGATGCTCTAGCAATTGTTATATCTAAAATAAAAAAGTAAGGGTCACTTTCACTATTAATTACTAATTTTTTTCCTCTTTCACAACTTTCTTCAAAAGTATATTTATTACCAGCAACAAAATCAACGCAATTTATAAATAATAAATTATTTTCATTTTCACACATATCTACTGCATGAACAGCATCTCTATATGGTGAAGGAGTAAAACAGTCTTTTTCTAAAAACACGCAAGCAAAAGCATGTCCATAAATATAAACAATACCCGCATTAAGTCCCATTGTCTCTAAACAAGATACAAATAATATTGTTAAATCAATGCACGTTCCCTGTTTACCCACAATCACTGAATGCGGTAACCTTATTTTTTGACCAACATTTTCATATGAAGGAGGAACAGTAATATAACCAATTCCTTGATTATGTAAAACATTATATAAAGCTTTAACTTGATTATATACTAATTCTTTGCTATTACTTTGATAATCATTTAAATCGGCTTTTCCAGTTTCAATTTGTAACTCACGGGCAGTCAAGCGAACAATATTATTTACTGCCTCCACATTGGGAGTAACAAAAAAAGCACAAGAATTTGGAATCAACCCTTCAATTAATGTATTATATGAATAATATTCTATTTTTTTAGTTATTATATTAATTTCTTGATCTTCATAATATAGTTTAATAACTAAATCACCCATTTGTTTTTCATTAAGTCTTAACAATGCATTGTAATCTATATGGTAATTAAAATCATTTATTAAAATCGGTTGTTCAGCAGGTAATTCATTTATTAAAATATCTGAGAATTGAATGAAATCAGGTTCACATTTAATAACAATTTTTAATGAGCTTAATTTCGTTTTATTTTGATTTATTAAAGTAATAGATTTTATAATCGCATAATTTGTTTGAGATAATGCAAAAGAGTAAATTGAAGATACTTCACAATCGATTGCTATATTCTTTCGTAACGAAGAAATTGAATTTTCCGAATTTAAAACACTTCTAAAACCACTTTTATTTGACACTTCATGCTGCAATATCTTATTGATTATTTCCTCTGTGATTTTACTATTACTAATCATTTTTACGAGATCATTGGACGTTATTTCTTCAGTCTTGTTATTTTGTCCAAAGAAAATACTTACATATTTAGAATCGATAATAGCATCAAGAAACTCTTCCTCTAATAATGAATACCATCCACAAGCAATGAATAATAAACCTAAATCTAAATCTGTTAAAAACATTTCTTTTTTGTACAGTTTTAATAAACTTAATATTCTTTTTTCCTCTTGTTCATTAGTACAATACGATTTAATCTTGTCTATCAATCCTTTAATTGTCATATTTTCACCTCATTAATTCATAATAAAAGAACTATTATACATGGTTTTATTCATGAAATAATAGTTCTTTAAGATAATTATTCTTCTTTTTTATTATCATCTTTATTCAAAACTTTAGCACCTAAGTAACCAGCAATTACTGATTTTATATCAATTCCTAAAGTTTTTTCTAATCCTTCAAATAATTGAGAACCATTTTTTTCAATGTCTTCAGCTAATTTAGCAGTATTTCCTTCACCATACATTGTTATTGAATCAATTCTACCATAAGCTTCTGCTAATGGTTCTGAATAAGCTTTAACAATATCTGGTAATACATGAGAGTTTAAAATCAATTCTAAAACAGAGGCTTCTCCCATTTTTTTCATGGCTTCAGCTTTCTTTTCAATTGCTTCGGCTTCTGCTTGACCTTTTGCTAAAATACCAGCTGCTTCTTGTTCAGCTGCAAATCTATTAGCTTCTGCTCTAGCTCGTAAGGCAGCAGCACTTTGTTCTTGTTCATATTTATCAGCTTCAGCAGCTTTTTGACGTTTAAATAATTCAGCTTGAGCAGCTTGTTCAGCAGCATATTTATTAGCATCTGCTGTTTTCTTTACATTTGCTTCTAATTGTCTTTCTTGTAATTCTACTTCTTTTTGGCCTAATTCTACTTCACGTTCACGTTTAGCAATATCTGCATTAACTTTTGCAACATTGATTTCTTCTAATCTCTTTTGTTCTTCAATTGCATATGCGGCATCTGCTGTTGCTTTTGCTGTATCTGATTGATTTTTTAATTCTGATTGGCGAAGTGATAAATTAGTATTTTGTTCAACAATTAATCTTTCAGCTTCAACACGTGCCTTATTTGCAGCTTCATTTGCTTCAGATTGCGCTATTTGAACATCTCTTTCTGCTTGTGCTCTTGCAATACTGGCATTTTTACTTATTTGAGCAATATTATCAACGCCAAGATTTTCAATTACTTTATTATTATCAATAAAGTTTTGAATTGTCAGGTTGATTATTTGTAATCCCATTCTTCCCATATCTTGCATAGCATTGTCTTTTACTTTTTCCGCAAATAAATCACGATTATGAACTAATTCTTCTAAACGCATTTGTCCAATAATTTCACGCATATTACCTTCTAATACTTCTTTTGCAATATTTTTAATACCTTCTAGATCTTGTTGTAAGAAGATTTGCGAAGCTTTTTCAAGTGATGCTGGATCAGAATCAATTTTAATATTAGCTACTCCATCAACAAATATATTAATAAATTCTCTTGTTGGAACAGCACTTGCTGTTTTAATATCTACTTGTATTAAGCTTAATGGAATTTTATCCACTCTTTCTAATCCTGGACAACGAATCCCAGCTTTTCCAATTAAAACTCTTTGTTTAAATGGTCCTGTAATAATTAGTGCAGTATCAGGTGGTGCTTTAACGTAAAATAATCCTAAAAATAATAACAAAACAATAATAATTGCGGCAACAATAATTCCAATAGTTGTCATTGTATTTAATATAATCATTTTCTTCTCCTTTTATTTTTTACATAAATAATATTTTTTTCCTGCTTTAATAACATCAACTTCTTCTACATTACTATCTAACACAATAATAGTAACTGGGCGATTGTAAACAATTCCATCAACTGTTATATCGACAGTCGAATCTACTAAACAATTAATGTAATACGCATTATCGGTATTCACATCAAGCAAGACATTATTGACTTCTGTATCAACTGTTCCATAAACACAAATTTTATTATCTTCCATTTTACCACAAATAATTAATGGCATAATCTCACCTTTTCCATAAATATGAAAATATGGATTACCTTTATTAAATGTAGATTCTATTTTAGTTTCTAATAATGAATCACTTACAGTTTGTTTGGTCTTTTTCCAAATTTTAGAAAATACACTCTCTTTTTTTTCTTCTTTTTGTTCATGAGACTCATCAATAACTTCTACTTCTATTTTATCTTTGCCATTCATTTGCCTCTATTCACCGTCCTTCTTATCATACACCTTGATATCTAATTTCAAGTCTAAAGCATCCGCATATTTTGTAATGACAGTTAATGTCGGACTATTATTTTGTTTTTCAATTTTTGCAACTTGTTGTTGAGAAACACCAAGTTTTTTTGCAATATCTTGTTGAGTCATCTTTTTTTGTTTACGGAAATTTACTAATTGTTCAACAACATCTTTACGTAAATCTTTTTCTGTACTTATCTTTTTTTCTCCCATAACATCACCTATTATATTATACTATACTTTCAAAAATAATACAACTATTTAGTTGTATTATTTTTATTTTTTTTACAACAATTATCTTACTATAGAATATTCATTAATATTAAAAATATGATTATTACAAACTAAACATAACAATAATTATTATTCCTATCGTTAAAATGGTTAATCCAATTAGAGATTTTAATGTAAATCTTTCCTTTAATATATAATAAGAAAATAACATCGTTAATAAAATAGACAATTTGCCAATGCAATTAACAGCAACAGGACTAACACCATTTATATTTAATGAATAATATTCACACAACCATGCAATTCCCGTCGCTATTCCTGAACAAGTTAAAAATATCCAGCTGCATTTGTTAATCATTTTTACACCCTTATACTCTTTTCTTGTTAAAACAATTAAAACAGAAAATACAAAGACTATAATAGTTCTAATCAAAGTTCCTAAATCAGATGGTATACCGCTTAATCCAATCTTTACAAATAGCGAAACAACACTAGCAAAAATCGCAGATAATATTGCATACACAAACCACCTTCTAGATTTTGTCGAACTATCTTCTGTTTTATTTATCATCAAAAATGTTCCACAAAACATTAATATCATTGCAATAATAATGGCAATTAGAACTTTAATTTGACCACCATTTGTTGTATCATTATAAAAAAAGATTAAAAATAATATACTGGTCAAAATAAAACTGGTTTTATCAATAGGTGCAACTTTGTTGATATTTCCAAGTTTTAATGCTTTATAATAGCAAAGCCATGAACATCCAGTAGCAATGCCTGATAAACATAAGAAAATCCAATTATTAAATGTCAATTGACTTATTTTATTTATGCTTCCTGAAATTAAGCACATAATGATACAACAAATTATTACAATTCCTGTTCTATACATTGTTGCAAAATTTGAATTAACATTCTTAATTCCTATTTTTGCAAAAATGGTTGTCAATGATGTAGCAACTGCTGCTACTAACGCCAAAATTAACCATAACATTTTTTTCACTTCTTTCTTATTATATATATTAATTATGGAATTTAAAAAAAATAATTTTTAGGAAAGCTATAATACCTAAAATAATAAATAGCCATTTAAATACAACTTCTAACCCCTCTAAAAAAAGGATTACTTTTATCAAAACATCTGTATCACTTATATCATTTAAAAAAGTCATAATATCCACCTTCAATGTAATAATTATAGTCCTACAATATAATTATGTCAATTATATTTTTAAATTTAAAAAACTATCCACAATAGTAAAATATAAAAAAGTCAAAAACATTATTTTTGACTTTCACATTCTATCTATGTCCACCACGTGGACCTCCATGCGGGCCACCATGACCACCACGAGGAGGAACTCTCATTCCCATATGTCCTGGATGTCCAATTGGATGATGTGGTCCGATAATTCTCGGACCATGAAATGGTCGTCTACAATACGGATCCAAGAAATATCTTCCATTATAATAATATAATTGTCTTGTCAAACCACCAATAAGGTTTACAGCAACTAATGTTCCTAGAATATTACCAGTATTTACTGAATTATTTGAATAATTATTTTGATTACCACTAGAACTATTATTTAACACTGAACCACAATTTTTACAATAAATATCATTACTATCTACACTTGAACCACAATTAGAACAATAATTTGCCATTTTAAACCTCCTTTATTTATATAAAGTATATAATAAATAAATTAAAATTGCAATATTCTATAAATTCGATTTTAAGTTTATTTTAAATATTTGTTTGTTATCAATATTTAATAAATATTTATTCAATCTTTTCAAAATCACTAGCTCCATGCTTACATAGTGGACAAATATAATCATCAGGTAATATATCTCCCTCATAAATAAATCCACATATTTTACATACATATCCTTTTTTGCCTTCAGTCTTAGGTTTAGGCTTAACATTATTTTGATAATAAGTATAAGTCATTGTTTCTAAATTATTGAAGACTCTAGATTCAGTTACCGAACATATAAACATGCCATGTGTTTCTAAATCAAAGAATTGTTCTACTTTTAAAGACATAAAGGAATTAATATACTTATGCAAAAAAACAAGACCATTATCGGAACGCATTACATCATCATTATTAAATTTATTCACATTTCTACCACTACAAAAGCCAAATCTTTCAAACAAAGAAAAAGGAGCATCAATTGATAAACAATTTACATTCATTATTCCAGTATTATGAATTGTATGATAAGAATAGTTTTCTTTATTAATAATAACGGAAATCCTATCTGGCGAATTTGTAACTTGCATTACAGTATTGACAATTAGTCCATTATCTTTTTTACCATCATTACTTGTCACAACATACAAACCATATCCAATATTAAAAAGAGCTGATAAATCATTTTTATTTGCAAAATTATTTTGATAAGCTAAATATTCTCGACAAAGTTCATTTGCTAATGCATCAAGTGATTTTGTACTTTGTTCATCTAAACTAGACATAATCTTAACTGAGTTATTAGCATATTTTAAATTCTTAGAATTATCAAACATTGATTTCATTACTTTAGCTGCAACTGGTGACCAGCTACCATTTTCTATAAAAGCAATAGTTCTGTTACAAAAGTTTCTTTCTGTAAGATGATGAATAAACTCTTTCATATAAGGGAAAATATCCGCATTATATGTTGTAGTAGCAAGAACAATTTTACCATATTTAAATGCATCCGCAACTGCAGCTGACATATCGCATCTAGCCAAATCATAAACCACAACTTTCGGGCATCCTTTATCTTTTAGTTTTTCAGATAACAATATTGCGGCTTTTTTTGTATTACCATATACTGAAGTATAAGCTATAACTATTCCTTCATCTTCTATTTGATAACTTGACCAAATATCATATAAATTAATGTAATACCCTAAGTTCTCTTTCAGTGCTGGACCATGTAATGTACAAATCATTTGAATATCTAATTTCAAACATTTTTTTAAAAGATTTTGCACTTGAGTACCATATTTACCAACAATACCTATATAGTATCGCCTTGCTTCATCAATCCATTCTTCTTCAACATTTAATGCTCCAAATTTACCAAATCCATCTGCTGAAAATAAAACTTTATCATAACTGTCATAGGAAACAATAACTTCTGGCCAATGAACCATAGGGGCTGAATAAAAATGTAATTTATGTTTACCTAAAGCTAAAAAATCACCATCTTCAACTACAATACGATTATCATTAAAATCCGTACTAAAAAAATTTTTCATCATTTGAAATGCTTTTGATGATGCAACAACTGTAGTATGTGGATAAGTTTTCATAAAGTTTAAAATATTTGCGGAATGGTCAGGTTCCATATGTTGAACAACTAAATAGTCTGGCAATTTATCTTGTAAAATATTTTGGATATTATCAAGCCATTCATGAGTAAAATGGGCATCTACAGTATCCATAATTGCAATTTTTTCATCTAGAATAATATACGAATTATAAGATATCCCATTCTCAACAAAATATTGCCCTTCAAACAAATCAATTTCATGATCATCGACACCAATATACTTTATATCATTTGTAATAAACATTTAATCCTCCTCATATAATAACTAATATTAATGATATCATACTATTATTATGTGCATATATAAAATATAAATACAATTAATATTTTTAATATTTGCCTCTATTATATCATATTTTATTATTTTTATGGGATTATTTGCTTTTTTAAATATTATTGTGATTACTTTTTTATATTGGTGTTTTTTTACTCTATAATCCATTTTGCATATAATATGGTCTCTTGATAGTAATATTCATTATCACGATTATATATTTTCAAAGGAACGATATCTAAATTAAAATCCCATTTATTTATGCACTCTTGTTCTTTGTACCAACCATCAAATATATATCCTTCTCTTATAGGATTAGGTGGTATATTTTTTATTTTTTCACCATCTATATCATCAATAAAAAAAGTTTCGAATTCTTTTTCATAATTATAATTATAACTAACATTAGCTATTTTGCCACCAAAATTAGTTACTATGACTTTATTCTTTTTATAAAACTCATTTGAATAATATAAATCATTGCCAAAACTTTCAATATTCTCTATTAATTGATTTGTATTTGGTAAAAAGATCTTTATGTTTTCAATATTTGAAATTGAAAAATATACCGCGTTATCTGAATATGTATTTGTAATAATATCTGTATTAAAATAAATTGATGTAAGATTACTAGATTCTAGAATAACTTTGTCAGGTATCATAATTCCAAACTTTACTCCCAAGCCAGTTTTGTAATTTTCTATATTTGAAGGCAAGATAATGGTATTTTTTATTTTTCCGTCTTCACTCAATTCATATATATATGCAATATCATCTAGCAAATAATACTTAAAATTTTCATATGTTTTTAAATCTTTTTTTGTTTTACAACCACTAATAGATAAACAAAAAAATAATAAAATAATAATTGCAAATATTTTTTTCATAATTTATTTTCTACTCCATTTAGCATATAGCATAGTCTCTTGATATAAATATTCATTATCACTATTATATATTTTTGAAGAAACAACATCTTTATTGAAATTCCATTTATTTATACACTCTGGCTCTTTATACCAACCATCAAATATATATCCTTCTCTTATAGGATTAACTGGTATATAATCAATAAGTTCATTATCATAATCATCAATCCAATAATTACCGGAATTAGGCGAGCCTTCATAATTCCACCTAAAGCTAACATTAGCAGGCATTATAAATTTGTTATTTTTTCTTCCATATACTTCACTTGTAACATACACTTCCCCTCTATCAGGTTCAGATGTTACATTAGATGATAAAATAATAACTTTAATAGAATTATTAACAACATTTAAATTCCCACATTCTTTTATTTCTTGATGAATATATATTTTCTTTAACTTATCGCTTTCAATGATAAACATATTAGAAATAATTGAATTAGCTGATAATTTTACCTTATTACCATTATATTCACTAGGAATATATAAAACTTCTTGGTCTTTTCCCTTTTCAGTCAATCCCGTCAAGTATATTGTTCCATCATTTAAGTACTCTCTTTTACTATATATGAAATATTCATCATGATATTTTTTAACTAATTCATCGTTACATCCTACTAGACATAAACATAACATTACTAAAAATACATTAATTAATATTTTTTTCATTCAATTTCGCCCCTTATTATATTTTTAAAAATCATATAATCATATCACTTTTTTCCATTTAGCATATATTTTGGTTTCTTTAAATATATAATTTCCTTCTTCATCATATTCTTTTTCATCTACAATATCACTTTCAAAATCCCATTCATTTATACATTCTGGTTCTTTATACCAACCTAAGAATTGATATCCTTCCATATATGGTATTGGAGGAATAACATTTAAAATCGTGCCATCGCAATCATCTACGAAATATGCCTCTTCATTCACATAATACACTACATTTGCTTTTTCTAATTTCATTATCTCACCATTTTTACTATAAAATCTATTATAAGCTGTTTCGGTTACAAATAATTGATTCCAATCTATATATTCTTGATTTTCACATTCGCAGTAATAATAATTTAGACTAGATAAAGTAGAAAATCCTGTAACATAAACATTAATATCCTTATTAGGATTTAATTCAAAATTTAATAAGTAACTAATCGTATAATCAGATGGAATAAATATTTTTTCAGCATTAGTAATAATTATTTCGCCACTTGATCTCCCTAATGCCCAATCTGCAGCAAGACCATCTACTATATAACCATCTAATACAGACGGAAATATTATTACATCTTTTTGTTTTCCTTCTTCACTTAATCCAATAATTCTGCAATGTCCTTCGTCCGTGTGATTTCCATTTAATGTATATATAAAATCTCCAGAAGTTATTGGTTTAAATGGATCAAAGTTACATCCTACTATAGACAACATTAATATTAACAAAAAAATAATTAATGATTTTTTCATAAATATCTAATCTCCTAATATATCTTTTATATTTTGTAACTCATCACCGAGATAAATTGATTGTAATTTATAACAGTTATAAACTGCACTCAAGAGAACGTGATTATAGTTACTTGGTAAATACAATGTTACTAAACCACTATTTTCAAATTGATGTGCACCAAGACAGACTACATTGGGTAATTTTGCAGTTTTTAAATTAACTGTATTTTCAAAAATACATTGTTCAAATGTAATTGTTCCCTCAAGTGATACTGACTCTAACATTACGCAATTACAAAAAGCAGCCCTATCAGCAAACACTAATCCTTTACCGCCTGTAATTTTATTTAAATAAACACAACTATCAAAAGCTTGAACACCAATATTCATTAATGAATCAGGTAAATATAATTCCTTAATGTTTGAATGACTAAATGCATGATTTTCAATTTTTAACAGTCCATCATTTAAAACAACATTACTCACTAAACAATGCATAAATGCTGAACTTTCTATTGAAGTTATATTTTTTGACAAAATAATTGTATCAAAAATTGAGACATTTCTGAATGCATTTGTAGCAATTTGAGTAACTTCGACTCCATTAATAGTATCTTTAATAATAATTGTATCACCTCTAAAGTTTTCAGAAACTCCAACTACTGACCAAGTACCATTAACATTTTTTTCATATGCAACATCATTGACAATTTTTGTTTCAAAAGGAGAAAAACCTGTTTTTAATTGTGTTAAAACATCATAAAAACAAATACACATTACAACCAATATAAAACATAATAATGCAGTAACAATTCTATGTACTCTTAACTTAATATTTCCTTTAGTATTATATACATTATCAGCATTAATATTATAATCGTTTTTATCATTCTTTTTGCTATTTAATAATTCATCGCATGTTATATCAAAGATATCTGCTAATAGTGGAATCATTTGAACATCGGGTTGCGTTTTATCAGTTTCCCAGCTTGAAATTGTTTTATTTGAGATATGTAAAAGTTCTGATAATTCTCCTTGAGTATATCCTTTTTCTTTTCTTAATTCAGAAATAAATGTTCCCAATGTTTTTTTAGTTTCTTTTTCATTCATAGTATTTAACCTCAATTTTATATTATTTCGTATAATAAAATATAACTTTACAAAATCATTATATCATATTTCATTTTATAAATCTATTTTTTCATGTCTATGAACTATAGAAATAATCTTAAATTTAAAGAAATACTTTTTTATAGAATTCTGCTTGCTACAATTATATTAAGAAAAATTTTGTAATTATTAATTAAAAATATTGAAATTTTTCACGAATTAAACACATAAAAAAGCTTGATACATTATGATAAATTGTATCAAGACTATTTTTTAATTTGTGCCACTATCCATTTTGATACAATTTGCGTACAATTGGTAGAAAGTGTGTAGACATATAAATTTCTGGTTGAATTTCTTTATATTTTTTTAATGGATGTCTTAGTATTATTGTACATGAGCTGACATCACATTTTCTTGCATTGCTCATTTTAACAAAGCTCTTATTGACCATATGTACATCGCAATCCTCAAAATTCTTTTGCGAATATAACAATTTTTCAATAAGTTATTATTTCTTATAACATATTAATTTAATCGTTATCCGTTATAATCTAAACGATCCGCTACAACACGGAATATTTCCTTTACCGAGTTAAGTTGTTCAAGGCTCAGTTGTGCATATTCACATATTTCTTCGTTAATAGTCGTATATTTGCGAATAATTTGAGAATTGACATAATCAATATAATAAGTAACATCAGCGTATTCGCTCGTAAACTTACCACTAAGACTTAAATATTGTTCATCACCTGTGATAAAGAACGATTTTTTTTCGATATCATAATGTCTAATGCAATACCAAATCTTTGTTTCGAAAGAAACTGGATCTCCATTTGTGTATGAGTTTAAAACTGACAACGAAATAAGATCGTCGAGGTTTAAATAATCTAAGGCTATTTGCGCATGCGTAGAAGATCCGTACTCGTTTATATAATTATATTGGCAGAACAACACATCATCTTTATTGAATCCAACATTGTATCCACATACATCACAAAACTCATCTCCATCATAATTTGTGTGCACTCCTATTTCACCTTCAAGATCGCATCCACACGTATATTCACGCCAATGCCTAAATTCATCACACTCCCATTCGCCATAACTATGTTCATGAGGCTTTGACTCATTTCCGAAAGTTTCATCAGGATTGCTGCAAGCAGATAGGAAAGATAGGGCTAAAATAAATGCAACGGATAATAACAATATTTTTTTCATTTATATCACCTCCGATGATTAAATAAATCGTATTAAATTATTCTAACACATTTATTAAAGTTTTGCAAGTGCTACTATGGTTTATGTCAAAGATATATTGATACGAGTGTATAAACATACGTTCACCTGTTTAACTTTTGTTTCAATAAGCTTTTTTATTAACTTTAATAATACATTTATCAAAATCTATATCACTACATTCAAGTGTAAAAAGCTCACTAATTCTCATACCTGAATAAAAACCAAATAATCCTCTATTATTAGAATCTTGAATAAAGGTTTCGATTTATTTTGGTCATACCAGTAAATACCTCTATTTGTTTACAATCATTAGGTATTATTTTTAATCATAAGTGCGGTTTATCTTCACATAATTCCATATCAATTGCATATTCAAATGCCATACTAAGTACTGTAAGCATAAAAATAGTACTTGCAGACGACATCGTATCACCACTACACAGATTTCTGACCTTTTTCTTCTAAGATAAAAGTTACTGTATCATTCGTCTTTTTAAATCTTCAATAGCTATATCAACTAATTCAGGTATTAATGTAATTCAATAATGCTTTGATACTTACTATATGTATGAGGTTTACTCGATCCTTTTCGTAAGTTTCAAGCAACATAAATAATAGTTCTTTAATAGTCATACTAAAATATCCTTTTTTATATAATTTTACCCCAAAAAAACTTAATCTTGGGTAGACGATACATTACTATAAAAAAGATATTATATCCAGTTAATACTTGATAATATTTTTAATTAAACCAATATTTATCGAATAATAAATCACATCAGCATTTATTGATTTATTACCATCAGTGACAAGGTCTAACATGGTCTTCTTATAGGACTTTTCAATATACTAAATTTTTTCAGTTATATATAAGGACTAGTCTAGAGACATTGTTAGCCGTAATAATCTTATCTTCTGTATAATACCAAATCATAAATACTGAAGGGTTATTCATTTTTACCATTTATTATGATTGAAACATAAATAAAAGCACCTACCATTTTTGATAGATACTTTTATAGATTTAGATAAAATTAATGTTTGTCAATCTCAAATAATT
>CAZFAM010000022.1:0-21123 GCA_964516425.1 uncultured Bacteroidales bacterium | reverse complement strand
TCTAAATTCATTCTTTTTAGTTTCGCCAAAATACTTTCAGGAGTTTTTACACGTCCACGTACACTTTCAATTGGACAATGTTTTCCAGCCAATTCATATTCTTTTTTTATGGAGTCAAATTTCAAGACAAACCCTTGCACTGCAAGTTCATATGGTTGTAAAAATTGCTCCCAATTTATATTTTGTTCATCCACCATATCATACCTCTTTAACTAGTTTTATTATATCATAGTTAATTATTTTTTTTAAGAATTATTTTATTTTTTTATTTTTACATTTTTTTACAAATTAATATTTTGTCATTTTTGCATTTATTTTACAAAAAAGATAAAAATACTATTGCATTTTTAATAAATATATGTATAATATTATAGACTAAATGATAACAAAAGGAGTTTAATATGCAAAAAGAAACAGATGTAGAATTTAAGAGTTTATTAACAGAAGCTGAATATCATAAATTATTAAATCATTTTAAGGGTGCAAAATGCGATTTTCAAACAAACCATTATTTTGATACTAAAAGATTCTCATTGAAAGCTATTAATGCATCATTACGTGTTCGTGAACGCGAAAGCCTTGAACTAACTCTTAAAAGAAAAAAAGGATATAACACTGAAATAAAAAGTGTTGCAATAAATAAAGAACAATTTGAAAAATTAAAAGAAACAGGCGTTGTGGAAGACGAAGAAATTTTTGATGATTTGGAAGCACTAATTAAAGATCAAAAAGTTGTCAATTTCTTAAGTTTATCAACTCTTAGATATTTTATTCCTTACGGAAATGGTATTTTAAATATTGATAAGAGCGAATATTTGGGAATTTGTGATTATGAAATTGAATATACTGGAAAATCATATCATCAAGGCAAAGCCGATTTTATACAAATCATTTCTGAATTTGGTATTCAATATAAAAAATCAGAAAAGAAAATTAAAAGAGCTTTTAATGCTTTAAAAACTATGGACTAAAAAAAACGTGGAATAATTCCACGTTTTTTTTATATCATATTTAAAAGTATTTGAGATGCAATCAATATAACAATATGAATAATCAATCCAAACCAGAAAACTTTATGGACTATTATGGCATTATCAATTTCTACTTCATCTTCCTTAGTTTCTTTTTTATATCTTTTTTTGCTTATATCTTTGGCACTTCCATTAATAATAAATAAAAGTAATAAGGCCATAACAATATCCGCAACTAAAGCAATATCTGAAGTTTTAAATATAATTGATAATATTATAGTTATAATATTAAAAATTGCAATAGCAATTAAGTATATTAAACGAAACTTTTCAAACTTATTCTTCCACATTTTTGACACCATAATTTTGATAAATATTTTTAAATGTAAAATTGCCATTATAATAAATAGTTTTATTATCCATATATATAGTATTTATATTATTATTTTTTAATACTTCAATTTGTTCTAAATCAATTGTTTCATTAATATAAATAGGCAATATTTCTAATAATAATTCACTACATGTTTTTTCATTTGATATGGCAATCATATTAGAAGAGACAGCTTTATCTATCCCATCATTAGTATCAAAATATCTTGTTTTTCTTGTTCCATCCTGATACTCATAATAATGATAGCCATCTGTATCATTACTACTATAATTTCGTAAATAAACAATACTTTGATTTGAAGTATAAGTAAAAGATGCTGCTGTAATAATATAATTATCTTGACTGTTTTTTATATTATATGTATATTCCTTATTTCTTATATCGATGTTTCTTGTATAACCATCATAACTAGTAATATAACCAGTTGTAAATCCCTCATTAATTAATTCACTACAAATATAATCAATTATAAATGCATTTTTTAAATATTGTAAATTAATAAATGTGGATAAATTTATTTCTTGCATATAATTTAAATATTCACTACTGACATATAATTTAATAGTATTATTACCTAATAAAAGTAACTGGATATGCTCTTCATTATTCACATATTTAATAACATCTAAAAAATAATTTTTAATATCTTCATTCTTTAAAGGATCAAACATAGATGCCTGAGAATCTGTTTCTGTTGTAAATAAATTAGAATATTGACTAAAAATTTCATCATAAAACATTAAGCGATTATGATATTTATTTAATGTTTCAAAACACTTATATAATACTTCATCAATTTTTATTTCTTCATTTGGATGATGATTAATATAATAAATATTATTTACATCAAGATACTCAACCTGCTCATCAAATAATTGATATGCTTTAATTATGGCATTTGTATAAACATTGGATACTTGTTTTTTTTCAGTAGATGGCGATAAATCAGTTGTTCCTAATTCATATGTGAATACAAACTCACTTGCATTATTATTTGCATCATAATTTACTTCTATGGTTGTCCATCCAGCATCAGTTCCAAAATAGCTAGATACACCAATTCCAATACAAACACCAGCAATAATAACAAAAATAATAATTAATATAATTCTTAATTTGACATGCTTTTCTTCAAGTTCTACTTTGGTAACTGGCTTTGGATATCTCTTAACACTTTTATCACGTGCGCCTCTTTTCATATTTCCTCCTTAAAAAGACTTAGCATATGCTAAGTCTTTCAACTTTATAAGTATGCTGATAATAATAGTAATCCAAACAATACAATTATTGCAAGTATTACATATAATCCCGCTAATGAACTTTTCTTTAAAACTTGATAATTACGCATATAATTATGTTTTTTAAATATAAATGCCATTATTAATCCGACAACAGGTAAAAAGAACCCTAAAAGATTATATAATTTATTACCAGTATCATGTAATGGTTTACTTAATATTTCTTCTAAATGTAAATCTTCTTTATCTTCAACTTGTACAGGTTCAGATGAAATATTAATAGATTTAATAGGCACATCAAGTTCTCTAAGACGTTTATATTCTTCAATTTCCTTTTTATTTCCATAAATGAAGTGGTTATGTCCTATTTCAACTAATTCAGGTTGATCAACAGAATAATCATGAACACTAGGATCATATGTGAATAACACTTTATTCTTTTCAAGTTGTGGATCAGGAATTGGGATTGCGGAAATTAAAGATTTTGTATATGGATGAAGTGGAAAATTAAATAGTTCATCTGCTTCCGCAATTTCCACAATATTTCCTTTATATATAACCGCAATACGATCTGATATATATCTAACAATTGATAAGTCATGAGCAATAAACAAATATGTAACTTGTCTTTCTTCTTGGAATTTCTTTAATAAATTCAATACTTGCGCTCTAATTGAAACGTCTAAAGCCGAAATTGGTTCATCCGCAACTACTAATTCAGGTTCCATAATCATTGCACGAGCAAGACCGATTCTTTGTCTTTGACCACCACTAAATTCATGTGGATATCTTGTTAAATGTTCAGGTAATAAACCAACTTCTTCAATCATTGTTTCAACTTTTTTAACACGATCTGCTTCAGATGAAAATAAATGGAAATTATATAATCCTTCTGAAACAATATAATCAACGGTTGCACGTTCATTTAATGAAGAAGCCGGATCTTGGAATACCATTTGAATATTTCTAATAACTTCTCTATCTAAGCTATTAGGAATTTTTCCAGAAATCTTAACACCTTTATAATATATCTCTCCATTAGAACATTGATTAACTCTAATTACTGCACGCCCAATTGTTGTCTTACCTGAACCAGATTCACCAACTAAAGAGAATGTTTCACCTTTATAAATATCAAATGAAGCATTTTTAACTGCTTTAACAGCATTTTCACCTTTGCCAAATGTAATATCAACATTTTTTAAAGATAATAATATTTCTCTTCCATTTTCGTCTATTGGACCATGTTCAGGGAAATGATGAAATGTTTTTTTAGTAATATTTTCTTCCATTTTATTTCCCTCCTAAATATTAAATGCTTTCATTAATTTTTCATGAATATTTTGAATTGCTTCTGGTTTCTCAATCTTTGGAGCTCTTGGATCTAATAACCAAGTTTTCGCAAAGTGTGTTTCCGAAACTTGAAACATAGGCGCGTCCACTAAAGTATCAATTTTTAAACAATATGGATTACGTGGTGCAAACGGATCACCTACAATTTTATTATATAGTGAAGGTGGTGTACCTGTAATAGAATATAGTTTTTGATCTTTAGTAGCTAATTGCGGTAATGAAGAAAGTAATGCCCATGTATATGGATGACGTGGGTCATAGAATACTTCTTCAACATTTCCTAATTCAACAATTTGTCCTGCATATAATACAGCAACACGATCCGCAATATTTGCAACAACACCTAAATCGTGTGTAATAAATACAATCGTATACTTAAATTCCTTTTGTAAATCTTTAATAAGTTTTAAAATTTGTGCTTGAATTGTAACATCAAGTGCAGTTGTTGGTTCATCACAAATTAATATTTTTGGTTGACATGATAAAGCAATCGCAATAACGATTCTTTGTCTCATACCTCCAGAATATTGGAATGGATAATCATCAAAACGATTTTCCGCGTTAGGTATACCAACTTTATGCATTAATTCAATAGCTCTAATTCTAGCTTCTGCTTCCGTACACTTTTGATGCTTCATGATAATTGCGGAAATTTGTTTTCCAATTGTTAAAATAGGGTTCAATGATGACATTGGGTCTTGGAATACAGTTGCAACTTTTGTACCACGAATTTGTTGCCAATCTTTTGTATACTTAATTTTTGCTAAATTAAGTACACAAGTACCATGTAAATATTCTTCTGTTTCATCAAGATATTTTACTCTAAATACTACAGTATCAAAAATATTATTACGAACATTTTCATTATTTAAATCAGAATTAAATTGCATAGCTTTTTTCAAAGCTTGAGTTAATTTGCCAATATAAAATACTCTTTTTGTAAAATCATATCTACCAACAGATAAATATATTTCTTTAGCAATTTCAAAATTTCTTTCTTTAGTTGCTTCAGAAATTTCATGATTAATATCTTTAGAATATTGTTCTTCCAAAGCATGTAATCTTTCTTTATAACTATTTAAATATTTTTCATCACTTAATACTTTTTTCTTATGTTGTAAAATTAAGTCATTCTTTTCTTTTGTTAATGCTTGAATTTGTTTTTCATAATCTTTAATTAATTGTGTAGAATTATTAATCTTATCTTTTTCTTTTCTTGGGTCAAGTGTTTGTTTTAGATTATATTCTTCTGTTTTCTTAAATTCTAAATCTTTAATTTGTTCATCGAAATGAGAATATTCATCAGGTGATAGCGTCATCTTTTCTTCTTTTTCTTTTTTTAATTCTAAAATTTTCTTATAAGTTTCAGCGCCAAATTCTAATTTTGAATATTCATTCAATTTTTCCCAAGTTTTATTTACAGTTTTTTTTGCATAATCAGAATATGCTACATGTGTATCTGATAAATCAGGATCATTATATATTATATCACCATTGCTAATATATCCATTATCATCTAACATACCCGCAAATGTTTTAACAAATACACTCTTTCCACTTCCTGATTCACCAACAATAGCAATTGACTCATTTTCATATATATCTAATGAAACACCACGAATAGCAGTTAAAATTCTACCACGAACTCTAAATTTAACTTCTAGGTCTTTTACAGATAATAATACATTTTTATTTTCCATCTACTTCACCTCTACATATGAGTTCTTGGATCACTTGCATCACCAAGATTTTGTCCTACTACATATAATACAATTGCAATAATTGATGCAACAATTACTGGACTCCAAAATTCAAATCCCCAACCAGGAGTAAGCATTGCACTTTGTGATTCTTGAATCATTTTACCTAATGATTGATCGCTTAAACCGATACCAATATATGACAAGAATACTTCTGAAGAAATATACGATGGAATTTCCGTTGCTAATAATGTAACAATAATTGATGTTAAAAATGGTAAAATATTTTTAACAGTCAATCTAAGTATTGGTGTTCCTAAACATCTTGATGCTAAGTTATATTCTCTATCACGAATAATAATAACTTGTGTACGAATAAAATAAGCAATACTTAACCAACCTGTAATTGTTAAAGCAAAAACTAGTGTCCAGAAACTTGCTGAAAAAATTAATACTAATACAGAAATTAATAAAATATATGGAACATTTCCAATAATATTATATACCTCTGTCATAATAACATCAACCTTTTTAGAGAATCCCCAAATAGCTCCCACAATAACACCAACAGTCATATTAATAATACCGCATATTAATGCTAATGTAATTGATATTCTAGATCCATACCAAATTGCATTGAATGTTGAACCACCATTTTTTCCAGTACCTAAAATCCATTTAATATGGAAACCAAATTTTGAAATAGCTTCAGAAGGACCTAAGTGAGTAGACCCTTGGACTAATAAATTTTCAGTAGGATTATATTCAAAAATCATAGGATAGACATATGTGAATAATAATAATACACCTAATATACTTAAGATAATAATATTTAATTTGTTTCTAAAGAAAACTCTAAATACAGATTTCCAATATGAATAACGAGGAGCTGTAATCTTTTCAGAATTGATTAAGTTAATATCATATCTTTCAAATAGTTCATCATTAGACATATTAAATTCTGATAAATCAACTAATTTTTCTTCCATAATTACCTTCCTTTCGATGAGAATGATATTCTAGGGTCAATCATTGACATTAAAATATCACCTAATATAATAGATATTACTGATAATACAGCATAGAATAATGTAACACCTACGATAACACTATTGTCATAAGCATTAATAGCTTTTGTTAATACATTACCAACACCAGGAACAACATATACGCTTTCAGTAATAATAGCTCCAGTTAAAGAGAAAATTACACTTCCAGGAATTCCATGAATGATTGGAATAGCAGCATTCTTGAATATATGTTTAGTGAAAATTTCCGACTCTGACAATCCTCCAGAACGTGCAAATTTTACATAATCTGAATTTAATTGGTCAATCATATATCTTCTAATCCATTTCATTAAGCTTGCAATAGATGGTAAAGCTAATGAAATTATTGGTAATATATATTGTTTCCATTGATTAGATTTTACTTCAGCTGTAGTTTGAAATGTGGTAGGTAAATTTAATAATTTACCGCCAATTGCTTTAAACATAAAGATATAAGCAAGTGAAGGAACTGCAATTATAAAGATAATATATATAGTTCCAAGCTTATCAGCTAGTTTATCTTTCTTTCTAGCCATTAAAATTCCTAGTGGAACCCCTAATAAATAAGATATAATAACAGAAATAATACCGATTAAGAATGAATAACTCATTCTTGATTTACCAGCTTTATTAGAAATACAATTAGTATAATCATCCACAAAACGTTCTGCATTAAGTGCGTTTAGTTCTAATGAACCAGGCATATATGTTGCAGTATGTAAATTTTCAGCACCTTCAAATACTTTTCCACTTGGATATGTTATTTGAGTTTTCACAATTTCCCCTTGAGTTTTTGTCATAGTATTAAAGATATCCTCACCTTTATTTACTGAGAATGAAGTTCCAAGGTTAATTGTAATTAAATTTTGATGAATAAATGGGAACTTATTATCACAATATAAAATATATTTGTGTTTTGTCCCATTACCAATAATTGCGGGAGAAAATTTCTTTCCACCATATACTGGATCAAATAAGGTAAATGTCAATCCTTCATTTTCAATTGTAGCAGTTGATGAAGAATCTTTTTCAATAGTTTCTTTAGCATAATGAATATTATCAACACTGATAAGATTAGTAAAGTATGACCACAATCTTTTAATTAGAGGGATATCTTTATAAGCAAATAGCTTTTCTTGCCCACCTTTTGCATAAGTAGTTCCTTTTTGATATTTTGCATTTAAACGCACTACTGTATAACCTCTTGATTCATAATATTCAGTATACTTTGCAATATATTCTTTTGCAATATCACTATCTTTTTCCGGTTTTGCGCCAAACTTTACTGCTTGTTCTTGAATTTCTGGTGTTATTTCTCCATCTTTTGCTAATTGATTTACATAATCAATATATGTAACATAGTCTAAATATCCATATTTTTGCCATTGTTGGTACTTGTAAAATTCTTTGGCATTATTTTGCAATTGACTGAACGTTGAATCTTTAGAGAAGATTGTAGTTCGATCCATTAATGAAAATACCAAAACCATTACTATCGTAACAACAATAATAATCGATACTATACCATGTAATAATCTTTTAATTAAATATTTTAGCATAAAAATTAGTCTCCTTTTATTAAAGATAAGAGGATGAAAAAATCATCCTCTTATTTTTTGATTTTTCTAGTAAATACCAATTTGTTTAGTTACAGCACCACCATATAATGGTAATAATGTATCTAAGTAAGATGATGGATCACCATAGTCAGGACCCCAACCAGCTACGTCATACATATCATAGTTCATTCCGTCACCTTGTTCTACGTAATATCCACAGTTATACCATTCTATAGCTTTAGAGCATTCAATTAAATTGAATTTTACTCTTCCTTCAGTAACTTCGAATACAGATTGTGCAAATACGTTTGCTCTGTTTTTATATATTTCATAACCTGTATATGCAGGTAAATCAACAACAATTGGATTTTCAGCTGTAATAACAATTCCTTGTGCACTTAATTGTTCCATTGCTTTGTTTAAATAAGCTTTAGCAGCTTCTGGGTTATACCAACCATCATATCCATCACTTGAACCAGCACCATCATCAGCAGATGGATCATATACTACTAGTGGTAAACCATCAGCAGTGATTTGATCTTGAACGATAACACCATAGTTAGTTCCAGCTGGATAAGTTTTTTCAACACCATTAATAGAAACAGTAACAGGTTCTTCTAATTTAACGAATGTACCTGGAGTATAACTATTTCTTAATGAAGTAAGTTTTAATTCTTCACCTACAGTTTGAGCATTATATGTAGCTCTATCTAAAGACATACATAATGCTAAACGGAAGTATACATTATTAAATGCAGCTTGTGAAGCAGTTTTTTGTTCTTCAGTCTTGCTTGAAGCAAGAGTTCCATCAGTTAAAGAATATGTTTGACGATTTAAATTGAAATATGCACCAAATGTAGTAGCATCAGTTCCACCAACATATCCATATAATTCAAAGTAAGTTTTATCTTGTCCACTTGGTTTTTCTTTCTTAGCCAATTCTAATGCTGAAGCATTTAAACCAGCACCACTAAGTTCATTTTTCTTTGCATCTTCATAAGTCTTTGTTGGATCTTCACCATTTGAGAATTTCCAAGTTAAAGTTTTAATTGAAATATTTGCAGCATTCCAATAAGTTGGGTTAGCAACAAATTTAATTGTGCTTTCAGATGTAGCTTCAGATACTAGATATGGACCGCAATAAGCGATATTTTCTGAAGTCTTTCCATATAAATATGTTTCAGCGCTAGCATCAAAATCTGAACCAAACTTTCCGCCTTGTGATGTATAATATGTTCTACTCATTGGAGCAAAAATACCATATCCTAACATTGTAATGAAGTATGGAGTTTCATCTACTAATGTATATTGAACAGTATATTTATCAACTGCTTTAACACCAACTTGTGTGAAATCAGTAACTGCACCATTAATATATTCACTAGCATTAACAATAACGCCTTCAACGATATATTCCAAACCACCTGCAGCATCTAACATATGTTGCATACCAGCAACAAAGTCATCAGCAACAACTTCAGCAACTTCTCTACCTTGATAGTCAACCCATTTAACACCTTCACGTAATTTGAAAGTATAAGTTTTTCCATCTTCAGAAACTGTCCATGATTCAGCTAAAGCTGGTTGAATATTATTATCATAGTCATATTCTACTAAACCATCATATGTATTAACGATTGCTTCACTATCAGCAGATTTATCAGTATTTAATACATCCCATGTTTGAGGATCACTTGAATAAGCAAGATTATAAACATCAGTGAATGTATAGCCTTTGCTAGTTAAATATTCTTTAGCCCAAGCATAATAAGTACCTTGGCCTTTAACTTCAGAATAATGAGCCTTTAAAGCAACTCTATCTTCAGCAGTAATAAAATCAGTAGTAACTAATGCATTGTGATATCTATCACTATCATTTCCCCATAGTACTGGAGAAATAGAGTAAGGAACAACTCTTGATATAGCATAGTTTCCTCCTTGAGAAGAAAGAGGTATAAATAAACCTGATTCTAATAATTTTGCTTCCGCAATAGCCATCAATGCATATCTTCTTGATACATTCTTTTCTTTTTTAGCTTCTTGATAATAAGAATAGAATTGACCTAAATTAGCATTGTATATATCTGTAGACTCTTGAGTATAAGTATCGTCACTGTCAGTTTCAACAGCACCTGTTTTAGCAACAACTATATCAGCAACCTCATCAAATGAAGTTTCTAGATATGTTGGACCTTTTGGCTTATCAGATTCTGGATCATCACAGCCAACTAATACTAAAGCAGCCAACATTACTAATAAAAACATTATTAATTTTCTCATAGTAAATTTCATAATAATTTCCTCCTTTTTTTCTATGATAGATATATTATATTACAATCATAATATGAAGTCAATAATAATTTTTATTAAAAGAAGATGTAAACGTTTTAGAAAATGCATTTTGTCGAACTTTAGGCGTTTTTATTGATACATAAAACGCTTACATTCACATTATTTTAAAAAGCATTAGTTTCTATACTAACACTTTTATTATTCTCAATATATTGTATTTAATTTATATGTTTCAATAAATAATAATTCTTTTTACCCCTTCTAATAATAGTAGTATCTTTACCAAAAGCTTTTTCTTTTTCTATAACATATGTAATATCTTTAACAATATCACCATTAATTGAAACAGCACCATTATTAACAAAATCTCTTGCTTCACGTTTTGATTGAGCAGCATGAACAAGAACTAAAGCATCTACTATATTAATATCTTCTGTTGTTTGATTTTGTTTTAAGCCTTTAAAACACGCTTTAATATCTTCATATGATAATTCTTTTATGTTTCCTTTAAATAAAGCTTCGCTAATACTTAATGCATGATTATATTCTTCTTCACCATGTAAATCAGTAATAACAGCTTTAGCTAATGCTTTATGAGGCAAACGTAAATGTGGTTCAGTAGCTAGCGATTTTTCAAGTTCATCAATTTCGTCTTTTGGCAAAAATGTTAATTTTTTCAAATAGTCAATTACTTTTGTATCTTCTGAATTAATTAAGAATTGATATAATTCATAAGAAGATGTTTTGTTTTTATCAAGCCAAATAGCCCCCCCTTCGCTTTTACCAAATTTTGTACCATCAGATTTCGTAATTAAAGGCATTGTAAAACCATTGGCTTCCTTTCCAGTTTTCTTTCTGATTAATTCAATTCCAGCCGTAATATTTCCCCATTGGTCTTGTCCAGCAACTTGTAAAGTACAATTTCTATTTTCGTGCAAATAATAAAAATCCATTGCTTGCATAATCATATAACTAAATTCTGTAAATGTAATTCCTGAATCTAATCTTCTTTTAATGATATCTTTTGCTAACATATAACTGACATTAAAATATTTACCATAGTCTCTTAAGAAGTCAATAAAATTAATATCTTTATACCAATCATTATTATTAACTACTTCAAAACCAAATAGTTTAATAGCTTGGTCTTTTAAACAATTAAAATTGTGTTCTACTTGTTCTTTTGTAATCATTGGTCTTTCTGCATTTGGTTTTGGATCACCTATTAATCCAGTTCCACCACCAACTAATAATATAGGATGGTGTCCTGCATTTGCTAATCGTTTGGAAATTAAAAATGAAGAATAATGACCGATATGTAAACTATCCCCTGTAGGATCTGTTCCAATATAAAATGTCATTCCTCCATTATTAAGTTTTTCTTTTAAATCATCACTACTAATATCGTTTATTAGTCCTCTATAAACTAAATCTTCATATAAAGTCATTTTTTTCTTTCTCCTTCTTCATAATATAATAAAAGCCCTTAGACTAAAATTGTCTAAGGACGAAATATCTTTCGCGGTACCACCTTAGTTCATATGATTACATATGCCCTTTAAACTTTTTAAAGCTCCATAAATGTATTTTTATTTTATCACTTGCATAGTTTGCATCAACCACTATGTTTCTTTATTGCCATAATAAAATATACTTTGTTTATATCATTGCTTATTATTTAGTTGAATCACGCCATACAAATTTATAATCAACTACTAAATTACGTGGTTTACTTTCTTCACCTTGCATTAAGTTTGTAAGTTCTTGCATTGACATACTACCTATTTCATATATAGGTGTTTCTACACAACTTAATTTTGGATATGATAATTCCGCATATTTAGTATTTTGAAATCCTATTACTTGCAATTCTTCAGGAACCTTAATTCCTTTCTTTTGAGCTACATTCATAAAACTAATAGCGATTGAATCACGAACAACTAATGCAACTTCTGGAACTTTGCTATTAAGATATTCATCAAAATCACGTTCGTTAATAGGAATATCACCAGTTGTTTTAAATATATCAATTGGTAGTCCAGCCTCATTCATTGCTTTTTCATAGCCCTTTTGTTTTAATTCATTAACTAAATATGATTTATGAGTTGTGATAAAAGAAATATTCTTATTGCCTTTTTCAATCATATTTTTTGTGATTTCATAACAACATTTTTCATTATCTATTGATACACTACCAAATTCGCCTTTATCTGATACACCATTCACAAATACAACAGGAACAGGAGTATATTTAATTAGTTCATAAATTTCTTCACTTAATTCATCATCCATTAAAATTATTCCATCAACGCTAGAAGCAATAACATCACCCCATACTTCTTTTTCATTTTCTGGGTCATCATTCACGAATAGTCTAATCATATAGCCATATTCTTTAGCACTATCTTGTACGCCTTGTATCATCTCAGATATAGAAGCTCTCTTTAATGTGGGAACGACAATAGCAACTGTTGTAGATTTTCTACTAGCAAGTCCCCTAGCATTGGCATTTGGCTTGTACCCTTTCTCTTTGATGATTTTAAGCACTCTTTCTCTTGTTGCTGGTTTTACTTTATTAGGATGATTAAGTACTCTAGACACTGTTGCTAAACTAACGCCAGCCGAACCAGCAATATCATAAATTTTAGTTTGATCCATAAAATCACCTTCCTTGTCTAATTTTAGCATATTCTTTAAATTAATTCAAGTATTTTATGAAAATACTCGCATTCATTTTCATTAACTATTATTTGTTTGTAATTTTTTTAATGATTTTTCATGTAAATGAATATTATTAACCGTATGTCTTGTGATTGTATAATTCAAATCCCAATACATATCATAATAAAGTTTTTTAGAATAATTATACTCTAATATAAACTGTTTTGTTTTAATAACAATTTTATATGTTTGGCCTTTTTTATGATTTTGAATATTATTCGGATTAAAATTAGAGACATATCGCATTACTTGGTTTTTAAATCTTTCCCATTTTAATGCTCTAACAGGAATTTCCTGATTATTAAATGTCAAAAATATATATTCTTTACGCACATTATTATAACTAACTTGATATGTAATTTCCCCATCAACAAAAGCACAATATTCAATGCATAAAATTTGATTGATATCAGAAATTAATGATTGATGATTTTTTACCGCAGTTTCAAGTTGAGCAATATAGTTTTTCAAAATATTAATATATTGTTCCACTTCAAATGTTGTTTTAACACATGTCTCCGCATAATTTATATATATAGTTTCCATTGTATTTAATGTCTTTTTATCATTATTAATATGCGATTTAATTATTTTTGCCAATTTTAAAACTATTTCATTTTCTTGTAGCAATTTAATAAATTTTGTATTTGCCATTTTACTGTACCTTAAATATTAATTAAGTATGTTTTATCATAGTCTAATTTAATCAATATTTCATTTATGATTTTCTTTATATTTTTTTCATTTTTTTCAATTTCTTTTGCTAATTGAAGTTGGTTACGTGCTCTTTCCAAGTTGTGGTTTGGACGTTTTTTGTCAGTTCTAAAATAATGATCACCTTCTAAATAATCAGCTAAGAAACGCATTGCTAATTCAACAGTCATAGTTTTAAATCCTTGGTATAATAATGATATTTCCATAGGTGTAATATCTTTTTCACTATGTTGATGTTCTTTTGGTTTAATTTCCAATAAAAAGCCTTCTGTAAAAGCTTTTACCAAATCTAAATCAACACCTACTTTGGATAAATCAATTTCATCTTCTTTAGCAGTTGATGCTCCAAATCGTAGTGCATCACCATAATCATATAAAATACTACCTTTCATAACAGTATCTAAATCAATAATACTTAAGTATTTTCCTGTGTCTTTATCTAACATTATATTACTTGATTTTGTATCATTGTGAGTTACTCTTCTAGGTATTTCTTTATTATTAATTTTTTCAGTTATTATTTTGAATTCCTTACTATATTTTTTTATTTGATTGATTTCTTCTGTGCATAGTTCAACACGATTAAACTTATTTATTTTTAAAGTTTCTTTAAAACGTTCATAACGATATGGAGTATCATGGAAATGACGAATTGAATCATCTAATAATCTTGTATGAAAATCAGATAATAGTTTTTGAAATATTCCAACTCCTCTTCCACATTCATAGAAATGATCAGGTGATTTAACTTTCTCATATGAAATACCATTTGCGATATATTTTGTTACTCGCCAATATTCATCATCGACAATGGCTATATCTTGTCCTAGCTTTGTTTGTATTAAAGTCAAACAATTTTCGGGATCTTCGCCTTCATAAATCATTTTATTTCTAATATGGTCTAATATTAATCTTGTGTTATTCATCACTCCTTGTGGTGAATAAAATACATGCCCATTCAGTTGTTGCAAAACATAACGACAATTATCAAATATTACTAAATATGTCTCGTTAATATTTCCCCCATTTAATTCTTTAATATCCCTGATTTTATCCACATTAAAAAATTCTTTACAAATTCTCATTAAATATTCGTTTGTTCTATTCATGATTTGCTCCTTAAAATTTTACAATTTAACAGTGTTAATAATATAATTTACAAAAGCCGTTTATAATAATTCTTTAACTAAACAATATTAAAACGTTTTCTTTTGTGCTTTTATTATATCATTATTTTTCAATTTGCACAATGACATTTTTTGTTCCTTAACAAAAAAAGGGAAATAATTACTTAATTTAATTATTTCCTTTAGTTTTAAATTCTTGTTTTATTGCTCTTGTAACGTAGAATAGAAATGGTGAAAGCAAATAAAGTTAAGGCAATTAAAAGTAAAATAATAGCTAATAGTACAGTATTCAGATTAATCAGTAACCCACCAATTAAATAACTAACAAAGCAAATTGAGGCTATCATTATAGCATAAGGAGTTTGCGTTTTAACATGATTTACATGATTACAATTAGCTCCCGTTGATGCCAAAATTGTTGTATCAGAAATTGGCGATATATGATCTCCGAAAACTGCACCGCCTAATGTAGCAGCAATAGTTAAAATTGTTAATGATGTTATATCATGACCTAAAACAGTAACAGCGATTGGAATTAAAATACCAAATGTTCCCCAGCTAGTTCCTGTTGCAAAAGATATTAAACAAGCAATAGCAAAAAATAGTGCAGGAAATAGCCATCCTAAATTTATGTTTTGTAATGTATTTTGTACATACATTTGGGCATCTAAATATCCACCTTTGGCACCCATTATACCAGCAAGCGTCCATGCAAATACTAGTATTAATATTGCACCAACCATTGTTTTAAATCCTTGAGGAATAGAATCCATAATATCATCAAAGCTTAATGCTTTAGTTACTAAATAATATATAGCTATAATAAATAAAGCAACCGTTGAACCAATAGCTAATGATAATCCTGCATCACAATTAGAAAAAGCTTCTATAAAATTACTCGAGTAAATCGGCGACCCCAATATACCTGTTTCTGGATTTAAGCAGTATCCAGTATAAAGCATTCCACCAATAGAACAAATTATTAATACAATTACTGGAATTAATAAATCTCGAACTCTTGGATGCGGATTTTTTATATTAATAGTTTCTTCTTCACAAGGCAATTCTGTTTCTCCAGCATTTAAATCTCCTGATAATTGTGCAATCTCTTCATCTTTTTTCATTTTTCCAAAATCAAAATTAAAAAATGAAAATAAGAAAACCATTAAAATTGTTAATAAAGCATACAAATTAAAAGGTATCGTTTGTATAAAAACTTTTAATCCTTCTCCTTCAAATTCTGTACTTACAGCTGCCGCCCATGAAGAAATAGGAGCAATAATACATACAGGTGCGGCAGTGGAATCAATAATCCACGCCAATTTCGAATGTGATACTTTATGTTTATCTGTTACTGGCTTCATAACTGAACCAACTGTTAAACAATTAAAGTAATCATCCACAAAAATCAAACAGCCTAGTAAAGCAGTTAAAGATAAGGCACCTTTTTTCGTTTTAACTTTTTTTATTGCCCAGTCTCCATATGCTTTTGAACCTCCCGATTTTTGCATCAATATTACAATAATTCCTAGAATAATTAAAAACACTAAAATAGGTACATTTTCACCTACTTTTTCGCTCATAACGTTATATATTGTACCAATTGCTTCAATTGGATTCCCCCCAACATATAACAACGCTCCTGATAAAATACCCAAAAATAAAGATAAATAAACTTTTTTTGTTACTAATGCTAAAACAATAGCAACAAGGGCAGGCATAAATGCCCAAATAGTTCCACTCATATATCCTCCTTCTAAATTAAAAAACCACAATACTATCAAATATCATGGTTTTCATTACTTAGGACATTCAATAGCGCAACACAATATATATATTGTGACAGTTATATAGATATTCTCTATATACCCAGGCAATTAGATAATAGGCATTATTTAATCCCTTCGGCGATTTTTCCTTTACCACTATTTTCTAAAGCCTATCAAATAGCTTATCATAAAAATCGCGCCTCTATTATAGTTATTTAATTTGTTATATTATATCTAATCATTTTAATAAGCACAACAAGAAAATGATTTCATTATTCTATAAATATTGCTTCAACATTAGAATACAATTCATCAATCTTTTGACAAACATATACTTCCATCGCTTCATCGAAATATATATTTTTATTTAATACTTTTTCTATTTGTAGTAAATCGTTATGTAATTTATCTTTCCATATTGCGGAATGATCATCTTTTAAAGTTTTAGTTTGTAAAATCCTATTTTTTTCAATTTGGTTTTGTAATGTAATTACTTTTACTAATCGATGATTATCATTAAAATCACTTTTATCAACTTCATCACGTAATTTTTGAATTCCATCACTTATTTTATTAATTTTTTCACTAAATTCATCTTTATTTTCTAGAGCAACATAATAATCATACAGTAATCCATTGTATTTTAATCCAAACATCATTTTTCCATATTTCTCTTTTAACTCAGATGTTGATTCATAATATGCCACTACATCTGGTTGAGATATTAATTCAATTGCTTCATTTAAACAATCTTTCACAAATTTATCTTTCTTTGATTTATATGTATAATATGTTGTTCCTAAATGACGTAATGCTCTAGCTTTTAATAATACATATTCATAATAATCAGGAGTGCCTTTTTCTAATGTTGATAATTTATAATCAATTAAATCAATTCCACATTGAATACTTGCAAATCCTTTTTTATTATCGCCTAATAATACATGTGTCCATCCAATTAAATCCACATAAGCATTTATTATTTGAGATATATTGTTGCTGCATCTAATGACATATTTTCCAAGTTTAATACGCAATGCATGTTGTTCTAATTGTAGTAATATTCTTTCCAATTCATGTATTGTATCATATATCGTATTATATACTTTTATAGTTTGTTCTTGATTAGTTTTTTTAACAACTTTATTATATGGTTGATTAACTTTTAACATCTCATTAGTTACATATTTATTATTCTTTTTAACAAAGTTTGCAACTAATTCTTGTTTTTGAGAAGACAAATCAATTGCAGTTTGCTTTTTTGATTTTTCTTTTCCTTCAAAATGATTTATTATTTTTTTATTCTTTTTTTGCAAAAGGACTAAATCACTAACATTAACTTCTTTTTTCATTTGACGCATATTTGCTTTTACTAGATTATACAAATATTTAGTATATTTTTTAGTTTTATTAATAACAGCTGTATTACTTAAATTCTTATTGCTTTTAGTTTTTGAATAAATAAAATAAGCAATAACAATTATTACTAATGCTCCAACTAAAACAAATATTACATTTTGATTCATATCATTTTTAAACAATGCCAATAAACTTGTAACTACTAAACTAATTATACTTAACCATTCGACTTTATGATCATTCATTACTTATACTCCTCTATTAATTTTACAATATCTACTTTGCGATTTTTATTTAATTCCTTAAATTTATACTTTTTTAATTCTTGATTTGCATCAATAACAACAAAAGGCATTCCCACATAATCTAACATTTTTAAATCATTCATACTGTCTCCTGCACCGATACTTAAACGATAATATTTATTTAACCTTTCCGATATAAGTTTAACAGTGTTTCCTTTGTGTTGATCTTTTCTTAATATTTCATATGAATGAGGTGCTGTACGCATACATGTTAATTCAGGATTGTCTTTAATTATTTCTTTAACAACATTTTCTTTTGCTTCTTCGCCTTCATATATGAATAATAATATTTTAATTACATTATTATATTTAACATTAGCATCAATTTTATAATATTCATTATATTTCTCCATACTTGCTTGATTATAAGGATCAAGTTTTTTAATGCCATATGCTCCATCAACGTAATAATATATAAAGTCTAAATTAGTTTGTTTGATTTTTTCGAATAGTGATTCACTAACATTTCCTAATCCATTAATCATTTCAAATTGGCCATTTTTAACTAAAACTGATCCATTGATACAAGATGAATAATTACTATGAAGTTCACATGCATCAATAACATCTAGTATTGATTCATATGCTTTTCCGGTAGATAATATAATTCTATCTTTTTCTGGAAAGTTTTTTAAAAATTCTTTTTTCTCATCACTTAATTTACCATGAATAGTAATTGTATTATCAACATCAAAAAAGTATAATGGTTTTTGATTTTTAAATATTTCTTTTAATACATTTTCATTTATTTCTTTGTAGTAATTAATTTCTTCATCACTTAAGATATTCTGTTTAATATATGTTTCAAGAGAAACAATTTCACCATTATCTAAAACATGAGAAAATAAATAATCATATATATTAACATTAGTGTTTTCATAATATTTATGAAACTCAATAATCTCTTCTTGAATTATTTTTTCTTTAATATTTGTCATATAGCCACCACTCTTTCTTATTATACTTCTTTTTCATTGTTATTTCAATTGATAAATATACAAAAAAAACTAAAGATTTATACTTTAGTCTTTCTTAATAACTATTTTACCTTCTATAAAACTATTTAAATCTAAATCGAAAGTTTCACAAATAATCATTATATTAGCAATTTTAGGAACTGCTTTTTCTTTTTCCCATTTAAATATCGTTTGTCTTGAGACTCCTATTTTGTTACCAAGTTCTTCTTGTGTAATACCGAAAGTTGCTCTTAATGCTTCAATTGTCTTTCCGAATTTCATTTTATTATCTCCGTTTTAGATGATTTGTCTATATTATATCACACTTTTTATAACAAATAAAGTTTTTTCATTTTATAAAATTGATAATTTTTTAGTAATTTATGGTGTTTTATATTACCTTTTATCAATTAAATATTGCTATTTAGATTCTCATTAATTATAGTTTTTATATATTGATCTATTTCTCCTGCCCCTAAAAATACCCATATTTCTTTTTTATTTTTTGTAATATAATTTAAGATATGTTTTTCGAATTTATGAAACTTTTTAAATATTTTATTGATTTTATTTTGTTCTGATAAACTATATTTTTCTCTTTCAGATGTAAAAACATTAGCAATATATACATCATCATATAATTTTAATGCTTTTATAAATTTTCTTTTTAATTTAAGAGTTCGACTATAGGTATGAGGCTGAAATATGACATTTATTTTATAGTCCTGATATTTATTTTTAATGCTTTCATATAAAGCTTTGATCTCTGTTGGATGATGAGCATAATCATCAATAATGATTGAATTTCCATATACATATTCTGTCATTCGACGCTTCGGTAACTTAAGGTTAGTATTTATGTTTTTTATATTCTTTATTTTTGCAACAATATATGCAAATATATAATCATATATTAAATGCGTACCTACAAATGGAATATTAATATATATATTTTTATTTTTATATATTAATTCAACTTTTGTATTACATTCTTTAGTTTCAATGATTTTAAAAACAATATCGTTATTGCTAGATATGCCGACTTTTATTATATTACTTCCTTTAATTTTTTTGCAATTTTTATCATCACCATTCAATAATACTATTTTGCTTTGTGTAACAAGTTTTTGAAACGATTTAATAATTTCTTTTTCATTTTTAAAAAAATCAGGATGATCTAATTCAATATTATTTATTATTAGTATTTCGGGGAAATAACTTAAAAAATGATTTTTATATTCACATGCTTCCAAAACTAAAATATCATTATTTAAGTATCCTCCTCCACTTCCATCTCCTATAATGTATGAAACATCATAATTCATCATTTGCACTAAAAAAGAGGTTGTAGTTGTTTTTCCATGTGTACCACTAATCGCAATTATTTTTTTATTTAATCTTTTACCAATAAATTCATGATAATAATAATATTCAAAACTTTGACTCATAATTTCATGCACTTCTATATTAGAAGCTGTATAAGCATTACCGATTATATAAATATATTCACTAGATAATTTTTGATGACCAAATAGTTTATATTCTATTCCTTTCTTGATAAGAGACGTATTTGTGAAATATTCATTTCCATTATCGCTACCTATTACTTCATGACC
>CAZFAM010000021.1:0-21672 GCA_964516425.1 uncultured Bacteroidales bacterium | reverse complement strand
GTGATTCTAGAGCTAAAAGATTAGGTGCTAAATTGTCAGATGGTGAATTCTGCACTGCAGGATCTATTATCTATCGTCAAAGAGGCACAGTTATATTCCCTGGAGTAAACGTTAAAAAAGGCGGAGATGACACATTATTTGCTACTGTTGCAGGTTATGTAAAATATGAACGTTTGGGAAAAAATAAAAAACAAGTGTCAGTATATGAAGAAAAATAAAAAGAATGCACTGATTAGTGCATTTTTTTATAATTATATGAAAGGAGAAGGAAATGTTTGTTGATGACGTTAAGCTATTGATTAAAGCTGGGAATGGCGGCAATGGTGCTGTTAGCTTTCGCCATGAAAAATATATTGCCAAAGGTGGCCCTTATGGCGGTGATGGTGGTAAAGGTGGAAGCATAATTTTTGTTGGCGATGAAGGATTAACAACTTTATTAGATTTTAAATTTAAGAAAAAAATCGTTGCTCAAAATGGTGAAAATGGCATGACTAAGAATTGCTTTGGGAAAGATGCTCAAGATGTCTACATTAGAGTTCCAATTGGAAGCGTAGTATATGATTTAAATAATGATATAGTTATAGCTGATATAACTAAACATAATCAACAAGCTATTATTGCTAAAGGTGGCAAAGGTGGAAGAGGCAATTCGTCGTTTGCTACTGCTAGAATACCAGCTCCTGAATTTGCGGAAAATGGTGAACCTGGTGAAGAAAAAAATATTAGGATAGAATTAAAAGTGCTTGCTGATGTTGGTTTGGTTGGTTTTCCTAGCGTTGGGAAATCGACATTAATTTCAATTTGCTCAGCATGTAAACCAAAAATTGCTGATTATCATTTTACTACATTAGCTCCTAATTTAGGGGCAGTAAGAGTTAAAGATGGAAGAAGCTTTATAATGGCTGATTTGCCTGGGTTAATTGAAGGTGCATCAAATGGTGCTGGATTAGGATTTCAATTTTTAAAACATATTGAACGTACACGAGTAATAGTTCATGTTATTGATATGTCAGGAATTGAAGGAAGAAATCCGATTGAAGATTACCAAAAAATTAATCATGAATTACAAACTTATAATAAAAAATTGATGCTTAGACCACAAATAATTGTTGCTAATAAAATGGATATGCCAGAGGCAAGGGATAATTTATTGAAGTTTAAAGAGAATTATCCAGAATTAAATGTTATTCCGATTTCCGCATATACAAAAGAAAATTTAGAAACATTGCTTTATGAAATAGCAAATGTTTTAGAAAAAGTTTCTATTGAAGATTTTAATGAAACAGTTCAAGATGAAGTTGTAGAATATAAGTTTATTCCAAAAGAAGAACCATTTACAATTGAAAAAACAGATGAAGGGTTGTTCAATGTAGTTGGCCCTGCGATAAAAAGAATATTTGAGTCTACCGATTTTAATCGTGATGAGAGTGTGAAGATGTTTGCTAAAAGAATTCGTAATTTAGGTGTTGATCAAAAGTTACGTGAATTAGGTGTTAAACCTGGAGATACAGTTTTAGTACTGGGATATGAATTTGAATTCTTTAGTTAGAGGTTATTTTTATGCATAGTGAACAAATTAAAAAAATAAGTTTTGCTGGAATTATTATTGCAATTATTATTATATTAACTTTTAGTGCAGGGTTTTTATCAACACATTTAGGAATTAGTATTACATTAGTTCATATTCCTGTTTTAATAGGTGGTGTAATTTTAGGAAAAAAGTATGGTGCAGTATTTGGTTTTGTGTTTGGAATATGTTCGATGATATTGTCTTTTTTTAATATCGCTACAAATGCTCCGTTTACGAACCCATTAGTATCTGTGTTGCCTAGAGTTATATTTGGGTTTGCTGTTGAACCTATTTATAATTTATTAAATAGATTTGTTAAAAATGATATTTTAACAATTGTTTTAACCATGATTTTCGCAACATTATTTCATTCTATAATTGTTATTTCCGCAATTTATATAGCGTGGAATACAGGATTTTATTTTGGTGTCGATGAATTTGTGGCTGCTAGTGGTACACTAGCTGGAGTGTCAATATTTAAATATTTCTATATTTTGTTTATTGGTAATGGCATTTTAGAAGTAATTATAGCTGCTGTAGTTGGTACACCGATTGTTAAAGCGTTGAATACATTAAGGGTGAATAAAAACGAAGAAAATTAGTAATTAGACTATGTGAAATCATAGTCTTTTTTTGTGAAAAATAAAAATATCAAAAAATTGCAAAAGGCTATTGACTTATTGACAAATAAATTGTATAATAATATGATGCATACTGGGTTTTTATCGGTTATATCCGAA
Organism: uncultured Bacteroidales bacterium; assembly: GCA_964516425.1. Classification (GTDB taxonomy): domain Bacteria; phylum Bacillota_I; class Bacilli_A; order ML615J-28; family CAG-698; genus CAKOMG01. The sequence continues at coordinate 19,362 of CAZFAM010000021.1, read as the reverse complement.
AAACTCATTTATGGCTTAAAAGATTAAGCGAGGTGGATGATTTTGAGCTTTAAAAATGTAGTTTATGGTAAAAATCGTGTAAGGAGAAATTATTCAAGAGTTAAAACGAATGTTGAACTTCCAAATTTAATTGAAATTCAAACAAAATCTTTTGATTGGTTTATTAATAAGGGAATTAAGGATTTGTTTGCAGAAATATCTCCAATTAAGGATTATTCTGAAAAATATGAATTGTATTTTGATGATTATGAATTTGATGAACCAAAATATGATATTCCTACCGCAAAGAGAAAAGATGCTAATTATTGCCGTTCTTTAAAAGCTTCTGTTAAGTTAGTTAATAATGAAACAGGAGAAATTTTAGCAAAGAAAGATGGCGAAGATAAAATATTCTTAGGTGATTTTCCTGTAATGACACCTTGGGGTACATTTATTATTAATGGTGCGGAACGTGTTATTGTAACACAAATTATTCGTTCTGCAGGTGTTTTCTTCTCGAAAGAAGTGGATAAGAAAAGTGGCAGAGCATTATATGCTGGACAAGTTATCCCTACTAGAGGTGTTTGGATTGAATATGAAATGGGCAGCAAGGATATTTGGTACGCTAAACTAGATAGATCAAAGAAAATTCCTTTAACAACATTTTTGCGTGCTGTCGGTTTGAACTCAAATAAGGAAATTACTAAATTATTTGGTACAAGTCAATATATGAAAAATACATTTGAAAAGGATGATACATTCGGTTCTGATGATGCCCTTGAAGAATTATATGATAAATTAAAACCAGGTGAAAAATCAACTCCTGATGGTGCAAGAAATTATTTAGCTAGCCATTTATTTGATACAAGAAGATATGATTTAGCAAACGTTGGTCGTTATAAAGTAAATAAAAAATTAGACGTTATTGCTAGATTACAAGCTATGGGTGCTAATAATATGAAACTTGCAGAAGATATCATTGATCAAGAAACTGGAGAAGTAGTATATACTAAAGATACTATTGTTACTCAAGATATGATTAATGACTTTAAAAATCGTAGGAAAGAATTATTAAGAAAAGAATATAAATATGAACAAATGATTGTTGGCGATACAGTTGTTCTTGAAACACTTGTTGTTGAAAGAATTGAAGATAGTCGTATAATTCATTTAGTTGGTAATGATCAATCAGAAATGAGAAACCATGTAACTTTATCTGATATGCTTGCTTCAACAGGATATTATATTAATTTACATGATGGTGTTGGTGAAATTGATGATATTGATCATTTAGGAAATAGAAGATTGCGTTTAATTGGTGAATTATTACAAAATCAATTCCGTATTGGTTTAGTTAAAATGGAAAAGAGCATTAAAGACCGTATGTCTATGTCAACTGATGCTCATAATATTTCTCCACAAAATTTAATTAATATTCGTACTTTAACTTCCACAATTCGTGAATTCTTTGGTAGTTCACAATTATCACAATTCATGGATCAAATCAATCCATTATCTGAATTAACACATAAAAGACGTATTTCTGCGTTAGGTGCCGGTGGTTTAACACGTGAAAGAGCAGGATTTGAAGTTCGTGACGTTCATAATTCTCACTATGGAAGAATATGTCCAATTGAAACACCAGAAGGTCAAAACATCGGTTTGATTAACTCAATTGCCACTTATGCTCGTGCTAATGAGTATGGATTCATTGAAACACCATATTTAAAAGTTGAAAATAAAAATGGTAAATTGATTGTTACAGATCGTATTGATTATTTTACAGCTGATAAGGAAGAACAATATTATATTGCTGAAGGTAATACTTTCGTTAATGATAATATGGAAGTTGTTGGATTCGAAAAGAAAGATGAAAATGGAAATATTAGTTATTATGCAAGAGGTAGACATGAAGGCGAAACAGTCGAATTTTTAGTTGAAAAAACACAATATATTGATGTTGCTCCAAAGCAAATTGTTGCTGTGTCAACAGCTTGTATTCCATTCCTAGAACACGATGATGCTAACCGTGCATTAATGGGTGCAAACATGCAACGTCAAGCAATTCCGCTATTAAAACCTGAAGCTGCATTTGTTGCTACTGGAATTGAAGCTAAAGCTGCAAAAGATTCTGGTGTAGCTATTGTTGCTGAAAAAGATGGTATTGTTGAGTATGTTGATGGATTAAAAATTATAATTCGAGAAACAAGCGGAGCATTAAAAACATATGCTTTAAATAAATATGAACGTTCTAACCATTCAACATGTGTAAATCAAAAACCAATTGTTGCTTGTGGGGAAGAAGTAAAAGCAGGTGATGTAATTGCGGATGGAGCTTCTATGGATCAAGGTGAAATGGCATTAGGAAGAAATGTTGTTATTGCCTTTATGACATGGAATGGTTACAATTACGAAGATGCTGTTATTATGAATGAACGTTTAGTTCAAGATGATGTTTATACTTCAATTCATATTGAAAGATATGATGTTGAAGTTCGTGATACAAAATTAGGAAAAGAAGAAATTACTGCTGAACTTGAAAATGAAAAGAAAGACGCTGTTGTTAATCTAGATGAACATGGTATAATTCGTTTAGGAGCAGAAGTTAAAGAAGGCGATGTACTTGTTGGAAAAGTTACTCCAAAAGGTCAAACAGATCCTACACCTGAAGAAAGATTAAGTCGTGCATTATTTGCGGATAATTCAAAAGATGTTAGAAATACATCTTTAAGAGTTCCTCATGGTGGTGGTGGTATAGTTCACCGAATTGAATATTTCAATAGAAAAAATGGTGATGAATTAGGCCCAGGAGTTAATGAAGCCGTAAGAGTATTTATCGTTCAAAAACGTAAAATATCTGAGGGAGATAAAATGTCAGGAAGACATGGTAATAAAGGTGTTATTTCAAGAATTTTACCTCAAGAAGATATGCCATATATGGAAGATGGAACACCTGTAGATATTATGTTAAATCCACAAGGTATTCCAAGCCGTTTAAATATCGGACAAGTATTAGAAGTTCACTTAGGTATGGCTGCTAAAAAGTTAGGTATACATGTTGCTACTCCAGTATTTGATGGTGTTACAAGTGATGATTTGGCTGCTATATTAAAAGAAGCGGGAATGGATCCTGATGGAAAAACTGTTTTAAGAGATGGTCGTACAGGAAAACAATTTGATAACCGTATTAATGTTGGTGTTATGTATATGATTAAACTTGCTCACATGGTTGATGATAAATTACATGCTCGTAGTGAAGGACCTTATACATTAGTTACACAACAACCAATGGGTGGTAAAGCACAAAACGGTGGTCAAAGATTTGGTGAAATGGAAGTTTGGGCATTAGAAGCATATGGAGCAAGTCATATGTTACGTGAAATGTTAACAATTAAATCAGATGATATTATCGGAAGAAATAAAGTTTATAAAGCGATTGTTGACGGTGAACCAATTCCAGAACCTGGTATTCCTGAATCATTTAGAGTTCTTGTAAAAGAATTACAAGGATTAGGATTAAGTGTAAGATTAATTGATAGTGAAACAAAAGAAGATGTTTCTAATAAGAGCTTAATTGAAGAAATTGATTTAGCTTCTAATAGAAAATATGGATTATAATATATGAGGTGATTTCATTGAAAAAATATGATTATATGCAAATAGGCATTGCTTCTCCAGATGAGATTAGAAGCTGGAGTCACGGCGAGGTCAAAAAACATGAAACAATTAATTACCGTACTTTTAAACCAGAACGTGATGGATTGTTTTGTGAAGTTATATTTGGACCTACAAAGGATTATCAATGTGCCTGTGGAAAACCTAGAAGAGCAACTGAAAAAGGTAATGTATGTGAAAAGTGTGGAATTGAATTAACACAAGCCAAAGTTCGTAGAGAAAGAATGGGACATATTGAACTTGAAGCTCCAGTTGTTCATACATGGTTTTTAAAGAATAGTCCAAGTAAAATTTCATTATTACTAGATATGAAAACAAAATATGTGGAAGACATTGTATATTTAGCTTCATATATTGTTGTTGATCCAGGTAATGTGGAAGGACTAACAAAAAATCAAATTCTTACTGAACAAGAATATAGTAGTTTACAACGTAAAATTGGATTTAATAAATTTAAAGCTTTAACTGGAGCTGAAGCAATTAAAAAATTATTGCAAGATTTAGATTTGAAATCTATTGCAACTGATTTACGTGAAGAATTAAACACAGCTCCAAAACAAAGAAAAGATAAAGTTATAAAAAGACTTGAAGTTGTTGAAGCATTATTGAGCTCTGACAATAAACCAGAATGGATGGTTATGGATGTTATTCCTGTTATTCCACCTGATTTAAGACCAATGGTACCATTAGATGGTGGTAGATTTGCGACAACAGACTTAAATGATTTATATCGTAGAATTTTAAATCGTAATAATCGTTTACGTAAATTTAAAGAACAAAGATCACCTGCTCTAATTACAAAAAATGAAAAGCGTATGCTTCAAGAAGCAGTTGATGCTTTAATTGATAATGGAAAAAGAAATAAGAAAATTGCGGTTGAAAAAAATAGACCTCTTAAATCATTATCTGATTTATTAAGAGGTAAGCAAGGACGTTTCCGTCAAAACTTATTAGGTAAACGTGTTGACTATTCAGGACGTAGCGTTATTGCTGTTGGTCCAGATTTACAAATGTATCAATGCGGTATTCCTCGTGAAATGGCCTTGATCTTATTCAAACCATTCATTATTAACGCTTTATTAAAGAAATATTCTGAAGATGGTAATATTGCAAATAGTAAAATTGGTATCAAAAAAGCAAAGGAAATGATTGAAGAAGGTCATCCAGATGCGTTAGAAATGGTTGAAAAAATCATTGTTGAACATCCAGTTTTATTAAACCGTGCCCCTACATTACATAGATTAGGTATTCAAGCATTTGAACCTAAATTAGTTGAAGGTAAGGCTATTCGTTTACATCCACTTGTATGTCCTCCATTTAATGCTGACTTTGATGGTGACCAAATGGCTGTTCACGTTCCGCTTTCTGAAGAAGCTCAAACTGAAGCTCGTTTATTAATGTTAGCTTCTAAAAATATCTTAGCTCCTAAAGATGGAAAACCAATTGTTACTCCTTCGCAAGACATGGTATTAGGAAATTATTATTTAACTATTGAAGACGAAAATGATAAAGCAAATGGTCGTGTATTTAAAGATATTCATGAAATTGAATTAGCTTATGAAAATGACCAAATCACATTACATACAAGAATAGTAATTCCATGTAAAGCTTTACCAGCTCCAATGTATAATATTACTGATGAAGATCCAGAAAGAAGAGCGAAATTTATTGAAATGAATGATGCTTGCAGTGATAAGTACATTATTACATCTTATGGAAAAATAATTTTTAACTCTATTTTCCCTAATGGTGTTCCATATGTTAATGAAGCAGATGCTAAAAATATAACAGATGGTGTTGATCCTCGTTTCTTTATTAAACGCGGTGCAGATATTAGAAAAGAAGTTGCCTCATGGATCAGTGAAGGTGAAGAAAATCATTTCAAAAAGTCTGGAAAGAAATATGATAAGAGCAAAGTAATTCCACATCCATTTAAAAAGAAATTCTTAGGTGTTGTTGTTGCAGAAGTATTTAAACGTTATAAGTTAGCTGAAACTTCAAAGACTCTAGATAAGATGAAAGATTTGGGATTTAAGTATTCAACTGTTTCTGGTATTACAGTATCAGCTTATGATATTAATGTTGTTCAAGGAAAAGAAAGTAAATTATCTGAGGCTGAAAAGAAAGTTGAAAGATATGAAAGAGCTCATAAATTTGGACTATTAACTGAAGAAGAACGTCGTAGAAATGTTATTGATGTTTGGAATAAAACTAAATCTTCTCTAGAAGACTTAATTAAAGAAGACGTGTTAGAACACTATATTGATAACCATATTTATTTGATGAGTGACTCAGGAGCCCGTGGTAATATTGGTAACTTTGTTCAATTATCAGGTATGCGTGGATTAATGGCTAAACCTAATGGTGAAAGTATGGATATCCCTATTAAAGCTTCATTCCGTGAAGGCTTATCAATGAGTGACTTCTTTATTTCTTCCCATGGTTCACGTAAAGGTTCTACAGATACAGCTTTAAAAACTGCTGAATCAGGATATTTAACAAGACGTTTAGTTGACGTTAGTCAAGAAGTTACTGTTACAATGAATGATTGTAAGACTAATAAAGGTATGAAAGTTGAAGAATTACGTAAAGAAGATGGTGGAGTAATTGCAAAATTAGAGGACCGTATTCGTGGTAGATTTACAAGTAAGCCTATTATTAATCCTAATACTGGTGAAACAATTCTTGAAGCAAATGAATATATTAGTGATAAAATTGTTGATGAAGTAAAAGCAGCAGGAATTACTGAAGTATATATTCGTACATTACTTACATGCGATTGTCCAAATGGTGTGTGTGTAAAATGTTATGGTTCTGATTTGTCTACTGGAGAAGTTGTGGAAAAAGGAGAAGTTGTTGGTATTATTGCTGCTCAATCAATTGGCGAGCCTGGTACACAATTAACAATGAGAACATTCCACTCAGGTGGTGTTGCTGGCGAAGAAGATATTACTCAAGGTCTTCCTCGTATTCAAGAATTATTTGAAGCCCGTCCATCTAAATATCAAGCAATTATTGCGGAAATTGAAGGTAAAGTAACTGGAATAAAACACGAAAAAGATAATCGATTTGAAATATCTATAACAAATCCTATTACAAATGAAGTTAAATCTTATTTAACAAACAGTGGTAAAACACCTACTGTTCATGAAGGAGATAATGTTAAAGCTGGTCAACCATTGACTGCTGGTGTTATTCATCCTAAAGAATTATTGCGTGTTTCTACAACTGAAGATGTTGAAAAATACATTCTTAAAGAAGTTGAAAAAGTATATTCTTCACAAAGCGTTGATATTTGTGACAAACACGTTGAAATTATTATTAAACAAATGTTACAAAAAGTATTAATTGTTCATGAAGGAGATACTGGATTACTTCCTGGAAGCCATATTTCTAAAAATGAAATTGTTAGAATTATCGCTGATTGTAATAGAAGAGGTATTAGACGCCCTGTAATTAAACCTATTATTTTAGGTATTACTAGAGCTTCATTAAAATCTGATTCTTACTTATCTGCTGCATCATTCCAAGAAACTACAAGAGTTTTAACAGAAGCTGCGATTAGAGGTAAGAAGGATAATTTAGAAGGTCTAAAGGAAAATTTAATGATTGGTGGCTTAATCCCTGCAGGAACTGGATTAGTTCATATTAGTGATGAAGATATCATTAAGAAATCAATTGAACCATTGCCTGATAGTGATATTTTGAAATAAGATATAAGGATATATAAATATTTCGTATTTATATATCCTTTTTTACTAATGATACTAATAAATTGTTTATAAATTTTTAAAAAATAATTGACATTCATATAGAAATAGTGTATAATATATAAGGATTTTGAATATGGTATAGGTTTGCCTATACTTTATTTTATGGAAAAATGAAACACTGGGAAGTGTGTAATTTGAAATCTATAATTAATGAAAGGAGAAAATAAATGCCTACAATTAACCAATTAGTTAAAAAACCTCGTGAATCGAAGGTTAAAAAATCAAAATCACCACATTTAGGAATTGGCTTTAATAGTTTACAAAAAGAATATACTAATGTCGATTCTCCTCAAAAACGTGGAGTTTGTACACGTGTTACTACAATGACACCTAAGAAACCAAATTCTGCCATTCGTAAGTACTGCCGTGTTCGTTTATCTAATGGAATTGAAGTTACAGCTTATATCCCTGGAATTGGACATCGTTTACAAGAACATAGCGTTGTTTTAATTCGTGGTGGACGTGTTAAAGACTTACCTGGAGTTCGTTACCATGTAATTCGTGGTACTTTAGATGCTACTGGTGTTGATAACCGTAAACAAGCAAGATCTAAATATGGTGCTAAACGCCCTAAATAAAATTAATTATTAAACAAATTTTTAAATATTGAAAGGAGGAATCAACATGCCACGTAAAGGACATGTCCCAAAAAGAAAAGTTTTACCAGATCCAATATATAACTCACCAATAGTTACAAGATTGATCAATAACATTATGTTAGATGGTAAAAAAGGTGTTGCTCAACAAATTTTATATGGAGCATTTGAAAAAATTGAAAAGACTACAGGTCGTCCTGCATTAGATGTATTTAATGACGCTTTAAATAATATTACTCCTCAATTAGAGGTTAAAGCTCGTCGTATTGGTGGAGCTAACTATCAAGTTCCAGTTGAAGTAAGAGCAGAACGTAAGATGACATTATGCTTGAGATGGTTAACTCAATACTCAAGATTAAGAAAAGAAAAAACAATGGAAGAACGTTTAGCAAACGAAATTATCGATGCTGCTAATGGTATCGGTGGTGCCGTTAAAAAACGTGATGATACTCATAGAATGGCCGAATCTAATAAAGCATTCGCTCATTATCAATGGTAGTATAGAGAGGTTATATAAATGGCTCGTGAGACCTCTTTACAAAACACAAGAAACATTGGTATAATGGCTCATATTGATGCTGGTAAAACAACAGTATCTGAAAGAATTTTATATCACGCTGGTAAAATCCATAAAATTGGTGAAACACATGATGGTGCTTCACAAATGGACTGGATGGAACAAGAAAAAGAACGTGGTATTACAATTACTTCTGCCGCTACAACTGCATTCTGGAAAGGTCATAGATTAAATTTAATTGACACTCCAGGACACGTAGATTTTACAGTTGAAGTTAGCCGTTCATTAAGAGTATTAGATGGTGCTGTTACAGTATTAGATGCCCAAGCTGGTGTTGAACCACAAACTGAAACTGTATGGCATCAAGCAACTGAATATTATGTTCCTCGTATTGTATTTGTTAATAAAATGGATAAAACAGGTGCAGATTTCTTTTATTCAGTTGATACAATTAAATCAAGATTAGGTGCTAATGCTCATCCTATTCAATTACCTATTGGAGCAGAAACATTCTTCGAAGGTGTAGTTGATTTAGTTGATATGAAAGCATATTTATTTGATGGAAATGCGGATGAAAACTATAAAGTTGAAGATATTCCTGAAGATATGAAAGAAGATGCAGCTTTATATCGTGATGAATTAATTAGTGCTGTTGCTGATTTTGATGAAGATTTAATGATGATGTATTTAGAAGGAGAAGAAGTATCTCCTGAATTATTAAAGAGTGCAATAAGAAAAGCAACATTAAGTGTTAAATTCTTCCCTGTATTATGTGGTACAGCGTTTAAGAATAAAGGTGTTGTTAAAGTATTAGATGCAGTTTTAGATTACTTACCTTCACCATTAGAAGTTCCAGCAATTAAAGGAACTGATGAAGATGGTGTAGAAGTAGATGTTCATTCAAGTGATGATGAACCATTTGCTGCATTAGCATTTAAGGTTATGACAGATCCATATGTTGGTAAATTAACTTTCTTTAGAGTTTATTCAGGTGTTTTAACATCAGGTTCATATGTTTTAAACTCAACTAAAGGCAAAAAAGAACGTATTGGCCGTATCTTATTAATGCATGCTAATAACCGTACTGAAGTTACTGAAGTTAGAGCTGGTGATATTGCTGCTGCTGTTGGTTTAAAAGACACTACAACTGGAGATACACTTTGTGATGAAAATCGTGAAGTAATTCTAGAAAAGATGGTATTCCCAGAACCAGTTATTTCTGTTGCTATTGAACCAAAAACTAAAGGTGACCAAGACAAAATGGGTGTTGCTTTAAGTAAATTAGCTGAAGAAGATCCAACATTTAGAACTTATACAAATCATGAAACTGGACAAACTATTATTTCAGGAATGGGAGAATTACACTTAGATATTATCGTAGATAGAATGAAACGTGAATTCCACGTTGAAGCTAACGTAGGTGCTCCACAAGTTTCATATCGTGAAACAATTGAAAAAGCTGCTGAAGTACAAGGTAAGTTTGTACGTCAATCAGGTGGTCGTGGACAATATGGTGATGTTTGGGTTAGATTTGAACCAAATCCAGGTAAAGGATTTGAATTTGTGGATGCTGTAGTTGGTGGTGTTGTTCCTCGCGAATATATCCCAGCTGTTGCAAAAGGATTAGAGGCTGCTCTTCAAACAGGTAACATTGCTGGTTATCCAACAATTGATGTAAAATGTACATTATTTGATGGATCATATCATGATGTTGACTCAAGTCAAATTGCCTTTGAAGTTGCTGCATCATATGCATTCAAAAATTCTAAAGAAAAATGTTCTCCAATATTATTAGAACCTATTATGTCAGTAGACGTAACTGTTCCAGATGAATATTTAGGTAATGTAATTGGAGATTTAACTAGCAGACGTGGTCGTTTAGAAGGACAAGAAGGACGTGGAAAATTACAAATGGTTCATGCATTAGTTCCACTTGCTGAAATGTTTGGATATGCAACTGCATTGAGAAGTAATACACAAGGACGTGGTAATTATACTATGCAAATGAATAGATATGAAAAATGTCCAAAGAGTGTTGCTGAAGAAGTTATTAAAAAGCGTAATGCTTAAAAAATAATTTAATAAAAGCTATTGCTTTTTTGATTAAAATAAAGTAAAATATAATAGAAAATAACCATTAGGAGGAATTTAAAAATGGCAAAAGAGAAATTTGTGCGTTCTAAACCACATGTAAACATTGGTACTATCGGTCACGTTGACCATGGTAAAACAACATTAACTTCAGCTATTACTAAAGTTTTAGCAAAAAGAGGTTATGCTAAAGAAATGAACTATGATCAAATTGATGGTGCTCCAGAAGAAAAAGAACGTGGTATTACTATTAATACTGCCCATGTAGAATATGAAACTGATGTACGTCACTATGCACACGTTGACTGCCCAGGACATGCTGACTATGTTAAGAATATGATTACTGGTGCTGCTCAAATGGATGGTGCTATCTTAGTTATCGCAGCAACAGATGGCCCTATGGCTCAAACACGTGAACATATCTTACTTGCTCGTCAAGTTGGTGTTCCTCGTTTGATTGTATTCTTAAATAAATGTGATATGGTAGATGATGAAGAATTATTAGAATTAGTTGAAATGGAAGTTCGTGAATTATTAGATGAATACGGATTCCCTGGTGATGAAACACCTATTATTAGAGGATCTGCTTTAAAAGCTATGGAAGGTGATCCAGATTACGAACAAAAAATTGTTGATTTAATGAAAATTGTTGATGAATATATCCCAACTCCAGTTCGTGATACTGATAAACCATTCTTAATGCCAGTTGAAGACGTATTCTCAATTACAGGACGTGGAACAGTTGCTACAGGACGTGTTGAACGTGGAACAGTAGTAGTTGGTGATAACGTTGAAATCGTTGGTATTAAAGATGATATTAAAGGAACAGTTGTTACTGGTGTTGAAATGTTCCGTAAATTATTAGATAAAGCTGAAGCTGGTGATAACATTGGTACATTATTACGTGGTGTTACTCGTGATGATATTCAACGTGGACAAGTTTTAGCTAAACCTAAAACAGTTACACCTCATAAAGCATTTAAAGCACAAGTATACGTTTTAACTAAAGAAGAAGGTGGACGTCATACTCCATTCTTCTCTAACTATCGTCCTCAATTCTATTTCAGAACTACAGACGTTACAGGTCAAATCCAATTAGCACAAGGTGTTGAAATGGTTATGCCTGGTGACAACGCTGAATTATCTGTTGAATTGATTCACCCAATCGCAATCGAACAAGGAACTAAGTTCTCTATTCGTGAAGGTGGACGTACAGTTGGTTCTGGTAGTGTTACAACTATCATTCAATAATTTGAAAACTAGAGTTAGTAGAAATACTAGCTCTTTTTTTTGTTTTTAAAATTAATTTAAGCTTTATTTATAGTCAAAAAAAGATTTTTATGGTATACTAATATAAATATAAAAGGTGAAATATGATAGATACACATGTACATTTAAATGATGAAGTTTATAATGATAATATTGAATTAATAATTCAAAATGCAATAGAAAATAATGTAAAAACATTATTTATTGTGGGATATGATTATAAATCTAGTTTGAAAGCAATTCAAATAGTTCATCAATATGAGTCATTAATTGATTTATATGCAATTGTTGGACTTCATCCTAGTGAAGTAGAAAAAGAAAACGATAAAGAATTAAATTGGTTAATATCAATGATTAAAGATGAAAAAGTTATTGGTATTGGTGAAATTGGTATTGATTTATACTGGAGTAAGGAATATAAAGATTTGCAATTATATTATTTTAATAAACAATTAGATATTGCAGAAAAATATGATTTGCCAGTTTCTATTCATACAAGAAATGCTATTGAGTTAACATACGATGTTTTATCAAAGCATCATAATAAAGGAATTGTTCATTGTTATAGTGGTAGTTTAGAAATGGCAAATAAATTTATTAAATTAGGCTATTATCTTGGAATAGGCGGTGTCTTGACATTTAAAAATTGTAATTTGAAAGATGTAATCAAATTAGTTGAATTAGAGTATATTGTTATGGAAACTGATTCACCATATTTAGCACCTGTTCCATATAGAGGAAAAACAAATGAACCAGCCTTCGTTAGAATTGTATATGAAGAAGTTGCAAAAATTAAAAATATTAATAATGATGAATTGAAAATCACAGTTAGACAAAATGTAGAAAAAATGTTTAATATTAGGAGGCACTATGAAAAATAAAATTATTATATTTTTACTATTGATTGTTTGTTTCTTAACAGGTTGTAGTGCTTCAACAAATAATGAAATTTATAATAAAGTATATAATGTAACAATTGATATAACTGAATTTGAGGACTTAGTGTCTGCTATTGGTGAAAAAGCTGAAGGACCTACAATTGGAATAAATGGTACTTCAAAATCATTATTAGGTGGTAGTTCTTCATCATATGGAACTGGAGTTGTATATGAAGGCTATGGAGTTTTAAAAAATGGTAATAAAATAGAATTAAAGGAAACAATTGATAGAAACGATATTAATTATTATTGCTATTATGCAATTACTAATTATCACGTTATTGAAGGATGTAATAATATTGTTTTACAATTATCACAAAAAGTGGATAATGTTAATGCGAATGTAGAAGCAACAGATAAAAATCTCGATTTAGCAATTTTATCTTTTTCAACTACAATGTATATAAATCCATTTGAATTTGCGGATAGTAATAATATAAAAAGAGGACAATTTGTTATTGCAATGGGCTACCCAGAAGGTTTTGAATATTATGATTCATTAACATTTGGTGTTGTTTCATTTGTCAATCGTAAAGTTATAGAAGATAATCAAACTAATTTGTATATTCAAACAGATGTAGCAATTAATCCAGGTAATAGTGGCGGTCCATTAATAAATATGCAAGGTCAAGTAATTGGAATTAATACCATGAAATTAGTAGATGAAGAAATAGATGGAATGGGTTTTGCAATACCTTCAAATATTGTTAAACAATTTATAAATGAACATAAATAAAGAGGTAAATATGAAAAAAAAGTATAATCTATTTATCATAATTTTATTATTTTTATTAATAACATTATCTGGTTGTTATAATTATGTGGAAGAATACTTTTATATTTCACAAATTGAAACAATATATCTTAATGTGGGTGATATTGTTCCATATAATGTTTTAAATATTGATAATAATATTTTAGAAAAAGAAAATGAAAAAATTTATGCTAAAAATGTGGGGAATATTTTAATAGAAACTGATGAAGGAAAATATTATTTAGAAGTAAGCGATAATATCACTGATATTGTAATTAAATGTAACCAAAGATTAATTGTGGGGGAAACGACAAGCATTGAAACTACTATTTATCCATTACATAAAAGTCAAGAAGTTGAATTTCAATCTACAAATGATAATGTAATTAGTGTTTCTAGTGATGGTACAGTTAATGCAATAAGTAGTGGTATTGCTACAATAGTTGTAAATCCTACAATAGATAAAGATTTTTCAAAAGAAATAACATTTATTGTTTTAGATAAAGATGAAGAATATTTCAGTAAAGTTATTAATACGATTATCAATAATAATGAAAAAGAAATAGATTTTAATAATTATAGTGACATAATTAAGCCTATTATTGAAACAAATATGAATTCTTTAGTTGGAGTAAACAGTTATTCATCTATATCTAATACATCCATATTTGCGAGTGGAATTATTTATAAAATGGATGTTTATTTACATAGTGGTGAAATTTTAAAAAATGTTAAAGAAATAGATAATTATAATAATATTGCTAAATTTAAGTACTACGTAATAACAAATCGTCATGTTATTGAAAATACTGATGCAATACATATTTATTTGGGTGATGATAAAAAAGAAGAATTAGCTACATTAATTCAATATGACGATAAAATTGATTTAGCTGTTTTGACTTTTGAATCAGTATATTATTTGAATGTTGCTAAAATTGGTAATTCAGATGATTTACAAAAGGGTGAGTTCGTAATATCAATAGGTAATGGACAAGGAAAAGAGTATTTCCATTCGTCCACATTTGGTGTATTATCTTCATATAATCGTTATATATCTGTGGATACTGATGGTGATAATGTAAGTGATTGGGATTCTGAATATCTTCAACATGATGCTTCCATTAATGAAAGTGATAGTGGCGGTGCATTAATGAATTTAAAAGGAGAAATTATAGGAATAAATACTACTAAAATTAGTAGCTATCAATATAATAATATGTCTTTTGCAATTCCAATTAATTTAGTAATGAGTATTGTTGAACAACTAGAACAAGGAATAAGACCTGAAAGATTAAAACTAGGAATTGAAATATTAGATGTTTCTAAATATCAATTAAATAAAGAACAATATATGGCACAATATCCAAATATAAAGATTCCTGATGATTTAAAATATGGATTCTACATTAATAAAATTACTGAAGGCGGATTTGCGGATCAAGCAAAGATGCAAGTTGGTGATATCATCATTAAATTTAATGATATCAATACTAAATATACTTATCAGTTACGTTCAGAATTAAATAAATATTTAAAAGGTAGTGGTGAAAAGGCTTCAGTTACTGTATTGAGAAATAATCAAGAAGTTGTATTGGAAGTTGTATTTTAGGAGGGGAAAATGAAAAAAATATATATTATCTTTTTATTAGTTTTTGTATTCAGTCTTGTTGGGTGCGTTAATGCCGATTCTTTATCTATCGGTACTGATTATATAGAAAAAACTATGTATGTTGGAGACAAAAGTCAATTTTCCACTAATAAAATAAGTTTAGAGACTGGAGAAATTGTTGTATGGAGCTCTAGTGATGAAAGTATTGCTTCTGTTGATCAAACAGGATATGTTGTTGCCTTATCATCAGGAAATGCTATTATTAGTGCTACACTTGGAGAGTATATTTGTTTAATAAGATTACATGTGGTAGATAAAGAAGAAGATAAAAATGTGAGTATTGTAATTGAAGGTTTACAATCTGTCGTTATTAATGAAACGATAAGTTTGAAGGCAACTATTATTCCAAGTGAATATGACCAAAATGTTATTTGGAGTTCAAGTGATGAATCAATTGCTACTGTAACAAGTGAAGGAATTGTAAAAGGATTGTTACCTGGAGTTGTAACTATTACTGCTACTAGCTTAAAAAATCAAAAAATATTTAAAGAAATAATCATTTTAGTTAGAACAGGATCTGGTGTTCAAGATATTATATATAATTATATTTATCAAAATACATATTTAACAAAAGGAGATTACGATTTAAGTTCTTTAAGTTCAAAAACAACAGAAGTAGTCCAAAAAGTTGAAAAATCAGTTATTGGTGTTACTAATACGTATTTATCGAATGGCATTCAAACAACAGGCACTGGAACAGCTGGTATTTATAAGGTTGAACAAGAAGGAGAAATATATAAATATACTGCCTTTACAAATCATCATGTAATAGAAGATTATTTGAAAATTCAAGTATATTTAGGAGATATCGATGAATATGTTGATTGTGAATTGATTAAAAGTGATGAAAATATGGATTTGGCAGTTATAACATTTTCCCATTCTAATTATTATGAACCTTTAAAATTTGGTGAAGTTGGTACTATAAATACAGGTGAATTTGTAATTGCAATTGGTAATCCTGGAGGATACACTTATTATGGTTCAGTGACTTTTGGTATGATTTCTTGTACGAATCGTGAAGTTAAAGATAATGATGTAATTTATGTTCAACATGATGCAGCTATAAATCCTGGAAATAGTGGTGGTCCATTATTTAATCTTGATGGTGAAGTTATTGGAATTAATACAATGAAACTAGTTTCTTCAAAAATTGAGGGTATGGGTTTTGCTATTGCAATGGAAAGCTTTTTATCATATTTGAATAATTTATAAAAAAATATGTAAATAAGTTACAAAATAATTGAAAAAAACGTTTTCCTATGCTATAATGATATTGCCAAAATAATTATAGGAGGATAAAATGTTGAATTATAAAGAAGCTGCAAAGAATTTTTATGAGAATGAAAAACAATTTCAATTAGGCGTTATTCCCACTGAACAATCAAATCCTTTAACACGTAATTTGAGTGCAACTATTGCCAAAGATACTGCAGAAGGAATTAAAATGATTTTATCAGCAGATGTTAATATTCCTAAAGTTGCGGGAAAAGCATTTAAATCTAAAGTGTTTAATGATTTAGTAAATGATATAAAACGTTGTATGGATGAAAGAAAGCAAGTTGTTTTTTCAAGTGTTGGTGCTTCAGGCCGTATGGCTATTCAATTAGATAGTGGTTGGAGAGAATTTTGGTTAACATTAACACAAAAACTTCCAAATAGAGCATCTGAATTTATTGAACTGGCTAATGTATGTAATTCATTTACAACTGGTGGAGATAGAGCTTTAGTATGTTCTGTAGAAAATTTTGAAGATTATATGACATTCGGTGCACAACAAGTTATTGAAGCAGGAATTGGTAAAGGTGATGTATTAGTTGGTTTATCAGAATGTGGTTTATCAGCAAGTATTAATGGATCTGTTTTGGAAGCTCAAAAACAAGGCTGTACTACATATTATTTATATTGTAATCCTAAAGAAATATTATGTGAACATTTAGATCGTGTGCGTGTAGTATTTGAAAATAAGAAAATCATAAAAATGCCATTGTTTGTTGGTAATATGGCAGTTTCTGGATCTACAAGAATGCAAGTTACTTCTGTAGAGTTATTAGTTGCTGGTGCAGCATTAGAGTTAGCAGCTAAAAAATGGTTAGAAGAAAATATGTCAACAGATGAATTAGAAGTCGTTGGTCCAATTGCTTTAGAACCAGAAGATTATGCAAAAGAATTTAAGAGAATGGATAAAGTTTTAAGTAGTGGTAAAGCAGTTCAAGGTTTAGCAAAATATGTTGAATATGAAAAAGAAACATATGATCAAAAAGGTTTGATTACATATGCAACACATTCATGTTTATTAGATATTTTAACTGATACTACTGAACGTCAACCTACATTTACTTTACCTCCATTTAGAAAATATAATGATACAGAATCACCAGTTAGTTGGGCATTTATTAAAGACCCTCTTTATCCAAGTTCTGTGGCATGGCAACATGTATTTAAACGTCCAATTAAAGGATTAGAATGGACAAGAGAAGACTATATTCGCATGAATGCGGCGCAAAACATTATTGATAACCCACCACTAGTAGGTTCTGAACAAGTTGAGCTATATCATATTGGTAATGAAGATGATCCATCTCGTTATTCGCGTAAACCTGCAAGACTTGTTGCTTTAGATATTAATGGTTCCGCAAATAAAGATGTTATGAATTGGTTTAGTAAAAATGTGGAAAATTATTCCGAAGGAATGGTATTAAGATTTGGTGCTATTCCTAAAGGTAAATTATATAAAAATGAAATTCATGTTCCAATTCAATTGCCTAAAACTTGTACAAATTTATTTGAACATTTAATGATGAAAATAGCATTTAATGCTATTTCAACAGGTACAATGGCTAAAATGGGTAGAGTATGGGGAAACTGGATGATTCAAGTTTTACCAACAAATAAAAAATTAATTGATAGAAGTACTAGAATAATTGCAAATATTGCTGGTATTCCATATTTAGAAGCATTAGAAGAATTTTATAAATCATATTTAGGTAGAGATCCAAAGGAAGAGTATCGTGAAAGTTATGTTGTTGAAACATTAAAACGATTAGGAAAAAATCCGACTGATGATTTAGAATAATTTTAAGGCTCTGTGAAAAATTCTTGTGAAAATAAATTTTAAAAAAATTTATTTTTGACGATAAATCGTCCCTGTCAAAATTTCTTGTGATAAATTCTATCAAGAAATCTTGTAAAAAAATGGGGCTGTCAGAAATTCTTGTGAAAGCAATATAAAGGTCAACATCTTTTGATGTTGACCTTTAATATGCCAGAGTATTAGTTGCTAATATTTCTTTTTTAATCTTTATTTTTGTCTTTTGGTTTGCTCTTTTTAGGAGTGTTTCGTATTACATATTCTTTATTAATCACATAAATACACCTGTTTTTAAATCTAACAAAATTACTATAACCATTACCATTTGTATTGATTTTATTAATCATTGAATTAATTCCTTCAATAGGTCCATTTGATAATCTTCTTGGATTTCCATTTTCATCTAAACAATCTTTTATAGTAATGAAAGAATTTAAAATATATTCTTTCCAAGTAGATAATGTTTTTGCAACCTCTATAAAAGGTTTTAATCTAGGATAACAAAAAAATAAGCGTTATTGGATAAACCTTTATTGATATGTTTCTCATCCCAACATATAATTTCTGGAAGAGTAGAATCAGGGTTGTATTCAACATATCTATCAAAAACATCAATGATGTTTTGACGATTAAGGTGTAAATCTCTTGCAACACTTTCAAAAGTAGCAGTATAATATTTTAATTTATCTAAAATTACAAAAATAGTTTCTTTCGATAGTTGTTCATTGTCATTAGCGAAAGTGTTTTTTTCTCTAAAGACATGATTACAATTTTTACATTTATAATTTTGAATATGGCATGTAACAATAATAAGTGCAATGCTTAATTTTTGTAATTATAGATAGGCAAATAATATAAGAGTTTTATAAGAAAAAAATCAAATTCATTAAAGTTAGTCCTTCAAATATTTTGATTATATTTTAATCAAAAGTGATGAAGGACTTTTATTATATCAATAATGAAAAGCTGTGAAAAACTATTGTGACTATCACAAGAGAATTTCACAG
>CAZFAM010000020.1:0-25720 GCA_964516425.1 uncultured Bacteroidales bacterium | reverse complement strand
GAGATCAAGTAAAAGAGATTAAATCATATCTTGATGGAATTTATAATACTGTAGTAGTTAAAGATATTGCTTCAAGGAAGAAAATTACAGATATTTCAATGCTTGAAAGTGTTACTAGATTTGTATTTGATAATATAGGAAGTCCACTTTCGATGAAGAAAATAGCGGATACTATGACATCTGATGGTAGAAAAATAGATGAAAAAACCGTTGGAAAATATATATCTGGTCTTACCGAAAGTTTCGTTTTATATAAGGCAAATCGTTATAATATAAAAGGTAAACAATATTTAAAAACTCTTGAAAAATATTATGTCGTAGATATTGGACTAAGATATATGCTTTTAGGTACTCGTTCTACTGATGTAGGGCATATTTTAGAAAATGTTGTATACCTAGAATTGTTACGTAGAGGTTATGAAGTATATGTTGGCAAAGTTGATGATACTGAAGTTGATTTTGTAGCAATAGATAATAAGAAGATAACTTATTATCAAGTTTCATCATCAGTTAGAGATGAAAAAACATTAGAAAGAGAATTAAGTCCTCTTCAAAACATTAATGATAACTATCAAAAAATTATTTTAACTTTAGATGAAGATCCTGAAGTTGATTATAATGGCATAAGAAAAATAAATGTTCTTGATTGGTTACTTGGGGATGTGGAATAATATAACCCTTAGATAAAAGTCTGTTTTAACAGGCTTTTTTTATGTTCTTTAATAATTAATTTTTTTTTGCATATAATTTAATGTGGAGAATTAAAATGAATAAAAAATATAAAAATATGTGTTTAATTGGAATTACAGGAACAAACGGTAAAACCACTATTTCCACAATTTTATATAAATATTTAATTTATAATAATATTAAAGCTACATTAATTGGTACTAATGGAATATACATTAATGAAGAATATATTGAAACAATAAATACAACACCAAGTAAAGAAATAATATATTCTGTTTTAGAAGAAAGCTATAAAAAAAATATTAAATATATAATAATGGAAATAAGTAGTCATGCCATAGTTCAAAATAGAATTAAAGGTTTAAAATTCAAAGTAAAATTATTAACTAATGTCACAATTGATCATTTAGATTATCATCACACATTTAAATGCTATCGCCGAACTAAATTAAAATTTTTAAATAAAGGATTATATAGTCAAAAAGTAATCATTAATAATGATATGGAGGAAATTAGTTATTTTAAAAAATATGTCATACAAGATAAAGATTATTACGGATTTTCAGTAAATGGTAGTAATTTAAAATTATATGATAATTGTTCCAAATTTATTTTTAATTATGAAGATAATAAATATGTTATTAATACTAATTTATTAGGGAAATATAATTGTTCAAATGTTTTAGCCTTTTTAACAATCTTAGTAAATATTAATTTATTTAATTATAATAATATTAAAAAATTTTTGAATAATAACATTGAAATTCCAGGTAGAATGAATTTGATTAATAAGGAAAGTAATAAAATATTTATTGATTATGCCCATACACCTGATGGAATGGAACAAGTATTATCTTATTTATATAAAATAAAAAAAGAAAAGTTATATGTTTTATTTGGATGTGGTGGCAATAGAGATACAATAAAAAGACCATTAATGATGCAAGTTGCAAATAAATTTGCGGATTTTGTAATTGTCACAAGTGATAATCCAAGAGACGAGGATCCTAAAAAAATTATTGATGATATTTTAAAAAATAATAATAATCAAAACTATAAAACAATTATTAAAAGAGAAGAAGCAATAAAGTATGCCATAAATTTATTAAATGAAAATGACATATTAATAATTTTAGGTAGAGGATTAGATAGTTATTATTACTTAAATAAGCAAAAAATATATTTAAATGATTACGAGTTTGTAAAAGAGGAAATAAATGAATAATCTAATATTTTTATCATTTTTATTGTCATTTATCTTATCAATCATTTTATTTATATTTTGGATTCCCATTTTACGAAAACTTAAATTAGGTCAATATATTAGATTAGATGGACCACAGGATCATTTGAAAAAATCGGGAACACCTACTATGGGTGGATTAGTAATGATAGTTGTAATTATTTCTATTTTTATTTTTTTTGAATTATATTTTCTTAAAGACTCATTCTATAATATATTATTTTATATTTTACCATTAATGCTTTATGGAGTTATTGGCCTCATTGATGACTTACTTATTATTAATAAGCATAATAATAAAGGCATTAGTCCAAAGGCTAAAATTATATTGCAATGCTTAAGTATTTTAATTTATTATTTAATTTATTATGAAAAATTTAATTCTATCATTAATCTAGGAATTATAAAAATTGATTTAAAAACTTTTTATTTTTTCTTTATTCTTTTGATTTTTGTATCATGTACTAACGCTGTGAATTTGACTGATGGTTTAGATGGTTTAGCAGGGGGTACTTTAGTTATTTGCTTTTTGGGAATAAGTATTTTAGGATATTTTAAAAGTAATACGAGTGTTTCAATTCTTTCTACTATATGTATTGGTTCTTTATTAGGCTTTTTGTTATTTAATCACTATCCCGCTAAAATATTTATGGGAAATACAGGCTCTTTAATGTTTGGCTCCCTTTTAGCATTACAAATGGTTGCTCTAGATGAAGAAATGTTATTATTAATAATGGCTTCGGTATTTATTATAGAAACCTTATCGGTAATTATTCAAGTAATTTATTTTAAAATCACAAATGGGAAAAGGTTTTTTAAAATGGCTCCTTTACATCATCATTTTGAAAAAAATGGTTTAAGCGAATGGAAAATCGATTTAGTTTTTTGGTTAATGGCTTTAGTTTCTGTTGTATTTATGATTATTGTTTTATTGATGTAGGTGAAAAATGAAAAAGTTATTGTTAGGATATGGCTTGTCAAATAAAAGTATAGCCAAGTATTTTGAAAAGAATAATATTGATTTTGATGTGTATGATGATGAGTATGCAAATAATATTAATGTTTTAGATTATGATTTGATTATTAAAAGTAATGGAATTAATAATGAACATTGGATATTAGAAGAAGCAAGCAAAAATAATATTAAAGTTATTAGTGATTTATATTTGTTTTATAAACTTTATAATAAAAGTGATAATTGTATTTTAGTGACGGGATCTAATGGAAAAACAACAGTTGTAAGTTTGTTAGAAAAATGCATAAATGATGGAAAAGCAATAGGAAATAATGGCTTACCTTTTTTTGATTATATTGAGAGTGAAAATAATATTATAATTGAAGCATCAAGTTATATGTTAGAATATTGTAAAAAAATGCATTTTAAATATAATGTCATTACTAATTTATATAATACTCATTTAGAACATCATAAAACGTTTGTTAATTACATTACATCAAAATGCAATTATTTGAAATACTTAAGTGAAGATGATTATTTAATTTTTAATTATGATGATTTCCTTTTAAGAAGAATATGTAATACATATAATTGTAAAAAGGTAAGTATTTCTCTTGATAATAAAAAAGCTGATATGTTCATTGAAAATAAATATATATATTACAAAAATTCAAAAATTTTTGATCTAAATGATTTAAAACTAAAAGGCAAACACAATTATTATAATATTATGAGTGTTTTAGGTGTACTTTTAAATAATGATAAAGCCAAAGAAAACTTTATTTCTATAATAAAAAAATTTGAAACACTAGATTATAGACTTCAATTAATTAAAAAAGGAAAAATAAATATTTATAATGATTCGAAATCCACAAATTTTTATGCATTAAAAGTTTCATTAGAAAGTTTTAAAAATAAAAATATTTTATTAATAGTTGGTGGAAAGAAAAGAAAAGATAATTATGAAGTACTAAATAATAGTTTAAGCAATGTGAAAAAAGTATATTGTTATGGAGAAAATAAATATGATTTTGCTAATTATTTTTATAATAAACAAATCTATTACTATGTCTTTAATAATTTAGAAGAGGTTATTTGTAATATAGAATTAAATGGGATTGATACTATTCTCTTTTCACCTGCTTCCACAAGTTTTGATTTATACAATAATTTTGAAGATCGTGGAAAGCATTTTAATTATTTAATAGAAAAATATACAAAAAAATTTGATTTTTAATCTTGAAATCTTTTTGTTATTTTAGTATAATATACATAAATAAAAAACTATGAAGAAGAAGAGTAGTAAATAATTGTTATTTAGAAAGAGACTGGTTGATGAAAAGTCTTTAATAATATTTATGAATGTAGCTTTGGAGTTGATATTACTGAAAAAGAGTGATTCTTAAATAATATCCGGATTGCTTTCGTTATTAAGCATAATAAGTGTTCATATTAATATATGAGAACTAAGGTGGTACCGCGGAAATTTTCGTCCTTTGTGATTTAATCAAATTTGATTAGTCATGAAGGATTTTTTTATAGGGAGGATTACATGAAAAAACTTAAAGATTTACCGATTAAATATGATTTTAAACAAGTTGAGGAAGGAAAATATCAAGAATGGATTAAGCAAGGATACTTTACAGCTGGTGATATTACTAAAACACCATATACCATTGTTATTCCACCGCCAAATATTACAGGTAGACTACATATAGGGCATGTTCTTGATACAACTCTTCAAGATATTATTGTTAGAAGAAAAAGAATGATGGGATATGATACATTATATTTACCTGGAATGGATCATGCTAGTATTGCAACACAAGCAAAAGTAGAAGCAGCATTACGTGAAAAGGGTATTTCTAGATATGATTTAGGTCGTGAAAAATTCTTAGATGTCTGTTGGGAATGGAAAGAAAAATATGCATCTATAATTCATAATCAATGGGAAAAAGTTGGTTTAAGTTTGGATTATACAAGAGAAAGATTTACATTAGATGAAGGATTAAATAAAGCAGTAAATACTGTTTTTGTTAAGATGTATAACGATGGCTTAATATATCGCGGTGAGAAAATTATTAACTGGGATGTTAAAAGTAAAACAGCTTTATCTAATGTTGAAGTTGAATATAAGGATATTGAAGGAGCATTTTATCATTTTATTTATCCATTTGTAGATGAAGAAGGTGGTTTGGAAATTGCAACTACACGTCCTGAAACAATGTTTGCTGACCAAGCTTTAATGGTTCATCCAGATGACGAACGTTATCAAAAATTCATTGGTAAAAAGGTGCGTATACCAGGAACTGATATTATTATTCCTGTCATTGCGGATGAATATGTTGAAAGAGATTTTGGTACCGGTGTTGTTAAAGTTACCCCTGCTCATGATCCTAACGATTTTGAAGTTGGAATTAGACATCATTTAGATCATCCATTATGTATGACTGAAGATGGTAAAATGAATCAAATGGCAGGAAAATATGAAGGTATGGACCGTTTTGAATGTCGTGAAGCAGTTATTAAAGATTTAGAAAAAGATGGATATTTGGTTAAAATTGAGAAAATGATTCATTCTGTTGGTCATAGTGAAAGAACAGGAGTAATTGTTGAACCTCGTTTATCTAAACAATGGTTTGTAAAAATGGAACCTCTTGCTAAAGAAGTAATAGCTCTTCAACAATCAGAAAATCGTATTAATTTTGTTCCAGCACGTTTTGAACAAACATTTTTACAATGGATGTATAATATTCAAGATTGGTGCATTAGTAGACAATTATGGTGGGGACATCAAATACCTGCTTGGTATAAGAAAGATGAAAATGGTGAAGAAATTACATATGTTGGTGTAACTCCTCCGGAAGGAAATGGTTGGGTAAGAGATGAAGACGCTTTAGATACTTGGTTTTCAAGTGCTTTATGGCCATTCTCTACACTTGGTTGGCCTGAAAAAACAATAGATGTAGAAAGATATTTTCCTGGAGATACTTTAGTAACAGGATATGATATTATTTTCTTCTGGGTTGCTAGAATGGTATTCCAATCAAAATATTTAACTGGACAACGTCCTTTTAAGAATGTTTTAATTCATGGAATAATAAGAGATGAATTAGGAAGGAAAATTAGTAAATCTTTAGGAAATGGTCCAGACATTTTAAAGACATTTGATCAATATGGAGTTGATAGTGTTAGATACTTTGTAACAACATCTGGATCTGCTGGACAAGATGTCCGTTATTCTGAGGAAAAAATTGCGTCAGCATGGAATTATATCAATAAAATATGGAATATTTCACGTTATATTGGTTTGACATTTGATAATAATAATTATAATAATGAGGAAATTAATATTAATTTGTTATCAACATGCGATAAATGGATATTAAATAGAGTTAATGAAGTAATTCAAGACGTTGATAGAA
The DNA here is from genome assembly GCA_964516425.1 of uncultured Bacteroidales bacterium. GTDB lineage: Bacteria > Bacillota_I > Bacilli_A > ML615J-28 > CAG-698 > CAKOMG01. The sequence goes on along the minus strand of CAZFAM010000020.1, from coordinate 19,404 downwards.
ATTACGAAAAGTTTGAATTTGGTGAAGTTGCTAAAACACTATATAATTTTATTTGGGATGATTTTGCTTCTTGGTATTTAGAAATGACAAAAGTTGCATTATCTGTTGGTAATGAAAGCGAAAAAATTAATACATGCGCAGTATTAAATTATGTATTGACATCAAGCTTAAAATTATTGCATCCATTTATGCCATTTGTAACAGAAGATATTTATCAATCATATAACGATGGTAGTATAACTATTAGTTCATGGCCTGTTGTTGTTAAGGAATATAAATTTAGTGATGCTTCAAAGTTTAATATAATATTTGATATTATTTCTTCCACAAGAAATATTAGAAGTCAAAAAAATGTAGCTATTAGTAAAAAAATAGATTTAGTATTACAATTTAAAGAAAAAGAATATTGTGATTTTACAAAAGCAAATGAACATTATTTACAAAAGTTTGTTAATTTTGAAAATGTTACTTATACATTAGAAAATTATGATACTAATAAATGTTTAGTTAATGTATTAAATAATGTTGTTGTTATTATTCCATTAAGTGCTCTTGTTAATATGGAAGAAGAAAGACAAAAACTATTACAAGAAGAAGAAAAAATGAATAATGAAATTAAACGATGCGTGAATATGTTAAATAACCAAAATTTCATTGCTAAAGCACCTGTTCAAAAAGTAGAACAAGAAAAACAAAAATTAAGTACTTATAAAGCAAGATTAGAAGAAATTAAAAAATTGCTTTTGGATTTATAATGTTTACAAATATTAATGAGTGTTTAAATTTTATTCAATCACAACATCGCACAAGCACTAAAAATTTAAAACATATGTATCAATTGTGTGAGATATATGGTAATCCTCAAAAAGGATTGAAATATATACATATTGCTGGTACTAATGGAAAAGGTTCTATTGTTGCGTATTTGCGTGAAATATTATATTTATCTGGATTGAAAGTGGGAAGTTTTACTTCCCCTTATATTATTAAATTTAATGAACGTATAACTTTTAATAAAGAGTTTATTTCTGATGATTTAATAATTAAATATGCTAATGAAATTATTTCTAAATATGATTATTTAGAAAAAAATCATATTGATAAACCAGGATTTTTTAGTTTTATAACATTAATGTGTTTTATGTTCTTTAGAGATGTTAAACCTGATATTTGCTTAATAGAAGTAGGTATTGGTGGTTTACTTGATGATACGAATGTTATTGAACCATTACTATCTATTATTTCTAATGTTTCATATGATCATATGAATATTTTAGGAAATAGTTTATATGAAATAGGTACTAATAAATTAGGAATTGTAAAAAAGAATGTTCCACTAGTGACAATTGAAAATAATGAAATACATAATTTAATTGTTTCTACGTGCAAAGATAAATGTTCACCGTTAACAATTGTTAATCCTATGGATATTTACGATGTTAAATTATCTTTAGGGCAATCAAGTTTTGTATATCATGATAGTCAAAATGAAGCCTATGATATAACCCTTAATATGTCTGGTAAATACCAAACTGAGAATGCCGCTATAGTTATAGAGGCATGTAATTATTTATCAAAGTATTTTCACATAACAAAAGAAAATATTATTAATGGTTTAAAAAATACTTTTTGGCCTGGTAGATTAGAAATAATAAAGAAGAATCCATATGTTATTTTTGATGGTGCACACAATATTGACGGCATTACTCGTTTACATGAATTCATAAAGGAATTTAAAGATCAATATTATATAACTCTTGTTCTTGCTATTTCCGCAAATAAAGAAAAAAAATCAATGATTGCGGAAATTGAAAAAGATGTTGATGAAATGTTTTTTACACAATTTGAATATAAACGTAGTGAAGATGCTAAAATACTATATGACTTTTCTTCACATCCAAATAAGATTTTAGAATATGATTATAAAAAAATTATCGATAAAGCTTTTTTATGTAATGATAAAAAACATATGTGGATTTTTGCGGGTAGCTTGTATTTTATTAGTGAAATTAGAAGCATAAAAAACAATTAAGCATTTTAAATTAAAATATCCTTATTTTGACTTTTTTTTACATCCGGTAATTATATAATATTGAATGTTGAGGTGTTAAAAGATGAAAAAACGAGAGATTGATTTATTCGGTATTTTACTTGGAATAGTAATTGGATGTTTACTTGGATATTTTGTATTTAAAAATATTGAAATTGATGAAGATGATTCACCAACATTAAAAGAACAAGAATCAATGTATGGTACTGTATACACCATTCAATTAGGAACGAGTGATAAATTAGAAAACTTAAGTCAAACAATTGAACGTTTAAAAGTTCTCAATATTTATTATGAAGTTTATCAAGAAAATAATCGTTATTATATATTTAATTCTATTTTTGATAGTTTGGAAAAAGCGCAAAATAAAAAAACAATACTTGAAAGTTATGATTTTAGCGTTTCTATTAGAAGTGATTATATTTTGGATTTGCCTAAAAATGTAATTACAAGCACAGAAAAATATGAATTCTATGTTGATGTTGTTAATTGTTTATTGACAAGCTTAAAAGGTGAACAAATCGTTATGAATGAAAAGTATTATGTGAACCCTATAGATATCGAATTATTTTCTGCTCTTTCTATATTACAAAGTATAAAAAATGATGAAATTAAATCTAATTATCAATTAAATACCTTTTTACTTTTAATGAAAAAAATAAAGTAATTCATTATTTTTTAGGTAATTATAGATAATGAGGTTAAATTAGTGAATATAAAAGATTTAGAGCAGTATGAGAAGCCACGTGAAAAATTAATGCAGTTTGGTGCTAAATCGTTATTTGATTATGAGTTACTAGCTATTATTTTGCGAACTGGCACAAAAGATAAATCTGTGATAACATTATCTAAAGAGTTATTAAAGGAATTAAATTCTTTCGCATATTGTCAAGAATTGACAATTGAAGAATTAATAAAATTTAAAGGTATTGGAAAAACAAAAGCTATTGAATTATTAGCAATATTTGAATTTGCGTCTCGTATTTTATATAAAAAACATGATAATAATAAAATTGAATCCGCAAAAGATTGTTACTTATATTTAAAAAGTAAGTTAGAAAATTATTCACAAGAACATTTTATAGCTGTTTATTTATCAAGTAATAATGAAATAATTTATGAGAAAACCATTAGTATTGGGACAATTAATAAAACAATTGCTAATCAAAGAGATGTTATTCGATGGGGATTAAAAATATCTGCTTTTGGAGTTATAGTTGCACATAATCACCCTAGCGGAGACTCCAAACCTAGTACTAATGATATTTTATTTACAAAAAGAATTTTTGAAGCATGTCAAACAGTTGATTTGTTGTTTGTAGATCATATAATAATTGGAAAAGATAATTATTATAGTTTTAAAAGTAATAAATTTATTTAAGAATCATAAAATGAATTATGAGGTGCTTTATGAATTTATTAGATAAATTCTTATATAAATTATTTTTTTTAACTTTTATTTTATTATGTGCTGTTGTATTAAATAAATATAGTATTATTGATATTAATATTATTAAGCAACAATTTGAAAAAAATATTAATTATGTGGAGATTGTAAGTAAAGTTAATGGAAAATTAGGTTTGAATGATGAAGATACAATTGCTGTTATAGGTGATAATGTTAAAACAACGGCTATGAATGGCATAACTTATTATACTACTTATAAAGATGAAGTTTTAAATCGTGAATATGGAAGTGTTATTAAAATAACTAAAGAAAATGATTTGTACAATGTTTTTATATTATCCAAAAGCAATTTAACTTATCAATACTATGGATTAAAAGAAGTAAATGTGCAAATGTATCAAATTTTAAAAGCAGAAGATGTAATAGGTAAAGCACATTTGGAAAGTGATGAATATGTATACGGGTTATTAGTGAAAGATGAGAATTAATTATTCATTTTGGGTTTTAGTTATATATTCTCTTTTTACTGGATACTTTAATGAATTAATGATTTTATTATTTTGTTTATTAATTCATGAGATTGGTCATTTATTAATTGCTTTTACTTTTCATATACCAATTAAGGGGTTTCATTTATCTATAGTAGGATGCGAAATAGTATATTTAGATAATAATATTTCTAAATATTCCCAATTTTTGTTTTATATTTTTGGAATTGTCTTTAATTTTATATGTGCAATTATTTGTTATTTGACTAATTATAAATTAGTTTTTAATTTTAGTGTTTTATTAATAGTTGTTAATTTATTACCAATTTATCCATTAGATGGATTTAATGTTCTTTCATTATTTTTATCAAAAACAGCATTAGTTAATATTTCTTTTGTTATACTAGTTATTATGTTTTTCTTAGCTATTAATTATAATTCACTGGGGCTGTTATATATATTTATATGCTTACTAATAAAACTAGTTAAGTATTTAAAAATGAGTGATAAACAAAAATTGTATAATATTATAAAAAATATAGTTTAAACCGAGGTATAAGCATGGTTATTGATAATAATGAGTATCAAATTACTGTTAAACAAAAAAAAGTTAAATATACTAATTTGCGAATACGCCAAAATAATATTATTATAACGTCTTCACGATTGATGTCTAATGAAGAAGCAATAATGTTTATTAATAAAAATATAGAAGCTGTTAAAAGATTAATCAAAAAAATACCGCAAAATTCATTAAAGAATAATGAATATTTATTATTTGGTCATGTTTATTTATTAAAAACAAATTCTAAACAATTAGTTATCTCAAATAATACTATTGAGTGTTTTGACATTAGTTCTATTGAAACCTGGGCTAAAAAAATTATTGTTAAAAAGTTTGAAGAAATTCAAAAACAATACTTTCCACAGTTTAAAACGAAATTAATTTTTAAAAATATGAAAACAAGGTGGGGAGTATGTTATCTTCGTAAAGCTACTATTTCTTTATCTAATGCAGTTATTCATCTCCCATTAGATATTGTTGAATATATAGTTATTCATGAATTTTGTCATTTTAAATTCCCTAATCATAGTCATGATTTTTATGGATATGTCATGAAGTATTGTCCTGATTATAAAAAGCGAATAAAAGAGCTTAAAAAGTATTCATATGTTATGAATTATAGTTGAAATTATTAAAAATATGTATAAACTCTTATTTTGAAAAAAGAATGTAATTTTTTTTGATATTTCAAGATTTTATGATATACTAGATTTGATGGTTTATATCCTTTCTGAAGATTTTGTTGTTGTATTATATCTTCATTAAGAGTATAAACCTTTTTTTGTTTTATACTCATATATTCGTTATTTATTTAAGCATTTAAAAAATATAAAGTAATTTAAATATTTTTTGGTAATTATATATGTAGGAGGGAGTATAAATGCAAAAAATAATATTAAAAAATATCAATGAATACGTTAATCGCAGAAAGAGTTTAGGACCAATTGTGAAATCAAATTATATTTCATCTATTTTAAAAAATAAAAGATTAATCCAAAATTTAACTTTACAAGAAGCAACAGAAAATATATGTTCAGAAGCTTTCCTTTCAAAACTTGAAAGAAATTTAATGGACCCAAGAAATGAAAGAGTAGAATTATTATGTGAAAGATTTAATTTGAATTATAATGAATTATTAAATTTAGAAAATAACAATCAAATTGAAAAACTTTTATTGTGTTACTTCAAAAATGATTTGGAATCAATTCTTTCTTTAAATACTTGTACATGTGATGATGCATATATTGCACAAGATGAAATTGTTAAGGCATACCAATGTTTTATCAAACAAGATTATAAATCATTACAAAGTATTGTCAATAATTTGGATAATATAAAAGAGTGTTTGAATGATTTAGAATTATTTGCTTTAATATTGATTGTTTATGAATATAATTTTATAAGTTTGCAATTTAATAAAGCAGATGGTTATTTAAGAATATTAGAACAATTTTCAATTAATCATAAAGAATGTTCTGAATATGTTATGGAGAGAAGATATATTTTATCATGTAAAATGAGAATTCAAAAAGTTCCTTTATTATTTAATGGTTTACGAGACAAGATGTTATATTATAATTATAGTAAATCAACATTGTTTACATTATATTATTTTGAATATTTAAACGATGAAAGTGTTATTAATTATATTAACAATATTGATTTATCTTTATTAACACCATATGTGAAAGAGGAAATTATTTATATTAAAGCAAAATCATTGGTGAAATTGAATCGCTTTTATGATGCTTTTAATGTAATAAGATCTGATGAAAATAAAAGTGTTAGGTTAGTGACATTATTTGCTTTTAATTTAGTGAATTTAATGAATTATAAAAAAACAAATCGTGAACCAGTTAATAAATTGTATGTGGATACTGATGAATATAGAAAATTACGTTCGGAATTAATAAATATGATTAAGAATGCTAAACAAATATCAATTGATACTTATCATTTAGCATTTTTACGTTTGATGCAATATGAAATTGATGAAAGTGAAGAAGAAGTCATTGCAAATTATATTAAAAATTACTTGTTAAAAGAATTACAAGAGTTTACTTATCCTTTATATAATAATTATATAGTTGATAGATATTGTTTATTACTTGGTAAACTATGTCGTTATAAGGATGCTTTTACATTTTTATTAGATTGGAAAAATACATTTAGTAAAATTTTCTTGAAGTAAATTATCAAATGTTATATAATAGTATTATTGAGTAGGTGATAATATGGATGATTATTTTATTAATTTGAATAATGCTAATCATAATAATTTTATAGAACAAATGTATAATTATGCACAAGAAAATAATGTTCCAATAGTAACTTTAGAAGGGCTAGAGTTAATTAAATTAATTATTACTTTAACAAAATCAAAAAAAATTTTAGAAATTGGAACTGCTATTGCTTTTTCTAGTATTAATATGGCTTTAATGGATAAAGACATTACTATTGATACTATAGAAAGAAATGAAAAAATGTATAATGAAGCCATTAAAAATATTAATACAATTGGATTGCAATCACAAATCAATGTTATTAAGGATGATGCTTTATTTGTGGATGAATCATTATTAAAAAAAGATTATGATTTAATATTTATTGATGCTGCTAAAGCTCAGTATATAAAATTTTTTGAAAAGTACGAGAAACTATTAAAACATGGTGGTATCATTATTAGCGATAATTTATTATTTCATGGATTAGTAGAAAAAGAAGAAATAGAAGGAAAGGACTTACGAGCTTTAATTAGAAAAATTAAAAATTATAATAATTGGCTATATGAAAACTCTAATTATAATTCCACATTTTTAAGAATTGGTGATGGAATGGCTATAAGTATAAAAAAATGATGTTGGCATTAGAAACTAATAATATTAAAGATAATAATTATGATGTTGATATAATAATTATTAGAACAAAATTTTCAGGAATAATTAATAATGATTTTTCTTTTGATATTTTAAAAAATGTAAAGAAAAAAATAGCTTTAAATATTGATAAAATATTTTCACAAACAGAACTTCTTGAACTTAAAACATTTTTAGAAGAAACTAAAAAATATAATGTGGAATATTATATTTTTAGTGATTGGGGAGCATATGAAATAATACAAGAGTTAGATATTAAAGCAAAATTAATATATAACGCTAAAACAATATGTTGTTCAAAAAATGATATTAAAGAATATAACAATTTAGGTATTTCTTGTATGATTTCTACTGAATTAACATTAGAAGATATTAAAGAAATTAGTGAATTAGAAAATAATGTTATTCTATGTTATGGCTATAATAATATTTTTTATTCGAAAAGAAAATTAATTTCTTTATATGAAGAATATTCTCATATCCAATCAACTGATAAAGAATTAATTATTGTGGAAGAGACAAGAAAAGACAAATATCCAATATTAGAAAATATAAATGGAACATTTATATTTACACCAAATATTTATTGTTTATTTAATGAATTGAAAAGTATAAATAGTAATAATATTTTTATTATTAATGATTTATTTATTAATAATATTGAAGAAGTGATAAATGTGTATAGTCAAGGTTTAAACAAAGGATTTAATGAACAATTATTTGAAAAACTACGCATGATTGATGATAATATAGGAAACGGCTTTTTATATTTGAAACCTTCTATTTTAAAGGAGAAAGTTAATGGATAAAAAAATTGAATTGTTAGCACCGGCTGGTTCATTAGAAAAATTAAAAATTGCAATTTTATATGGAGCGGATGCCGTTTATTTTGGTGGCCGTAAATTCAGTTTAAGAGCACGTGCCAATAATTTTTCTTTAGATGATATAAAGGAAGCTTGTATATTCGCTCATGAACATCATGCTAAAGTATATGTAACAATGAATATCATTCCACATAATGAAGATTTTGAAGGCTTAGTTGAATATTTGAAATATTTAGAAGAAGTAGGTATTGATGCGATTATTACTTCTAGTATACATATTATTAAAACGTGTTTAGATGTTGCTCCTAATATTGAGGTGCATTTAAGTACTCAATTATCATCTATGAATTCTAAGGCATGTGAGTTTTTTAAAAAACTAGGTGTTAAAAGAGTTGTATTAGGAAGAGAAGTTAGCTTGGAAGAAATGCAAATTATAAAAGATAATACAAATATATCTTTAGAAGCATTTATTCATGGAGGAATGTGTAGTTCATATTCAGGTAGATGCATGTTAAGTAATTATATGGTTAATCGTGATGCTAATCGCGGTGGATGTGCTCATTCATGTCGTTGGAATTATGATTTATATAATAAGGATTTAAAAATAAATGAGAGAGAATATTTTCATATTGGCTCTAAAGATTTATGTGCTGTGGAAGCAATTGAAAAGATGATTAATATAGGGATTGATTCATTAAAAATAGAAGGTAGAATGAAATCTGATTATTATATTGCCACTATTGTTCGTACATATCGTCATTTAATCGATGATATTTTGAATAATAAAACTATTAATTACGATTATTATTTTAAAGAACTTTCAAAAGCGGAAAATCGTGCTTCATCAAAAGGCTTTTTATATGGTGATGTTACAGTTGATGAACAATTGTATGAACGAGATGAAAGACCGACGAAAGAATTTGTGGGTATTGTTAAAGATTATGATAAAAATACTAAACTATGTACGATAGAGCAACGTAACTATTTTACAATTGGAGATACATTAGAGTTTTTTGGACCTCATTTAAATAATACAGTCTATAATGTTTCCCAAATTAGAGATATTGATGGTAATGATTTAGATGCTGCTAGACATCCCAAACAAATAATTACTTTGAGCGTTGATTTTGATGTCTCACCTAATGATATGATTCGATTAATTAAGTAATTTAAGGTATTTTTATACTTGAAATGTTATAATGGGGATATCTTGAAAGAGAAGTATCGATTTCATGTTATCTCCCTTTTTTGTCTTTTGTGTGTTATGCAAAAGACATTTTTTTTTTATTAATAACTTAAAAAAATATAATTTATTAATTTACATTTATTTTCATTTTTGCTATAATATTGTTGAAAGAAGTGGAAATTATGGATACAAATGAACCATTATTGGAACCATTAAAGGGTTATAATACAACTTACAAGAAACAATTTGAAGAAAATACTATTAAATATTTTGATGATTTGGTAAAAAAAGCAAATGTTAATGTGGAAGAAAATAAGTCTACAGTCATAAAATATAAAAAGAAATTAGCGCAAATTGAAGACTTAGTAAAAAAAATTAATAAGCAAAAAGGATTAAAAACATTTTTGATTATTTTAATTGTATTATTTTCAGTTATTGGATTATACTTATTAATTAGTGGTATTCAAGAAATGCTTGATTTATTAATTGGAATTTGCTCTTTTGGCATTGCATTAATATTAGATATTTTATTTATAATATTGATTGCAAAAAAAATAAATCCAAAAATTAAATCATTTAATGATACAAAATTAAAATTAGAAAAGGAAGCCCAAGCATTATTGTCATTAGCTTGGAAACAAATGTCTTCGCTTAATGCTTTGTATGACTGGGGTATTCCTGGCGAATTAATAAATAAAACCATTCCTTTAATTGAATGGGATAAATATTTTAATGTTGAAAAATATCAATATTTACATGATAAGTATGGCTTAAAACCGAATGCAGAAAAAAATGTTTCAACTGTTTTTTGTTCATCTGGCTCAATTTTGGGGAATCCATTTTTAATATGTAAAGATTATGTACAACGTTGGTATCAAAAAAGATATGATGGATATTTAACTATTCATTGGACCGAAAGAGTTAAAACTAATGATGGCTATAAGACAGTAACGCGATCGCAAACATTACATGCATCTGTTACTCGACCTGCACCATCGTATAATTACGAAACATATTTAGTTTATGGAAATGAGGCAGCACCTGATTTGAAATTTTATCGTAACCCTAGTTGCGTTTCTGGTAAAACGGAAAATGAAATTGATAAAATTGTGAAAAAAGGTAGTAAAAAATTAGATAAAAAAGCTGAAAAAGCATTACTAAATAATGGTACATATACTAAACTTGGTAATGATGAATTTGAGGTTTTATTTGATGGCACTAATAGAAATAATGAAGTGCAATTTAGATTATTATTTACTCCACTTGCCCAAAAAAATCTTTTAAACATTATAAAAAATCCTAAGCCTTTTGGAGATGATTTTTATTTTGAAAAAGATAAGCAATTAAATTATATTCAATCTAACCATTCACAATCTTTTGATTATTCTGCTAATCCTAGTTTGTTTGTTCATTATGATTATGAATATGCTAGAAAAAATTTCATTGAATATAATAAAAAGTATTTTGAGTCGTTTTATTTCGATTTAGCACCTTTAATGAGTGTGCCTTTGTATCAACAACATAAATCACATGAATATATTTATAATCAAGGTTTTAATACTAATGTTTCCATTTACGAACATGAGGCAATTGCAAATTCATTTAATATTAATCAGTTAAAACCTAAAAATGCGGATACCCCATCTATTTTAAAAACACAATTTATTTGTAAAGAAGGAGTTGCGGATAGAGTAAATATAGAGGCATATGCCTTTGATGCTCAAAGAAGATTAACTTATGTTTCTGTTTTAGGTGGTGATGGTAGATTCCATGCTGTTCCGGTATATTGGTTTGAGTATGTTCCTGTTGAGAAGACTTCACAAATGGTTGTTGAAGAAAAGAAGAGTTCACGTTTTGATTTTAATTGCATATTAAATAATAAAGAATTTAATTCTTATATTAAAAAGTTTACAACTTCTAATAACTGTTTATATGAAAGAAATCTATTTGCGTTTCTTTTGTTAAATGATATTACACAAAGTGATATTCAAACAATTAATAAATATTATCAAGGAAATGTAGATTCTGTAAAACAAACAATGACAGCTGAAGATATTGTTCGTAGCGTTGAACAAGAGTTAAAAAACATGCATAATATTAATGAAGGCAATATTGAAGATGCTGAAAAGTTAAAACAAAAGTTAAAAGATGATAATGTGGAAACTAAAGAAGTTGAAGCAAGTGATGACGATAAATTGACTGACGAAGAAAAAGAGAAATTAAATAGTGAAGAAGACAAAAAGAACATCGATGATGATTCAGAAGATTAATTAAAAGGAGAATTAGATTATGGCAAATTTATTAGATGAAGAAACTGGTCCTATCAGAGAAGAAGGAAAGGACGTTAATGTTATTGCGAAACAATTACCAGTTCAAGTAGGTGTTGGTTCAAAGATTTTTGAAGTTTTATTATGGATTTGTGGAATTATTCCAGGTGTTATTTTCTTAATTAAAAAAGTTAAAGCAGGAACATATTTAAGACAATTAGAACAGAAAGTTCAACATGATGCATCACAAATTGATAATTATTTAGAACAAAGAGTTGTTATTTTATCTAATTTAGCAAAACTTGTTGATAAAGCTGTAACATTAGATAAGGAAACATTTACTGCGATTGCGGAAGCACGTTCTGGACATCACGCATCTACTGGTGACGAGATGGCTAAAGACGCTGCTAAAGCTGATGCAATTGAAGCAAAATTGAATTTAGCATTTGAAAATTATCCTGATTTGAAAGCTCACCAAGAAATTGCGGATGCTATTCAACAAAATTCATATTTACAAAAAGAAATTACAGCAGCTCGTGAACAATATAACGATACTGTAAATACATGGAATAGAGAAATTCAAGTTTGGCCTACTAAGATGATTGTTGCTGCTAAAAATGGATATACAACACGTATTCCATTTATTGCATCAAAAGAAGTAAAAGAAAAGGCAAGAGACGTATTTTTCTAAATTAATTATATTTAATTTCTTATTAATCAAGTCAAAATAATAATATCCAACACTATAATTTACCATTAGTGTTGGATGTTTTTTATGGTTTTTAAAATACTCTTGTGATTATCGCAAGAATTCTTGACAGATGGCTATATAACAAGAACATTTGACTGTAATATAAAAATTTAATTATTGTATAAATTGTTAAACTTTTGTAATTCAAGTAAATAAAAATAAATATTATATTTAAAATGTTCTAAAGAAATGGTATAATAAGATATATAATATGAATAGGAGAAAAGTAAATGACTTTAAAAGATTTAGAAATCGGGTCAAAAGCAATAATAACCAATGTTGGAGGAGAAGGAGCCTTAAGACAACATTTCTTAGATATGGGAGTAATTCCGGGAGTAGAAGTAAAAGTTGTTAAATATGCACCTATGGGTGATCCAGTCGAATTATTAATTCATGGATATGAATTGACTTTAAGACTTGATGATGCTGATAAAATAGAAATAAAAAAAATTGAAAATGAAGAAAAAAATTTCGCAAATTTTGTTAAATGTATTAATGATCATCCTGGATTTGGTGAGTATGGTAAGTCTCATAAAAAAGAAGAAGAGAATCCTTTGCCAAAAGGCACTGTTTTAACATTTGCACTTGCTGGAAATCAAAACTGTGGTAAAACCACATTGTTTAATCAATTGACTGGGTCAAATCAACATGTTGGTAATTTTCCTGGTGTTACAGTTGATAAAAAAAGTGGATCAATTAGGAAATATAATGATACATTAGTTACTGATTTGCCTGGTATATATTCATTATCACCATATAGTTCGGAAGAGATTGTTTCTCGTAAATTTATACTTGATGAAAAACCTAAAGGAATTATAAATATTGTTGATGCATCTAATATTGAACGTAATCTATATTTAACATTACAATTGATGGAATTAGACGTTCCAATGGTTTTAGCGTTAAATATGATGGATGAAGTACGTAATAATGGTGGTACAATTCATATAAATGAAATGGAAAATATTTTAGGTATTCCTGTTGTTCCAATTTCAGCTACTAAAAATGAAGGTGTTGATGAATTAATTGAACATGCTTGTCACATTGCAAAATATCAAGAAAAACCTTTGCGAAATGATTTTTGTAATAAAAATACTAATGGTGCTGTTCATCGTGCAATTCATGGAATTATGGAATTAATAGAAGATCACGTAATAGATGCGGGACTACCAATTAGATTTGCGGCCACAAAAATAATTGAAGGCGATACGCTTGTTTTAAATTCTTTGAATTTAAGTGAAAATGAAAAAGAAATGATTGAACATATAATTGTTCAAATGGAAGATGAAAGAGGATTAGATCGTGCAGCTGCTATAGCTGATATGCGTTTTTCATTTATTAATTCACTTTGTGAACAAACGGTATCTAAACCTCATGAAAGTAAAGAACATCGTCGAAGTCGTAAGATTGATCAAATATTAACTGGTAAATATACCGCAATTCCTTCTTTTATATTAATAATGGGATTAATATTCTTTTTAACATTTAATGTTATAGGGGCTTTTTTACAATCTATTTTAGAAATGGGAATTGATTATTTAACTAATTTAGTTGATAATGCATTTACAAGTGCGGGCGTAAATCCAATATTACATTCTTTAGTAATTGATGGTATTTTTAGTGGTGTTGGTTCAGTTCTTAGTTTTTTACCAGTTATTGTGATATTATTTTTCTTTTTATCATTGTTGGAAGACTCAGGATATATGGCTCGGGTTGCTTTTGTAATGGATAAACTATTAAGAAAAATTGGTTTATCCGGAAGAAGCATTGTTCCAATGCTTATTGGATTTGGTTGTACAGTTCCTGGTGTTATGGCTAGTAGAACTTTACCATCCGAAAGAGATCGTAAAATGACGATTATTTTAACACCTTTTATGAGTTGCACAGCAAAACTACCAATTTATGGATTAATTGTTAATGCTTTATTTCCTAAAAATATTGCATGGCTAGTTATAGTTGGTATTTATTTTTTAGGAATCTTAATGTCAATTTTAGTAGCATTGATTTTTAAAAAAACATTGTTTAAAGGGGAAGCTGTTCCTTTTGTTATGGAATTACCTAATTATCGTATTCCTGGATATAAAAATGTTTCTCATTTATTATGGGATAAAGCAAAAGACTTTTTGCAAAGAGCATTTACAATAATATTTATTGCATCAATTGTTGTATGGGGATTGCAGTCATTTGATTTGCAATTAAATTATACTACAGATCCTTCAAATAGTTTATTATATAGTTTTGCGGGAATTATTGCACCAATATTTTCTATTCAAGGATTTGGTGATTATCGTTTTGTTACTTCATTAATCGCCGGTTTTATAGCAAAAGAAAGTGTAAGTTCGACATTAACTGTGTTATTTGGATCAACTGCCGCAATTCAATCTGCATTAACTATTGCCTCTGGATTATCATTATTATCATTTTGCTTATTATATACTCCATGTGTTGCTTCAGTTGCTGCCATTAAACGTGAATTAGGAGGTAAGTGGGCAATAATTATTGTAATATTCCAATGTGTTTTAGCGTGGATTGTTTCAGTTATTGTATATTTATTAGTAGGAGTGCTTTGTTTATTATGATTTTGAATGCTTTTTGGAATGTTGTAATAATTGTTATTATTGTTGCTTTGGTTTTTCTAGCAATTAAAGTTATGATAAAAAATGACTCTTGTTCGTGTTGTGATAATAAATGTTCTTATTGCAAATCTAATGAACAATTAATGCTTGTTAAACCATCAAAAAAATATATTGGACAATTAAAAAAAGTAAAAAAAGAATTTTTGGATGCTAATAGTTCTATGGATGGAACAAGTGACTTGAAAAAGTATACAAATATTAGCGAATGGTTATTAAAATTGAAAAATAAAGAAAAGGCAGAACTTTTGCCTAAAGACAAAGTTCCCGCAACTTTATTTATTTTAGTAAGAAAAAATGATAAAAAAATTATAGGATTTATCGACGTTCGTCATTATTTAAATGATTTCTTATTGAAATATGGTGGCCATATTGGATATTCTATTCGCCCTTCTGAACGAAATAAAGGATATGGTAATAGAATATTAGCAGAAGGCTTAAAATATTGTAAACAAATGGGAATGGATAAAGTACTGGTTACGTGTATCGATGGCAATACTGCAAGCGAGAGAATTATTTTAAATAATAAAGGTAAATATGAATCCACTAATTATTTGGATACTGATAATGTTTATATAAAAAGATTTTGGATTAATCTTTGATTATTTTAAAATAATTATTTTGTATATAACAACAACAAGCTGCTAAAAGGTTTTGTGATTTTCACAAGATTTTTGGCAGCTTTTTTTTATAAAAAAAATTCTTATTAATGAATAATATTATTTTTTAGTAAATAATTGCGCAATAATTAATAATGTGTTTTATAACAATTTAGCTATAAATAATTATGAGTAATTTATATATGTGTGATATTTATTTAATTGTTAAAAATAATTAAATACTATATGATAGTTATGCATATAGTAATGCTTGATTATAAAGTACTAATCATGCTAATTCTTTAGAATTATGTTCATAATTCATTTCTAACTTCAATACTTATAATTAAAGTTCTATCTTTTGGGTAGGACTTTTTTTGTTTTCCAATGTTATTTTTAAATATTTTTTTAAAAAAATAATTTTTACCTTTTTTTGGCATTTTTAGAATATTAATGTGTCTTATCATAAGGAGGGTAGGATATATGAAATTATCAAAAACACAAATTTGTTTATATATCTATGAAGAGTTATTAAGTAAAGGATTTATTGAAATAAGTTTTTATAAAAACGAATTTAATTTAGAAGATAAGACTTTTATGAGATATATAAATGAATTACGTTCTTATTTATCTAATTTTTATAAAGGGTATGAGATATCGTACTGTCGGTCAACACAAACTTATAAATTGGTTAAATATGAAGAAAATAGCAAAAAAAGTCAATAAAAAAGTTGAAGTACAAATAATGTCCGTGATGTTTTATATAATAAAGTATAAGATTAATGATTACATTTATAGTAATCAAGGAAGAGAGAGTTATGAATAATAAAACTATTGCCCTGATTAAAGAAAAAAATGAAGAAGCGTTTGAACAGTTGTATTCAGAATACAAAAATCTAGTTTATTATGTAATTTTTCAAATTGTTAAAGAAAGAGATGCTGCACAACGTGTCTTGCAAGATACTTTTTTTACAATATATAATAAAATAGAACAATATTCTGGTGGTAATTTTAAATTTTGGATTTTAACTATTGCTAAAAATTTAGCATATAATTATTATAATCGTGATATGGAGAAAGATCGTAATTTAATTAAAGATAATGATTTAGTTGAAGAATTACCTGATCTTAATAGACCATGTCTTGGAAAATATGATGATTTATTAAATGAACATTTTTCTCAATTTGAAAAAGATATTATTGTTTATCATATCGTGTTTGGTTATAATTTTAAAGAAATTGCAAATATAATGGAAAAAACTCCAAAATATATAAGTTTACAATATAAATTAACGCTTGAAAATTTAAAAAGATTAATGGAGGAAGAAAATAATGAGTAATAAAATGAACGATTTAAAAGAAGAATTTCTCCAAGAATTATCTGAAGCCACAGATAATATTAAAGAAGAAACAAAGCAATATATTGGAATAAAAGAAAGCAATAAAAATATTTCACAAGCAAAGATTTATGGGGAAAAGAGAATGATGAAAATCTTCAAAAATTATAAAAAACCTTTGATTTTTGGATTGAGCTTTGTGATGGTATGTTTGATTGCAGTTATAACTGTTGTTGGAATTATTAATTATCAAAACACACCTGTTTATAAAGAAATGACAGCAACTAATAGTGAACAAGTTGTAAGAAGTAAATCAAAAAGAATGCGCTTTGGTTTAGATGATGAAGGAGATATTTTAGATCAAATTGGCATTAGTCAATTACCTGGAATTTCATGTTATGCAAATCCTGAAGAAGAAATAATAATAACTATAAAAATTGATAATCCAAAATCATTTGAAATTTTATCGTTTACATTAAATGAGTATAAATATCAAACATATCAATTTGAATATGGATCAGATTCAAATCAAATTTTAGTTAAATTTAAAACGGGAGGAACATCAGGTATTCAAACAATAACAATTGATGCCATAAAGTATGTTGATGGGGAAACAATTAGAGATGTTAGATTTAGTGGTGATCGTACAATTAAAGTTGGAGTAACTTATCAAAATGAACCAAATGTTACAGATGTTAATGGTGTTTCTTCATTAACAAACTATGGAATTAGTTTAGTTGTTAATGATTTAGATTTTATAATTGATTCTGAATCAGGTCTTATGATGTATTTGTTTGAAGGAAAAAGTCTTTTAAGAACTGATAAAATAAATATTGGATCTACACTATTGCCATATAGCAATTTGAAACTAGGACAAGAATATAGCATTTTTGTTATTGGTGTATATGATTTATTAGATGGTGAAGGTAAAAAAGGACATGTTTTATACCAATATACTTTTACAACAGATGAAGGATTTTCATTTAAAGATCCAGTAATGACATATGATTCAGCAACTATTTCCTTAGATAGAACTAATAATTTTACTGGTTCACTTGTGAAAATGGAAATATATAAGGATGATGAATTATTAGAAACACAAGAAGCAAATGATAATCTTGAATTTACATTTAGTAATTTATTATCAAATAATGAATATAAAGTAGTAGCTACATATGAATATACAATTAAAGTTGATGGTGTTGATGAAGTTCAAACAACAAGTATTGAAACTGTTATTAAAACGGAAGAAAGACCTGATCCAACTGTGAATGTTAATGAAGCAAATACAGTTATAACTAAAGATGGTGTTCAATTTGTATTTGATATTAATGATACAGCAACTGATGAAGGTGAAATCTATCATATCGCTTTATATCATTTAGATGGAAATAATGAAACATTAATTGAAAATCCTAATTATATTGCTACTGAAAATAAATTTTCTGAATTGCTTTCTAATAATAATTATAAGATTTATGCAACTTATAAATATGATAAATTAGATGGCAATGGAGAACAAGAAATGACTATTGAATATACATTTAAAACACTTCCATTAGAAGTTCCATATGGTGTGTTAGATATGGCAAGTAACTTTTTTGGTAATGCTATTATAAACTTTACGATTAAAGATAATGATAATATATTGAAACCTATTTCTTTTCAACTTTATAAAAAAGAAAATGAAACAGATACTGAATATTCTGTTTTAGCTTTTGAAAAAGTTTGGGATGATTCAATTAAACCTATTACCAAGGAAGATGGTAGTAAAACTGGTAGTGTGACAATAGCTTGTGATGAAGACTGTGAATATCAAGTAGTGTTTGTTTATGAATACGATTTAAATGATGGTAATGGTAGTCATTTAATAAATCATGAAAGAACAGAAATAGATGATTATCCACAAAAGTCTAATAAAATTATTGCAGTAGTTGTAAATTTGAATTAGTATGTTAACCTTAAGGGGGTATGCTTATAACCCCTTAAGGTTAAATCTTTTAAATGGAAATGATAAAGGGGAGTTAATATGAAAAATAATAAAGTTAAAATATTAATTATTATATTATTATTTATGATTTTTACATTTGTGGGATGTTCTGATCCTGAACCTACTAGTTATGATATTTATGTTATGGCTCAAGAATCAGGATATGATGGAACATATAGTGAATGGAAGAAACTCATAGAAGGAATTGATGATTTAACTATTTCTAAGGTAGAAGTTACTGATGATGGAGAATTAATTTTAACATTTAAAAATAATGAAACTAAAAATCTTGGAAATATTAAAAAAGAAATTAAGTATTATAATGTTAAATTCATGAGTTTGAATGAACAAGTTAATGAAATCACAGTTGAAGAGGGAAGCTTAATTGAAGCACCAACCATTGAGGCACCAGAGAATAATGTGCTATTAG
>CAZFAM010000019.1:0-26218 GCA_964516425.1 uncultured Bacteroidales bacterium | reverse complement strand
CAAAAATATATGGCTAGAAGTGGTGTTGCTTCTAGAAGGCGTTCTGAACAATTAATAAAAGAAGGAAAAGTTACTGTTAATGGGAAAGTAATTACAGAAATGGGACATAAAGTGTCATTAAATGATGTTGTAAAAGTTGATGGTTTAGAACTTGATATTGAAGAATTAAAGTATTATGTCATGAATAAGCCAAGATACTTAATATGTTCAGTTAATGATGAAAAAAATCGCGAAACAGTCATTTCTATTTTGCCATCATCTTTAAAACAATACCGTTTATTCCCTGTTGGTAGACTTGATTATGACACAAAAGGTGTTTTATTATTAACGAATGATGGTGAATTTATGAATGCATTAGTTGGCCCTAAAAGTTTTACTGAAAAAGAATATTTAGTAAGAGTTAATGGTATTATAACTAAAAATGATATTAAAAAACTTTGTGATGGTGTTGTGATTGATGGAGGATATAAAACTAGAAAATGTAAAGCATTTATAGAATCTGTTGATAGAAAAAATAATTCATCACTAATTAGCATCACAATCCAAGAAGGAAAAAATCACCAAATAAAAAACATGGTTAAAGCGATTGGCTTTCCCGCAAAGCGTTTAACTAGAGTTCGTTTTGGTTGCATAAGTATTGAAGGTCTTACAGAAGGAGAAGTTCGTGAATTAACAATTCATGAAGTTAAAACATTAATTCACGATTCTTATATTGAAAAAGACTATAAAGAGCAAAAGGTAAGAAAAATATAACATTGAGCTGAACGATAACATTAATATATTGTTATTGTTCAGTTTTTATTTTTTTCATTTATAAAATATATTTTAGCAATAAAAAAATAAAAATTAGTGCATTGATATTTCTTGCAATTTTTTTTTAATTATGGTATAATTTTGCTTGTAGGTTTTAAGGAGTTGTTTTATGAATTGGCAAATTGCAATTGATGGACCAGCTGGCGCTGGAAAAAGTACTATTGCTAAAATATTGGCAAAGAATTTAGGTTTTGAATATCTAGATACTGGTGCTATGTATCGAGCTGCAACTGTCAAAGCTTTAAGATTAGGTATAGACCTGTTTGATGAAAGCAAGTATGATTTCATAAACGACACGGCTATTGACTTTATAAACAATGATATTTATTTGGATGGCGAGAATGTATCAACATTAATTAGAACATTAGAAGTATCTAATAATGTATCTACTGTTTGTAAATACAAAATAGTTCGTGAACGTATGGTTGAACTACAAAGAATGATTGCGGAAAGTAAAAATATTGTAATGGATGGTAGAGATATTGGTACTGTTGTATTACCTAATGCTCAACTAAAGATTTTTTTAACCGCTTCAACTGAAGTTCGTGCAATGAGAAGATTACTTGAAAGACAAGAAAATGGAACAAATACCCAATCATTAGAGGAAACAATTAAAGAAATCAGTGATCGTGATTATCGAGATTCACATCGTGAGATAAGTCCTTTAGCCAAAGCACACGATGCGACTGTCATCGATTCATCACAGTTAAGCATAAACGAAGTAGTTGAAGAAATTGCTCGTTTAATTAGAGAAAGAGGTTGTAACATGGAAGACGTTAAACAAATTAACGAAGTTGCAGAACAAGCTGCAGAAGAACAAGTTGCTGAAGAAGCAACAGTAGCAACTGAAGAAGTTGTTACAGAAGAAGCTCCAGTAGAAGCAGTTACTGAAGAAGCTAAAGAATTAAGAGAATTACAATTGGTTGAAGGTGTAGTTGTTGAACAAATTGAATCAAAACCTGAATACACTGACAAAGATGGTAATGTAAAAAAAGCTAAAGAAGCTAAAATTCTATTTGAGTTAAGCAATGGTCAAGAAGGATACTTATTATTAAAGGATGCTGCTGGAATTACAGATGAAGAAGATTTATTCTATAATTTCGAAATTGACCAAACTAAGCAATTAGTTGTTAAAAAAGTTTATCCTGATGGAGGAAAAGTTTTACTTTCAACTGTTTTGTTAGAAAAACGTGAAAACTTAAAGAAATTCCAAGAAGTTATTGATAATCATGGAACAATTGTTGCTAAAGTTGTTAAAAATATTAATGTTGGATTAATATTAGATCATGAAGGATATTCATGCTTATTACCAACATCACAAATTGATGCAACAGAAGATATGGAAACAATTATTGGTAAAGAAATTTCTGTTTCACCTATTAGAGTTGATTACAATAGAATTCGCTTAATTGTTTCTCAAAAAGTAGCTACTGCTATTAAAGAAAGAGCAGAAAAAGAAGCTTTCGCAGCAACAGTTCAAGTTGGTAATGTATATGAAGGTACAGTTAAAAATATTGAATCTTATGGTGCATTCGTTGAATTAGGTCAAGGCGTTGAAGGTTTATTACATATATCTGAAATTGAACATAACCGAATCGTTAAGGTTGAAAAAGTATTAAAGACAGGCGATAAAGTTCAAGTTAAAGTTATTAAAGTTGAAGATGGTCATATTGGCTTATCACGTAAAGCTTTAATTCCTAATTATTGGCAAGAATTTGTAGATGCTACTGAATTAGGTCAACTTGTTAAAGGAACAGTAACAGAAATTAATAATTCAGGTGTTGTTGTTGCTTTAAATGAACACATTCAAGCATTTTTACCAAAGAGTGAAACATCTTGGGAAAGAGATACTAATATTAATGAATTATTCCAAGTTGGTCAAGAATTAGAATTGAAAGTAATTGAATTAGATTCTAATAAAAAACGTATCATTTTATCTGCAAAACAATTAACAGAAAATCCATGGGAAGTACTAAAATTACAACCAAATGATGTTGTTACTTGTAAAGTTGTAAGTGTAATTGAAGTAGGTGTTAAATTGACTATTTCTGGTGCTAGCGGCTTCTTACCTAATAGTAATAAGGGCAGTAAAGAAGAATTCACTCCAGGTGAAGAATTCGAAGCTAAAGTTAGAGTATTTGATCCAGAAAAACATAAATTAGTTGTTACACTTCGTGAAGAAGCACCTCGTCAAAAAACAATTACTAAAAGAACTCCAAAATCTGATACTCAAGGAAATGTATTAAAGAGTGAAGATAGAGTTTCTAATACTTTAGGTGACTTCATTAATTTAGATGACTTTAAATAGGAAGGTTCTATATGCGTGGAGTTGTAGCGATTGTTGGTAGACCAAATGTTGGTAAATCTAGTTTATTTAACCGTATTATAGGAGAAAGACTATCGATTACTGATGATGCTAGTGGTATTACTAGAGATCGAATCTATGCTAGAACTTCATGGTTAGATCAAGAATTCTCTATTATAGATACAGGAGGGATCATCTTAAAAGATGAGCCCTTTTCTAAAGAAATAAGAGCCCAAGCAGAATTAGCAATTGATGAAGCTGATGTAATTGTTATGGTTGTTGATTGTCGTTCAGGTGTTACAGATGAAGACTGGGATGTTATTAAAATTTTGAAAAAAAGTAAAAAGCCTTTGATTATTGCCGCAAATAAAGTTGATGATTTTTCATTATTAGAAAATACTTATGACTTTTATAGTTTAGGTTGTGACAATGTTATAGGCATTAGTGCTTTACATGGCGTTGGTGTAGGAGATTTACTTGATGAAATAGTTAATTTATTACCTAAAAATTCTAAAAAGAATTATGATGAAGGTATAATTAAGTTTTGTTTAGTTGGCCAACCAAATGTTGGAAAATCAACATTAGTTAATGCAATTGTTGGTGAGCAAAGAGTAATTGTTAGTAATGTTCCTGGCACAACAAGAGATGCTGTTGATACATTATTTACACGTGATGGTGAAAAATATGTAGTTATTGATACAGCTGGCATTCGAAAACAAGGAAAAATATATGAAGCTGCAGAAAAATATAGTGTATTACGTGCTATTAGTGCTATCGAAAGATGCGATATTGCAGTTGTTGTTTTAGATGGTACTAAAGAAGTTGAAGAGCAAGATAAACGTATTGCAGGGTATGCAAGAGAATTTAATCGAGGCTTAATTATTGTGGTTAACAAGTGGGATGCAGTTAAAAAGAATGAGAAAACGATGAAAGAGTATGAAGAAAAAATTCGTAAACAATTTCAATTTATGGATTTTGCACCAATTCTATTTACATCTGCGTTAAATAATGAAAGAATACACTTATTATTTAATAAGATAACTGAAGTATATAATAATTTTACTAGAAGAGTAAATACAAGTACTCTAAATGACATTCTTCTTGATGCTGTTTTATTAAATCAACCACCTGTCTTTAATGGAAATCGTTTAAAATTATCTTATGCAACGCAATCTGAGGTTGCTCCCCCAACATTCGTTTTATTTGTAAATGCTGAAAAACATATGCACTTTTCTTATATGCGATATTTAGAAAATAGAATTCGTGAAATTTTTGAATTTGAAGGAGCACCTATTAAATTTGTTTTACGAAAAAATGAAAATTGATTTGAAATGGAGAGCTATATCTCCATTTTTTATTTTTGAATAATTTTAAAATTATATAATATATTATATTGGTGGTGAGAAAATGAATATTGGTAATATTTTAAATTTTATTACAGAAAACAATATAGAACCAGAACAAGTTTTTGCATTAGTAGAAAAAATTAAAAATACTGATTTAAATAACGAAAGTAACATTCGCGATATTATTCATGAAGTTAGTTTAATATCTGGTAAAAGTATTGATAAAACTAAAGAAGATTCACTAGTTAAAATTATTATGCAAAACGGCATTAATGAAGATTTATTAAATCTTTTATAAAAAAGTAATAAAATAAATCAATCCTAATATAATTTATTGTAAAGGAGTCTTTTTATGAATAGTATAATGCATGATATTGTAAATAGAACTAATAATGAATTATATATAGGCATTGTTGGAAGTGTTAGAAGTGGAAAATCCACATTTATAAGAAAATTTATGGAATTAAAAGTTATTCCGAATATCGAAGATGATTATAAAAATAAAGTAATTGATGAATTACCTCAAAGTTCAGCAGGAAAAAATATAATGACTGTTGAACCTAAGTTTGTGCCATCCAATCCAGCAACAATTCATATTGATGCGGACATTAATTTTAGTGTTCGATTAGTTGATTGTGTTGGTTATGTAATGAAAAATGCGAAAGGTTATTTAAATGAAGATGGTAGTATGAAGCTTGTTAAAACACCATGGTTTAGCGATGAAATCCCTTTTATGGAAGCTGCTACAATTGGAACAAAAAAAGTAATTGAAAACCATTCGCATATTGGATTATTAATGACAAGCGATGGCAGCTTTGGTGAATTTGAAAGATATGAATATCAAGAAGTTGAAGAACATATTGTGGAAGAAATGAAGCAACTAAATAAGCCATTCGTTATTGTTATGAATACGTCAACACCAAATGATGGCGAAACAATTACTTTATGTAAAAATTTAGAAGAAAAATATAATGTGTCTGTATTACCAATTAATATAGAAGAATTAAATAATGATGATATTGACAATATTTTATTAGCATCATTAAATGAATTTGATATTACAAAAATTAATATTAATGCACCTAATTGGTTAACTTATCTAAATGATAATAATGAACATAAACAAGTATTTAATGATATTATTAAACAAGTCACTGGAGAATATCGTAAATTTAAGGAAGTTGTTAAAATTCAAGAACAACTTAAACAATGTGAGTTATTTGAAAAAGTAACTATTACATCTATTGATAGTGGAACTGGTGTTGTTGATATTGAACTTAATTGCTATGAAGAATTATATAATAAAATTATTAGTAGTATTGTTGGAGAAGCATTAAATGATAAAGGGGAATTTGTGAAATTTCTTGAAGAATGTAAACATGCTAAAGAAGAATATAGTAAATATCAATCCGCATTAGAATCTGTGCAAACAACAGGATATGGAATTGCGACACCTGCTTTATCAGATATGATGTTGGAAGAACCTTCAATTGTTAAACAAGGAAATAGATATGGAATAAAATTAAAAGCAGTTGCACCATCAATTCATATGATTAAAGTTGATGTTGAAAGTTTATTTGAACCAATAATTGGTACAGAAGAACAATCAAATAAATTACTTGAAAAAATTAGAGGTGATTATGAAAATAATCATAATAGTATTTGGTCATCAGAAATATTTGGTAGAAAATTAAGTGAAGTAGTAAATGATGGCATACGAGCAAAACTATATTTAATCCCAGATAATATTCAAATAAAAATGAAAGAATGTTTAGAAAAAATTGTAAATAAAGGTAAAGGCGGTTTATTAGCAATTGTCTTATAAAATCTAAAAAATATCTTGCTTAAATTTTTAAAAAAAGATATAATTTAGCTAGGTGGTATTATAATGAATAAAACTAATTATGTTAATAGATTGAATGAAAAATTAGGGTATAGCAAAAAAGATTTAAAAATCATTATTGATACATTGTTTGAAGAAATGAAAGATGATTTAAAAAAAGAAGGAAAAATTGCTATAACTAATTTTGGAACATTTGAAATTAGTGTTACAAAACCTTTTGATACTTATTCACCATATGATGGATCTATTATTCATAATCCTAGTCAAAAAAGAGTTAGATTTAAAAGTAGTGGTAATTTTAAAGAATATTTACATAATTAATAATAATTGTTCATATTATTAATGGGTGATTATTATGATTAAAAACAAAAAACTATCATATTTGCTTTATGCTTGTATGATAGTTATTTTTTTTATTGTTTTAACGATAAAATTTGAAACGCATGAAAAAGTGACAGTTAGTTATACTGATGAACTAAATTTAGAAACAATGGAAACAATCAAAATTTGTATAAAAGAGAATGATGATTATAAAATGGTTGAATATTTGATTAAGGATTATAATCACATAGTTAATTTGTATTTGGGAAAAAGTAAAGAGATTTATGACAGTCAATATATTCCAGATAATTATGTCCTTGATGTTGATGGAGTAAGGGAAATAAATAATAATATAATCATAAAAACTTCTAGTTATATTAATGATTTTAATACTGAAGCTTTTAATATGATGAGGGTGACATTTAAATATTTAGGTTTTAATGATGTTATTATTGATAATGGAAATGCTTTTACATTGTAATTTATTTAAATGTTTGTTATAATATTTTCAAGGATACTAAAATTTATGAAAATATTATTTGCCACACAAAATGAAAATAAGGTTAAAGAATTTACTAATAAAATTAAAAATACTAATATTGAAATAATATCTTTAAAAGATATAAACGATACTACAGATTGTATTGAAGATGCTACAACTTTTTCTGGAAATGCTTTAATTAAAGCTAAATATTATTACGATAAATATAAAATACCTACTGTAAGTGATGATTCTGGATTAGTGGTAGAAGCACTAAATGGTGATCCAGGCGTTTATTCTAAAAGATATTCTGGTAAAGGTGATAAAGAAAATATTGCCTTATTATTAAAAAATTTAGAAAATAAAACAAAACGTAGTGCTTATTTTGAATGTGCAATTTGTTTTTATGATGGTTCACCACATTTTTTCACAGGTCGTTGTTATGGCAAAATTGGCTATGAATTAAAAGGTGAAAATGGCTTTGGATATGATCCTATTTTTATTTGTGGCGATAAAACATTTTCGGAATTAACAATGAACGAAAAGAATAAAATTAGTCATCGAGCATTAGCGGTAAATGATTTTATAAAGTATATAAGCAATGAATATTTGTAATTTTTTCAAAAATATCTTTACTTTTTTTAAAAAATATAGTATAATTATATAGGTTGTGAAGGGAGGGGACCAAGATGCCAAAAACCATAGTAAGAGAAAATGAATCAATAGAAGATGCTTTAAAGAGATTTAAACGCGATGTTTCTAGAGCAGGTACCCTTGCTGAACTACGTAAACGTGAACATTATTTAAAGCCAAGCGATGTTCGTAAAATGAAAAAAAGAGCATTAAAGAAGAGCGGTAATCGTAGAAGTTACTAGTTCTTATCAAAGCATAACATTAATTTGTTATGCTTTTTAATTTTCTTCATATAATTAAATGGTGAAGAAAATGAAAATTGTAATTTATGATAATAATAAATGTGTAATTGAAGATTATAATACAATAAAAAAAATCGAAAATGAAAGTATAATAATTGATTTTTATCAAGTATCTGGAAAAAATTTAAAAATAAAACAAATGAATGATTATTTAATTGTTATTAATGGTATAATTGAACATATTTTAATTGGTGATAATTTTGAAATTTAATGTGCAATTAATAAAAGACGATATAGATAAAATAAATAAAAAAACAATTAATAATCTGGAAATTAATGAAAATAATATTAATTTTAATACAGACTCAAAATCATTACAATTATTGTTGAAAGATGTTAATAATATACAATATTACAATATAAAAAAGAAAAAGATTTTTAGCTTTGTAAAAAAATATTTCATTAGTATTATTGCTTTATTAATACTCTTTTTATTATTAATTAATAATATGATAATTGTAAAAAAAATGAAATTCGTTAATGAAAATACTTATGATCAAGATGTTGTTGAATATATCAATGAAAAATGTGTCAATATTTTATTTTTTAAATACTTAAAATATAATTTAAATGCTTTGAATGAAGAAATAAAAAATGAATTTTACTATTATGAATGGATAAATATTGAAAAAAAAGGAAATTGTTTAAATATTATAATTGATAAGCAAGATGAAAAATCATATTTAAATACAGAGAGTAGTATCAAAGGAGATATAATAGCTAATACACAAGGTGTTGTTAGATATTATTTTGTAAAAAAAGGAGTATGTCTGATTAAAGATAATCAATCTATTAATAATGGTGATGTACTGGTTACTGGTAATTTACAGTATTATAATAATAAAATAGATTATATTCATCCAGTGGCTATTGTGTTAGCTGAAGTTGTAAATAGAGAAAAAATCAAAATCAAAAAACAAGAAACAAAATTCGTTAGAACTGGAAAAATTAAATTAGAATATTTCTATAGTATTAATAACACCAAAAAATATAAAGATTATTTTTCTACTTATGAATGCGTTGATGAAATAATTTGGCAGTTTAACAATATTAAAAAAATAAAAAGAATTTATTATGAAGTTGAAGAAGCCTTGAATTATTATACAAGTTATAATGCCTATTTATATGCTTTATCATTAATAGATAAGACATTTAATGAACAAAAAATCCATCAAAAGGAAAGAATTGTAAATGTTAATCTAATACATAATAGTGAAGATGAAAAATATTATTATTATACTTTTCTAATCAAAAAAATAGTTAATGTATCAGAGTTTAAGGCCATAATGCTTGAAGAAAATGAAAAATAATGATATAATTGTATATATCGAAGGTGAAAGATGAACAATAAATATATTAAAATTTACTCATTAACTAGTGATGCAAATGAAAATAAAATTCTGGGACCTGATAATAGTCATTTAGAATTAATTATGGAATTATTTAATACTGAGGTTTTATTAAATCATTCTGAAGTATTTGTGAGTGATAATATCGTGGATAAAACAAAAAATGAAATTATTAAATTGTTTGTTACTTTAGAAAAAATGTTATTTAATAATATTTCATTTAATTTACGCGATATAATAATTATATCGCAGTGCATTAAAGATAATACTATAGATGATTTATTAGCATTATATTTAAAAAAAGAAACAATTGTAACGAATTATTCTGGTAAAAGTTTTTTTCCTAAAACTTTAAATCAAGCTCATTATATAAAAGAATTAATTAAAAATGATGTTGTTTTTGGCATTGGTCCTGCTGGAACTGGTAAAACTTTTTTAGCAATTTCTTTTGCGGCTTCTTTATTAAAAAAACAAAAAATTAAAAAAATTGTTTTAGTGAGACCTGCTGTAGAAGCTGGCGAAAAATTAGGATTTTTGCCAGGCGATTTAAAGGAAAAAGTTGATCCATATTTAATCCCTTTATATGATGCACTAAATGATTGTTTTGGTAAAGAAACTGTCGACAAAATGGTTGAAAAAGGAATTATTGAAATAGCGCCATTAGCGTATATGAGAGGAAGAACCTTAGATAATTCTGTGATTGTATTAGATGAAGCTCAGAATACAACAACAATGCAAATGAAGATGTTTTTAACAAGATTAGGTTTTAATAGTAAAATGATTATTACTGGAGATGTAACGCAAATTGATCTCCCAAATAAAAATCAATCCGGTTTAGTTGAAGCAATTAATGTTCTAGACAATTTAAACGGGATTTCTATTGTGAAATTTAATAGTTATGATGTTATGAGGCATCCATTAGTATTTAAAATAATAAATAGATATAATAAAGGAATAAACAATGAAGATTAATATTTTTAATGAAAATAATTTATTACAAGTAATTAATATCGAAAAAATAGTTTTAGAATTAGAAAAAGCATTTAATAATAAATATCAATGCGATAAGGAAATTAGCTTAATAATTGTTGATACTGATGAAATTCATCGATTAAATAATGAGTATCGTCATATTGATCGCCCTACTGATGTATTATCATTTGAGGAGTATGAAGATGATTCATTAGGGGAAATTTTTGTTTGTGATGCTAAGGTGATTGAACAAGCTAAAACATACAATCATTCTTTAGAAAGAGAGTTTTCTTTTTTATTGTCACATGGAATATTTCATTTGTTAGGATATGACCATCAAGATGAAGTTCATGAGAAAATAATGATTAATTTACAAGAAGATTTATTGAAAGGGACTCCATACAAAAGAATTTTCGTTTTACAAGATAGAGAAATTAAAGAAATGAAAAAAATAGCAAAAGAATATTATAATAATGCCTATACTCCGTATTCAAATTTTAAAGTAGGGGCTTGTGCTTTATTAAAAAATGGTGAAATGATAGGAGGATGCAATATTGAAAATGCATCTTATGGTCTATCTAACTGTGCTGAAAGAACATGTCTTTTTAAAGTTTATTCTGAAGGTTATAAAAAAGATGATATTGTTGCCCTATTAATAACAGGAAATACAAAAGAACCGATTTCTCCATGCGGTGCCTGTCGACAAGTAATTTTAGAATTAATGAATGAAGATGCCTTAATTATTATGACTAATCTTAATAATGATATCAAACAATTTACTGTTAAAGAACTACTGCCATATTCTTTTTCAACAGGTGATTTGAATGTTTAAATCAGGATTTATAACTTTAATAGGTCGTCCTAATGTGGGAAAATCTACCTTTTTAAATTATGTTTTAGGACAAAAAATTTCTATTGTTAGTCCGAAAGCACAAACAACACGTAATAAAGTTAGAGGTATTTATACAACAAAAGATTCGCAAATGATTTTTGTGGATACACCAGGAATTCATAAAGCAAAAAATGAACTTGGAAATGTAATGAATTATTATTCGAAGAGTACTTTAAATGATTGTGATGCTGTTTTATGGATTATTGATGGCACACAAGATTTTGGTGCTGGTGATGAATATGTAATAAGTTTATTAAAACAAACAAATAATGATATTTATTTAGTTGTCAATAAAATGGATTTAATTAATAATAAAAAGCGTTTAAGTGATAATATCGATAAATTTACGAATGGTTTTAAATTTAAAGATATTATTTACATTTCTGCTTTGACTGGTAATAATGTAAATATGCTTTTACAAACGTTAGAACAAAACTTAGAAGAAGGTCCTATGTATTATCCTGAAGACCAAATTACTGATAATCCAGAATCCTTTATTGTAAGTGAAATTATAAGAGAAAAAATTTTATTATTAACAAAGGAAGAAGTTCCACATTCAATTGCTGTTGTTACAGAACAAATGAAACATGATGAACAAGGTTTAATGAATATTATGGCAACTATATTTGTGGAAAGAACTTCACAAAAAAAGATTATTATTGGTAATGGTGGCCAAATGATTAAACAAATAGGAACACTAGCTCGTAAAGATATTGTTATGCTTTTAGGTGAAAAAATATATTTAGAACTATGGGTTAAAGTAGAAGAAGATTGGCGTGAAAAGAAAAATGTTTTACGACGTATGGGTTATTTTAAAGATAATAATTAATGCATAAAATTTCGATAAATGATTATTATAATATTGGTGATGTAATTTGCGAAATAAAATGTTTGATAAATTTTTAAAAACAGGTAAAATTGAAGATTATTTGAAATATAAAAAAGCAGTTAATAACGGAGCTACAAATGAAACTAGAAAAGGGAATAATTTTAAAAACAATTGATTATCAAGAAAATTCCAAAATAATTTATATAATGACACCATTTGGCATAAAAAGTGCAATTGTTAGAGGAGCAAAAAACTTAAAAAGTAAAACCTTTGCTTATTCCCAGCCTATTACTTATATTGAGTTTAGCATTCAAAAAGAAAAATATATAGAAGCATGTAACGTTTTAAATTATTTTAACAATATAAAACTTGATAATAATCGTTTAATCTCTTCATTAAAAGTGATTGAAATTAGTTATTTATTAGGTGAACATATAACTGATTATAATATTTTCTTTGATTTTTTGAATAATATTTTAATGTGTATAAACAATGACAAGAAAAATTATTTATATTATGAATTAATTTTTAAAACGAAAATTTTATATTTATTAGGAGTGGCTCCTGTATTAACAAAATGTGTAACATGTGGTACTAAAACTAATATTATTGGCTTTTCTTTTAATAATGGTGGAATGAAATGTAAAAAGTGTCTTAAAACTGAAGATTTTATTTATCCAACTGATACAATTAATACATTTAAAGAACTGTATTTACTTAAACTTCCTAGTTTAATTGAAGGCATTAATAACGAAGGCATTACCTGTAATTACGAGAAAGTAAATCATTTTTTAACGCTTTATTATCAACAATATTTAGGTTTTACAAGTAAAATAGTAATTTAACAATTTATAAAAATGGATGTATGATGCTTTTTAATTATACATCTTTTTTGCTTTTAAAAACAAATCGGAAAAATTGATTTACAATTATTGATTTTTGTGATATACTTTAATATAATTATAATTGCGCATTTTTAAGGAGAGTGAATTTTATGAGTAAAAATATTTCAATGACTGAACTTGTTGCTTTTTTAAAACATCAAGGATTCGTTTATCAAGGAAGTGAAATATATGGTGGTTTAGCAAATGCTTGGGATTATGGACCATTAGGTGTAGAATTAAAGAATAACATAAAAAAATTATGGTGGAAAAAATTTGTACAAGAATCACCCACAAATGTAGGACTAGATTCCGCAATTTTAATGAATCCTAGTGTTTGGGTTGCTAGTGGTCATGTTGGTGGTTTTAGTGATCCACTAATTGATTGCAAATCTTGTGGTACTAGACATCGTGCTGATAAATTAATTGAAGATTTTACACATGGTGAAATTACCGGTGATGGATGGAGTAATGAACAATTAATGGAATATATTATTAAAAATAATATTACATGTCCAGATTGTGGTAAATCTAATTTTACTGATATTCGTAAATTCAATTTAATGTTTAAAACTAATCAAGGAGTAATTGAAGATAGTAAAAATACAGTGTATTTACGCCCTGAAACTGCCCAAGGTATTTTCGTTAACTTTAAAAATGTTCAAAGAACAACAAGAAAAAAAGTACCTTTTGGAATTGGTCAAATAGGTAAAAGTTTTAGAAATGAAATTACGCCTGGTAACTTTATTTTCCGAACTCGTGAGTTTGAACAAATGGAAATGGAATTTTTCTGTAAACCAGGAACTGATTTAGAATGGTTTGAATATTGGAAAAATTATTGTTTAGAGTTCTTAAATACTTGTGGTTTAGAGAAAGAACGTTTACGTTATCGCGACCATGCAAAAGAAGAATTATGCTTTTATTCAAATGCAACTACAGATATAGAGTTTTTATTTGCATTTGGATGGGGAGAATTATGGGGAATTGCGGATCGTACAGATTATGATTTAAAAACACATCAAACTCATTCTAAGGAATCATTAGAATATTTTGATCCGGAAACAAATGAAAAATACATTCCATATGTTGTTGAACCATCTGTTGGCGTAGAAAGATTATTACTTGCTGTTTTAACTTCCGCATATGATGAAGAACAATTAGAAAATGACACGCGTGTTGTTTTACGTTTGAAACCTAATCTTGCTCCTTATAAAGTTGCTGTTTTACCTTTGGTAAATAAATTGCAAGGACAAGCTTTAGAAGTTTATAATATTTTATCGAAAGAATTTAATTGTGATTATGATACTGCCGGAAATATTGGAAAAAGATATCGTCGTCAAGATATGATTGGCACACCATATTGTGTTACATTCGATTTCGATTCTTTAGAAGATAACGCTGTTACAGTACGTGATCGTGATACAATGAAACAAGAACGCATAAAAATTAGTGATTTAGTGTCTTATATTTCAGAAAAAGTAAAATAGAAAGGAAGTGCATATTGATGGATTTTAACAATTCTCAAAGAAGTAAAATAGTTGAAAAAGCTGATATTGTTAATATCATAAGTCAATATGTTAAATTAGAAAAAAAAGGGAATAATTATATTGGACTATGTCCATTTCATGATGATAAAAATCCTTCAATGTCCGTTTCACCACAAAAAAAGGTGTTTAAATGTTTTAGCTGTGGTGTAGGTGGTGATGTTATCACATTTGTTAGCCGCATTAAAAATATTTCTATCACTGATGCAATGAAAGAAGTAGGAGCAACGGTTGGAATTAATGTTACATTATCTCAAAAAGATATTGAATTTCAAAAAAATAGTAAATATTATACAGTTTTAAAAGAAGCGTCACAATTATTTGAATTTTATTTACATAATACTGATGATGGGAAAGAAGGATTAACATATTTACATGATCGAAAATTGAGTGATGAAATAATTTCGCGTTTTAGTATTGGATTAACAAGCGATAATGATATGCTTTACAAGACTCTTGTTAATAAAAATATATTGCCTCTAGATATGATTGAAGTTGGTTTAGTTAGAGGTGATTCACAATATCATGATGTTTTTAAAAACCGAATTATGTTCCCACTAAAAGATTTAGATGGTAATATTGTTGGTTTTAGTGGCCGTAAATATAAAAAAGATGATCCTAGTGATAGTAAATATATTAACACTAAAGATACAGTGATTTTTAAAAAAGGTGATATTTTATATAATTATTCTGATGCAATCCAAGAAATAAAGACCCACAATTGCGTTTATTTATATGAAGGGTTTATGGATGTAATAGCCTCAGTACGGGCAAATGTTTTGAATTCTGTTGCTAGTATGGGGACATCTCTTACTCAAAATCAAATTGTAGCAATTAAACGTTTGACAAATAATGTTATTGTTTGTTATGATTCTGATGGTCCAGGAACAATCGCAACAATAAAAGCTATCGAATTATTATTAAACAATAATATGAATGTTAGTGTTGTTCGTATTCCTAATGGCAAAGATCCTGATGAATTTATATATCAAAAGGGTAAAGAAGAATTATATAACGTTTTAACACATAACATTGTTAGTGCAATTGATTTTGTAATGGACTATGAAAAAAAATCTTTTTCTTTAGATAATATTAATGATATAGAAATATATAAAAATCGTATATTCGATTATTTGCATTTGATTAAGTCAAATGTTATAATTGAGAGTGTTTTAAAGCGTTTAGCAAAAGAACTAAATACTAACGTTGAAACATTATATAATGATTTTAAAAATTTAAAATATAAAGTTTCGGAAAAACCTATTATTAAAACTGATGTTGAAAAAAAGGTTAAAATAAAAGATAAATATTTAAAATCGGAACGAAAATTATTAAAAGCGGCTTTTTTAAATCAAAAACAATGTTTAGAAATAGAAAGTTCTCTAAACCATACTTTTTGTATTAAAGAACATCGAAATATATTATATAGTTTAATGACATACTATAAAATGCATGATATAATGGATAAGGATGTTTATTTAAATAATTCGCAATTAAATAACGATGAAATATCAATTTTAGAATCAATTATTGTTAATGAACAAACTCCTAACAATGATGAAATTGTTAAATTAATTGCTAATATTAAAGAATTTCCCTACGCAAAAGCAATTGATGAAATGTCAATTAAAACTATTAAAAATGAAGAAGATTTAAAAAACGTATCCAATTATAAAAAGAAAACAACGATTATTAAAAAATAAGGAGTAATAAATATAATGAATGAAAATCTAAATGAATTTGTAAACACGCTTATCGAGTCAGGTAAGAAAAATGGGTATGTATCAATTAACGAAATTTTAAACGTTATTGATGAAGATTCAGAAGATTTCGATGAGGTTACAAGAAGATTAGATGATGAGGGAATTACTATTACTGATAAACCTCTTGATGAAGAAGGCGTAACAGAAGATGCTTTACAACATTATGAAGACGCTGAGTTTGAAGAGTTTCTTGAAACTGAATTATCTAACCCTGACGCTGACGAAATTAGCGCCGAATATGAAAATGATTTAAAAAACAAAGATATTGATGATATTGTTTCTTCAATCATAACAACTTCACAAGCTGATGATCCAATAAGAATGTATTTACGTGAAATTGGCCAAATTGAATTACTTACAGTTACTCAAGAAATGGAATTATCAAGCAAGGTTCAACAAGGATTATTAGCTGAAGAAAAATTAAAAGCTATTAAAAAAGGAAAAAAGAATATCGAAGTTACCGAAGAAGAAATAAAAAAATTAGAAGAAGAAACAGAAGAAGGAATGCAAGCACGTGATTTATTCATCGAATCAAATCTTCGTTTAGTTGTGTCAATTGCCAAAAAATATTTAGGAAGAGGTATGCAACTACAAGATTTAATTCAAGAAGGAAATATGGGGTTAATGAAAGCTGTTAATAAGTTTGATTATACTAAGGGTTTTAAATTTTCTACATATGCTACTTGGTGGATTAAACAAGCAATAACAAGAGCTATTGCTGATCAAGCAAGAACAATAAGAGTTCCTGTTCATATGGTTGAAACAATTAACAAACTTGCCAGAACGCAACGTAAATTAACCCAAGAATTACGTCGTGATCCTACTCCTGAAGAATTAGCAGAAGCGTTACATATGACAGTTGAAAAGGTCCAACAAATTCAAAAAATAGCACAAGAGCCTGTTTCGTTAGAAACGCCTGTTGGTGAAGAAGATGACTCAACATTAGGCGATTTTGTGCATGATGTTGAATTGCCTAACCCTT
Source organism: uncultured Bacteroidales bacterium (assembly GCA_964516425.1). Taxonomy (GTDB): domain Bacteria; phylum Bacillota_I; class Bacilli_A; order ML615J-28; family CAG-698; genus CAKOMG01. The sequence continues at coordinate 8,962 of CAZFAM010000019.1, read as the reverse complement.
TAGAATTTACTATTAATGAAAAATATAAGGAAGAAATTGATAGTGTATTAAAAACATTAACACCACGTGAAGAAAAAGTTTTACGATTACGTGTAGGGTTAGTTGATGGTAAACAACATACATTAGAAGAAGTTGGTAAAGAATTTAATGTTACTAGAGAGAGAATAAGACAAATTGAAGCTAAAGCAATCCGTAGATTACGTCATCCAACCAGAATTAAACGTTTATCGCAATATAAATAACTCATATGAATAGAATTAAGACAATTGCTTCATTTATTGACGAAAATGATATAATTGCGGATGTTGGTTGTGATCATGGCTATTTAATTAAAACTGCAATTGATGAAAAAAACATAAAAAATGCTTATGCAATTGATAATAAAATTGGTCCATTAAATAGTGCAAAAGCTAATTTGGCTACTTATAATAATGTAAAATTTATTTTAAGTGATGGTTTATTACAAGTTGATGATTCTGATATTGCAACAATAAATACTGTTATTATTGCGGGAATGGGTGGATTATTAATTAATAAGATTATTAATGAATCAATAAATAAAATTAAACATATTAAGAAAATCATCCTTTCTCCTCACAATAATTTATATGAAGTACGCAAAAACATGAACGATTTAGGATTTAAAATCGTTGATGAAACTATTATTTTTGATTCCAACAACTTTTATGAAATAATCGAGTACAATTTAGGATTTGAAAAATTAAGCGATTTAGAGCTGAATTTTGGGCCTATTTTGTCAAAAAAAAGGTCAAAAATTTTTATTGATAAATGGAATAAAAGATTAACTCAAATTGAAAAATTCAAATCTAAAGAAAAGGAAATAGAAGCTATTAAAGAGGTGTTGAATGATGAATGTTAAAAGTATTTTAAAATATTTAGAACAAAGATTTCCATATGAATTAGCTTCTACGTTTGATAAAGGTAAAATTGGCTTAGTTATTGGTTCTGAAGATATGAATGTTTCAGGTGTAATGTGTAGCCTTGATGTAACAACTGAAGTCGTAAATGATGCTATTAAGCAAAACTGTAATTTAATTATTACTCATCATCCATTTCTATTTGTTCCTATTTCTAAAATTAACCCAAATGATGATAAAGGTAAAGTTATTTATCAGTTAATACAAAATAATATTGCTTTAATTTCAATGCATACTAATATGGATTTAGGATATAATGGTGTTGCTGATACTCTGGCAAATCTTTATGATTTAAAAAACTCAAATTTAGGACAAGATAATTGCTTTGTTCGTTATGGTGATATTGATGAAATATCATTTAAAGATTTAGTTGTAAAAACAAAAGATATTTTTTCTTTAAACGGCGTAAGATATGTTGGAGAACTTAATAGGCCTATTAAACGCGTTGCTATCGTTGGTGGAAGTGGTGGTCAAGAAGAAGAAATGATGATTGCAATTAATAATAATTGTGATTGTTATATTACAGGTGAATTAAAACATCATTTAGGAATATTTGCGAAACATTATAATTTATGTTTAATTGAGGTTAATCATGGGATTGAAAAGGTTGTTTTTGATAATTTAATTATAGATTTAAAAAAACATTTTTCTGATGTTACATTTGAATATTCTAGTTATGATACAGATTTATTTAAGTATATATAATGTCTAAAAAAGCATCGCCCTAAATGGAACGATGCTTTTTAATTTAAATTAGTCTTCAACGATTGAATCTGTTGGACAAGCAGCTTGACAAACACCGCAATCGATGCATTGATCTGGATCAATTGAATAAATATCGCCTTCAACGATTGCGCCTACTGGACATTCACCTTGACATGAACCGCAAGCAACACAAGTATCTAAAATTTTTCTTGGCATAATTTTAGTCCTCCTCTTTAAAATAATTACATTATCATTTTATCATATTTTAATAAAAAGGTAAAGAAATATTTAAAAAATGTTAAAAAATAGGGCAAAAAGCCCCTTAAAATCGGTTTTAAAAAAATTTAATTAGTAAATCTCTTGTTTTTTAAAAATAATCTTTTTTTCAGGCGTTTTCTCACAATCATATCTTGACTTATTTTTTAAAATATAGTAGAATAGTTACGTGATATTTAAAGGAGTGAAGAAAATGAATTTAGTTATTTTATCTGTTTGGTCTTGGCTTACTCCATTACTAGTAGGTATTGGTGCTTTATTAATTGGTGCCATTATTGGTTTTTTTGTATCAAGACACTTTTTTACAAAGTATTTAAAAGAACATCCACCAATTAATGAAAAAATGATTCGTGCTATGATGCAACAAATGGGACGTACTCCATCAGAAAAACAAGTTAGACAAATTATGGCTTCAATGAAGCAAGATTAAAATAAAATACACAGCCCTTATAGACTGTGTATTTTTTATTTTAAAATAAATTTACTTTCTGTATGATTTGCTAAACGTTTGATATTACTTTTATGTCTAATTATAATTATTGCAACAATAATAATAGCACATATTACAAACCATAAGTTTAATGGCCATAAATTTGCTGTTGGAACATCAAATAAATTAACAAACATTTCTTGTTTAACTAAACTGAAAATAATACATAAAACAATAACTGATAAAGCTGTAATAATAGAAGAAATAGAAATGATTTTTGTTATTAAATAAATAATAATAAAAATTGTAATTGCAATTAAAAATATAATTGGAGAGTAGCCAAGTAATGCTCCTGCGCTTGAAGAAACAGCTTTACCACCTTTGAATTTTAAAAACACAGGGAAAACATGTCCTAAAATTGCAGCTAATCCATATACCATTGGGCTTAATAAACAATACTCATGAGGGATTATATTAAAACGGAATAAAAAAACAAAAATAAATCCTTTCATGCAATCAAGAAAAAAAGTAAAGAAAAAATATTTTTTTCCTAAAACTCTCCCTACATTAGTTGCTCCGATATTTTTACTTCCGTGTTCTCTAATATCTACGCCTTTTATTTTTCCAAACACTAAACCAAAAGGAATAGAACCGATAAGATATGCTACCATTAACAACAAAATTTGTATAAAATACTTCATATGTCCACCTCAAAATAATTAATATCATTATACACTAATTGCCATTAAAAAGCAATGATTAAATTATTCATTATTTTTTACCGAAAAAGCCATTATGTGACAAATAAAGCCATTAAATGTTATCATTTTTTAAAAATGAATATGTTTATTTGTTAAAATATGTGTTGATTATTGATTAAATATGTGCTATAATATAAATATAAAATATTTTAGAACGTGTAAAGGAGCAAAAAAATGGCAAAAACTACCTATAATGAAAATGATATTCAAGTTTTGCAAGGATTGGAAGCTGTTAGAAAAAGGCCTGGTATGTATATTGGATCAACTGATTCTCGTGGATTACATCACTTGGTTTGGGAAATAGTAGATAACGCGATTGATGAAGTTTTAGCTGGCGAAGCCAATCATATTGTAGTAACAATCCACAAAGGAAATACAGTTGAAGTTTCTGATAACGGGCGTGGTATTCCTATCGGAATGCATAAAACAGGAGTTCCAACACCGCAAGTAGTTTATTGTACATTACACGCTGGTGGTAAGTTTGGTGGCGATGGTGCATATAAAGTGTCAGGAGGTCTTCATGGTGTTGGTTCAAGTGTTGTTAATGCATTAAGCTCATGGGTAGAACTAACAATTCAAAGAGAAAATAAGATTTATTTTCAACGCTTTGAAAAGGGTGGATCAAAAATCTATAAACCTAAAAATTTAGGCACTACAAAGAAAACAGGAACTACTGTCCATTTTAAACCAGATCCAGAAATTTTTAGTACAACAATCTTTGACTTTAAACAATGTTCAACAAGGCTAAAAGAAGCAGCGTATTTAATCAAAGGATTAAAAATTGATTTAATCGATGAGAGAAGTGATGAAAAAGCCACATTCCATTATCAAAATGGGATTGTTGAATACATTAATGATATTAATAAAGGAAAACAAGCTGTGACAGAACCTATTTTTATTGAAGGAAATGCATATGAAATGCAAATTGAAGCAGCATTACAATATACAGAAAAAAATTATAATGAAACATTATTATCATTTGTTAATAACATTCGTACAAAAGATGGTGGCACTCATGAAACTGGTTTTAAGAGTGGTTTAACTAGAGCTTTTAATGAATATGCTCGTAAAAAAGGTCTTATTAAAGATAAAGATCCTAATATTGAAGGCATTGATATACGCGAAGGTATGACAGCAATCGTCTCAATTAGAATTCCTGAATCATTATTACAATTTGAAGGACAAACAAAAAATAAACTTGGTACAGCCGATGCAAAAATAGCTGTAGAATCAATAGTTACAGAAAAGTTAGGATTCTATCTTGCTGAAAAAGGAGAAATTGCTAATAATTTAATTAATCGTGCTTTAAAAGCTGCTAAAGTCCGTGAAGCAGCAAGAGAAGCTCGTGATAATGCGAGAATGGTTAAGCAAAAATCAACTAAACCCGCCAATTTAGTTGGTAAATTAGCACCAACACAAGTAAAAGACGGCTCTAAAAATGAACTTTTTATTGTGGAAGGTGATTCAGCCGGAGGTTCCGCAAAACAAGGAAGAGACAGAACTTTCCAAGCTATTTTACCATTAAGAGGAAAAGTTTTAAATGCTGAAAAAACTAAAGTTGATGAATTACTGAAAAATGAAGAAATACTTTCGTTAATACATGCTATAGGAGCAGGATTTGGTAATAATGATTTCAATGCTAATAAATCAAACTTTAATAAAGTAATTATTATGACCGATGCTGATGATGATGGTGCTCATATTCAAATATTGTTATTAACATTTTTCTTTAGATATATGCGTCCTTTAATTGAAGCGGGAAAAGTATATATAGCTTTACCACCCTTATATAAAGTTAGTAATAAAAACACTATTGAATATGCATGGGATGATTCACAATTACAGGAATTGACTAGAAAAGTTAAAAACTATACAATTCAAAGATTTAAGGGTCTTGGCGAAATGAATTCTAATCAATTATGGGATACAACTATGAATCCAGAAACACGTACCCTAATTAGAGTTAATATCGAAGATTTTGACGAAGCAGATGAAAGAGTTTCTGTTTTAATGGGGGATGATGTCGAACCACGTCGCGATTGGATTGAAGAAAATGTTTCTTTTGATTTTGAAGATAATTATGTTTTAGAGGAGGCAAATCCAGATGAGCAGTAAAAGAATAAGTAAAAAAATCGAACAATTTGCGAATGAAAAAATTTTAACGCAAAATCTAGAACAAATATTCGGGGAAAGATTTGGTAGATATTCAAAATATATTATTCAAGATCGTGCTTTACCTGATGCGAGAGATGGTTTAAAACCTGTTCAACGTCGTATATTGTACGCCATGTATCGTTTGGGAATGTTTCATAATAAACCTTATAAGAAAAGTGCACGTATTGTAGGTGAAGTGATTGGTAAATATCACCCACATGGTGATACATCTGTATATGATGCTATGGTTCGTATGAGTCAAGATTTTACAATGTTAATGCCTCTAATTGATATGCATGGTAATAACGGTAGTATGGATGGTGATCCAGCTGCTGCAATGCGTTATACAGAAGCTAGACTTAGTATATATGCGGAATATATTTTGCAAGACTTAAACAAGAAAACAGTCGGTTTTGTTCCTAATTTTGATGATGAAGAATATGAGCCTACTGTTTTACCCGCAAAATTCCCTGCCTTATTAGCAAATGGTGCTACTGGTATTAGTGCTGGTTATGCAACTGAAATCCCTCCACACAACATTAATGAAATTATTAAGGGAGCTATTTATCGTATAAACCATCCTAAATGTACATTGGATAAAATAATGGAAATTATTCCAGGACCTGATTTTCCAACTGGTGGTATAATTGAAGGTGTTGAACAAATTAAAGATGCATACGAAAATGGAAAAGCAAAAATTGTTGTTAAATCTAAAACCGAAATTGTGGAAGGTGATAAATGTAATCAAATTGTTATAACTGAAATTCCATATAAAGTAGTTAAATCACAATTAGTAAAAAAAATGAGCGAAGTGTATGTTACAAAAAATATTGACGGCATTTTAGACATTCGTGATGAATCAGATAGAGAAGGATTAAGAATTGTAGTTGACATTAAAAAAGATGTTAATGCGGAATTTATCCGTGATTTCTTCTTTAAATCAACAGATTTACAAACAAACTATAGCTTTAATATGGTTGCGATTAATAATAAAAGACCTGAATTAATGGGACTTTTGAGTTTATTAGACGCTTATATTGCTCACCAAAAAGAAGTTATTACGAATAGAAGTAATTTTGAACTATCATCTGCTAATAAAAGGTTGCACATTGTGGAAGGTTTAATCGCTATGGTATCAATTTTAGATGCTGTAATTAAAACAATACGTGAATCTGCAAACAAAAAAGAGGCAAAAGAAAACTTGATATCGAATTATAGTTTTTCTGAAGAACAAGCTGAAGCAATTGTGATGTTGCAATTATATCGTTTAACAAATACTGACATTTACGCTTTAAGAAAAGAACAAGAAGAATTAAAAGAAAAAGTTAAAGAATTAGAAGAAATATTAGCAAACGAAAATAAATTATTAGAAGTAATCAAAAAAGAACTAGCGGCAACAGAAAAAGTTTTGTCTACGCCAAGAAAAACAAAGATTAAATCTGAAGTAAGTGAATTAATAGTAGAAGTGACAAATCTTATAGCAAAAGAGGAGGTCAAACTATTAGTTACTAAAGATGGATATATTAAAAAAATTACTCCAAAATTCTTTGCAACTGATGAACAAACAAAATTAAAAGATGATGATTTTATTGTTAATGAATATGATTCATTTACTACTGATACTTTAGTTATGTTTACAAGCAAAGGAAATTATGTATACTTGCCAGTATCTAAAATTCCAGAGTGTAAGCATAAAGATTTAGGATCAAACGTTAGTGTTTTAGCAAATATTACTGCTGATGAAAAGATTATTTATACTGTTCCTATTGATGATTTTGATGCTGATGAATATATCATGTTTGTCACTAAAAATGGTTTAATTAAACGAACACAAATTTCTGAATTAAAAGCAACAAGATATTCTAATGCTTTAATGGCAACAAAACTAAGGGAAGATGATGAACTAGTTAATATAGATTATTGCTCAGGAACTAAAAAAGAAGTTGTTGTAATTACTAAAGAAGGCTTTGCAAGTCGATATGATGAAAAAGAAGTTAGTGTATATGCTATTCCATCCTTTGGTATGCGTGCATGTGAATTTGGAACAAGAAAAGATGATACCGTTGTTGGAGCATTTTTAGTTAGTCCTAAAGATTCAATTATCCTAATGCAACAAAAAGGTAATTTAAAGAAATTTAAGGTTGAAGAAATAACAAAAATTAAACGTAGTAATGTTGGTAAGCCATTAATACCAATGGCAAAAACAAGTCCAAATTATGTTGTTAATGCCGTTGTAATTCATAATCAAAACTTAAAAACAGAAACCGAAGCATATGTAATAGGCGATAAAGGAACAATGCAAATTGATTATAACTCATTAAAGTCTTCATCACCAACGCTTGGCAAAAATGCTAATTCGCAAACAATCGGAAAACCTATTAAAATCGTTTTAAAACGAAATAATATGGATTTAAATAAATAAGAGGTTTAATATGAGTTGCATTGAAAATATTAACCGTTATATTGTCCCCAATGACATTATTAACTCTTTAACAAGTATTTATAAGTATATAGGTAAAAATGAATTATACGCAGAAATTACAGCTAGTAGTATTAATAAAATAATAGAACAAACAATTCAACGAGATGCTTTCTTTATTGGGAAATTATTAAAACTAGACATTTCTGATACTCGTTTACGATTGATTATTACTAAAAATTCAACACCTAGAAATAAAGAAGAAGGAGTCCTATTTACAATTCTAGAGATTTTAAATGATATTCAAAATACATCAAAAAGTTATTCTTTACAATCGAACACTCTTCTTAATATGATTAATTATATTTACGAAAATCAAAGTATTAAATATGATTCTAAAGAGCAAGTTATTTTTTCTAATAAAACAAAAAGAGAATTTGTGGATTATTTGAATGAAGAGCTATATAGTCATGATGATATTGAAAAGATTATTTTATTTTTAAATTATTTTGTTGATTTGCACAATTTAAAGCCATTTACTTTAAATAATGAAACAATTACTTACCTTGTTTTATATGTCTTATTATTAAAGGCGGATATTGATGCGTTTAAATATATAAGTTTCTTTGAATTGATTTACAATGATTATGAAGACTTTAAAGCTAAATTATTAGATGTCAGCTATAATTGGAAGGAAGGCATTTGCCAACCAACAGCATTTATTAGATACATGTGTAAAATAATTTTAGTTGCCTACAGAAAAGCTGATGATGTAATTAACGAATATAAAATTGATCAAAGTATTACAAAAGGTGATAATATTGAAAATACCATATGTTCTCTCCCTAACATTTTTACAAAGGATCAAATAAGAGTTATACATCCATATGTCAGTGAAACAACCATTAATAGAGCATTACAAAAATTAAGAGATGAAAATAAAATTAAGCCTCTTGGCAAAGGAAGAAGTGCTAAGTGGATAAAGATATCTTTGTTATAAATGAAATTGCCTTATCCTATCAAAAGGATAGGGTTTTTTATTTTTTTATTTTTACTTCCCATTATTTTAATTATGTAAAATACATAATATGAAGTTAAAACCTTTATATTTTTAATTTATGCGTAAAAGCGAATTAACATTATTGATAAGGCAAATTTTACAGTGCAAAGAAAATAGATTATTGATATTATCTCCTTATTCTTTGCTTTTTGACGGATTATATAATAACTTCCTATAATATATATTATGTTAAGTATAATATGTAAAGTTAAAGTCTTA
>CAZFAM010000018.1:0-28081 GCA_964516425.1 uncultured Bacteroidales bacterium | reverse complement strand
AATTTCCCGCTAATATTTAAAAATTTTTGGGACATTTTCGAAAACTATTGACAGCATTATTTTAAAAATATTTTATTTTTTGTGATTAATTTGTGTTAATGTCTTCAACAAAATAATTTTTATAATTAGCAAAAGAACAAATTTCATATTGTTTAAATTGAAATATTTATGCTTTTATTAAAATGTATATTATAAATTACATTAAATGCAAAACAAGAACTCGAACACATAATTCGAGTCCCTGTTTCTTTATAAATAACTTTATGTAACTTTATCAAACTTTAAATAGTTTTATAACAATATACTAAAGCATCATTTTATTTATTAGTGAGCAAATGTTCCTAATCCTTCAGAATTTCCATCTGCACTTAATTGATATGGTTCAAACCAACTCATTTGTAATTGAACACCTTTAAAACAGAATAATCCATTAATAGTAGCATTATTTTGTTGAGTCTTTGGTGTATAAGCATATCCACCAGCTGGAATTGTTACCCAATAATCAGCTGCTGTTAATTTGCCATCTCCATCAGCATCATAATTTACTTGAAGTTGCGTATCACCAGAGCCCATCACAACTTTTCCGTCTTTATCGCAAACGAATCCAACTCTATATCCATCCATACCAAATGCATTATCTCTAGCAATTACATTATTTTTCATAAATGGATGATTTTCCCACTTAACATCAGCACTACCTAAGAACGCTGAAGCAGCTAATGGTGACATAGGAATTTGTATATCATGATCTGTAGCATTGTAGAAAATACTTGCCCAGTTTCCACCATAATTAGTTCCAATGTTAGCATTTAATTCTTCATTTAAAATAACCTTAACAGTAGAAGCATCTCCTGTTACATCAGGATTATACATACCATTAACAAGAACTTTATATGATGTATCAGTTTCAGCAGCGTCCTCTGGAGCATCTAATTCAATACCATATTGATCATCTAATGTCATATATCCATTTACAGCAGCAAAATATTGATATCTAACTGTTATACCAGTTTTTTCATCAACTTTATCTAAATACCATGTTAAACCATTGAATTCACCGTGGCCATAACTAAATCCCCAAATCTTAGCTGCATCTTTTAAGTTACCAACTGATGCATCAAATTTACTTAATTGTGATAATGCATCACCAGCATTTTTACCTGTTTCACTTTGTTGATAATAGTTACCACCAATATAAACTGCATTTTGAACTTCAGTGATACCAACATTTACAACAACTTCACCAGTTGCTGAAACGCCATCAACAGTAACTGTATAAGTTAAAACAGCTTCATGATATCTTAAATATTGTTTTAATAATTTATAGTTTTCATCTAATAATCCATCTTCGTTAGCTGTCCAAGCAATTTCTAAATCAGCATAGTTAGCTAATTCACTTGTTAAATCTGATACCTTTTTAGGTAAAGGCATAACATTAGTTACATTTCCATCAGCGTCTAAACGGTCTTTCTTTCCAAATGGGAAATATTTAATTTGAGAGAAAAATTCATCAGCCATTACATAGTTACCAACTTGTAAAGCAACAATTTGTGCAGTGCTTTCAGCAGGATTTACTGTATAGTTAAATTCTAATGTTTGTTCAAATTTGAATTTTGCATTTACTGTTCCATCATATTTAACTGTTGCTGTCATTGTAACAGGTGTAGATTCTGATAAATCCATATTAACAAATTTACCATCGTCTGATAAAACTGCTGCATTACTTGATTTCCAAGTGATTGCTAAATTAGCGAATTTACCAGTTGCATCAATAGAAGGTAATGTAATATTCTTACATGTAACTTCATATTTTCCTTCATCATTAGCTTGAGGTAATGTATTTTCTGCTAAATATTGAATAATTTCTTCTTGAGTATATCCGCCAGCAACTACTGGAATAGTTACTGAATCAAAGTTATTTTTAGATTTAACATAAATTTTCAAGCTGAATGAAACATCATCATTTGGTTTATAACAAATCAAATTTGATGAAAGAACTTTTGTAGTATCAGTAGTATCAGTAACATCAACAAAACTACATGGACTAAAATTGCCAATATAAGAACAATCATATGTTAAAGAAACAGTTGCACGTGCATCTTCAGTTCCATATTGTGTAGTATATGTAGCAGGTGCATTATAAGCAACACAATCTTCATTTGGATCATCAGTTGTTGCAGCTTTAGCATAAATTTTTTCATATTCAGCTTCTTCAGAATTATATTTTTTGAAATATTCTTTAATATATTCTATTGCTTCTTCAATTTGTAAAAACTCATTATCTTCAGGGTTTGTTACAATTAGTAATTCAATTTCACGAGAAATTTCAGTACCTCTATAAGATAAAACCATTTCAAATTGTTCTTTATGATCAGTTCCACCTCTTACAAAAATATATTCATTGTCAGTTAATTCAACTTTACTAGTACTATCAATATATTTAACTTCTATATAATCACTTTCTGATTCAGGTAAAAATTGAGTTTGATTAATAAATTTAGGCATTTGTTCCATAATAGCTTCATATTCAGCTAACAAAATAGTTTCTGGCTTATAATTTTTACAAACAAATATTTCAACTGTATCAGATACGCTATTATCAGTTGATGATTTAACAGTCAATTTTATTTGACCTTCAGCGCAACCAACTAATTTATATCCTTCTTCAGCACTTCCTTCAACTTTTGCAAATTTGCTTTTTGAAGAAGACCAAACAGGATCAATATAGAAACCGTCCATTTCTTCAATTTCTAAATCATAAGATTTACCAATTTGAAGAAGAAATCCGGCTTCATCTTTTTTAAAGCTACTTGTATCAATTTTTACTGATGTTGCCGCATTTAAAGCTTTAACTACAACATCAAAACTTTTTGTTTCTGTGATTTCACCAGCAGTTACAGTAACTGTAAGTGTAACACTTTGTTCTTTATCAGTACGATAGACATATGCTTCAGTTCCTTCAATTTCGATAACTTTTGTATCGCTTGATGTCCATTCAGTTACTGCATCAGCAACATAAACGCCTGGCAATGTCAATACTTCGTCAGTTATTTCTAACTCTATCTCCATCTCCTTTAATGCTGATTTAATAGCACTAGATGTAGAGTCGCATCCTACTAAAGTGAATGCAAAAGCAGAGAAAATAACTAACACTAAAAATCTTTTAATTTTAGTTAACATTGAAAATCCTCCTTATTAATTTTTCAATTTCTTTGTCTAGATTTCTCTAAACCTAACTATATTTTATATTATTTTTTAAAAAAAGTCAACTAAAAATTGAAAACGTTTGTTTTTCTTTTTGAGTTGACATTATATTATATTTTATTTTAAAAATTCTATTACATGTTTATACATTTCATTTTTTTGTTCATACGTATCATATCCATGTCCTGATCCCTCAATTAAAACCAATCGTGAGTTAGAATAAGCAACCGAATATCTAACACCATATAAATTAGAAACTGATAAATCTTTTGTTCCATGAATTACTAATACCTTTTTATTGAAGTTATCGCAATTTGCATACATATCTTTTCCTTCAATACTTTTCACAAATTCTTCACTCATTTCAAATCCAGAAAAATATGCATTTCCATTTTCTAATTTTCTAGCATTTGTATAAGCATTGTTAGCCGTTGTTGGCATGCATCCAGCTGGAGATATCAAAACTAACTTATCACAATTTTTATCATTTGCACTCAAACTAGCTACAGCACCGCCTAAACTAAAGCCTAAAATTGCGACGCTTTCAATTCCTTTAACATTTTTAGCAAACTCAATCATTCTTTGAGCATCATCTAATAAGACATCAAAATTAAAATCAGTAAATTCACCATCAGATTCACCATTTCCATGATAGTCCATGCGTAAGCTAGCAACATTTTCTTTTTCTAACATCCTTGCCAAATTGCGAAAATGCCCATTATGTTCTGTTTTATTGCCAGTAAATCCATGAAAAAATACAACTATTTGTTTGGCATTCTCAGGTAAATGTAAATAGCCCCTAAGAATCATACCATTTTTATTTTCTATTTCTACATGTTTAATCATTATCAATACCAACTTCCTTTAAAGACATTCTAATATTTCCGTGATTACGATTTAGGATAGCATCAATTTCTTTTTCATCTTCAATTCCTGATAATATTGCAAATAATGATTTTTTTACACTTTTATATTTATCAATATAAACTTGAGCTTCTTCATTAGAAATGCCTACTGCTTGACTTAAAATACTTTGTGCTCTCTTCACTAATTTTTGGTTTGTTGGTTGTACATCAATCATTAAATTACTATATACTTTTCCCATTTTAACCATAGCAGCTGTTGTAATCATATTACAAATTAATTTTTGTGCAGTACCTGATTTCATACGTGTTGATCCTGTAATTGGTTCAGCTCCTGTTACTGCTTCAATTTTATAATCCGCAATTTTTCCAATTTCACTATTCAACGATGTGGAAATCGATCCTGTCTTACAACCAATGCTTTTAGCATATTCAATAGCCCCGATTACATATGGAGTTCTACCGCTAGCCGCAATACCTACAACAACGTCATTTGATTGCAAGTTAATTTCTTTTAATTGTTCAACAGCCATTTCTTTGGAATCTTCAGCTCCTTCAACAGCTTTAACCATCGCTTTCATTCCACCAGCCATTAAGCATTGAACCATTTCATCACTACAAGAATATGTTGGGCGACATTCAACAGCATCAACAAGTCCAATACGCCCGCTAGTTCCAGCACCAATATATATTAAACGTCCATCTTTATAAAATTGTTCAACTACACAATCTACTAATGCTCCAATATGTTCAATTTCTTTTTCAACCGCAAAAGGGATTGTTTTATCTTCATTATTTATTAATCGTAAAATTTCATTTGTGGGAACCTTATCAATATTCATCGTATTTGGATTTCTTTGCTCAGTCCCTATTTTTTTTAAATCAACATTATTCATTTTTATATCCTAGTGGATTATTAGTGATATTTCCTAAAATTACATGCTCTTTAGCACCCGTTGCACTACACACATTGCTTGGCAAGTTATTAATAGTTTGATATCCCAAAATAACAAAAGCTAAAGCTTCTTTGCTATCACTATTTATCCCAAATTCCTCTCCTGTTATAGTTTTTATTTTTGTTAATTCTTGAATACGTCGCATAATATATTTATTATGTGAACCACCACCACTAATTACAACTAAATCAATATGGTTAATAAAATGTAAATATTGATATGCAATGGTATATGCTGTAAATTCAGATATTGTACATATAATATCTTCTTTTTTATATTCCTCAAAATGACAGTCAACAGCCATTTTTTCCATAAATTGTTGTGAGTATTGTTCTCTTCCTGTTGTTTTAGGTGGTATTTTTGTTATAAACTCATCTTTTAATAAATAGTCTAATATTTCATTTATTACTTTTCCTTTATTTGCAATATCACCATTATTATCATATGGTTTCGCAAAATATTTATTAGTAAAATAATCAATCATAATATTTCCAGGACCAGTATCAAACGATTTAACTTCTTCAATACTGCATCCATGTTTTAGATATGTTAAATTACCAATTCCTCCAATGTTTTGTAATACTACATCTTTTTTAGGATCCTTAAATAATAAATATTCTGAATAAGGTACTAGTGGGGCTCCTTCCCCACCAGCAACTATATCCATTGTTCGAAAATTAGATATTGTTTTTATTCCTGTATAATAACTTATGACACTTGGTTCACCAATTTGTAAAGTTGAAGGAACATCAATAATACTTTTATTTCCTAGTGGATCATGCCAAATAGTTTGTCCATGACTAGCAACAAAGCTAATATCTTGATATTTATATGCTGTGCCCTGCAACAATACATCAATTGCTTTCACAAAGCGATAACCTAATTCAAAATTTAGACTACTAATTTCTGATAAGCATGCTGTCTCGTCACTTAAGTTTCGCATTAATATTTTTTTAAAACTCTCTTCATATGGAAGTGTTATAAATTTTAATACTTGGAATTTTTCATTTTCAATTTTAACAAGGGCCGCATCAATACCATCAAGTGATGTGCCACTCATTAAACCAATTGCTAACATATAGTTCCTTTTCTTTTAGCCATATAAAACGCTCCATAAATTGGATCTGAATCGCCTTTCACAACAATTGGTTCAATTCCATTTTTCTTTAATGTATCAATTACACCTTCTTGAACATAATGTACGTTACTAGCAAATCCACCTCTAAATCCTAATACTATTCGTTTGCTCATTTTTAAATGTCTAATAGCATCCAAAGCATTATCTGCTAACATTTCTCCATTATGATACAACCATCTTTGAGCCTCATAATCACCATTTTTAGCTTCTTCATAGAAGAATTTTGAAGATGATGCTACTTCATCTTTTGAATGACGATAGAATAATTTTTTAAACTCTTGTAAATCACTATATCCTAAATGTTTCATTAGTTTTTTACCAAAGTTAGTAAATTCACCTTTATCTTCATAATTATCAATCATTTCACAGACAAAATCTTTTACACAAGCATACGCTGAACCATGTTCATTTAATAATTGTCCCCAACCACTTGCTAAAAATGATTTATCTTTATTCAATCCCATAATAGCTGTACCTGTACCAGCAAGTATTAATAATCCTTCTTCATATTTATCTTGGACAATTGAATACAACGCTAATAAAGCATCTGATTCTAAAATGGCAGTAGTATTAAAATCATTTTCTATTTTTTGAATAAATTCACTTCTATTTTCAATCGTATATACTCCAGAAACGCCCATAGCAATAGCTTTAATATTATATTTATTACTATATAAGTCATATACTTCTTTAATTAATTTGTATATTGTATCTAAAGCATTAGGATCTACCGCAGGGCTTCCGCTTCCGCCGATGCAACTATAAACTATTTCTTTATTAGCGTCAATTAAGGCAACTTTTGTTTTTGTTCCTCCAGCATCAACACCAATAATTGCTTCTTCCGCAATTACTTGATCAACGACAAGTTTAAATTTTTGCCCTGGTTTGATACTATTAATTAAAAACTCATTACAATTACATTTACCTACGACATTTACTCTTTCATCAGCTTCAATGTTTTTCTTAATAATCGATATTTCGCCTTGATATCTTTTAAATAATTCATTATCCATTGTAACATCTTTAATATAACGATTGACTGTATTAAATGGTTTAATAGCTGTTTCAGAACGAACTGAAGAACGAATAAAATATTCTGATTCATCGATACGATTGCATTGAACTTTTAACAATTTTTTAACAATATTTTCATCACATTCTTTTTTGATAATAACAGGAATTTGCACAATTCCGCTATCAAATGTTGTGGCATATTTAATTTCTTCTTCACTACAGAAAGCATCGCCAAAACATACTTCATCACAGCCTAAAATTTTAGCTTCTGATAATATTTCAGTAAGCGGTGCTTCACGATGAGCTTCAATTGTTGGTAATCCTTCATATAGTGGAGGTCTTTGTTGGTGCTTAGATGGAATATATATAACTACATAACATCCTAATGATTTTAAATACTTATTCTTTTCCATTACAAAATCATAGCTTAATCCTGTATATTTCTTCGGATAAAAATTATGACTTATTCTAAAGTTAGTAAAATCAACACCATTAGCTTTTAAAAACTCCATTGTTTCAACTTTTAGATTAGATGCATTTAATTCTATTTTATAGCCTTTTTTAACTAAAGCAATAATATCTTGATTATTAAAGCCATAATCTAATCTTAATGTATATTCTCCATCAAGTTTTCCTTCACTTTCCATTTCAATCAATCTATTTTTATTAATATCAATAACAACTTTAATATTTAGTTTTTTACATTCTTGTAAAATAGTATTTAATTCTTCTTTATATGTATTAGACATTTCTGGCATATGAGCTGAAACAAAAACTAAATCAATACCATTTTCCTTTAGTAAATGCAAATATTTAATATTGTCTTTTAAAGAATAATCAGGCAAACCTACATATACTGAGGCCGATACATTTAATTTGTTATTAGCATTAATAGGAAATTTACCTTTTGGTTTAATCATTCCACTTAAGTAACGCATAATTGTTCCAACTGAATTTTTTGTATATTCATATAAGCAAGCCAAATTATCAATATCATCTAAAACTAAATAGTCATATGGATTTCTTGTGGAAATTACATATAATTCTTTTCCTAAATCATTTAGCTTTTTAATTAAATTTACTTGATTAGGATAGTTATTAGCATTATATGAACATACAACTATTTGATCATAATTACTAGCTTTATGGATTAAATCACTATAATCTTCTGCTTGTAAATCCATTTTAACAGCGTCGACTGTTTTCACAAATTCATGTAACATATCAACGATATTTCTTGTATCTAATTTATCTTCCGCAATTGTTTGCGCAAATGGAGTAGCCGCAATTACTAATGTTTTACCTGTTTGAACGAATTCTTTTCCCTTAAAAATAGTTAATGATTCATCAACGATTTTATTAACAATTTCTTGGTTATTTAAATTTTTAAAGTAATTAACAATTTCATCATCAGTAAAAGCTAAAAAATCTTCTTCTATTTTATTTTTTGTAAGTTGTTTATAATGAAGTATTCTTTTTACTTTTTCATCTATTACTTCTATTGGCAATTCGCCTGTATTAACAGCTTCTTCTAATGCTTTTAATGCTCCGACTTGTTTTTCTAATGTATGAGAAATGCAAGCAATATCAAGTCCTGCTTTAATTCCCATTACTGTTCCACGTTCAGTTGTATATTGATTATCGATAGCTTTCATTTGCATGCAATCACTAACAATCAAACCTTTAAAATTCAATTTATTACGTAATAAATCAGTTAAAATTGTTTTTGATAGTGTTCCAGGCAATCCACTTTTATCTACTTCTGAAAAAACAATGTGTGCACTCATAATTGCATCAACACCATTTTCAATGGCACTTCTAAATGGAACAAGTTCCACTTTTTCTAATTCTTCTAGAGTATGATTAATCATTGGTAATCCTAAGTGACTATCTACATTAGTATCACCATGTCCAGGAAAATGTTTAGCCGTTGCAATAACTCCTTTTTCTTGAAGTCCTTTAATAAACTTATTGCCATATTCACTTACAATTTTCGGATTATCGCTATAACTTCTAACACCGATAACTGGGTTATCAGGATTATTATTAACATCTAATGATGGTGCTAAATTCATATTTATTCCTAAATGCGTTAATTCATCGCCCATTATTTTACCAATTTTATAAGCATTGTCACTATTGTTTGTAGCTGTTAAAGTCATATTACCTGGACAAAATGTCGCCCCATCCATGATTCTAGTAACCATTCCGCCTTCTTGGTCAATACTTATTAAAGGAATATTTCCTGTGTGTTTAATTATTTCGTTTGTTAATTTTCTGTTTAATGATGCTAATTGATGTAAATCTTTGATGTTTCTTGTAAATAAAATTATATTACCCACTTTATATTCTTCAATTAAAATTCTTAAATGCTCATCATATTCATATCCATCAAATCCCGCAATAATTAATTGACCTAATTTTTCTTTTAATGTCATGTCTTTTATTGTTTTCATATACGCTCCCTAATATAATAAATATTTGTCTCTTGTACTAGCAAACATTTTTGTTTCTTTTTCTATTATAGAAAATTGTTCTTGAAGATCATATTTATCTTCCATAATATAATTACATCCTGTATTAAATTGTAACATGCAATTGCCTCCTTCTTTATATGGAGGTAAGACTTTAAAATCATTAGGATACATATGTCTAATGATATCTAACATTGCCCATCCTGTATGCACTGGTAAAAATTTATCTCTATCTATTACATGAACTTGTACACCACCACATAACTCTTTTTCAAATTTTGAAAAAGTAGGTGTAAAATAATGTCTTCTAAAGTAAACACCTGGCAAATTTAAAGAATTCAATTTTTCTTCTAATGCTTGAGGATTAATAAATGGTGCTCCAACAAGTTCAAATGGTAATGTTGTTCCGCGTCCTTCACTAATATTTGTCCCTTCAAATATACATGTCGCATTATAAACAACTGTGCTTTCAATAGTCGGTAAATTAGGAGATGGAACTACCCATAATAATCCTGTCTCATCAAAATATTGTTTTCGATTCCAATTTTCCATTTTTACGATATGCAATTTACATCCTATTTTATATTCTTCATTAAACATTAATGCTAGTTCACCAATTGTCATTCCGTGTCTTTGTAATATTGGATAATACCCCACAAATGAACGATAATTCAAATCCAAAATATTCCCTTCGTAATCTGTTCCATTTACGGGATTAGGGCGATCAAATACCACAAATTCCTTATCATATTCTTTACAAGCCATCATAGCATACGCCATTGTATAAATGTATGTATAAAATCTTGAACCCGCATCTTGAATATCAATGCACAAAACATCAATAGTATCAAGCATTTCTTTTGTGGGACGTTTATCCTTTGTATATAAACTATATACAATAGTATTGCTTTCTTCATCCACATATGTATCAAATCTTACGCCTGCTTGTAAATGGCCTCTAACACCATGTTCAGGAGAAAATAAACAAACTAAATTTACTTTTTCTTTTAAAATATTAATTGTGGAAACATGATTACTATTAATACCTGTTGGATTTGTAATTAAACCAACTCTTTTTCCTTTAAAAAATTCTAACTCTTTATCTATATTATCAATTCCAAGTTTAATCATCATTTTCTCCTTTATATGTTTTTTGTTCATCTTCATAATTTTCACGATTTATTGTTTTATTCTGATAATCTATATCATCATCTTCATTATTTGATATTATTGTATAAACTCTTCTAGATACGATATATACTAAATATGACGGTAAGCTAATTCCAAAAAATAACCATATTGGAATTAATGAATTTGTAACAATTGCATTAAACAATAATACAATTGATGCTAACACAATAACAAATTCAATTAATGTAGTAATTAAATATCGAAATGCAATCAAAAATGATAAACGAATATTATCTCGATAGCCATAGCTAAAATATGTAATAATCATTGGTATTTGGATAAATGCCATTGTTACAACAATAATAGAACAAAAAACTATTACAATACTAAACATTGCAATAACAAGCCATACTTGATCTAAATGTTCCAAACTTCCGCTCGTTTCACCAATAACACCATCATACCATAAATAGGCATACCCACAAACAAAAATTAATAATACCAAAATAACACTAAACCATACGGTATCTCGAAATAAATATCTAAAATTATAAAAGTAAGGTTTAAATATACCAGGATTATTAGTTTCCTTAGTATCTTTAATAGTTTTAAAACAAGCGCAAATACTTGGAACAATTGTAATTATTCCTAAAGATGTTATGATTGTTAAAACATTTAGTACCATTAATCTCCATACCCAATCAAAAAAATTAAATATTTTACTACTTGCTACTTTTTCTTCCTTCATCAAAATCACCTATCATTATATTATACATTATTTAACTAAATATTTCAATAAAAAGAAGTTATAAAAAAAGAGCATGATTTCTCACGCTCTTAGTTCTTTAAAAATTAGCTAAATGCTTTTTGCATTGCTTCTTCTAGTTTTGGTACTAATGAAGTTATTGCTTCTTCCCAAGTTCCTTTATCACCTGATACATAATCATCAACAGCACCTCTAATAGTATCACCATCAGTATATAAACTACTAATTGGGTTATCATTATTTGATAGTGGATCATATACTGTTTTACCAGCTTTAATTAAACCATTAATATAAATATAAGCTTTTTGTGATGCTTCAGTTGCACAATATTTTTGAGCAACAGTTTGTAATGCTAAATCTTCATCATAACTTGAAGATCCTTCATAATATTCTTTAGTTTTTAAGCTTGCAGTCATCATAGCATAGTAGATATTTTCAGCTGTACATTCTTCACCATATCCTTCATAGTTTCTTCCAATTGGCATTACCCAACCAGCAGTTCCACCTAATTGAACACGGTAATCTTCTAATGTCATATCATCAGCCATAGGCCAAGGAACATAACCATATTGAGTTTCTCCAGCACCCCACATATCTTCTGGCCATCTTTGACTATTATTAACGAACCATAAGTCACCAGTGTTAAATAATGAACGTCCATCTGACCATGAAGCAACAGAACCATCAACGCCTTGTTTTGGATCGATGCATCCTGCATCTTGTAATTTCTTAATAGTTTCTGCAGCAGCAACTTTATGATCACTATCTAAATTAATTTTCCAGTTAGTTAAGTCAGCCATTGGTTCACCATCAACTCCAGCTAAACCAACAAACCAATATGTATTCCATCCAGAAACAGGATAATAATCATCTTCACCTTTTTTAGGCAATTGTTCCATAGCAGCTTTAACTTTCTTACAATATTCAACGAATGCTGAATAAGTCCATTCACCATCTAAGAATAATTGAGCAGGTTCTTTAATACTTGAATCAATTTCTTGAATTTTCTTTAATAATCCAACATTATAATACATAACATTGTAAATATTATTTTCACCTTCAGCAAATAAATATAATTTATTTTTATATGTACCACTTCTAATGAAAGATGCATCCATTGAATTTTCTCCATATAATGTATACCAATTTGTTAAATCAAGTAAAGCTTTACCTTCAACAAATTCTGGGATTTTTGAATCTGGAACAGTTAAGAAGTCATAATCTGATGTTTTATCACTTGCTTGACTTAAAATATAATTCCATCTTGATGGACCCCATTCAGCATTACCTGGATATGCAACTACTGAAATAGTACAATTAAAGTTTTCTTCAACGAAATCCCATGCATCTTTTCTAGCATCCTTATCTGCTTTAATATAAGTTGTTAAGTTAGGATCATATTCACCTAAAGCCGAATCTGCTTGTGCAATTTTGATTTCATAACCTTGTAAATTAGGATAATCACTATCTCCTGAACCTTCAGCTAAAATTTTACATTTTTTTGAGCCTGTTACGTTACCGCATTTTGCATATAAAAATACACCCTTGCTATCTTCAGCTATAGCAGTTACTAAGCCAGTTTGATCAACAGTCATTTTTGTTTCATCTTGAGTAGACCATTCAACAGTTCCATTATAATCAGCTGGATCAAATTCAGCTTTGAATTGATATTGTTTACCTACAGTTAATTTTGGAGTTCCTGTAGAACCATCTGCTAAAGAAACAGTAATTCTTTTAAGAACTTCAGAATCTGGATTTTCACCACAGCCTACTAAAACTATAGCCATTAAAAAAATTGCAATTAATGACATGAATTTTTTCATTTTTTCTTCCTCCTATTTTTTTTGAGTTTTCCCTCTAGTGTTTCACACACCATTATTATACAACATTAATTTTTTTTTTGCAAGTGTTTTCAATCTTTTTTTATACATTTCATATATTTGTAAGATTTCCAAACTTCAAATCCAAATTGGCGATAAAACTCCATTAAACCAGTCCAATCAATCATTATTTCTTCGCATCCACGCTTTTGTAACTCACAAATGGCAAAAGAAACAATATCTCGTCCTAATCCTTGTTTTCTATATTCTTTATCAACTCCTAATGGACCAATACCGCCAAGACTATTAAATCTATCTTGCCACATTACATTATATGCAACAATATTCATTTTCGAACTATTTATTCTAACAAATGCCACAATTTTTTGTCCATCTAAAGCTATCAAGTAACAATCTTTCGATTTCTCACTATTACATGAAAAATATGTTTTTGCTTCATATGCCCATCTTCCCCAATTATTATTTAATAAAAAATCAATTAATTGTGATTCTTGATCTATATCACATATTTGCCATTTTAAGTTTTTGTTTTTAATTTCATAACTAATTGGGGAATAGGAAATAAGATCATGTGTATACCTATCTCCTTCAAAATCTCTTTTTTCTAACCATACATCAGTTAAATTATCAAAATCTGTGGGAACTCCTGGAAAGAAATTATATATATCTTTCCCAATAACTATATTTTTTCCTTTTTCTTTCGCAAAATCAAGTAATTTAGAACCTATGCCCTTTCTTCTAAAATCTCTAGATACATAAAAAAGTGATATAAATAAATCACTATCGTATGATAGTAATTCATCACTTATTGTTTTAACAATTATAAATGCAATTAATTTATTATTTGCAAACGCTAATAAGCACTGTTTACTGTCATAATTAATTACATTTTGCGTGAATGATTTAAGTGTTATAGGATATACTAACCCCATTTCCTCATTCCACAATTTTAAACAATCAAGTAATAAATCATTATTTATATCACTACTTTTATAAATTATATTCATTATTTAGATAATAATGCGCAAGCTTCTTCATCAGCAACAACAATTACATTACCTTTGTGGTTTTGTAAAGCTGAAGCTGGGAAAGATTCAGTAACAGGTCCTTCCATTAAATTCTTAATTGCTTGTGCTTTATTGCTTCCACTAGCAACTAATAATACTGATTTTGCATTCATAATGTTTTTAATTCCCATTGTAATTGCATGTGTAGGTACTTTATTAATATCATTTTCAAAGAAACGTGCATTATCTTTTCTTGTTTTTTCAGTTAATTCCACGATTAATGTTTCGCTTTCAAATGATGTTCCAGGTTCATTAAATCCGATATGTCCATTAGCACCAATACCTAATAATTGCATATCAACTGTAGCAGCATTTAATAACTTACTATATGCTTCACAATTTGCTTGAAGATCTTTTCCTACTGAAGAAGGTAAGTGTACATTTTCTTCTTTAATATCGATATGGTTAAATAAGTTAGTATGCATGAATGAATAATAACTTTCTGGGTGTTCTCTTGGTAAATCGCAATATTCATCTAAGTTATATGTTTTAACATTCTTAAATGATACTTCACCTTTTTTATAAGCGTTGATTAAATATTGATATAAACCAACTGGACTACTTCCTGTAGCAAGTCCTAATGTACAATTAGGATTTTCCTTTACTAAATCAAGCATAATTTTACCTGATACATTACTTAACTCTTGATAATCTTTTACCTTAATTAATTGAATCATTTTAATCCTCTCCTTTATTCGATTTTAATTGGTAATTTATTATTAAAACTATTATTTTTAATACATACTGCTAAAGCATGAATAGCTTCATATGTAGCATCAAATGTACATATATAGCTTTGGCACCCATTTAAGAATATATAATCATATGGTGATCTTAAAGCAATACATATTGTTTTGTACTTATCAATATTATTAAATAGTTTGCTTTCAAAACCATCTTTTTTCATATTATAAGTTACTAATAATATTTTATCATATTTTTGTGTTTTTTGCACTATTTTTTGTAAATCTTTTTCACTTTCTAAAGAATCATATATTATTTCATCACAATCCAAATAATTACCTAGAGATTTATAATTATTATTTGTATTATCAACTAATGTAGCCAAGTTAATTTTTGGAAACAAACATATTACTTTTTCTTTTTTATTTAATGGTAATAAACCATTATCTTTATATAATGAAATACTATTTAATGTTAATTGTTCTGATAATTCTTTTCCTTGATTAAAATCAGTTGTAAAATTTACACTTTCCATTTTTTGGCAATATTTTTTCTTCAAACTCATTATTTTATTAACAGATTCATCAATTCTAGACATTGGAATTGTTCCTTCGCGAACTAACTCAATGAATGTATTATATATTTCTTTTTGTTCATTAATATCGGCTTTACCGCAAAACATTATAATGTCATTACCCGCATTAATACTTTTTTCGACTATTTCTTTTATACTATACTTATTCCAAATTGCTGCCATAGTTAAAGAGTCGGTAATAATTAATCCTTTAAATTGCATTTGCTCTTTTAATAGTTTGGTTATTATGTTATATGAAAGTGATGCTGGATACTCAGAATCAATTTGTTTATACAGTATATGTGATATCATTATTCCGTCTACTTCTTTTTCTATAAGATACTTAAATGGAACTAATTCTGTTTTTTCAATTTGTTCTAAGGTATCATTTACAATAGGTAATCCTACATGACTATCAACATTTGTATTACCATGTCCTGGAAAATGTTTGGCCGTCGGAATCACTAATGCATCTTGCATTGCTTTACATACTATATACCCTTTATCAGCAACTACTTCGGGATTATCGCTATAACTTCTAGAATTTATAACGGGGTTTAAAGGATTGTTATTGATATCGACCGATGGCATAAAATTGCAATTATAGCCTAATTTTTTAAGTTCTACTGCAGTTTTATAATAGATTTGATAAATCACACCATCATCATTATTAGACAAAGCCATGGCTCCTGGTAGGTATGTAATTTCATTTTGAACTCTTCTTACCATTCCACCTTCTTGATCTATTCCTATTAACACTGGATATTTTGAATGTGTTTGGATTTGTTTATTTAATTCATAAGCTTGTTGAATATTTGTAATGTTTCTCGCAAAGTGTATTACACTTCCTATTTTCATATCTTCGATTAAAATTTTTAAATGTTCATTATATGTTGTCCCATGAAATGCAAAGCATAACATTTGTGCTACTTTTTCTTCTAGTGTCATCATAATTATCCTTTCAAATTTATGAATAGTATATCACAAATTGGATTGATAGTCACTGGATTTATAAATTTTATTGATTCTTTTTAGAAATATAATTAAACTAAAATTTAATTATGAAACCAAAAAAGCTAGTAAACTCTTTTTAAAAGTCAACTAGCATGATTATTTGATTTTTTTAAGTAAATACACAACTTCATATGAAATATAATTAATTATGAACATTGCTATAAATCCGCATAATAAAAACAATGAAAACCATGATAAATCCATTAAAGAAGCTGAATTAATTCCATTACAAACAATTACTGTTCCGGTTAGTCGAATAACAAAAATTAATAACGAAGATACAGCACTATTAATAGTAGCTGTAATTAAACAATATATTCTCATATTTTTAGTATTAAAAATTGGATCTTTTTTTGATTGCAAAGCACAATTAGATATTACTATTACTAAAGTAATAAATATCATGAACCAAGAGTTTATATTTAATTTATCTAATAAAATAATTATAAAAGGATATATTATAAAATAAATTATTAATAACCAATTATTATACAAATATTTTTTCATATTGCATTTCACTCCTCAAGATTATTATACATTAAAATATTTTTTTTTCAATAATTAATTTTATATTTCCTCAAATTTATAATAATTAATATTACCAACATTAAACATAAGAAATTTTGAAAGCTTTTTTATCGCATTAAAAAAAGCCAATACAGAACACATAGTTCAATATTGACTTTATTTTTATTTTACATACCAGTAATACCAGTACGTTCAATAGATTCCACAAATAAGTTTTGAGCAAAGAAATACCCAATAATTAATGGAAGCATCATTAATAATGCGGCAGTATTTAAAACTAATCCATAAAACTGTGCATTTTTTGCAATACCTTCACCTAAGTCTGCCATCAAAGTTGGGAAACTAGTACCAATAACAGAGTTAAATGTTTCAGCACTTGATGCTAAAGCAGTTGTTAAAACTGGTCTAACATTGGCATTATGGAATTTAAATAATTCAGCCCAATAATAATCATTATATTGCCATACAAATGAGAAAATAGAAACAGTTACGATAGCACCACGTGCATTTGGTAACATAACACTCCAGAATGTACGGATAACACCAGCACCATCGATTTCTGCCGATTCTTCTAATTCGATTGGAACACCACGGAAGAATTGTCTAAACAAGTAAACAAATATTGCCGAACGTAATCCCATACCAAATGCAGACATTATATAAATTGCAAAAGCATTTGCCATTAGATTAATTCCAAAGAATGAATTATTTGTGAAATATAATACACGCGCAGTTTTTAAAGATTCAGATGGAACTATCAATGTTAATAAAACCAAGAAGAAAATAATATTATTTCCCTTGAATTTTAATCTCGCAAATGAATATCCCGCAATGGCAGTTGCAATTACTTGTATAACTGTTGTTACAGCTGATAATATAATAGTATTTGCAAATGTGGAAATATTATATATGAATGGAATATTAACAAAGGAGTTATCTTTAATCAATGTTAAATATTCAAAGGCTATTTCAATATTTAACACACTCCAATTTTCTGGAATCCATACAACTTGTTGGTTAGAAATATCTCCAGGATATCTAAAAGCATAAGATATTTTTTCAATAATTGGCGTTAAAATAACAAAACATAATCCAAATAAAATGAATGTTCTAAATAATATCGCAAAAAATCTAATTGTATTTTTTGAACGAATCGTTCTTTGAGTTGGGTCTTTCCAACTGAAAACAAATTCATTATATCTTCTTTTTAAATCTTCTCCAACTGTTTCGTTTTCTAATGCTTGTTCTCTTTCAATTCGCTTTTTCTCTAAATCTTCTCCCATTACAAATCCTTGTTCATTAATTAAACGTTGTAATGATCTTTCAGCTCCAAGTTTAGTGCGCATTAAATCTAATTCAGCATCACTTTTTTCTTTTTCTTCCGCAAGCTTTGTTTGTTCAAGCAATGATAATTCATTATCATTAGGTTGTTCAGTTGTTAAAATATCTTTTTGATTATCATTATTCATCATAATAGAACACCACCTTTGATAAAATTCCCACAATAATTCCCATAATAGCAATAACAATTAAAGTAAATATAATTGACATTGCAGCATTGATACCATAATCAGTTAATGACAATGTACCATCAGGTAATAATAAACCGATTCCATAATCTGCTAAACTTGCAGTTTCTTTTCCCGTTGAACCATACTTACTTAATATTTTAAGTATTGGTGAACGTAAGAATGAATCCACAACTGTATATACAGCAGCAGCTAACAACATCGGTGATACCATTGGGAATGTAATTTTCCAGAACATTTCGTATTGTGTAGCACCTTCCATTTTTGCAGCTTCATATAAGTGTTTAGGCACTGATTGAATTGCGGATAAGAAGATTAAAATTTGAATACCTGAATAAGAAATAATGTCATAAATTTTTGTTGAAGCATTTCCTAAAAAGGTCACAATGGTTTGTGGCATTTTAGCCTCAAGTAAAAAGTCTTTAAAACTAAACATCTGATCAAACAAGTCTTTAGTAGCACCTGATGTAGTGTTTGCAAGCGTTGGATAAGCAGCTATCGCAGTATCAATGGCTTGTGAGTTAAAAATAACTGGTATAAAGAAGATTGCTCTAACTAAAGCTCTTCCTTTAAAGTTTGAATTTAAAACTACTGCCATAATCATACTAAAGATTAAGATAATTGGAATATCTGATACCATATCAATTACTCCATCCACTATCCATTCTCCAAATGTAACAGTTTCATAATCAGCATTTTTAGCAGTTGCTAATTTGAAAGCATAAATGTAATTGTCAAATCCTACAAAATCTAAATCTTTTAAAGCATCTCCGTTTTCAACATAAGAGAAACTATAAATTATTGTGAAAATAAATGGCATTAAGAAGAAATATATAAAACCAATAACAATTGGAATTAAGAAAATCATACCCCATATTTTCTTTCTTGTTTGATTTTTCAATTTACTTGATATTAAATTTGGTACATAACCAATATAATACTTAGCTTTAATCACAAATTTAGTACCATTAAGCCATTGAAAGAATGTGGAAATCTTTTTTCCTAAGAAGTGGAAAAAGCTTGCAATTGCACTAAATATTTTATTAAAAAATTCTTTAATTTTTTTCATCTCTTTCCCCCTCCTTAAGATATTTTCGCATATCCATATGCTTCTAATTGTAATCCATTATACACTTTTGTAGTATTAGAAATATTAACTAATAAAACTAGTTTTTCAGATGTTGTTTTATTTTTATAAGTAACTTTTGCTAAATTATCAGCTACAAATTCATGGCTTTCTAATACGCATTGATGGATACCTAATTTATCCATTTCTTGTGCAAATGAAATAATAGTATTTTTCCAGTTTTTATAATATGCTTGATAATATTCTGTATAATCAGTTTCAAGTAATTCAGCAGGATCCTCTGCAGTCAAAATATAACTTAAATTTGATCCACTTTCTAATGCTTTCGCAAAATACCATTTTGATGGTTTACTTGTTTGTCCATTGATTTGTTCAGTGCAATAATCAAATAATCCACTAACAACTAATTGATAGAATGGAATTGAATAATCATATACTGTATACATTTTTGAACTTACTGGTACATCAATTGCTGTATCAACATATTTAAATGCATAATCATATGGTGCACTAAACTTCAAGTTTCCTTGATCTTTTAATAATTCAAGTGATTCTTGTTGATAAGTAATACTTTCAGCAGCATATACTTGTTGATTTTTACGATAATTGCCCGCATATTGATTACCTAAATCTGTAATATAAAATCCACTATATTGATTATTACCATTAGTAATATTTAATTTATTATACTTTTTAAGTAATGTTTCAGTAATATTTTTATAATATTGTGGAGCAATTGTGTAAATTTTACTTAACTTCTTATCTTGGCGTAAAGTAGCTAAGTCATATGAATAATGAATTGATTCATCATTAGCAACACCACGAGAAGTATATCTTGAAGATCCCATTATATAATCATATCCTTTTGTTGAACTAATAGATAATTCAGGATAGAATGGAATTTGTTTTTCAACACAATATTCATAGAACTTTCTCATTGTAGCTGTTTTTCCTAATACATTGGCAACTTTTAAACTACCACCAACTTCATATTCAAGATATTCATTTGTCCATCCTTTATATGTAACAGCAATATTATTAACTTTGTTTTCTGATAATTCATCCACAATTTCTATTGCTTGATCAAATGTTGTTAATGTATCTGGAGTTTTATACTTAATTCCTAAGAATAATGAATATTTTTCATATGTACCAATGAATGTTAAATCATTAACTGTTTCATTAGTTGTATCTTTAAACTCTAAACCATCACGTTTCATTAAATATTCTTGATATTTTTTGGCGATTGTTGAATAATCACTTTCTGTTTTATCAAGGAAAATATATTTAACAGCGATATCACTTGGAGATAAAATTTTATCCCATTTCAAGAATGACTTACTATCTGTAACTGTTCCTGTTTTTACAGTTTCATTACTTCTAAGTGTAGCAGAGAAATACGCAGTGTTTTTACCACCAACAGTAGAAGCAGTTAATGAAACTTGACCCCCACCTTTTTCAACAACTCCTAAGAAGCCACTTTCTTTACCAGGTGTGGTATTGACATAAGCAAACATACCTAACATTAAATTAGCTGTTTCTTCACTATCAGTACCTTTAACATAAGCTTGATCATCTCCATAATATGAAGCGGCAACTGTACTATTTTTTCCATTATTAAAATTAATAACAGCACCACTACCATCAGGAACAATCATATATCCCTCTGTTGGAACACCATCAAGTTCATCACCGATTGATAACATATTACTTAATAATTGAACACTAGCAATATAATATGGAACATTAAATGTATCATATTCAGGATCATCTTTTTGAATTGTTGATGAATCAACTAATGATTTTGTTGGAATAGTTACACTTAATCCATCACTTGATAATTCGAAATCTAAAGCAATTTTGAATGCTGGTAAACCATCAGTAGTTATACCAAATATAGCATTATCTTTTTGAACTTGTTCTTTTGAATTGTATTCTCTTACAAGACCATTTTCATCATAAATAGCATTTCCTTCTTCATCTTTAGCAACATATCCACCAGATAAAAAAGGAACATATTCTCCATTTTCATCTTTTTGATATAATGGGTTACCTGTTGTAATACTTGAGTAACTCAATGTTTGTTTATACAATAATGCATATAATGCTGGAATTTGACCAGTAGTAGCATTCATTTGTTTATATGAATAAATACTATTTTCCATATTATTTCTTGAATATCTATCAGCTAAAGCTTGATAGTGTGTAACAAGCATAAATGGATTATTTGTCAATGGTGATTCACTATTATTGAAATACTTTTTATAGTATTCTGTAGTATAGTCAATTAATCTATTTTTAGGGTCATTAATTGTAAACTTCCAATAATGGTTACCTTCAGAATCTGTTTTATAGCCTAATTGTCCATCTTTTTCATTCATTTCAAGAATGTCATCTTCAGTAAACATAGGATAATATTCTTCCCAATCATCTTCATCCATAATGCCTTCTTCTTCATTAATAATTTTATTCATTTCTTTGAAGACATTAATTATATAATCACGAGCTTTTTGTGAATAAACAGTAATACTATTTGTATATTCAGGAATTTGCGCTGTAATTGTTTCCCCATTAACTACAATAGTTCTTTTTGATCCTGCTTTAATTTCTGTTTTAACATTTCCACGATAACGTTCTTCAAATGTATTATCCAAAGAACCAACCATAGTTAAATATTCAGATTCATATGTTCTAACTGCTGCTTCATATTCTTCTTCAGTTTCATACATAAATCTATCTGGTTCATAAGTTGTTGAATATATTCTCTTAGCAAAGAAGGCTGAAGAGGAACTAAAATTACCAACTGTATAATAAACTTGTACAGCATCACGACCATCATTTTCTTGTGTTAAATACTTAATTTGATAATGTCTTTCCTTTGTTCCTGTTAATTCATTATTAAATAATACTGAATATCTATATGAATCATATGTATTAGTATATGTTTCAGAAATAGCAGTTGGAGCATAAGTTAAATTGAAATTTGCTGCACTTGCATTTGTTTCACTACTATTAGCAGTTT
This sequence comes from uncultured Bacteroidales bacterium, assembly GCA_964516425.1. Lineage (GTDB taxonomy): Bacteria > Bacillota_I > Bacilli_A > ML615J-28 > CAG-698 > CAKOMG01. The sequence goes on along the minus strand of CAZFAM010000018.1, from coordinate 5,189 downwards.
TTACATACTTTGTATAACTTGATGCTTTATTTGGATCTTCACCAGTTATTAATGAACTTTTTTCCGCAACTGTAACAATAGTTGTTTCTTCATCCATAAACATAATATATTTATCATTTTGACCAACTACTTTATTATTGTTAATTTTACTTTCATCAATTGTTGAAAAATCAGTAAAACCTTCAGAAGTGAAATCCATATTATCAATTGTAATTGTATTAGCTGTAATTGTATTTCCAAAATATGAAATTGCAAATATTGCAATGGCGATAACTAAAACACCAATTAAAAGAGTTCTAACTCTTAAAAATCTTTTCCAAAATTTTCTTGCTTTCATATTATCACCATAATAATTCCCTTATTGTTATTTCACGATAGATTGTATAAACAAATCCATATAATCTTTGGAATAAATCAAAGAATAATAAACATGCGAATAAAATAATGAATGCTGCAATTGCAGTAGCAAGAATTGTCAATAGACATTGAACTAATCCATATTCATGAATACTAATGATTCCAAAAAATGCCATATAACATGTTAATGCAATTCCTAATGCGACAACTAAATAATAAATTGCCATTTCATCTTTTGATAATACATTACTTAAAATCATTCCCAATAATGTTGACCATATTAGAGGATATAAGCAATAACATATCATCATAAATATTTCTTTCATATTACCTTTACCATCAAATAGTGTTGTTACTGACCAGTTAGCAATTGTTAAAACAAGAACAGCACCACCTATGATAGCAATTTGGGCTATAGTATTTAAATCTTTAATATTATTATTGTTTACAATAAATCCATTGTATTGGAATGCCATAATATTAAGTAATATCATTAACACCATAAAGAATAATGATACACTTATTTTTCCTCTTTTATAACGTTTAAACTCTTCAAATCCTTTTAGTGGATGTCCAAGAATATATGCCGGAAACTTTAAACAATCATCAACTAAAAATTTGCCTAATTGTTTAAGTTTCTTTTTAACAACTTTTAAAAATTTATTTTCCTTTTTAATTGACGCTTCCATTATTCGTCTCCTATTCCTGTTTCTTGTTCTTTTTTAATTCCCAATTTCTTATTTCTAACAGCTACATATATCTTTTTAAATGCATATAAAGCTACTAAAGTAATAACCACTGGAGCAAACCATTGTTTAATAATGCCATCACGATATTGTTTAAATGCTTTACTATAATAATCTCTATTTTGTCCTAACTTGAAATAATTCATGGCTTGTTTATAATCTTTATCATTAAGATATTTATGTCCAATACCAACATATCCATATTCATAATTGGCATTTAACTTAACAACTTCTTCCCAATAATCAGCAGCCGCTAAAGCTTCTTCTTCAATATTAGTATTAACACCATCAATATACCAATATCCGTCTATTATTTCTGTTTTAGCATTTGCATTGCCTAATCCTGTATTTGTTTTTTCAATCCACCATGTTTGAGTACTAGTCTTAAACACAGGAACAATTCCTTGACGTGATGAACGTCCAATGTATTCTTGTTCAACTGCTTTATTAATAATAGAAGCAATTTCTGTAGGTTCAAATCTAACAATTGTACCCTTTTTTTGATCTAATACTAAAAGATCTTCATCTAAATATTGAATAGCTATTGGATTTGATAATTTATCAGCTTGATCTCCATTTCCACCAGAAATGTATAATAAATTACCTTCATTATCGTAAGAAAAGATTCTTCCTCTTTTACTATCAACAACTGAATAAACCCCATATGTATTAACTGTAATACCAACCAATTGTGATGGACCTGTATCATCAGTACTTGAACTTAAATCTTTAGTTTCTGAATATTTAACATCACCCATTGGTTCTTTATAACCATTACGACGTAAAATATCATCTCCTGATGGATTAATTTTCTTAATCATAACTTTTATATTTTTAGTATCATCAGAATTGATAATAGCGTTAGATGTGGTATAAATCATTGTATTGCTATAAGCCATACTATTAAATGTTGTATTGTATAATGTTTTTTGAGTAGCAAGTTGTGCTTCTGTTGATAAATTTCTCCAGAAAATTTCCCATGCTGATAAAGTAATTTCATTAGTTCCTGTATATCTATCAAATTGACCTTTAATAGAAAATTGCATTATACCATCAGTAACATTATCCGCAATAATATACATTCTTCCTTTAATATCAGTAATTATTTTTTTAGGTGAGAATGTTTTTGAATCACCTAATTCATCATAAGGTTTTGTAACAATTTGATAAACGCGATATGTTTCGTTTTCAGCATCATATTTTGTAGCATCTAAAATAACTACTTGGTTATTTCCTTTATCACAAACATAAATTAAATCTAAATCTTCTGTTGCGGAAGAAGTTACAGAACGATAAATTGATGATACATTTGAGAAATATAGTTTATATCCTTTTCCATCTTCTGAAGGAACAGCCTCGGCATCAGTTTTAAACATTTTTGATGATTTACTTGAATTTGCATCATATGATTTAATTTCAGTAACAGTTGTATATTGTAATTCATCTGGTTCAAAAACTGCATAATTAAATTGCTTTAAAATGTTAAATTCTTCATCGAAAATGAACACTTTATTTAATTTGGAATCTGTTAAATATATTTCTCTATCACCAACAGTTGGCGTATAGATAAATAAGTCAGAAGGTTCATATTCGCTTTCATTAATTCCTAAACTTGCATAACTTAATGGTTGACTATTTACTGTAAAACCTTCAGTTGAATAAATAGGATTACCTTTACTATCATATGTATATCCACTTTTTGCGGATACATTTGTAATCGTTATAAAAGTGAAGAAAACTAATAAAAACAATATTACTTTTTGAACTTTTTTATTTGTAAATAAATTTGTCATATTAGTCTCCTTTCTACTTCATACCTGAATGAGCCATTGTTTCCATAACTTGTGATTGTGAGATAACAAATACAGCAATTGGAACAATGATCATTATTAAACTTACAGCTGCAAGTGTACCTTGTCTAGCAGCACCTGCTGTAGCAATTTGGTTTAATGCATAACTAACCATTTTATAATCTTCTCGATAAATTGTTGTTGAACCATATTGTGACCATAAATTTTGGAACAATAAAATTATTAATGTTACCCAAGCCGGTTTAACAAGTGGCATAACAATTGTGAAATAAATTTTAAATTCACTAGCACCATCTATTTTTGCAGCTTCAATTAAACTTGTTGGAACACTTGACATAAATTGTTTCATTAAGAATAATCCCATTGAATATGCAAATGCTGGTAAAATAATTGACCAATATGTATCAATTAAACCTAAGAAATTTAATACCATATAGTTTGGTATAGCTGTAACACTTGATGGGAACATAAGTGAATATACAACTAAACCAAATATTATTGCTCCACCTGGAACTTTATATTTTGCAAGTGGATAAGCGCACATTGATGAAATAATAATATGACCAAATGTACCCACAACTGTTACCATTATTGTGTTAAAGAAATAACGAGAGAATGGAACAAGTGAAGTACCTAAGGCATTTACCAAGTCTGAGAAGTTATCCAATGTTGGATTTTTAACGAAGAATCGAGGTGGGTATAGGAATATTTCATCTAGAGGTTTAAAAGCATTAGAGAATGTTAATACTAGTGGTAAAGCACTAAAACATCCGAATAATGCTAAGAAGATAAATAATGCAATATCTCCACCTTTTGATCTATTAATTCTTTTTTTCTTTTTTGAACGTCTTGTTACTTTTAAATTACTAATTTCTGAGAAAGGACGGGAATCAATTTTTCTTGATTTCTTTTCATTAATGTCTATTGTTTCTTTTTTAGCCATTATTAGTCACCAACCTTTCTAATTAGATTTTGTATTAATCTATTTAATGCAATTGAAGCAATAAATAATAATGTAGCAATAGCTGAAGCATAACCCATTTCAAAACGCAAACTACCATAATCGGTCAAATGGTTTACAATTGTATGACCAGCATAAGATACTGAAGGGAATCCAGCTAAAGATGTTGTAATTGAACCAACACCTAAAGCCGATGAAATTTGAATAACGGCACTAAATATTAATTGTGGTTTTAATTGTGGTAATGTAATATACCATAATTCTTGCCATCTATTTTTAACACCATCAACAGCCGCTGCTTCATATAATGTTTTATCGCAACCTTTTAATCCCGCAATAAGTGATAAGAAGTTAACACCTAAACTCATCCATAATTGAACAATAATAACTATTGGTAAAATATATTTTGAGTTTGTTAACCATGTAATAGGTTGGGATATAAATCCAAACTTAATTAAAAATGAGTTAGCATAACCATAAATATCACTTGAGAAAATAATTGTCCAAATTGATAATGCATTTCCTGATAATGATGGAGCATAGAAAATTAAGGTAATAAATGTCCTTAATTTTCCAGGCAATTCATTTATTAACCATGCCATAACGAATGATAATAAATAACCACCAGGTCCACATATAACTGCGATAATTAAGGTATTCTTAATAGCAATAATAAATATTTCATCATCTAGGAATAATGTTAAATAGTTATTAAACCAAACAATTTTTGGTGCTTCTAACATATTAAAATATGTAAAACTTAAACAGAAACTCATTACTACAGGTACGATTGTAAATAATGTAAATAAAACTACATAAGGAAGCATCATTAAGTATAATGTTCTATTTAGATAAATTTTTCTTCTTAATGGTTTTTTACGACTCCAGCGATCAATTTTAATTGCGGTTCTTTGCTTCCAATCTTTAAATTGATTCCATTTTTGTTTGAACCAATTTTCTTTTTTAATTGTTTCTTCCATTTTTTACCTCCTCCCTATTCACTTTTTCCTTTTGATGTTGGTAAACCAAACTCTTCACGTTTTCTATCAATCTCGCTATTAATTGTCAAAATATAATCAGACAAAATAGTTCTTGGATTATAATTATTATTAACAACTTCACGGAATGCATTTTCTAAGTTACGTCCTGTATAGTATCCACCAGCAGTTTCAGGAACACCAACAGTTTCTTTCCATTGTTCCATTAATACACTCTTTTCACTTTCTGTCCAAGAAAGTCTTGTAAATGCATAAACGTTCGCTGTATTATGACGAGCAGCTGCACCTAAGATTGCTTCAATTTCACGAGCATAAC
>CAZFAM010000017.1:0-28370 GCA_964516425.1 uncultured Bacteroidales bacterium | reverse complement strand
ATATAATCAGTTTAGTTAGGACTATTGCCAAGTGGCTTAAGGCATCTGGCTCTGAACCAGACATTCGGGAGTTCGAATCTCTCTAGTCCTGCCAATAATTGATATCTGTTAGTCTTCTGATAAAGAAGGCTAATTTTTGATTTTGTAGGATATTTGAGCGGTAATTTAAAATAACTTGTGTTTTTATAAAAATACATTTTTGAATTTTTATGAATTTACTCACCTATAAAGATAATGCGTTTTTATGAATTAGTGATTAATCCCACCTCAATGAGGTGGGATTTTATCAAGTCTAATACTATTAATGATAGCAGTTTATGTTATTTATTTATCTTTATTTTTGTTATTGTTATTGTCTTTATCTTTTGATTTGTCATTATTTTTAATTGGTGTATTATTATTTATAGAAAATAAAACTCTTGTTCGAAATCCTTCGAAATTTCTATAACCATTAGCATTTTTAATAATGCATTTAATTCTAGAATTACATCCTTCCATAGGACCATTAGATAATCTTTTTTTAATTGATATAATCTTATTTGTTTTTTTATCCTTTTTATAAGCATCTATCATTATAAATGAATTTTTAATTTCTTTTCTCCAATGATTTAGGAGTCTACCGAATTCTCTAAATTCTGGTAAATGAGATGACCTGAAATCGTTAATTAAATTATCTAATTCTTCATCACAATTTTCATATCTAGCTGTTAAATTGAATTCTTGATATCTTTGTTTTAAATTATAAGCATAAGTTAAATCATCATCAATTTCAAGCAGATATTTTTTAATAGCATGTTTATCCCAAGAAGTGTGTAACTTTGGGATCTTTATGTTGCCTCCATAAATATCATCAAAATTTTTTGTAAAGAAATATTTGAATTTCTTTAACATATAATAATACATTTCGGCTTGTTCTAGTTTAGTATGAGAATAGTAGAATTATATAATGGAAGCAATTATATAGTCCCACTTACAGCAAAACAAAAAAAATGCTATCAGTATTTAATATAACTGAAGAAGAATTAAAAAAAGAGTATAAAACAATTACATTTGTGACTTTATATACTCTTTTTTGTGTGCTATAAAATTTAATACAAATTAAGGTTTAAATAAAATACAAAATTAATTAAATATAATAGAACTTTAGTATTTTAATAAAAGTTTTAATGAATCCTTTTTAAAAAGTGCAAACATAGGTAAAAACTCGCTGCTAAAAAGTGCACATTTCTCTTGAAACTCTCTATAAAAAAGTGTATAATATATTCAGAGGTGAGAGCTATGTTTGAAAGAAAAATTTATAATGACATTATTTCTTGGCACGAATCATTAAAAATTAAAAAAAGAGCTTTAATAATTAAAGGATTAAGACAAATTGGCAAAACAACAATTGTTAGAAAGTTTTGTGAAGAACATTATGAAAATGTTGTGTATATTGATTTCATGCATAATACTTCTGTTAAGTCATTATTTGATAAAGATTTAAATGTTAATGATTTAATAATAAGTTTATCAGCATCTAATTTAGGTGCAAAATTCATTCCGTATAAAACAATAATTATTTTTGATGAATTACAAGAATGTGCTAATGCAAGATCTGCTATTAAACCTTTTATGGAAGACGGAAGATTTGATCTTATTTGTACAGGTTCTCTTCTTGGTTTAAGAGGGTATAACAAAAAAGTTTCAAAAGGGGTATCTACTGGTTTTGAAAAAGTTATCACAATGAAACCTATGGACTTTGAAGAATATTTATGGGCAATTGGACTTGAAAAGTCAGTAATTGATTATGTAAAAAAATCATTTGAAGATAAAACACAAGTAATTCCTAATGTTAATGAAAAACTTATGAAATACTTTAAAGAATATTTATGCGTTGGTGGACTACCTGATGTAGTTAATGTATTTAATTTAACTCATGATTTAACACAAGTTAGAGAAATTCAACAAAGTATTTTAGAAAGCTATAAAGATGATTTTGGTAAACATTTAAATAAAGATGAAGTTCAAGAAATTAATCAAACTGAACTTACTAAGATTATGCAAGTATATAAATCTATTCCTAATCAACTTGCGAAAGAAAATAAAAAATTTCAATATAAATTAGTTTCAAGTAATGCTAAGGCAAGAAGTCATAGTAATGCAATTACATGGTTAGAAGAATTTGGATTAATTTGTAAATGTCATAATTTAAATAATTTAGAACTTCCACTTGATGGTAATAAGGATGAAGATACATTTAAAATATATGTGACTGATACAGGATTATTTATAGCAATGTTGGAAGATGGAACTACTGATAATATTATTAATGGTGATTTAAAGGTATACAAAGGAGCAATATTTGAAAATATAATTGCAGATGCTTTTAATAAATTGCATAAAGATTTATATTACTATCATAAATCAAGTGGATTGGAAATAGACTTTGTTACAAGATTCAATAACGAACTAACATTAATAGAAGTTAAGTCTAATAATGGTAATGCCAAATCTTTAAAAGAAATATTAAACAATAAAGATAAATATGATATAAATAGTAATTTTAAACTTGCTGACGCTAATATAGGCACTGCAAATGGAATTAATACGATACCTTTATATATGGCATTTTTAATTCAATAAAGCTATAGGAACTAGTACAATACAAGCTAGTTCCTTTTTTACGTTCATATAAATAAAAGACTTATAGATTATTAATAAAATTATTATAGTGATGAACAAAAAGATGCATTATGAAACATTTTGTTCAGTAAAACCTTAATATGTAACATTTCGTCCATCACACACATTAATTGATATCTGTTAGTCTTTTAATAAAAAAGGCTAATTTTTGATTTAGTAGACCTTTTTGTTTGAAGCATAGTAAAATGGTTTCTGTTTTATTTAAATAAAAGAATTTTTGTTTTATAAACAATAGTCGTATTAACAACTGTAGGAGACTTGTTAAGGAAGCAAATTATTAAATTACGAGTATCGAACCTGCAGATTCAATGGGACTGAACTTATAAATGAAAAAAGCCATCCTATCAAAGATGACAAATTTACATTAAGTTTAAAAAGGTATATTAACAAAATATAATAAATATAATTTATGAATTAAAACATTAAAAATTAGAAATAATAATAAAGAAAATGCATGAAAATCTAAATAAAAATTGCCTAATAAAATTAAAATTTATTTAAATTTTTATATTCTAAAATATATTTAATTATACAAAATAAATTCTATATTGACTTTTTTTGATAAAAATGTTATAATAGTAAATGCTTGAGATTAGAAAGCTATATATAAAAAATGAAAGGAAAAAGATTATGAAAAAAATTTTTAAAGTTTTTGCATGTGTTGTATTTACTTTTGTTATTTGTTTAACATTAGTTGGATGTGGTGATACAGAAGTTGAATACACATTAGGTTTAGGTGTTGAAGTTAATTTAACTTCTTCAAAAGAAACTGCTGCACAAGTTGATGCGACTGTTGCTGCTGTATTAGTAGATAAAGATGGAAAAATTGTTTCTTGTCGTTTAGATGCAGTACAAAACAAAGCAACATTAACAGATGGTGCTTATGAAGTTACTAATTTAAAAACAAAAATGGAATTAGGCGATGATTACAATATGGCTAAATATGGTCAAAGTATGGATTGGAATAATGATGGAATTGTTAAAGAATGGTATGACCAAGCTAAAGCATTCGAAAACTATGTTGTTGGAAAAACAGGTGAAGAAGTTAAAAGCATTCAACTTCAAACTAATTCATTAGGATATCAAGTTGCTGTTGATGAAACATTATTAAATGCTGGTTGCACAATTCAAATTACTGATTTTATCGCTGCTGTTTATAAAGCTTGCACTGATACACAAAATCAAAAATTCACTGCTTCTTCAAATGCTAGCCTTACTTTAGGCGTTGCTGCTACATCATTTGTTGATACTGCTTCAAAAAATGCTACTGCTGATGCTGCTGGTGAATTAGATATGTATTCTGATTTTGCTGCTACAGTTGTTGAAAACGGAAAAATTGTTGCTTGCTTAAATGATGCAATTCAACCAAAAATTGCTTTTGATACAACTGGTGTTACAGGAACAACATTTGTAGAAACTAAACGTAATTTGAAAGAAGATTACAATATGGCTAAATGGGGTCAAGATGCAAATGGTGATAACATTGTTAAAGAATGGTATGAACAATCTGCTGCTTTCTCTAAACATGTAATTGGTATGACTGGAGAAGAAGTTAAAAATATGGAAACTAAAGCTAACTCAATTAATTATCAAATGTCAACTGATGAAGCTTTATTAGCTGCAGGATGTACAATTCAAATTACTGATATTAAGGCTGTTGTTGCAAAAGCTGTTGCAAATGCAAGATAGTTTTTAGGAAATATGATGAAATTATTTTGGACTAAGTTCAAAAAAACTTTATCATTTTGTTTAATCTTCGGGCAACTCATTTTATTAACGGGTTGCTCGATTTTTGATAGTAAAGAAGATGTTAAACCATGGGGTAAAGTTTATTTTACGTATTTTGACACTGTAAGTAATATTTATAGCTATGCTGGTGATAGTGAGGCAGAATTTAATAAAAATTGTGAAACTGCATCAATTGTATTAGAATATTATCATAAACTTTTTGATATTTATCACGAGTATGAAGGCATTTCAAATTTGTGTACTATTAATAAAAATGCTGGTGGTGAACCCCAAAAAGTTGATGATCAATTAATTGAGTTTCTAACATATGCTAAATCATTATATTATGAAACAAATGGTAAAATGAATATAATGTTAGGATCGGTATTAAAATTATGGCACAATGCTAGAAGTGAATCATTAGATAATCCTAATAACGCATATATTCCTAATATGAATATTTTACAAGAAGCAAGTCTACATACAAATATTGAGTTATTAGAGATTGATGAACAAAATAAAACAGTACGTATAAGTGATAGTGCTGCATCTATTGATGTTGGTGCAATTGGCAAGGGCTATGCAACTGAATTAGCTGCACAAGCATTGGAAGAAAAAGAGTGTAACAGTTATGTTTTAAATATTGGTGGCAACATCAGAATTATAGGTACTAAGCCAAATGGTGATGGTTGGATTACTGGAATTAAAGATCCTCTAAATCCAATCAGTAATTATGCAATGTATTTAAATTTGGCAAATATTTCATGTGTTACATCAGGAGTATATGAAAGATATTTTACGGTTGATAATGTTCGTTATCATCATATAATTGATGAAGAGACTTTAATGCCCGCAAATTATTTTATTTCGGTCACTGTTATTACTAAAAACAGTGGATTAGCTGATGCTTTATCTACAGCATTATTTTGTATGAGTTATGAAGACGGAAAGGCATTAGTGGATAAAATGGAAAATGTTGATGTATTATGGATCTATAGTGATGGTTCACAAAAATATACATCGGGAATAAAACCAATAGAAAAATAGGAGGAAAAAATGGTAATAAGAAAGAATATTTCATCATTACATTTGGCTCATAATAAGCATACTGCAGGATGTGAACCAGTTAGAATTGCAACACCAACAGAAGTTGTACTTCCAATGGATATGCATTCAGGTAATGTTGCTGAACCAATTGTAAAAGTTGGAGATTATGTTCGTGTTGGTCAATTAATAGCAAGAGAAGAAGGAAGATTTTCTTCACCAGTACATGCTTCTATATCAGGTACTGTAACTGAAATTTCACCTTTACAAAGAGCTGGAGGAAAAGAAGTATTAGCAATTCACATTAGTAGTGATGGAAAAATGGAAAAAGATCCTAATTTAAAGGTTCCAGAAATTAATAATGCGGATGAATTTTTGCAAGCTGTAAGAGACAGTGGATGTGTTGGTTTAGGTGGTGCTGCTTTCCCAACATGGGCAAAATTAAATGAAATGAGAAATGGTGAATATACTGTTGATACTGTTCTAGTAAATGCGGCGGAATGTGAACCATATATTACAAGTGATCACCGAATGATGATTGATCATCCTGAATTAATTGTACAAGGTGTTGAATATTTAAGAAAGTATTTAAATGAATATTTAAAAGATGCAAAATTTATGATATGCATTGAAAAAAATAAACCAGATGCAATTGCAAAAATGAAGGAAGTTTTCGCTGGGAAAGATTATGTTGTTATTCATGAATTAAAAACTATTTACCCACAAGGAGCAAAACAAGTTATGTTATATAACGCTACTGGAAGAGTAGCAATTGCTGGAAAAAGATTCCCTTCATTCCATGCAATTATTATAAATGTTTCATCACTTGCAAAAACTGCTGAGTATTTATCAACAGGTATGCCTCTTGTTGAAAGAATTGTTACAGTTGATGGTACTGCAGTAGAAACACCAATGAATTTAATTGCTCCAATTGGTACAAGCATAAAAAATTTATTAAATGAAACAAAATTAAAGTCAGAACCTGGAAAGGTTGTAATTGGTGGTCCAATGAATGGACATGCAGTTGTTTCTATTGATGATCCAATTGTAAAAGTTTCAAATTGTGTTTTAGCATTTGCGGAAAAGGATAGTATAATTCCTGATCCATCTGTTTGTATACATTGTGGACGATGCATTAATCATTGCCCAGTAAAAATTAATGTACCATCTGTAGAACTTGCATTAAATGAAAAAGATGAAGATGTGCGTGCCCAAAAGCTAATTGCTACTGGTGTACGTCAATGCGTGGATTGTGCTAGTTGCTCATATATATGCCCTGCTCATAGAAGGCTTTTAGATGCTAATCAAAAAGCAAAAAAATTCTTAAAAAATTATGAATGGAGTAAAAAAGAAGGAGGCAACAAATAATGGGAAAATTAAATGTTTCTGCAGCACCACATATTTGTAGTGCTACATCAACAAAAAATATAATGCTTGATGTTTTAATTGCTTTATTACCAGCTACAGTTGCTTCAATTGTACTATTTGGTTTAAATGCAGTTTGGATTATACTTACTTGTGTTGCAAGTGCAGTATTAAGTGAATTTATTTTTAATTTATGCATTAAAAAGGAACAAACAATTGGAGATTTGAGTGCTGTTGTTACTGGTTTAATATTAGCATTAAACTTATCTACTAATGTAAAAATTTGGCAATGTGTAATTGGAAGTGTGTTCGCAATAATTATTGTAAAGTGTTTATTTGGTGGATTAGGAAAAAATATTGTTAATCCTGCTATTGCTGCTCGTGTATTTATGTTGTTAACATTTACAACAACTGTTGCAGGTGGAGCTAATCCTATTAATCCTGAAATTACATCTTCAGCTACTCCACTAGAATTTTTAAATCAAGGTGTTGCTACAACAGGTGCCCCAACAATTCTTGAATTATTATTAGGTAAGCATGGTGGAACAATTGGTGAAACTTGTGCTATAGCTTTATTAGTTGGTTATGTTTATTTAGTTGTTAGAGGTGTAATTAAGTGGTATGTTCCATTTGCATTTGTAGCAACAGTATTTGTTTGTTATTTAATTTCATCTCAAAATATTACATATTCATTGTCGCATGTTTTAGCTGGTGGTTTATTATTTGGTGCAATTTTTATGGCAACAGATTATGTTACAACGCCTATTAGTAATTTAGGCAAAGTTGTATTTTGCATTGGATGTGGATTAATTACTTTTGCGATTAGAAGTTATGGTTCTTTCCCAGAAGGAGTTTCCATCTCTATTTTAGCTATGAATTTATTAGTACCATTAATTGAAAGAGTCACTGTGCCAAGAACATTAGGTGGAATAAGATAATAGGAAGGTGAAAAAATGAAAAAAGAATATTTAAAATCGACTTTAATTATTATTGTAGTTGTATTAATATTTACTGGTGCAATGTTTGCTTTGAATTTACTTACAGGACCTATTATTGAAGAAAATAATAAAGGAGCAGAATTTGGACCATTATATGAAGTAATGAGTGATGCTGAAAATTTTAGCTTAGAATACGATGCGAGTAATGCTGAAGCTTCATCATTAAAAAATGTTAAAGATACAATTTCTAAAATTTATAAAGAAACAACAGATAAAGGTTATGTTCTTAAATGTAAAACGCAATCACAATATTCATCTGCTGATCTTGAATTTACAATTGGAATTACAAGTGAAGGCAAAATAAGTGGTATAAAAATAGAATCATATAATGAATCATTGGATTTTGGAGATTATCCTACAACATTTATAGGAAAAGATGCAACACTTACTGATATTGGCGTTACAGCTGGTGTTACATATTCATCAAAAGCTTTTAAAGGTGCTGTTGAAGATGCATTTAGTGCTTTAGTAGATAATGATTTAATTAAAGAAGCAGTAAAAACAGATGATCAAATTTTAACTGAATTAATTGCATCAAAACATAGAGGTCTTGTTAAAGATGGTACATTAAAATGTGAAGAAGTAGAAATAAGTGGAAATATTATTAAAGGATATAAAGGAACAAATGGTTCTGGATTTGCCCTAATAGTAAAAGAAGAAGAAACAATGTATTTAGCTGTTACAAATAATTTAGGTGGTTGTAAAGTATTTGATGTAGCAGGAAATGATGTTACTAGTGAACATGAGAATATTGTTTCTGAAACCAAAGAATTTGTTTTAAATAAAGTTGTTTCATATAAAGAAAAATTAATTACAAAAGTGAATTCTTTAATGGAAAATGTTGCTGAAGTAACAGATGTAAATGTAGATGTATTTAATACAGTTGTAGCAGCTGTTAAGTTCACATCAAATGAAAAAACATATTATGCATTTTATTCTAAAAGCTTTGGGTTCCAAATGATGGATATTTATTTTATTATTGATGAAAGTGGAGCTATTTCTAAAATGTCAGCCGATGAATTTATATTTGAAAAAGAATACTTCTTCCAATTTGATAAATCATGGTCTGAAGAAACATATAGAAATGGATTTATTGGAGTGACTGAAGATACATTTAAGGATCAAGCTATTATATCTTCAGCTACAATGTCATCTAATGCTATTAAACAATCAACAAATGATTCATTTGCTATGTTTAATGCTTTAAAAGGAGGTAATACTAATGAATAAACTTAAAAAATTATTACTTAGAGGCACTCCATCATTCTTATTACCATTAGGTGCTGGATTTGTAATGGCATCAAGCTCTGACTTAAGAGCGGCAGTTGGAATGGGAGTTGCTGTAATCGTTATATTATTACTTACTTCTATAGTCGTTTCAGCTATTAAAGGTATTGTTCCTGAAAGAGCAAAAGTTCCAACATATATTTTAATTGTTACAGGATTTACTTCATTAGTTCATATGTTAATGTCAGCATATTTTCCAAATGTTGTAGATATGTTAGGTGTTCATTTAGCATGTTTAGCTGTTAGTGCTGTTAATTTCAGAGAAGCAAATGAAATAGCTTGTATGGAAAAAGAAGGAACTTCAATTGTTTCAGCATTAGTTACAGGAGCATTTTTCTTAATTATTATGGTAATTTGTGCTTTATTCCGTGAAGTTTTAGGTAATGCAACTATTTGGGGTGTTGAAATTCCATTCTTAACAAACGTTAAAGTACAAATTCTAACAGGAGCATTTGGTGGCTATTTAGTACTTGCCATTCTTTTAGCAGTAATTAGAAAAATTGGTGAAAAATTAGAAGTGAAAGAGGAGGTAGTTGAATAATGGATATTAAAATTATTTTAGGAATTTTATTAGCAGGATTTCTTTCAAATAACTATGCAATTCTTGAATTTCTAGGAACAGGTGCTGTTATTGAAAATCATCGTTCAATAAAAAAATCATTAATTATTGGTGCTGGTACAATAATTGTTATGTTATTTTCTACTTTAATTACATGGCCTATTAATCAATATTTACTTGTTGATATTGAGTATTTACAAACATTGGTTTTTGTATTAATTGTTTTATGTGTAGTTGAAGTTGTACATTTAGTAGCAAAGAAAAAATTAGAAGGGTTCTGCCAAGTTGACTTTCTAACATTTGCAATTAATGGTGCTGTTTTAGGTTTATGTATAAATGGAACGCAATTAGCATTTGGTGAAGCAATTGTTACATCAATTGCTGTTGGAATTGGATTAACAATAACTATGATTATTTATTCAACATTACGTGAAAGAATAGACGAAAATAGTGTGCCAAAAGCTTTCCAAGGTGTTCCAATTAGCTTATTAGTTGCTGGTATGATGGCACTTGCTTTATTAGCATTTTAATGAAAAAAAGAGATTTTATTATTATTTTATCGATATTAATTTTTTCAGTTATAATTTATATCGTGTTTAACTCTGGAAAAACTCAGGGAACTGGTGTTATTGTTACTATTGATGGAGTTGAAGTTGCTCGTTATTCTTTTGAAGAAGAAGGGGAATATGAATTAAATAATGGTTCAAATATTTTGGTGATAAAAGATAATTGTGCATGGATTAAAAGTGCTAATTGTAAAAATAACGATTGTGTAAAACAAGGGAAAATTAGTTATGAAGGAAAAAAAATTACTTGCCTTCCTAATAAACTTGTTGTACAAGTATATGGAACAGATAATTGGGTGGATATAGAATGAAGCAAATAAAGAAAATTTCTATTTTAGGATTATTTATTGCATTATCTATGATATTATCTTTTATTGAGAGTCAAATTCCAAGTTTTATTCCTGTTCCTGGAGTAAAACTAGGTTTGCCTAATATAGCAATTATATTTTTGTTATATAAGTTTGGGTGGAAAGAAGCGACTGTTGTGAATATTTTGCGTATTTTACTTGTTAGTTGGACATTTGGTTCTGCTTATAGTTTATTGTATAGTATGGTTGGTGGAATATTGAGTTTAATAATTATGATATTAATGAAACACACAAAACTATTTTCTTGCGTTACAGTAAGTGTTTTAGGAGGGATTTTTCATAATATTGGACAAATTGTAGTTGCTTGTATAATCACTTCTACAAAAGAATTAATTAGTTATTTACCAGCTTTACTTATTACTGGTACAATTGCTGGAATTATTATTGGAATTATTGGATCATTAATTATAAAAAAATTTGAAAAAATTTCATTATAATATTATCATAAAATCATGTTGAAAAATATTGAAAAAAATGCATAAATAGTATATAATATAATAAATAAAGGAGTTTGAAAATGGACAAGTTTAAATTAAATCAAATTGTTTTAAAAGAAGAATTAAATCCTACTGTTACAAAAATGGAAGTATATTCTCCTTTTATTGCAAAAAAAGCTGAACCTGGTGAATTCATTATCTTAAGAGTGGATGAAGCTGGTGAAAGAATCCCTCTAACAATTGCGGGATATGATAGAGAAAAAGGAACTGTAACAATTATTTTCCAAGTTGTTGGTGGAACAACAATGTTATTAAATGGTTTAAATGAAGGCGATTGTATTCATGACTTTGTAGGTCCTCTTGGAAAACAAACTGAAACTGAAGGCTTAAAGAAAGTGGCAGTTGTAGGTGGTGGTGTTGGTTGTGCTATTGCTTTACCTGTTGCAAAAAAATTACATGATAATGGTTGCGAAGTTCATGCCATTGTAGGTTTTAGAAACAAAGATTTAGTAATTTTAGAAAAAGAATTTACAGAAGCTAGCAATAAATTATGTTTAATGACTGATGATGGAAGTTATGGAACAAAAGGTTTAGTAACTAATGCTTTAGAACAATTGATTAATGAAGGTAATCAATATGATGAAGTTATTGCTATCGGACCACTTGTAATGATGAAATTTGTTACTATGCTTACTAAAAAATATAATATTAAAACTATTGTTAGTATGAACCCAATTATGATTGATGGTACAGGAATGTGCGGTTGCTGTAGATTAACAGTAGGTGGTAAAACAAAATTTGCTTGTGTTGATGGTCCTGATTTTGACGGATTTGAAGTTGATTTTGATGAAGCTATTTCTAGATCTAGAAGTTATACAGAATTTGAAAATAGAGCAAGAGAAAAATCTTGTAATTTATTAAAGAAGGCGGTAAAATAATATGCCAAATATGTCATTAAAAAAGAATCCAATGCCATCATTAGATGCAAATGTTAGAAATAAAAATTTTGAAGAAGTTGCTTTAGGCTATACTGAAGAAATGGCAATTGATGAAGCTGAAAGATGCTTACATTGTAAAACAAAACCTTGTGTAAATGGATGCCCAGTAGGAATTGAAATTCCTGAATTTATTGCAAAAGTTAAGGAAAGAGATTTTGAAGGAGCATATAACATTATATATAAGAATAGTGCATTACCTGCAGTATGTGGTAGAGTTTGTCCACAAGAAAGTCAATGTGAAGGCAAATGTGTAAGAGGTATTAAAGGCGAACCTGTTGGAATTGGTAGATTAGAAAGATTTGTTGCTGATTATCATAATGCTCATTGCAAAGAAGAAGTTCAAAAACCTGCTTCTAATGGTCATAAAGTTGCTATTATTGGATCAGGTCCTGCTGGATTAACTTGTGCTGGTAAATTAGCTTTGGAAGGTTATGATGTAACAATTTTTGAAGCATTACATATGGCTGGTGGAGTATTAGTATATGGTATTCCTGAATTCCGTTTACCAAAATCTATAGTTCAAAAAGAAATTGATAATTTAATTGCTTTAGGTGTTAAGGTTGAAACTAACATGGTAATTGGTAAAGTATTATCTATTGATGAATTAATTGATGAATATAAGTTTGAGGCTATCTTTATTGGTAGTGGTGCTGGTTTACCTAAATTTATGGGTATTCCTGGTGAAAACCTAAAAGGTGTATTTAGTGCAAATGAAATTTTAACTCGTGTTAATTTAATGAAAGCTTATAAAGAAGATTCAAATACTCCAGTAAAACAAAGTAAAAATGTTGCTGTTGTAGGTGGTGGTAATGTTGCAATGGATGCTGCTAGATGTGCTAAACGTTTAGGCGCTGAAAATGTATATATTGTATATCGTCGTAGTTTAGATGAATTGCCAGCTAGAAAAGAAGAAGTTGAACATGCAATGGAAGAAGGAATTATCTTTAAAGTATTAACAAATCCTATTGAATTAACTGGTGATGAAACAGGAACAGTTAATGCAATGAAATGTGTTGAAATGGAACTTGGTGAACCAGATGCATCTGGAAGAAGAAAACCAGTTGTAAAAGCAGATTCTGAATTCGTTATGGATGTTGATTGTGTAATTATGGCCTTAGGAACATCTCCTAACCCATTAATTAAAAATACAACAAAAGGTTTAGATACTGAAAAATGGGGTGGAATCATTGCGGATGAAAATGGATTAACTTCAAGAGAAGGTATTTATGCTGGTGGTGATGCTGTAACTGGAGCTGCAACAGTTATTTTAGCTATGGGTGCAGGTAAAAAAGCAGCAGAAGCAATTCATGAATATTTAAAAAATAAATAAAAAAACTAACCTATAATGAATATTTCGTTATAGGTTTTTTTGTAATTGTATTAATTTTGGTATATACTTTAATAGATTAAAGAAGTTTTGTATGATATTAGCCTTAATTTTATTTATTTTGACATATATTTTAATGCTTACTTTACCAAAATATAGAATATATGTTGTTTTAGCTTTTGCATTAATGTTTATAATTTTAGGTATTTTACCAATTAGTAAAATATTTACGTCAATTGATTGGAATGCATTAATGATTTAAATGGGAAAAATGGGGATAGTATTTTTCTCTATTGAATCTAAGATGCCTAGGCTGATTTATTAATAACCAAATAAAAAAATACGATGATGGCTATTGTATTAATTTCATTATTTGCGGGAATTATTTCTGCTTTTGTGGATAATATTCTGCATGTAGCAACAATGTTACCAGTGGTAACAAGTATTGCAGCATTAATTAATTGTAATCCAATATTATTATATTTTGGATTATTATAAGTGGCTACACTTGGTGGCAATCTAACACCTATAGGAGCATCGCAAATATTACTACAATTGGTATTTTGAAAAAAGAAGGATATGATGTGAAGACTTCTGATTTTATGAAGATTGGAGTTTCTTTTACATTAACTGCAGTAATTGTTGCATATTTATTAATATGGTTTGTATGGGCATAAAGAAATGGTTCTGTAAGAAATTTGAAATCAAATTTCTTTTTTTTACGAATTATTAAATTTGTCTTGATATAATAATGGAAAAAATGTAAAATATAATTAAAGAGGAATAATATAATGGATATTTTAATTCCAATAATAATATTATGTAGTATAACAATCATTTTAATTATTTTATGGAAAATTAATAATAAAAATAGATATGATAAATTAGCAAAAATTTTAAGTATAGTTTATATTTGTTTGTGTTTCATAAATATTTTGCTTCCGGACTCTTTTATTATGAGCAAGGATACAGAAACTGAATTGCTTGTTAACCAAAATTGGCTACAAATTGTTTTGCGATGGTTAAATTATAGTAGTGTTATTATATTACCAATAGCATGTCATTTTAATAATCGTTTATATAAAAATATTGCTATCAGTTTTACCCTAATTGCAACATTTTTAAACATTATTTTCATATATTCGTATGTTCCATATTTTACAAGTATCGACGGAAGAGGATTAAATGCAATTTCCGGAATGCCTCAAGCGGTAAAAGATTTTCTTATTAATGAACATTTTCGTTTAATATGGTTTAGTATTATACAGTCTATTGGATTATTAATTTCGCTCATTTTGATCTTGTTTCAAAAACATAGTATTAAAAAAAATGAAATAAAAAATACAATTTTTTTGTTACTATATATTTTATTTTTAATGGTACCAATTTACTTGCCACAACTTGCCTTTGGCTATACAAATTTAATATTTAAACAGTTTGGTATAGTCCATATAGTTTGGATTTTAATAATAATTTTAGAATTAAGTATTTTAATTAAAGTTTATAATAAAGATTGTTATGAAAATAAATATATTATTTGCTTAGTACTATCATTAGTAACATTATTTCAATATAATTCGATGTTTTCTTTAACAATAAGTTTTAAAAGATTGCCATTACAACTTTGCAATTTAGCTTCATACTTTATTGTTATAGCATTATTAACTAAGAACAAGCATATATTTAATTTTAATTTAATTGTCAATGTTTTGGGAGCTTTTTTAGCTATTTTATTGCCTGATGTCAATAATAATGGGATTTTTAATGTATGGAACATGCATTTTATCACTGAGCATTCGCATATCGTAATTGTTCCTTTATTAGCTTTGACTTTTAATATTTTTCCACCAATTGATAATAGTTCACTAAAAGATGCCTTAATTGGATTCACAATATACTTTATTTTTTGTTTTATAATTGGTACTTTTATGAATGGACTAGTTAACATCACAAATAATAATAAGTTTGAAGTTAATTATATGTTTATGTTTGATATGAAAAAAGCAGTTGAAACATTGCCGTTTTTAAAAAATCTTGCTGATGTTGAAATAACTTGTTTTAAGTATTTTACAATATATCCTTTAGTTCAACTATTAGTGTATTTTGGATATAGTTCGTTTTGCATTTTAATGTGGTTTATATTAAAATTGTGTTTCAAAGTTAATCAAGTAAAAAAAATTAATCAAGAGTTAGTCTAGGAGGTTTTTATGAAAAGGATTATAACTATTGGTCGTGAATTTGGAAGTGGTGGAAGAGAACTTGGAAAAAGAATTGCGGAAGAACTTAATATTGCATATTATGATAAAGAAATAATGGAAGAAATAAGTAAAAAAACATCTTTGGCTGAAGATTATTTAGCACAAGTTATTGAAAAAAAACCAATTGTTTATTATCCAATAACAATTGGACATTCATTTAGTATTTATGATAATCAATTAGTAAGAGCACAAGCTTCAATTTATGGAGAACAACGAAATGTTATTTGCGAATTAGCAAAACAAAGTGATTGCGTAATTGTTGGGAGATGTGCTGATTATATTTTAAAAGATTATAATCCATTTAAAATTTTTGTATATTCAGATATTGATTCGAAAATCAAAAGATGTAAAGAAAAAGGTGAAGTGGATTTAAGTTTAAACGATAAAAAATTAGCTAAAGTGATAAAAAATATTGATAAGCAGCGTGCAAAATATTATAATTTTTATACAGGACAAAAATGGGGCGATAAAAATAATTATGATATTTGCATAAATACTTCAAATAAAACTATAAAAGAAGTTGTGAATGAAATATTAACGATTTTTAATAAATATGAATGAAAAAATAAAATATAAAATTTTAACTACAATTAGATATTTAGGTGATGGTTTCTTTTATCCTTTCTTCTCTCTTTATCTAGTGAAAAATAATTTAACAGAATCGAGAGTTGGTTTTTTATTAGGTGTTTCACCATTGTTAGCATTATTAATGAATCCTATTTATTCGCGATTATGTAATAATTTTAATAAATTAAAAAATATATTAGGAGTAATTTCTATTATAGAAGGATTAATCATTCTTTTAATAGGAATCAATACAAATTTTTATATCATTACAATTTTAACATTTTTATTAGCAGTTTTTGGGAGTTGCCATTATGGTTTAATGGATTCATTGATTTCTATTTATAGTACAAAAAATAATATTAATTATTCTAATATTCGAATGTTTGGATCTATTGCTTATGTAATTGCAACAGCTTTTGGTGGCTTTATGTGTGATTATTTAGGATATAGTATTGTTTTTTCATTGTCTTGCATATTATTTATTATTTCAGGACTTCTATATTTTACTCTTCATTCTCTAGAATATAGTGTTAAGAGAGATTGTGAAGAAGAAAAGGTCAATATTAAAGATTATTTTAAAAATAAAGATTTTTTATTGTTTTTAATTTATTATTCTTTAATTATGGCTGTGATTTATACTGGAAAAAACTTTTTTCCCACATATTTGGAAACTAGAGGTGTTGGGTCAAAGCAGTATGGTCTTGTATATGCATATAGTGTAATAGTAGAAGTTGTTACTTTAATTATCTTAAATAATTTAAAAAAACCGCCGAAGTTTAATAATTTAATAGTTTTTTCAGCGATAACGGTATTGATTAGAATGATTCTATGTACTTTAAAAGTTTCAATCCCCATTATAATTATTTTTGAAGGCTTAAGAGGTGTGGCGTTTGCTATAATATTACATAGTAGTTTTCAATATATTATTAAACTTTTAGGTACAAATCAAGCTACGAAAGGTATAATGCTTTGTACATTATGTTACTCAATTTGTCTATTAATTTTTAATAATATTAATGGAATAGTAATTGAAAAAACATCGTATGAATTATATTATTTTATTTTGACATGTTTGTCAGTATTAATCGTTATTATTTCATTGATTATGAAAAGAGGTTCATTAAATGATTGCGAATAATTTATGGGATGAAGTTTTAAAAGACGAATTTAAAAAAGAATATTTTATAAATTTACAAAAATTTATTGATGAAGAATATAAAAATCATGTAATATTTCCAAAATATGATGATATATATAATGCTTTAAAATATACAAGTTATGAAAATGTCAAAGTTGTAATTGTAGGACAAGATCCATATCATGAAAAAAATCAAGCCCATGGTTTATGTTTTTCGGTACAAAAAGGTGTCCCCATTCCTCCGTCATTAAAAAATATTTTTAAAGAAATGACTAATGATTTACAAATACCGATTCCAAAAAATGGTGATTTAACAAAATGGGCATCTCAAGGTGTGCTATTGTTAAATACAGTGTGGACTGTAAGGGAACATTTGGCAAATAGTCATAAGAATAAAGGGTGGGAAATTTTTACTAAAAAAATTATTGAAGAATTAAATAAAAAAGAACATTCAATCGTTTTTGTATTATGGGGAAATGATGCTAAAAAAATGAAAAAATATATTTCAAATCCTAATCATTTTGTATTAGAATCAAGCCATCCTAGTCCTTTATCTTGTTATAATGGGTTTTTAGGATGTAAACATTTTTCTAAAATTAATGAAATACTTAAAAATACCAAGCAAAAAGAAATTGATTGGAATTTGGAAGAATAGTCCATTAAATAAAATTTAATTGTAATTTACATAATTATAGTAAAGAAAAAGGGAGAAGAAAGGAGAGCGTATATTTGACTGCTTAAGTCACTTAAATATATAAGGCATATATATGATATATAATAAATTTAAAAATATACAATTGTCTCGTTTAGGTTTTGGAACAATGAGATTACCAGTTAAGGAAGATGGTTCTATAGATGAAGAAAAAACTAAAGAAATGGTTGATTATGCTATAAAAAATGGTGTAAATTATTTTGATACAGCATATCCATATCATGATGGTTTTTCTGAAATTGTGATTGGCAATATTTTATCAAAATATCCTAGAGATTCATTTTATTTAGCTACAAAATATCCTGGACATCAAATTTCATCACATTATAATCCTAAAGAAGTTTTTGAACATCAATTAAAAAAATGTAATGTGGAGTATTTTGATTTTTATTTATTACATAATGTTAATGAAGGCTCTTTTACAGTGTATAATGACCAAAGTATTGGTATTATTGATTACTTTGTAAAGCAAAAAGAATTAGGGAGAATTAAACATTTAGGTTTTTCTACACACGCTGATATTCCATGTCTAAAAGAATTTTTGGATTTATATGCGGATAAAATGGAATTTTGTCAAATTCAGTTCAATTACATAGATCAGTATTTACAACATGGTTTAGAAAAATATAATTTAATAACTAGTTATAATATTCCTATTTGGGTTATGGAACCACTTAGAGGTGGTAAATTGGCAAATGTTAATATTAAATATGAAGAACAATTAAAGCATTATCGTAAAAATGCAAGTGTTGCATCGTGGGCATTTAATTATTTGTTACAGTTTGAAAATGTTAAAGTGATTTTAAGTGGAATGTCTACATTTGAACAAGTTAAAGATAATTTAAATACATTTAATAACTATAAACCATTAAATGATGAAGAAAAAAAATATATTAATGATTTAGGTAAAAAATTAATTAATGGGATTCCATGTACTGGATGTGGATATTGTTTAAAAGAATGTCCTAAAACATTAAATATTCCTAAATTATTATCTACATATAATGACATTAAATATACAAAATCATTTACACCAATTATGTTTTTGGAAAATTTAGATGAAAACAAATTACCTGATAATTGCATAAAATGTAAAAAATGTACAAAAATGTGTCCACAATCAATTAATATTCCAGAATATCTTCAAGAATTATCTGATATTTTTAATTCATCTACAAAATGGAAAGATATTTGTGTAGAAAGGGAAAAAGCAGCAGCATTATTGAAAAATCCCCAAGAGAACTAACATTAAGTTCTTTTATTTTTGATATTAGTTGCAAATACTAATTAGTTCAAACAAAACATATTTTTTGATTTAACCATAAGTTATTAACATAGGAATTTCAGGGTATTGATTTTTTATTAAAATCGTGATAGAATATATATTATATAAAATTATATTAAATATAAATTATAAATAATGTAAAAAGGATGGATTCTACGTATGATGACAAAAAATGATGAAATACTTATTAGAGAGTTCAATTACAAACCGAATAAGTATTCTGTTATAGCATTAGTTTTTACAGGAATAATTGCTCTTTTTGTTTTAATATTAAGGGAATTAAATATATATGCAACTAATTTATTGTTTTCTAGGATTAGTTTAATAGCAGCAATAATCGTATCGTTAATTCCATTAGCATTTACGTTTTTTAAAGATATGTTTAAAAAGAAATTTGTAAAATATGTAATATTAGGTTGTAGTTTTGTAGCTACATTTATTGTATCTACGATGCTGTTTTTTCATACTACAATGTTTATATTATTGCCTCTTTTTTTAGTAATGCAATACAAAGATAAAAAATTGGGTTTAATATCCTGCATAGGAACTTGCTTTATTGCATTAATATCACCATTGGTTAGTTATTCATTACGTTTATGGGATATTGATTTTTTAAAATATTTAATAGAATTATGTGGTGCAGATGTATCAAAATTTGATTACACAATATCTAATGAATTCATTGTATATTGTCAGTTACTATTATTTATCTCATTACCACGAGTGTTATTTTGCATATTATATAGTATATTTGTTTTTTCAGTGATTAAAAATGGTAAAGAGAATGTTAGTAATTTATTGAAACTAAATATGATTAGTCAAATTGATCCTTTGACGGGGTTATTTAATAGAAATTATTATCGTGATTTCATTAGTTCAATTGATCAAAACTTAACTATAGGTGTTGTCTTTTTTGATGTAAATCATTTAAAAACATCTAATGATATTAATGGACATGATTATGGGGACTTGCTTTTAACAAGATGTGCTGAAAGTATAAAAAGAATAATTACAAATGACATTCTTGGTTTTCGTTATGGCGGTGATGAATTTATGATTGTTGCTAAAGTTAATGATGAAACTGATTTGAGTGATGTAGTTACTACTTGGGAAGAATCATTAAATATTATTAATAAGGAAAATGAAAAAAATTATTGTGGAATGGTTTGTAGTATGGCTTATGGTAAAGCCGTTGGAAAAGTTTCTAATATTAAAGATTTAATACATGAAGCTGATAAAATGATGTATACAAAAAAGGAAAAGTAAAAAATGGAAAAAGCAAAAGTGTATTTTATTAAAAACATAACTAAAGAAAATATGGTTAGAATATATCATGAATTAAATGTATCTTTGACAGGAAATGTTGCTGTTAAAGTACATTCGGGAGAAGCAGGTAATCAAAATTTTTTGAGACCAGATTTTTTAGTCCCTATTGTTAATGAAGTTCAAGGAACAATTGTGGAATGTAATACTGCTTATAATGGCGAAAGAAATATAACAGATAAACATTTGCAATTATTAAAAAAGCATAAATGGTCAGAAATGTTTAAGGTTGATTTACTTGATTCTGATGGACCAGACTATAAAGTAGTAATCCCAAATGGCGAAGTATTAAAGGAAAATTATTTGGGCAAAAATATTAAAAATTATGATTCGTTATTAGTTATTTCCCATTTTAAAGGACATCCTATGGGTGGATATGGGGGAGCTTTGAAGCAATTATCAATTGGTTGTGCATCAAGTTCCGGTAAAGCATGGATTCATAGTGGAGGAAAAGTTTTAGATCAAAATAAGCTTTGGGATAATATTCCTAGTCAAAATGTTTTTTTACAAGCTATGGCTGATGCATCAAGTTCTGTATGCGATTTATTTAAAAATAAAATGGCTTTTATCAATGTGATGTGTAATATGTCAGTTGATTGTGATTGTTGCAGTGAAGCAGAAGACCCATGCTTACAAGATATTGGTATTTTAGCTTCACTTGATCCTGTTGCTATTGATCAAGCTTGTATTGATTTGGTTATGAAGTCAAATGATCCGGGTAAAGAGCATTTTATGGAAAGAGTAAATTCTCGAAATGGATTGTTTACAATTCAAGCTGCTGAAAAATTAAAAATTGGAACTACCAATTATGAATTAATAATTTGTGATTAAATTAATCGCCTTTCATCTAAGAAAGGCGATTTATCAGTTGAGAACTTGAAATAATTATATATAAAATGTATAATATGCATAAGGAGTGTAGAATGTTATTAAAAAATGTTATAAAATGCAAAAATCAAGGATATGCATTTTATTATAAAGACCAAGACTTAGAAATAAAAGAAGCTAATGGTATATTAAAAGATGATGAAACGGAAAAAATTACTTTTGATAGCCATTTTCGTTTAGCATCTGTATCTAAACAATTTATAGCAAGAGGGATAATTGAACTTTATATAAATAGTAAACTTACATTAGATGATTCACCAAAAAAATTCTTTTCTGATTTACCAGATTATTTTAATAATATCACAGTTAAACAATTACTAAATCATACATCAGGTGTCTATGACTATGAAGATATGCCTCATAATGATACACAAATTCATGATGAGGATATATTATCATTTTTAAAGACAACCGATAAAACATATTTTGAACCTGGAACAATGTATAAATATAGTAATACTGGATATATATTATTAGGATTAATTATTGAAAGAGTTTCAAAAACAAAAATTGATATATACTTAAATGATAATGTTTTTTCAAAAGCTAATTTACATGACACATTAGTTAATTATGAAGGTATTACAAATATTAAAAATCGTGCATATGGACATATTCTTATTGGAAACGAGTTAATTGTGAAGGATCAATATTGGTGCAGTGCTACAATAGGCGATGGTGGCATATATTCTACCGTAAATGATATAAATAAATGGATTGATTTTTTATTAAATGATGATAATAAAATGATGTTTGATACTAATTATTTACCTAATGGCATAAATACTGAATATGGATTAGGAATGAGAATTATAAAATTTAATAATGAAACTATATATTATCATTGTGGTGATACTATAGGCACTAATACATTAATATTATTTAATAATAATATTCGTCTTATTTTTTTCACAAATCTAAGTGATATTGATACATCAATAATAAAAGATAATTTACTTTCATATTTGAGTGAAAAAAATAAATAATTATATTGTATTTTATATAAAATTATTATATAATTTTATCGTTTGTTGGAGAGAAATGATGAAAAAAACAATTCAAGAAAATGGTAATATAATTTATAATGGTTGTTGTTTAAAGGATATTGCAAATAAATATGGCACTCCATTAAAGATTACTTTTTTAGATGTAATAAAAAAAAGAATTTTAGAACTAAAAAATGCTTTTAATCAAGCAATTATAGATCAGGGGTATAATGGAAGGTTTATTTACTTGAATGCAAACAAAGCCAATTATGGAGCTTGTGAAGTAGAACAAGCTTTTTCATATAGTGATGGATTAGAAACGTCTAGTTATTATGATCTAATATATAGTTATGATATTCTTAAAAAAAATCATGTGAATAAATTAATAGTTTGTAATGGGTATAAATTAAATGATTATTTAGATAAGATAGAAGAAGTATATAAAGAAGGATATAATATAATAGATATTATTGATTCTTTGGATGAATATGAGAATTTAAAAAAACGTAATATTAAATTAGAAGTAGGTTTAAGGATTCATTTAGAAAGTTTGTATTCTGAAGATCATGAGAAAGTTCATAATGATCGTTTTGGCTTAACTCATGAAGAATTTTTATATATTGTAAATGATATTAAAAATACATCGCTAAATTTAACTACTATTCACTTTCATCAAAGAGGATTTGATTATGAAGAAGATAAATTTTTAAAAAATTTTAAAAAAGTGTTTTGTGAATATTATGTATATGCCAAGTTAAAAATAAATTCAGTTAAAAATTTTAATATGGGTGGCGGAACGCCTTTGCCATTAGAAGATGTTTTTAACTATCAAAATTGGGCTAATCTTGTAGTTAATACTATTCATGCTTTAGCAATGGAACATAATATTCCTGATCCTAATATTTTAAGTGAAAATGGCAAGTATTCACAAAAGGATGCCACAATTAATATCTATAAAATTATTGGAACAAAGAATACTGACGAATATCCTTGGAAAATCGTAAATGGCAGTTTGTTAATTGCTATGCCTGAATATTATGCTTTAAAAGAACCGATTAAAGTAATGCCTATAAATGAATTAAATAATCAAACACAAAAAGTTAGATTAGCAGGTGTAACATGCGATTGTGATGATATTTATTATGAACAAGATAAAGGATTTTTTGAATTGCCAATATCTGAAAATGATTTATATATTGGCTTAATTGGGACTGGATCATATCAAAATAGTATGAATGGTAAAGGTGGTGTTCATCATTGCTTATTACCTGAAGAAATTGATTTAGTAATTGATGAAGATGGAAAAGAAATTTTACGAAGTAATTTGCAATCAATTGAAGATATTTATCAAATTATTAAATACCACAAATAGTCCTTATTGAAGGACTATTTTTTAATAATTATATGGCAATTTATGACATAATTTGATATAATATTACTATGGAGGCCTAATATGATATATATTTTATTTAATAAACTATCTCAAAATGGTCATTCTGAGAAAGTTTTAAAAGAAGCTGAGAATTTATATAAAGATAAAGAAGATATAGAATTAATAGATGTAATAGCTTTACAAGATAAATATGATTATTTATTTAATCATTTAACTGAAAATGATGAAGTGGTTTTAGTTGGTGGAGATGGTACGTTAAATCATTTTATAAATATTGTTTATGGAAAAACACTCCCATGTAAATTTTATTTTTATGCTGGTGGAACAGGAAATGATTTTTTACATGATGTAAAAAATATCGCTGATGGAAGAAAAGTATATTTAAATGATATTATAAAGGATTTACCATATGCTATTGTAAATGAAAAAAAGTATTATTTTATTAATGGTGTTGGTTTTGGTATTGATGGTTATTGTTGCGAAATTGGTGACATAAAAAGAGCAAAATCAGATAAACCAGTTAATTATACTGCTATTGCAATTAAAGGTCTTTTATTTGGATATAAAGCACCTAATGCTACTATTACTGTTGATGGTGTTACAAAAAAATACAAAAGAGTATGGTTAGCACCCACTATGAAAGGGAGATTTTATGGTGGTGGTATGATGGTTGCGCCAAATCAAGATCGAAATAATAAAGAACATACAGTGACTAATGTAGTTGTTCACAAGTCTGGAAAATTACGTACTTTAATTGCTTTTCCTTCAATTTTTCAAGGTAAGATTCAAGAAAAGTTAAAAACTGTTGATGTTACTGTTGGTAAAGATATTTATGTGGAATTTGATAGACCTACTGCATTACAAATTGATGGTGAGACTTTCACAAATGTTACTAAATATGAGGTCCACATTAAGTAAATGGACAAAATTAGAAAATAGTGGTTTGACAAAAAACGACCCCAATGATAATATAGGTTTACAAAGGAGAGTTAATATGTTCGTTTTATTTACAGATACAGACACAGATATGACGCCTTCATTAGCGAAGGAATATGGATATAATTTAATAATTATGCCTTATATATTAGGAGATAAAGAAATTAGGCCATATGTTGATTTTGAAGAATTTAATTACAAAGAGTATTATGATATTTTAAGAAGTGGTGTAATACCTAAGACAAATGCAATTAGTCCCTATGATTATATAACTTATTTTGAACCTTTTTTTAAAGAAGGTAAAGATATTTTATATGTTCATTTCTCAGCTGCTATGAGTGGAACATTCAATGCAATGAATATAGCATTAGATGAATTATATGAAAAGTATCCTGAAAGAAAGCTTTATACAATAGATACAAAAGGCATTTCTGCGTTAAGTTTAAATATTGTAAAAGAAGTTGGAATATTATATAAAAATGGAAAAACATTACAAGAAATTTTAGACTGGGCAGATAAGGAAGTAGATAAATATGCTATTTATTTTTATGCGGATGATTTAAAGTTTTTTGGAAGAAGTGGAAGAGTATCTAATTTTTCAGCATTTATGGGAAATATGATAGGATTACATCCAATAATTTATATTGGTAATGATGGCAAGATGACTACTATTTCTAAAGCTTACGGAAGAAAAGGAAGTTTGAAAAAAATTTTAGAATATGTGGAAGCATTGCAAGATAATATAAAAAATTATCGTATTGTAATTGCTCATACAGATGCTCTTGAACTTGCGTATACTTTAGGAAATATGTTAAAAGAAAAATTTGGTGATGATTTAAATATTGAGTATGGACCTGTAAATCCTACAATCGGAGGTCACTGTGGACCGGATTGTGTTGGTGTATGTTTCCATGCTATTCACCGTTAAAAAGTAGAATTCTATTAAAAGTAGAGTGAAAAAATCCACTCTACTTTTATTTTTTTTACATTAGAGTAATAAAATAACGAGTAGATTGTTTTATATATTTTAAAAGTATATAATGTTTTTAGAGGTGAACAAAATGACAAAAGAAAATAAAATTGAATTTAAAAAAGAAAAAAGAGAATTAAGAAAGGTATATAAGGAAAATATATTCAAACTTAAAGAAAATTATAATTCTCTTGATAAAATTGATGAAAAAGCAATCAATGTTCCCCATCGTTCTGTTTTAGAAGAAATTGGTAATGCGGTAACACATGGTGTTGGTTCTTTATTCTCTATTTTTGCATTAATTATGATGCTTATAAAACAAGATTCATCAATTAAATTAGTATCTGCATTTGTGTACTTTTTTGGAATGTTCTTTATGTTTACTATGAGTTGTCTATATCATTCATTTAAATATGGTTCTAAAGTTAAAACATTATTTAGGCGATTTGATTATACTTCGATATACTTATTAATTGGATCAACATTTGCCCCAATTCTTTT
Source organism: uncultured Bacteroidales bacterium (assembly GCA_964516425.1). Classification (GTDB taxonomy): domain Bacteria; phylum Bacillota_I; class Bacilli_A; order ML615J-28; family CAG-698; genus CAKOMG01. Next base: position 2,054 of record CAZFAM010000017.1, on the reverse strand, counting down.
AGTATACATAGGAGGAACTTATGGAATTGTGTTTTTTATTATACAATGGATAATTATTATAACTGGTATAGTATTAGTATGTGTATTTGGCCCACATAGATTACGTTTTATACATATGCCTCTTTATTTATTGTTAGGTTGGAGTGGTTTAATGTTTTTACCTAGAATGATACAAGATGATTGGCAATTATTTTTATTTATACTTGGTGGCGGTATTGTTTACACACTTGGAGTAATTCCTTTTGCAATAAAAAAGAAAGTAGCTCATTTTATTTGGCATTTCTTTGTGTTAATTGGTGCTATTATTCATTGGATTGGAATATTTTTATATATTTTTTAAATATTTGATTGAAATATTAATAAAAAAAGAGTATATTAATAATATACTCGGAGAAATACCCAAGTGGCTGAAGGGTCTCGTTTCGAACGCGAGTAGGCTATAAAAAGTAGTGCGAGGGTTCAAATCCCTCTTTCTCCGCCATTAAAAATGACTAGTCTTGATACAATGAATAATTGGTGTCAAGACTATTTTTTTATGCTTTTTTAGTGGTTTTAAGGCTAAAATAAGCGTATTTTATGTGAATTTCCATCAGATTTTATGGTCTGGTGGATTTTTTATTTGCTTTTGTATCAAAATTGTAGCCTTTCTAGTGTTTTTTAGCATTAGGTGTTAGAACGATTACCCTAGGTAGCAGAACGATTACTAGGGGTGATAGAACGATTACTCGGTCAAAAACGGTGTTAGAACGATTATTCCGACACCCCTAGAAGATAAATTACAACGTCTAACAATGTCTCTAGACCATCTTTTACATATAACTAAAAAAATTAAGTATATAGAAAGTCCTATAAGAAGACCTTGTTAGACATTGTAACTGATGATATTAAATCAGTAAATACTGTTGTAATTTATTATCCGATAAATATAGTTTTATTAAAAAAAGTTATCAACTATTAACTGGATATAATATTGCTTTTATGGTAATGTACGTGATAACCCAAGATTAAGAGTTTTTTGGTAAAATTAAAGCAAAAAAGGATGTTTTATTATGACTATTAAAGAACTATTATTTATGTGGCTTGAAACTTACGAAAAGGAACGAGTAAAACCTCGTACATACAGTAGATATCAAAGCATTACCCAATTACATTTAATACCTGAATTAGGCGATATAGCTATTGAAGATTTAAAAAGGAAAATGATACAGGATTTCCTTTCAAAGAAGAAAAAGGAAGGTAATTTACTTAGTGGAAAGACATTATCATCCGCAAGTACAAATCTTATGCTTACAGTACTTAGTATGGCATTTGAATATGCAATTGATATGGAATTTTGTGAAGATAATCCGTGTTTAAGATTAAAACGAATACCTGACGATTGTAAAAAGATTGAGGCATTTACTCGTGATGAACAAAAGAAAATCGAAACCTTTATTCAAGATTCCGATGACAGACGATTATTTGGTATTTTATTAGGCTTTTATTCAGGTATGAGAATTGGTGAGCTTATTGCACTTGAATGGAGTGATGTAGATTTTGATAAAGGGATTATTCACGTCAATAAAACTGCTTATCGAGATAAAAGTAAAACTGGCGAATGGGAAGTTTGCATAGATAAACCAAAAACAAAATCATCGGAACGTGTAATACCTTTACCTGCTTGTATTGTTGATATGATGAAAGAATATAGTCTTTCTGCCAAAAGTGATTATGTAGTAGAAAATAAAAAAGGCGAACGTATGTCTATACGCTCGTACCAATATATCTTTGAAAAACTAACTGAAAAAGTAGGTGTTAGAAAATTAAACTTTCATGCTATCAGGCATTCATTTGCTACACGTGCTATTGAGTGTGGTATGGATATAAAAACTTTATCCGAGATTATGGGACATAAGAATGCGTCCATTACTCTTAATAGATATGCACATAGTATGCTTGATACTAAAATTGCAATGATGAATAAATTGCAATTTATTTTTTAGCCGATTACTGCGTTGATTATCACATTCGGCACATCAAAATCATATTTTTATAAGATATTATAGCATATTTTA
>CAZFAM010000016.1:0-28777 GCA_964516425.1 uncultured Bacteroidales bacterium | reverse complement strand
ATGGTGCCTTTTTTTGTAAAAATATCAATTTATAAAAAAATGGGGAAACTTAAAGGTTTTATTTTATTGCAATTTTTACGTTCGTATGATATAATTAATTAATTGTAAAATGGTGGCTAATATGAAAATTAATAATTTAACTAAAGTTTATAAAACTGAGTATGAATTAGTTACAGCACTTAATAACATGACTTTAGAGTTACCGCAAAAGGGACTTGTTTTTATCGTTGGAGTAAGTGGTTCAGGAAAATCAACTCTAATGAATATGTTATCAGGAGTTGATTGTCCAACTTCGGGAGATGTTGTAGTGGGAAATAAGTCTTTATTTGGCAATGATAAAAAACAACTTTTTGGATATCGTAATTCATACGTAGGATTAATATTTCAAGATTATAATTTAATTGAAGATTTAAATGTTTATGATAATATTAAACTACCATTAGAATTTTTAGATATAAAAGATTTATCAATAATTGATGAAGTAATAAAAAAAGTTGATATTGAAGATATTAAGTATTCAAAAGTCACTGAAATATCAAGTGGACAAATGCAACGTGTTGCTATTGCTCGTGCTTTAGTCAAAGATTCTGCAATGATTTTAGCTGATGAACCAACAGGTAACCTTGATTCCAAAAATACTAAAATTGTTATGGATTTATTACAAGAAATAAGTAAAGAACGTTTAGTCTTAGTTATTACACATGATGATGATGCAGCGCATGAATATGGAGATAGAATTATAGAAATTGAAGATGGTAAAGTATTACAAGATACAGTATATGATGAAAGTATTAATGTATATGATGCCAAACTTGAAAAGTCAACTGATTTTAAAAAACCAGATATTACATTTTTTCAACAAATTAAATTTACAAAAGGTTTTATTAGAAATAGTATGGCACGTTCAATTGCAATCTTTTTAATGCTTATTATTATACCAGTAATTGGTAGTATATTATGTGGATATGCTTTCTTTGATATTTCTACTAGTTATTATGATTATCAAACTAAATATGGAAGTAATTACATCAAAATTTCTGATGAGAAAAGTGGATCAAGTGTATATTATTCAGGTGATGAAAATGATAGAATTTTAGATACTTATGGTTCTGATAATTTGTATGAATTATACGCATCATATATTCCAATTGCGGAAAGTGATATGGATGCAAATGAATTCTATCAACCGGTTATTTATAATATAGTAGTTGATAATTCCAATAAAACAATTGTGAAAGAAGGAGAATATCCAGAATTAGGTAGTAGTAATGATGTAGCAACAATTGCTATTACTGACTATGTACAAGCTAGTTTTGAGTACTATCTTGGAGAAACAAAAGAAATTGGCGATTATATTAATATTGGCGGAGTTAATTATGAAATAATTGGCCTTATTGAAACTAATTATTTAGATTTTGTTAATAGCGATTTTTCCGATAATTTAGAAAGATTGGCATTTGAAGAAAATTTATCTTTATATAATGCTGTATATACATCATATTCAGGATATATATATATTATGAATCATTTAAAGTATTTTGTGGAGGAAGTTATATATAATTTATATTCCTTAGAAGGTACAGCTGAAATGGAAAAAAAGGTTGGATATATTGTATATCATAAATATGAGGCAAGCAAGAGTTACCCTTATGCATATGGTGATTATAGAAATTTAGAGTCTAATTCAGTTTCTGATAAGTACTGTTTAGTTTCTAAGCAATTGTGGGAAGGGTTTATGACTTTGAAAGCTTCTGATATTAGTCGTGTCAAATCTGTTACGTGTATTTGTCAATCCACAAATCGCTATAGTTTTAATGGATATGTTTGTTACGTTTATAACCAATCTTTAAGTGATATTTTTGGAGTTGTAGGTGAAGTTGTATTACGTGAAAATGCATTTCAAAAGTATGTTGATAAACAATCAGGATGCCGTTTCCTTTTTAACAAGGAATCAGAAATATATAAAGAAGTTATAAAAAATGAAAATGTTGTTAATACAGCATTCAGTTATGCTAAAGAAACATGGAAAAGATGCGAAAGTTCAAAATATGTAATGTATGAATTTTTAATTACAATGATTGTTATTATGTTGGTTTTTGCTTATATTATTAACTCAATGACATTAAATATTGAAAAGAAAAAGATAGGTATTAAATATTCATTTGGTATAAGTAAATTACCAATTATTGTACCATACTTATTGGAAACATTGTTATATATTATAACAGGTATTATAATATCTTTAGGAATAATAAAATTTGTTTATCCATTTGTGGTTAAAACATTTGTTTATACATCAACACAAGAATTATTAGAATATGAATTTTTCTATATATCTAATGCGAGTATATTTGGTTGGGATTTAATAGTGTACTCAATTATGATTATTTCATTAATTATTATGGTTCTTTCAATTTGTAGAAAGAGTCCAATTGAAATCATAAAGGATTTATAAAAATGATAGAAATTAAGAATTTACATAAAAGTTATCGCAAAGGAAAAGATATAATCCCTAATCTTAATCTTACATTTGGCGAAACAGGATTAAATATTATAGCTGGTAAAAGTGGTTGTGGTAAAACTACTTTACTAAATATTATCGGCTCAATGGATATGGCATTTGATGGTGATGTATTAGTTGATGGTCAGAGTTTAAAGAAAAAAAGTTATAAAGAAATTGTTGATTACAGAAATTTTACAAGTGCCTTTGTATTTCAAAAAAATTCTTTATTTGAATTTTTAACAGTTGAAGAAAACTTGAAATTATGTATGAATATCCAAAATAATGAAGCAAGTATTAGTGATGCTTTAGAAAAAGTTGGATTAAAAGGTTTTGAACATAAAAAAGTTAAAGCTTTATCTGGTGGAGAAAAGCAAAGAGTCGCTATTGCTAGAGCATTAATAAAAAATTGTAAAATTATTTTTGCGGATGAACCGACTAGTGCTTTAGATACTAAAAATGCTCATAAAATATTTCAATTATTTAAGGATATCTCGAAAGATAAACTTGTTGTATTAGTAACTCATGATATAAAAAAAGCGACATTATATGCGGATCGAATTGTACGTTTTGTGGATGGTGTAGTTGTTGAAGATACTGTTTATCATGAAACGAATCAAGAGGCAAAAGTATTACCTCCACGAAAAACAAAAAAATTTGCATTAATGCCTATCTTTTTTAATCATTTAAAAAAAGGTTTAGCAATTAATTTATTTGTTATATTACTATTAATGGCAGCTATCGTGATAACGAATTTAGCTGTTGCTGGTATAAGTGTAAAAAATGAATATGATACTTATGGTACAGATAGTTTTGAATATAATATTGATCGTATGTTAGAAACAACAATTAATAATAATATAAATTTATATGAAGTTACAAAAAAAGGTGAAGCAACAGATCCATTTTATACATTAAAAACAGGATATAAAGGAAGTACCAAGATTAATGAAACTGATCAAATAATTTTAGAACAATTGTTAGAAGGATATAATGTGTATTATGGTACTAATGATTCTTTATATAACACTGTTTTAATTGATGGTGTTACACATACTTTGACGCAATCAATGAATAAGAATGGGGCAACATATTATTGGGATTTGTTATGTACTTCAGATTACAAATATTATTTGTATAATGAAAATGTAGATTATGATTTATATCCAGGTGGACGCTTACCTAATACTGAACAAAAAAATGAAATATTAGTTACTGATGTAATTGCATGGCAATATTTAAATAATAATTATGATAGTCTTAGTACAAAATATTCATCGGCTTCACAAGTTAAAATGGAAGATATTTATGATGTTGACTTTGTTATTTATGATTATTATGGAGCATATGAAGATTATCAAATTGGAGAACCAAAGCATTATAAAGTTGTAGGTGTGATTGATACAAAACAATTACTTTATTATGAATATAATACTGATGCTTTCCGATATGATTATAAAAAAGGTATCAAGAATCAAGATAATGATCGTTATGCAACATTTATGAATTCAGTTAAATCACAACCATATGGTTATGTTGTTTTACAAGAACCATTAGAATGTTCTGTGGGACATGCATTTTACTATAATTCTTTTTCACCTCTTACTTTATCAGCAACAGTTGATAATGTTGAATATGAATTAAGTAATAAAAACATTAATGCTTTTATTGGGCAATATGACTATACCACAAACCCAGCGGAAATGTATGAAAGAGAAAAAAGGGGTTCAAGTGGAGCATATGATCAATATTATTTAGCTGGTTATGAAGATAATTTATTAATAGATAAAGAAAATCGTATTATTGCTAGATCAATGAATATGGAATCTTCTTTAGATAATAAGACTAGTTTAGAAAGTAATGAAATAATGATTAGTGTTAAAATGGCACAACAATTATTTCCTGACTTACTATTTTCTGATCAAAATCAACAGCTAACAAGTTTTATGGAAATTAATGGTAAGGAAATATCATTAACATATAATACTGGTGAAGGTGAAATAACTAGAACTTGTAAAATTGTTGGTTTAACGAAGAATTTTAATTCTGGATTATTTTATGCTAGTAATGAATTATATCAAGAAATATATAATGATTTATATAAACAAGCTAGAACAATGACACTTGATTTTTCGGGTTATTCCGCAAAAGAAATAAAATCATTAATGGAATTATTATATGACTATGGTTATTTATTATCACCAATTGATAATATGCCAGGAGCATATTATGAATTTACTGATGGTAAAGGTGAAACATATGCGGAAGTTGATGGCGAAGGATTAGCGTCATTATATCCAAACTATGAATTAAAATTAATTGGTGATACATATTATTTTGTTAATGATGGTTTAGAATTCGGCTTTGTAGAACCGACATTTGATTCATATGGTGAGGTAAAAGAATTAGGGACTGTCTATATGACAAGTTCAATGTTAAGAAAGATTGTATTAGATGAGTCATATATTACTAAGAATTTAGGGAATTTATCATTATATTATTTATTCTCAGATTATTATACTTATGATAATACGAATTCAGGAAACTATATATTAGAAATAATTAGTAGTATGTATTCCTTTTTATTAATAATGGCATCGATTATTGCATTAGGATTTATTTATTTAAAGGAAAATAAAGAAAGTGGTACAATGACTAGATTATCAATGTTAGGTGTAAGACCTAAGCATATATATTTAATTCATTTTATTACTTATCTAGGAATGGCTATTATTGTATGTTTATCTTCGATAGTTTTATCAAAACTATTTGTCAATATTATTAATAATATGTTTACATATTCTTTTAATGATAGTGATTTAAAAATTTATAGATATCGTTTATTATTTACCAATCAAGCTATTTATACATCAATCATTTTATCTTGTATAATGTTTGTGGTATCATTGATGGTAGGTATATTTGTTACACATAAAAGTAGAAAATAGGCTGTGTTAGCACAGCCTTTGTTTTGGAGGGTATATGGTATTTGGAAAGCATGTTAATAAATACTATTTAAAATATATAATATATTATTTGCTAGGAATTATTGCTTTAATATTAGTAGATATATATCAATTAAAAATACCAGAGATTATTGGGTATATTGTGAAGGAAACAAAAGAACACACTTTAACAATGGATATATTAAATGGATATATAAAAGAAATGATAATTGTTATAATCGTGATGTTAGTAGGTAGATTTACATGGCGTATTTGCATTTTTGGAAATGGAGCAAGAGTAGAAGCTGACTTGAGAAGTGAAATGTTTAAGAAATGCGAGAAATTAAGTCAAACATTTTATCAAACAAATAAAGTTGGTTCCGTTATGGCTTTATATACAAATGATATTCAAACATTAAGGGAAGTGTTTGGAAATGGAATATTGATGTTTGTGGATGCTTTATTTTTAGGAGCTTTAGCATTTATAAAAATGTTAAAACTTAATGTAATGTTAACTTTAATTTCTTCAATTCCTTTAGCATTACTTGCAATTTTAGGCTTTTTTATAGGTCGTTATATGGAAAAGAAATATGAAGAAAGGCAACAAGCATATGCGGATTTATCTGACTTTAGTCAAGAAAGCTTCTCAGGCTTAAGTGTTATAAAAGCTTTTGTGAAAGAAGTTGAAGAGTTAAGAAGATTTGCGAAAATTAATAAAAAGAATAAAGAAATAAATATTGAATTTGAAAAATTTTCGATGATTGTTAATAACTTATTGTTTGGTATTTTTATAGGCTTAGTATTTGTTGTATTATATATCGTTGGTAGTATTTTAATTTATAAAGATGCAAGTGTATTTGATGTTGATAAATTAATTACATTTGTAGCTTATTTTGATACTTTAATTTGGCCAATGATGGCAATAGCTAATTTAATTAATCTTCGAAGCCAAGGTAAGGCATCATTAATACGTATTAATGAAGTATTAGATTATAATGAGGATATTAAAGATGCTCCTGATGTAATGGAGAATCATGAAATATTAGGTGAAATTACATTTAATAATTTATCATTTACTTATCCTTTATCAACACAAGAAGTATTATCCAATATTTCATTAACTATTAATAAAGGAGATATGATAGGTTTAATTGGAAAAACTGGATGTGGTAAAACAACATTAGTTGATTTATTATTACGTTTATATAATGTGGAAGAAAATCAAATATTTTTAGATGGTGTTGATATAATGAAACTACCAATTAAAGATGTAAGAGAAGCTATTAGTTATGTTCCACAAGATAACTTTTTATTTAGTGATACAATAGAAAAAAACATCGCTTTTTCAATGGATGAAGTTGATGAAGAACTAATAATAGCAGCTAGTATTAATAGTGATGTTGATAGTAATATTCAGGAATTTAAAGAAGGGTATCAAACTGTTTTAGGAGAACGTGGTGTTACAGTATCAGGTGGTCAAAAACAAAGAATTAGTATTGCAAGAGCATTAATAAAAAATGCCCCAATATTAATCCTTGATGATTCTGTTTCTGCCGTTGATACAAAAACAGAAGAAACCATTGTTAATAATTTGAAAAAAATCCGTAAAGATAAAACAACTATTTTAATTGCCCATCGTATTTCTACAGTTAAAAAAATGGATAAAATAATTGTAATGGACGAAGGTAAAGTAATAGGTTATGGAACACACAACGAGTTAGAAAGCAACTGCAAGGCATATCAAAAAATGGTATATTTACAACGTCTTGAAGATGATATGGGTGACGAATAATGAATAGTGAACAAAGATTAAAAAATTATTCGGATATGACAATTATAAAGCGATTATTTCAGTATATTAAAACCCATTTAAAATCCGTTATAATTGCTTTATGTTTAATGGTTGTGGTCGTTGTAATGAATGTATTGCTTCCTTTAATTGCTTATGATGTAGTTGATAAATTAGGAGAAGAAACTATTGATTTAACATATATTATTTTTTGGTTAGTAATATATGCTACTTTAATGATTACAAGTTATGTTTTACAATTTAATCAATCTTTGATTTTAACAAAGATGGGACAAAACATTATGTATACAATTCGTGGTGATGTATTTAAAGCTATTGAGAATTTTTCGATTGACCAAATTAATAATATTCCTAATGGTAAGTTAGTTACAAGAGTGACAAGTGATACTAATACAATAAACCAAATGTATACATCACTAATTGTCAATTTAATTAAAAATGTTTTAACAATAATCACAACATTAATTGTTATATTTATTTTAAATTGGAAACTTGCATTACTTGTTATTTCATCAACACCAATTCTTATTGTGACATCAGTAATATTTAGAAAGTATTCTCGAAGAGCATATCGTGAAGTACGAACAAATGTTAGTAAAGTAAATGCTTATTTATCGGAAAATTTAAGTGGAATGAAAATCATTCAAACATATAATCAAGAGGACAAAAAGTTTAAAGAATTTACAAATATTAATCAAGAGTTAAGAAAAAGTAATTTAAAAGAAATATGGGTTTTTTCAATTTTTAGACCCTTCATATATATTTTATATATGTCTACACTAGCACTTGTTGTATATTTTGCATCTAAAGAAAATATTGAAACAGGAATTGCCAATTACGCGATTATTGTTACTTTTGAACAATATATTGGACGTTTATTTGACCCAATTCAAGTATTAGCTGATCAATTCAATGTACTTCAAAGTGCATTAGCGGCTAGTGAAAGAGTATTAGAGGTTATTGATACAACACCAAATATTGAAGATGCAAAAGATGCAATAGAGTTAGATCATTTAAGAGGCGATATTGAATTTAAAAATGTATGGTTTCAATATGTGGAAAATGAGTGGATATTAAAAGATGTTTCTTTTAAAATTAATGCGGGTGATACTGTAGCTTTTGTGGGAGCAACAGGAAGCGGCAAAAGCACTATCTTATCTTTGATTGTTCGTAATTATGATATTCAAAAAGGGCAAATTTTAATTGATGGTATTGATATTAAAAAAATTAAAATATCATCACTAAGAAAAAATATTGGACAAATGTTACAAGATGTATTTTTATTTAGTGGTACAATATTTTCTAATATTCAAATGCATGATGAAAATATTACTTTAGAAGATGTAAAGAAAGCAAGTGAATATGTGAACCTAGCACCTTTTATTGAAAAGTTGCCTAATAAGTATAATGAAGAAGTTAGAGAAAGAGGAAATAATTTTTCTAATGGTCAAAGACAATTGTTATCATTTGCCCGTACAATTGTTTATAAACCTAGTGTTATGATTTTAGATGAAGCAACCGCAAACATTGATACTGAAACTGAAGTTTTAATTCAAGACTCTTTAGAAAAAATGAGTAATATTGGAACAATGATAATTGTTGCACATCGTCTTTCTACTATTCAACATGCTAATAAAATCTTCGTAATTAAGAAAGGTGAAATCATTGAAGAAGGAAATCATCAAGAATTATTGCGTTTAAAAGGATATTATTATAAATTATATAAAATTCAGTATGAAAAAAAGATTGCTGAAAACGATATTTAAGTCTAGTATTTTTAAAGTAAATTTAGTATAATATAAAAGTATTATAGAAGAGGTAAGAATATGATAAAAACAAAAATTGTATGTACAATAGGTCCTGCAAGTGAATCTAGTGAAGTATTAGGTAAATTAATGGATGCAGGCATGAATGTAGCTCGTTTAAATTTTTCACATGGTGATTATAACGAACATGGAAAAAGAATTCGTTTAATTAGAAATGTAAGCCGTAAAAAAAATAAAAATGTAGCTATTATGTTAGACACAAAAGGTCCTGAAATTAGAACTGGATTATTTGAAAATGGTGGTATTACTTTATCAATCGGTGATAAAATTCGTATTGTTAGAGAAGATGTATTAGGTAATAGTGAACGTTTCACTTTAAAATGTAAAGAAGTATTTGATGATATTCAACAAGGTAATGTCGTTTTAATTGATGATGGTAAAATGAGATTACAAGTTGAAGATGTTGATGTTGATGGATTTACTTGTGTTGCTTTAACTCATGGAATGATTAAAAATACTAAAGGAGTTAATATTCCTGACGTTCATTTAAGTATGCCTTTCTTAAGCCAAAAAGATATTGATGATATTAAATTTGGTGTTGAAGAAGATGTTGATTTATTATCATTATCATTTGTTAGACGTCCTTCTGATATTGAAGATGTTCGTAAATTAGTTACTGAATTAGGAAGACCTAATATGGTAATTATGTCAAAAATTGAAAATAAAGAAGCAATTAATAATCTTGAAGAAATCATTAAAGCAAGCGATGCAATTATGGTTGCTAGAGGTGATTTAGCTGTTGAAACTGAACCAGAAATGGTTCCATTATATCAAAAGAAAATTATTAAATTATGTAATCAATTAGGTAAACCAGTTGTTACAGCTACACATATGCTTGATTCAATGTGCAGTAATCCAACACCAACTAGAGCTGAAGCAAGCGATGTTGCCAATGCTATTTTAGATGGAACAGATGCTATTATGTTAAGTGGTGAAAGTGCAGCTGGAGAATATCCAGTAGAATCAGTACAAATGATGGTTAAAATTGCTACGCAAGTAGAACCAATCATTCCTTATAGAGAAAGATTAGATAAAGCCATTTACACTAGAACTAGAACTATAACAGATGCTATTTGTATATCAGTAGTTGAATGTACATTAAATTTAGATAATGTTAGTGCTATTATTGCTTTCACTGAAACTGGTGCAACAGCTAAAAGAATTAGTAAATATCGTCCAAATTGTCCAATTATTGCATGTACAGAAAAAGATGATGTATGTAAATCATTAGCATACCAATGGGGCGTTGTTCCTGTTGTTGTTGAAAATATTAGAAATATTGCGGAATATGACAGTGTTGCATTAGAAGTTGCTAGAAGAACAAAATTACCAGTTGGTTCTAAAATTATCATTACATCAGGTATGGGTGGAACAATTGGTGGAACTAATACAATTCGTGTAATTGAAGTGAAATACTAAAAAAAAGAGAACTCAGTCGAGTTCTTTTTTTTGTTTAATATAAATAATTATAATAATTAAATTACATATAATTAATAATGTTAGTAATAAGAGGCCATAATTCATCCATAATTCAGTTGGTAAAATATTTATAATTGTATCTTCATTTGTAAAGAAAAAATTTGTTTTACCAGGAAAGAATATTGCATGTAGAAAAACAAAAAAACTATAAAAATTAATAAGAGCCCAAATAATAGAAATTACACCAATAATAATAAATGTAAATACACTACTCATTCCTATATAAAAATGATGATATGTAATATTAATTATTTTCTTTTTTTGTAATAAGAAAATTATTAAAATACTGATTGCAGAAATAATTAATACAATAAAATTCAATGTAAATAATTTTTGACAGTCATAAAAATGCATTTTTGCATTTTCTGTGCATTTAAATATTCCCATTTTAAATTCTTTATGCCATACTAAAAAATCCATTAATTCATCAAACCCTTGTTTTATATCTTCATATTTATATCCAGTTGCTTGTGGCATACGCATGAATGAAATATTAAAATAATAAAATGGTCTAAATAAAATTAGGAATTCTAAAACAAAAGTAATAATAAAGAGAATAATCATAATTTCTAAAATAATTTTAAACAGGATATTTTTATTCATTTCTTCACCAATAACGCCAATATTATATCATGTTTTACATTAAAGTAGTAGCATTAAATAATTAAATTTGTTATAATATATTTAGATAGAGGTATATTAATGAAAAAAATATTACAGTTTATATTAGTTTTAGTATTGATTTTTTGTTTATTCGGATGTGGAGATGTTGATATTACTGATCCTAATATCCCAGCTGAACCAACTCCTGAACAACCTAAGCAGGAAGAAATAATAAAATCAAAACTTTTACTAATAAATAAAGATAATAATTATATCGAATTATTAGATACTGATAAGACAAAATTATCTGAAAATGTACAAATTAAAAAATATATTAATAATGAATTACGTAATGCAAGTATTGATGATTTGATGATTGGTATGGATAATTTATATATAAAAACTGTTGGGGAAGAAATAACGCAAATACTAATTGATGGCGATTCTATTTTTAATCGTATTAGAGTTGCTATTCGCAAAACAATAAGTAATATTGCGGATAGTTCTACATTATATCATGATAGTATTACAATTAAGGTTAATAAAGCAACAACCATCAAAACATATGATGGTAAGTCGTCATATAATATTAATGCGGGTAGTACAATTAATTTTTATTGTAAAAATAATAGTATTAATTTCTATATTGATAATGTTTTATATACTTCACCTAAAAGATTAATTATTAATGAAACAGATACGGAACTGAAAGTGAGTTCAATTTCAAGAGGTGTTGGAACGCCAAGCTATAGTGGTAATTTAGAAATAGCTATTAGTAATAATCGTTTAATATTAATTAATGATGTTTTAATGGAAGATTATTTGTTGAAAGTAGTTCCATCAGAAATGCCTGCTAGCTGGAATATTGAAGCATTAAAAGCACAAGCAATTGCAGCTCGAACATATGCCTATAAAGAGATTTATAATAAAAAATATTTAAGTGAAGGCTATGTTGTGGATGATAGTGAAAGTAGTCAAGTATATAATAATCAAAATATGCAAATATCAACTACAAACGCTGTTCTTTTAACAAAAGGTCAAACAATGTTTTATAATAATGAACCAATTGTTGCTTATTATTATTCATGTAGTTCTGGTCTTACAGGTAATGGAAATGAAGTATGGATTACCAATCAAGTTACTGAAGATATTCCATATTTACATGGCAAAAACTTTACTAGTCTTGAAGTAAATACTAAAGATGAAGATAGTGTTTTGAATTTTTATAAAACAATTAATATTAGTGATGCACCATCCGCAAGTAGTAGTAATTTTAGATGGTTAATTTCAATGACAAAAGAACAATTGCGAGAAACGCTTAATGTTAATATTCCATTAATGGTTAAAGGAAATGAATCTTCATACCCAATTTTAAAAAATGGTGAATGGGTAATAGATGATTTCCCTAGTGATATTGGTGCAATACATAAAGTTTTTGTATCCGAAAGGGGAGAAAGTGGGGTTGTCGTTAGCTTACAAATTGAAGCAAGCAATGTAACATTCAGGATTTATAATCAATATAATATTCGTTTTACAATTCGTCCAAAAGATGTAACTTCAACAGTAATGAAATATAATTCAACTGGTTTTAATACTCAATATACAAGTCAGTCTGCTAATCCTTCTATTTTAACATCTGGTTATTTTGCTTTAGAATGCGAAGATGATGTTATTAATTTCTATGGCGGTGGAAGTGGTCATGGAATAGGAATGTGTCAATATAGTGCTAATTCATTAGCAAGTAATGGTATGGATTGTCATACTATTTTGAAACTGTTTTATGATAATATTGAATTTGTGGATACATCGGCTATATATATACCTTTAAAAGATGTAGAAATTATTTTAAAAAATTTTGCATAATATATAAATATGTGTAAATAATATTATTGTGAATAGGTACAGAAATTAGCTATATAAAACTTATTCGCAGTGATTTAGTTCTAGATAATAGTCACACAATGAATTCATTAAAAACTATAGTTTATTGACTATAGTTTTTTAATTTTGGATATAGATTTTTAATACTAATTATGGTATACTAATTATAATAAAGAAGGAAGTATTATGAACATTACTAGTTATAATATTAATAAATATCAAGCAGATGCTAAATTGAGTAATAAAAAATTAGCGATATTATTAGGGTATGATAAAAAAACAATATCTAAAATGAAAAAAGAAAATTATGTATTTTCGGAAGATGAAATTAAGCATATTGCTTTTATTACAGGAATTAATGAAAGGGAATTAGTTTCCGAAATGCATGAAAAAATAAACTTACGTGAAAAAAAGATATATGGTGCTGATTTTTTAAATGTTAGATATCAAGTATTAACATATCAAAGTCATCGTATTGGATTTATTAGTTGTTTATTAGATATGTTTTTTTTACTTTTTGTTGCCATATGTTTATTGTTTAAACAATTTGACTTAAGTGTTGAAGATAGTACTTTAGGAGTATTAAAAATAATTTGTATGATTGAATTATTTGTCTTTCCCTTTATGTATATTGTCTTCCCATTATTAAAAATATATTTTAATAGAACATATGTTGTTAAAATGGAAACTAATTTAAAAGAAGAACATATGGATGAAGCATGTGGAATAGTATATGGATTTTTAAGACGGAGTATTAATAAATCGTTTCTTCCTCATTTCTTTACTATTTTTTCAGAAGGAGTAATAGCACTTTATTCCTTAGTTTATATGACTAATATGAATATTATAAGTTGGGTATATATAGTAATAATAGTTTTATTCATAATATCCTTAAGTCTATCGATATATACATTTACATTTTATTTTGGAAAAAAACAACATCAAATTTTAAGGAGTTAAAAAATGCAAAAAAAAGTTTTAGCAATCAATGATATTTCCTGTGTTGGAAGATGTAGTTTAACAGTTGCCCTTCCAATAATATCAAGTGTAGGAATTGAATGTTCAGTGTTACCAACTGCTATTTTATCAACCCATACAGGTGGTTTTACAGGATATACTTTTAATGATTTTACTGAGGAAATGATACTAATTACTAATCATTGGATTAGTTTGAATAGAGAGTATGATGGTATATATTCTGGCTTTTTAGGTTCTATTAAACAAATAGATATTGTCAAAGACATTATAACGAAATTTAAAAAGCCAAATGTTATAACAATAATAGATCCCGCAATGGCTGATAATGGTGAATTATATAAAATATTTAATCAAGATTTTGCAAGTAAAATGTCAACATTATGTATGATGGGAGATGTAATATTACCAAATATTACTGAGGCTTGTATTATGACAAATATTCCATATCAAGAAAAAAATCATAGTGATGAGTATATTAATAGTATATTACATGCTCTAAAAAATAAAGGTATGAAAAATGTTATTTTAACAGGCGTTAGAAAAAGAGAAAATCATATTGGGGCTATTGCGTATAATTCCGAAACTGATGAACAATATTTCTATGATAAACCTTTAATACCAGGATATTATCATGGTACAGGGGATGTGTTTGCCAGCGTATTTACATGTGGTTATCTTAAAGGTAAATCTCTTAATGAAAGTATGGAATTAGCTGTTGAAGTTACTGTAGCTTCAATTCAAGAAACAATCAAATATGAAGGTATTGATTATAAATATGGAGTTTGTTTTGAAGAAACAATACCATTACTAATTGAAAAATGTAAATAAAAAAACTTGGATTTTTTCCAAGTTTTTTATTGATATTTTTTTGATATATTCATAATAGTTTGTATAAACGTAATATAATAAGGCTCTAAAGAATTATCTTTAAGTTTATTAACATTTTTTGTAATAACTTCTTTTTCGCGATTTTGATTAAGTATTGGAATACTATTTTCCTTTTTATAATTACCAATCTCCTTCACGATTGTCATTCTTTTTTCAAATAATATTCGCATTTCTTCATCAATACTATCAATTTCTTTTCTTAGTTCATCTAATTTATTCATACATTGACCTCAAAAACATTATACCATATCTTAAATTAAAATGAAAGTAATATTGAAAAAAAAGGAGTTTCGTGATATTATATGTTAAAGGAGAATAAAAGTGGACTTTATCAAAAAGAATATAAATAAAATTACAATTATAATTGTATATATATTAATAATGTTTATCTTACCTGATTTATTAAATGAAATTTTTGATTCGGTTATCACAACTAAAGAACAAGCATTAGCCTATAGTTGTATTTTAAATATATCACTATATGGTTTGATGTTTATCAGTGCGATTATATTATTGAGAGATGAATTAAAAAGTGATTTTAAAACATTGTACAAAACGCCCGCAATTAGAACACTATTAATTGTTTTAATAGGTTTGGTTGGTGGTTACTGTTGTGTATTTATTGGTAATTTTATAACTTCAATGTTATCAGGAAGTAATGATACATCTATTAATGAAATGGGAATTAGAGAAATGATATCAAGTAAATATGGTTGGATGTTAATTCCCACAACTGTTTTAATAGGACCAATTGTGGAAGAGTTGGTTTTTAGAAAAGCTTTAACAAGTATTTTGAGAGATTGTAAAATAAATAATTCTTTAGTTATATTCATTTCATCAGTATTATTTGGATTAATTCATGTTGTTAATAATGGCGATTTTGTGCAAGTATTTCCATATATTGCAATGGGAGTTGCTTTTGGATTAATTGAAGCGAATGCCAAAAATATTGTTCCATCCACAATAGTACATATTATGAACAATTATATTGCGATTGTATTACAAATTATATTGGGAATGTAGTATGAAAAAGATTCGCGTTTTAACGACAAAACCTTATGATATTATATTGGGAAATAATATTTTAAATGAATTAGGTTTGTATATTAAACAATATTCTAAAGTATTAATTATTAGTGATAGTAATATTCCCTCAAATTATATTACAAGTATAAAAAGTAATATTCATAGTGAAATATTTACATATATCGTGGAAGCAGGTGAAGATGCTAAATCGTTAAATAATTACCAAAATATAATAAGCTTTTTAATAGAAAATAATTTTTCTCGAAAAGACTTAATTATTAATTTGGGCGGTGGGGTAATTAGTGATTTAGGAGGCTTTATTGCTAGCACGTATAAGCGAGGTATGGATTATGTTAATGTTCCAACAACAACACTATCAATGATCGATAGTTCAATAGGTGGTAAGGTAGCTATAAATTTTAACGGCTTTAAAAATATGATTGGCGTATTTAATCAACCAGTTCTTGTATATATTGATACAGTTACTTTAGATACATTAACTAAACGTCATTTTTATAATGGCTTAGTTGAAGGACTGAAAATGGCTTTATTATCTAATAGGGAAATGGTTAGTTTGTTTAATGATATCGATAATAATTTATTAGATATCATATATCAATCATTAATATTTAAGAAAAAAATAGTGGAAGAAGATGAAAAAGATACAGGAATACGCCAAATATTAAATTTTGGCCATACTATTGGTCATGCAATTGAAGCTAAAAATATTAATACGATTTTTCATGGTGAAGCTGTAGCTTATGGAATGCTACCATTTATTGATGATCAGCTTCTAAAAAAAGAAACACTACAAATAATCAATAAAATGGGCATTTCAATAAATAATGAACAATATAAAAATGTATATTCATATATCATAAATGATAAAAAAACATTTACCGAATGTAATGAAATATATATTAATATAATAAAATTAAAAAATATAGGAAATCCATACATAGAAAAAATGAATATTCAAACATTTAATTAAGGAGATTTTTATGGGTTCAACAATAGGACAAAATATAAAAATTACATTATTTGGAGAGTCACATGGTAAAATGATTGGTGTTACAATTGATGGCTTGAAAGCAGGAATTCAAATAGATGAAGAAATCATTAAAAATGATTTATTAAAAAGAAAAGGAATGAATGCCATTTCCACAAAGCGTCGCGAAAGTGATAATTATGAAATTATTAGTGGATATTTTAATGGATATACTACTGGTACACCAATTACTATTATTTTTAATAATGAAGATGTTAAATCAAGCGATTATAAACCAAATATTATTCGTCCTGGTCACGCTGATTATACTGCTTTTTTAAAGTATAATGGTTATCAAGATTATCGTGGTGGTGGACATTTTTCCGGACGATTAACAGCTCCATTAGTTGCTGCAGGATCAATTTGCAAACAAATATTAAGTAAAAAGGGGATTATTATTGGTAGTCACATAAAACAAATGCATAATATTGTGGATGTAGATTTTTCTGTGAATAAAAATGAATTATCGAAACAAATAGACAATATGAATGATTCAGAATTTCCTACACTATCATCTATTGTTCAAGAACAAATGTTACAAAAAATTGAAGAAATAAAACAAATGGAAGATTCTGTTGGAGGAATTGTGGAAACGGCTGTTTTGAATTTAGAAGGAGGAATTGGTGAACCATTTTTTCATTCAATTGAATCCGTTTTGGCAAGCTTGTTATTTTCAATACCGGCTGTTAAAGGGGTCGAATTTGGTAAAGGATTTGAGTTTGCATCTCTTTTAGGAAGTGAAGCTAATGATCCATTAACATTCCAAGATGGTATTAAATTTTTATCTAATAATAATGGTGGTATTAATGGCGGTATTAGTAATGGTATGCCAATTATCATTAAAACAGTTATTAAACCAACTCCAAGTATTGGTAAGGCACAAACAACAGTTGATTTATTAAAAAATAAAACAACAACAATTAAAATTAAAGGAAGACATGATCCATGTATTGTCCATCGTGCATGTTCTGTGATAGATAGTGTAATTGCATTAGGTCTATTAGATTTATTAGTGGAAAGATATGGTTATGAATGGATATAAAACGGGTTTAATAGGACATCATTTGCAACATTCATATTCAGTAATAATTCACAAATTATTAGGTGATAATAATTATGCAATTATCGATGTTCCATACGAATCACTAGAACAAGCATTATCCAATCCTGAATTTAAAGGATTTAATATTACTATTCCCTATAAAAAGGAAGTATTAAAATATTTAGATGAAATTGATAGCCAATCTCTAAAGATTGGTTCTGTAAATACAATTACTAAAACTAATATTATGCACGGATATAATACTGATTATAATGGCTTTTATGAAAGCTTAGATTACAATGTTTCAGGTTTAACATGTGCTATTTTAGGAACAGGTGGTGCAAGTTTAACAGTAGCCCAAGTATTAAAAGATAAAGGTGCAAAAACAATATACTTTGTATCAAGAAAAGAAAAAGATAATAGCATAGCATATGATATTTTAAAGAAGAAAGCAAACACAATACATATTATTATTAACACTACACCAGTTGGAATGTATCCTAATATTAA
The DNA here is from genome assembly GCA_964516425.1 of uncultured Bacteroidales bacterium. Classification (GTDB taxonomy): domain Bacteria; phylum Bacillota_I; class Bacilli_A; order ML615J-28; family CAG-698; genus CAKOMG01. Next base: position 10,241 of record CAZFAM010000016.1, on the reverse strand, counting down.
TAATCGTCTTATTAATTTGGATGATTTTCCATCTTTGGAATATGTTTATGATTTAATATATAATCCTATAAATACCATGCTAATTCAAGACGCTAAAGAAAGAAATATTAAATGTAAATCTGGTTTAGAAATGTTAATACGTCAAGCTATTGTTTCTCATAATTTGATATGGCAAGATAATAAAAATAATTACCATGATATTTATAGACAATTAATATCACAGAAAATAAATATTGTTTTAATTGGAATGCCTGGCAGTGGTAAATCTACAATTGGTAAAATGTTAAGTGAAAAGTTAAATAAAGAATTTATTGATTTAGATCAAGAAATAGTCAAAAAAGAAAAAGAAACTATAAATGAAATATTTAAAAATAAAGGCGAAAAATATTTTCGCACTTTAGAAACAAATGTCATTCAAGAACAATCACTAAAATTTAATGCTGTGATTGCTACTGGTGGTGGAACTGTATTACGTGAAGAAAATATGAACCTTTTAAAAAGTAATAGTATTGTTATATATTTAATGCGTAATCTCAATGATATTAGTATTAATGCAGAGCGCCCATTATTAACCAACCGTTCACAATTACAGGAATTATATAATCAAAGACATTCATTATATTGTCGTTATGCGGATGTATGTATTAATAATACTACATGTAAAGATACAATAACAAAAATAATAAACTATTATAATGAGGCAATCAATGAAAGCAATCATTAAAAACTATGATATACAAGGCAATATTTCTTTACCAGCATCTAAAAGTATTCTTCATCGGGCTTTAATATGTGCCTCTTTAGCAAGTGGTACATCAAAAATAAGTAATATTAATTTATGTGATGATATTATAGATACTATTAATTGCATTAAAGCGTTAGGAGCTCAAATTAATATTAATGGTAATGATATATATGTGACAGGAATTAATAATGATTTTTTTAATGTTAAAGCCAATATTGTTACTATTAATGAGAGTGCTTCTACACTACGATTTATGATTCCGATATTTGCGTTATGCAATACTAATACTATTATTAATGCCAGTTCTAGTTTATTAAAAAGACCTTTAGATATATTTAGTGAATTATTTACAATGAATGATAATAGTTTAATAATTAATAATCATCTTCAAAGTAAAAAATATTTAATACCTGGTAATGTTTCAAGCCAATTCATTAGTGGATTACTATTTGCATTACCATTACTTGAAAAAGATTCGATAATTGAAATTGAAGGAGAATTGGAATCAAAACCTTATGTTGATATGACCATTCAAATGCTTAAAACATTTGGTGTAATTATTCAAGAGATGAATGGTGGATATTATATATCAGCTTCTCAAAAATATGACTGTAGAGATTACATAGTAGAAAGTGATTATAGTCAGCTAGCATTTTATTTAGCTTTAGGATCTTTTAATCCTCTAACTATTAATAATATAACTATTAATAGTATTCAAGGAGATAAGGCGATTATTAATATTTTACAAGCAATGAATGCAAAGATTAGTATTCAAGGTAATAATTTAATTACTTCAAAAAGTACATTAACAACACAAGTAATTGATTTAAAACATTGCCCCGATTTAGGTCCGGTCTTAATTGCTTTAGCAAGTTTTATTAAAGGTCAAACAAAGTTTATAAATATTCAAAGATTAAGATATAAAGAATCAAATCGTATTCAAGCAATGATTGAAGAATTAAATAAATTTAGTATTAAAACTTGGGAAACAGATAATGAATTAATAATTGAAGGAGGAAATGTTTTATATACAGGTGAACAATTACAATGTCATAATGATCATAGAATATGTATGGCTCTTGTACTAATGGCATTATTAGTGAAAAATACTATCGTCATTAATGATGTCGAGTGTATAAGTAAATCATATCCACAATTTTTTGCGGATTTAAAGCAAATTTCCTGTTATATAGAATTACAATAATATGAAACAAATTGCGGAATTTATAAAAGTCTCATATAAAGAATATGAAAAAGAGTTATTAAAATTAGGATATAGTTCTTTAATGTGTAAAGATTTATATGATGCTATAGTACTCCCAAAAAGAGCAACAAAAGGTTCAGCTGGATATGATTTCAAACTTCCATTTTCTATTACTATAAAACCCAATGAAACAATGCTTATACCAACAGGAATTCGTGTTAAAATGTCAGATGGCTGGGTTTTATTACTAATACCTAGAAGTAGTTTAGGATTTAAATTCCGATTGCAATTAAACAATACTATAGGTGTTATTGATAGTGATTATTTTAATAGCGATAATGAAGGACATATAATGTTAAAGGTGACAAATGATACGAATGAAAATAAAACAATCGAATTGCAACCACAACAAGCTATTTGTCAAGGTCTTTTTATGGAATTCGGTATAACAATAAATGATGAGTGCTCTACTACAAGAAATGGCGGTTTCGGAAGCACAGATTAGAAGACTCCTTTTAGGAGTTTTTTTGTTTTTACCATTCAAAAGATTTATAGACTATAACAAAAAAATATGCTATAATGGTATATAGAAAGAAGGTGACACATATGGAAATTCTAAATGAAATTAAAGCTTTAATAGAATCTAAAAAGAAAAAAGAACTGCGTAAAAGAGTAATTGATTCCTACCCGTATGATGTTGCTAAGTGTATACAAGAATTAGAATTTAAAGAAATTAATTATTTATTTAAGTGTTTAGATATTAAAGTAATAGCTAGTATCCTAGAATACATGGAAGTAAATGAAGTAGTAATGCTTTTTGAACAAATGAAAGATAATGATGTAGCATTAATTTTAATAAATATGGAAACTGATGATGCTATTGATATTATTAAATCATTATCTAAAGAAAAGAAAAGTCGCATTAGTTTATTTATCCCTAAAAAGAAATTAGCATATATGAAAGAATTAGCGTCATTTAATGAAGATGAAGCTGGTTCGATTATGACTAATAATTATTTTGTGGTGTCAGAAAATAGTAATGTTCCCACAATTATGGAAAAGTTAATTAAAGAATGTTCCGAAAAAGAAGTAATTGATACGATATTTGTAATTAATGAAAAAAATGAGTTAAAAGGGTTAATTGATTTAAAGCAATTAATTATTGCTAGAAAAGATACTGATATAAAAAGTATTATTAATACAAAATTTATATCATGTCAAGTTCATTCGAAGATTATTTATGTTGCTCAAACTTTAAAACAAAGAAGCTTATTAGTCTTACCAGTATTAGAAAATAAAGTGTTAAAAGGTATCATCACAATTGATGATATCATTGATTTTGTGGATGATGATATAAAAGACGATTATGATAAATTGGCTGGTTTAAGTGGCGAAAATGATACAAAGATTTTAAATGTTTTTAAATCGAGAATTCCTTGGTTATGTATTTTAATGATTTTAAGTTTTATTATTTCCACAATTTTAGGTTTATTCGAAGAAATAATTGCTTCCGCAACAATTCTTGTGTTTTTTCAAACAATGATTCTTGATATGGGAGGTAATGCGGGAACACAAAGTTTAGCATCTTCGGTTATTGAATTATCTAATCGAAGTAAGCAAAAAAAATTAGGAAAAGAAATGTTGTCTGGCTTAATAATTGGCATTATTCTTGGTTGTTGTAGTTTTGTAGTGACATTTCTTTTTATGTTAATAAAAGGAAATATTGCTCATCCAGTAATTATTGCATTTGTTATTGGCTTGTCCATGCTATGCGGTATATTTATATCTAATTTATCAGGATTCTTAATTCCTAAATTATTGTATAAGTTACATATAGATCCGGCTGTAGCTAGTGGTCCATTTATTTCCACAATTAATGATGCTATGGGAGTAATAATATATTATTCTATTGCTTATATTATTTTAATTCAAGGAGGGCTACTATGAAAGATTTACTTTTAATGAGTTCACAAGAATTAGAGTTATATTTACATAGTATTTCAAGCGAAGAAAGAAAAGAAATTTTTAGTAAATATACTAATGATGATCTTAATTATTTATTTAATTTATTAGATGATTCTACAATCTTTATGTCAGATATTGATTATGAAATCGAATTGCTTGAAAAAACTGATCTTACAGAAGTGTTTAACTTAAAAGAACAATATTTATTGTTATCTTCATTAGAAATTGATGAACAAATTGAACAGTGGGATATTTATCAAAAAATGAGGTTCTTTAATTCATTTACATGTCAGGAACTTGTTAGTTTTTTAGAATATATAGATGCTACTTATTCTGCTCAGTATACCCATTATTTATGTGATGAAAAAGTTGCTTATGTTTTATCGTTTCTTGATCGTGATGATGCTGTTGACATTTTAAATGAATTACATGATAAAACTGATGTTTTAATGTTAATGGATAAAAAAGTAAAGAATGAATTAGAAAACTTATCATCGTATGATGAAGCAGAAGCTGGTTCAATAATGGATACTAGTTTTATAGTTTTGGATGGAAATCAAGATGTTAAAGAAGCAATGAAAATATTGATTAGTGAAGCACCTAATGTTTCATCTATTTCTACATTATTTGTTTGCTTAAATAATTCTTTTTATGGAACATTACAATTAAAAACTTTAATTGTCAGTAAATCTCCGTGTCTTGTAAAAGATATCACAAATACATTATGCAAAACAGTTCAAGTAAATGAAAAAATAGAAGAAGTAATAAAAATTGTGGATGAATATGATATTTATGCTTTGCCTGTTTTAGATGGAAACGCCTTAGTCGGTATTGTAACAATTGATGATACTTTAAATCGTTTAAATGAAGAACTTGAAGAAGATTATAATCAATTAGCTGGTTTAAGTAATAATCATGAAAATAAAATTATAAAAATTGTGAAAAATAGATTACCATGGTTAATGTTGCTATGCTTATTAGATGTATTAGTTTGCTTAATTGTGTCGTCATTTGAAGATATCATTAATGAATATACATTACTTATTATGTTTGAACCTGTTATTTTAGGTTTGGCTGGAAATGTGGGAACACAAAGTTTGGCTGTTTGCATTCGTAAATTATCATCAAATGATTTAAATAATACTTCTAAAAAAATAAAACATATTTTAATAGAAGTTCGCAATTCTATTTTAATTGGGATTATAATTGCTATGCTTTTATTTGTGACAACATATTTATATGTTTTAATTATGAATTCAGATAATTCATTTAAACCATTAAATATGAGTTTAGTTAATGCAATATCAATTGTAGCAGTCATAACAGTTTCAGGTTTATTTGGCTGCTTGATACCTATTGTATGTGATGATTTACATATCGACCCTTCGGCTGCAAGTGGTCCTGTTATTACAACAATTAATGATATTGTGGCTTTATTAATATACTTCACTTTATCAACAATCTTTTTAATCGGAGGATAATATGTTTATAGGAAATGTGGAAATAAAAGGAAAACTTGTATTAGCTCCTTTAGCTGGTTATACAAATAAAGTGTTCCGAAAAATATGTCATGATATGGGTGCTAGCCTTACTTATACTGAAATGATAAGTGATAAAGGATTGTTATATGAAAATGACAAGACATGGCATTTGTGTGATATTGATGATAGTGAACATCCAACATCATTACAATTGTTTGGAGGTAATATTGAAGAAATAACGAAAGCTGCCAAATTAATTGATGAAAGAAGTAGCTGTGATATTATTGATATTAATATGGGATGCCCAGTAAAAAAAGTTTTAAAATCTGGAAGTGGATCGTATTTATTAAAAGATGTTAATTACCTAGAACAAATGGTCAAATCAGTAGTGGAGAATGTAAGAAAACCGGTAACTGTAAAAATTAGAATTGGTTGGGATCATAATTCATTAAATTATATTGAAGTAGCACAAGCTATTGAAAGAGCAGGTGCGAAAGCCATATGTGTTCATGGGAGAACTAAAAGTGATTTTTATAGTGGAAAAATAGATTTAGAAGCTATCAAAAAAATTAAAGAAAGTGTTTCAATACCTGTTATTGGTAATGGTGAAGTTAAAACCATTACTGACTTAAATAATATGTTAGCAACAGGTGTCGATTTAGTAATGATTGGAAGAGCAAGTTTAGGCAATCCTTGGATATTTGAAGAGTTTAATGCTTATTTAAATAATGAACAATATACTCCAAAAACTGATAAACAAAAAATTGTTTTTATGAACCAACATCTAGATGAGTTAATAGCTTTAAAAGGAGAAAAAATTGCTATTTTAGAAATGCGTTCTTTAGCAAGTTGGTATGTTAAAGGGATGAAAAACAATAAAGAATTTAAACAAAAGTTAATATATGTAACTACAGTTAAACAATTTAAAGAAATTGTTAATGAAAGTTTTAAAGAAATACTGGAGGAAAAGGATGAAGAAAATTAAAGTTTTATTAGTTTGTGTTTTATTAATGGCTTTTACTTTAGTTGGTTGTACTAATAATGATGACCGTCTAATTGCTTTGGAAGAAGCTCTTCAAGAATTAGATGAAAGGTTACAAGAAGATCAAGATCAAATAAGTGACTATCAAGATGAAATTGAAGAATTAAAAGAAAAAATAGAAGAATTGAAAAAATCTGATTCAATTTCTAGTAATCGAGCAGATACTAATATTAATAAAATTAATGAAAAAATTAAAGAATTAGAACTTGAATTAGAAACACTTCAAAATCTTGCGGGAGCATCAATTTCTGTTTCATTAGCAGATCAATATTATTTAGTTGTTGGTGATAATTTTCAATTATTTTATCGCTCAGTAATTCAAGCAGTGAATCCATATGGATATTATATTAAATTGTCTGGTGATAATGGGCATGCATACAATCGTTATTTTGAATTTAAACCTACATCAAAAGGAACATACAATTTAAAAATTGAAGTATGTGATGATAATGGTAATGTATTTGGAAGTGATTCCACAAAACTAATTGTAACTGATAACGTAGCAAGTAATGAAGAAAAGACAGTTTTATGTATTGGCGACAGTTTAACCGCAAGTGGCGAATGGGTTGCTCAAGGTGTTAATAAATATATTGCTTCTGGTGGCTCTATTACAACAGTTGGAACAATTAAAAAAACAGTATTTGGCCGTGCAGTTAATTATGAAGGCCGTGGTGGATGGCAATGGTCAAGTTATTTAAGTGGTTATAGTGGAACTCCTTCGGTAGATAGTCCATTCAAATCCGCAAATGGTGGTATTAGTTTTACGGAATATATGACTAAAAATAGTATTGATGAAATTACAGAAGTATATATTATGATGACTTTTAATGGTTTGCCAGGGGTGTTTAAGGAATTCTCTTTCCAAGATCAATTTATTAAAGATGCCAAAAATTTAATTGATAAAATTCATAAAGATTTACCAAATGTGAAAATTACTTTAATGAGTATTCCTCTAACTTCTACTAATGCGGGATTAGGTGCTTATTATACTATTGATCAAGCATATGGAGATAATTATGGTAAAGCAGTTACTATTATGAATTATGATAATTTCTTAGAACAATGGTGTAAAATGGATGAATATAAAGACTTTATGAGATATTTTGATATCAAAGGTCAATTTGATAGTGAGTATAATATGCCAAGTGAAAAGAAAGCTGTTAATAATACTAATACTAGTGAAACAGAAAATGTGGGTAATGCAATGGGAATGCACCCAAGTACTGATGGTTATAAACAAATTGGTGATGCTTTCTATCGTGCATTAATGTCTGAATGGTAAAAATAGTCTAATTTATAATTACCCTGCGCATAATCAAAATTTATTGCCAAATACACTTGCGTATAATTTGTATTGAAAATATAAGAGGGGGCATTTATGATATTTGAAAGAAAAATTTATTCTAAATTATTAGCTTGGAAGAATGAATGTAGAGGAGCGAAAGCTTTACTCATTGAGGGTGCTAAATGTATTGGAAAATCCACTGCTGTGTTAGAGTTTGCGAAAAGAGAATATCAAAATTATTTATTAATAGATTTTTCAATTGCTTCTGATGAAGTAAAGGAATATTTTGTGAAATATGTTAAGGACTTAGATTATTTATTTATGCTTTTGTTTGCGGAATTCAAAGTGAGTAATTTACCAAAGAGACAATCATTAATAATTTTTGATGAAGTACAATTTTGTCCAAAGGCTAGAGAAGCAATAAAACATTTAGTGAAAGATGGTAGGTATGATTATATAGAAACAGGATCACTTATTTCAATAAAAGAAAATGTGGAAAATATTTTAATCCCATCTGAGGAAAGACAACTTAAAATGTTTCCATTGGACTTTGAAGAATTCTTATGGGCTATGAAAGAATGTGAACTTGCAAATTTAATTAAAAAGGCTTTTACAGAAAAAAAGCCATTACCCGAATCTTTACACGAAAAAGCTATGCTCTTATTTAAAGAATATATGCTTGTTGGTGGTATGCCACAAAGTTTAGTTGCTTATATAGATAACAATAAAGATTTTGTAATGGCAGATCAAGAAAAAAGAGATATATTATCATTATATAGAAATGATATAATGAAAATTAAAACTGCAAATAAAGCTAAAGTATTAACAATATTTGATCAAATACCAGGATTGTATCACAACATGAAAAAAAGAATAGTTTTTAATAAAATTGTTCCTGGATCATTTGTGGATCAATATGAAGATACGTTCTTTTGGCTAGATAATTCTTTTATTGCCAATAATTGTTTTCTATGTAATGATCCTAACATTGGACTTTCAATTAATGAAAATAGAAGTTATGTAAAATGTTATTTAGGTGATACAGGCCTTTTGACAAGTCATGTCTTTGATGAAAATGAACTTATGGAAGAAGAAATATATAAAGGAATATTGAAAGGGAATTTATCTCTCAATATTGGGATGTTATATGAGAACGCAATAGCTCAATGTTTAGTAGCAAATAATCATAGGTTGTTTTTCTATACTCGCTATAGTCAAGAAAAACTTCGAAATGATATTGAAATAGACTTTTTGATTTCTAATAAAAGTAAAGTTAATTTTAAATTATATCCAATAGCAGTTAAATCAGGCAAAAACTATTGTACTGTTTCAATAGAAAAATTTGTGAATAAATATAGAGAAAGGATAGATGTTGCCTATATTATTCATCCGAAGAATTTAAAGTGTTTAAATGAAAAAATTATTTGTATTCCTTCATATATGACTTTTTGCTTATAAAAGTTGGAATAATATAATTAATATAAATATTAAATTGAAATTGTTTAACAAAGAGTAGTATTTTAAAGTTTTATAAAAAAGCGAATTTAGATTGCCTTTGTTAAAATTTCTTTGACCATCGCAAGAGTTTTTGACAGATGACCATATCACAAAAATTTTCGACAGAACTAAACTTTATTTAGCATTAATAGTAGGTATACCTTAATCGGTATATCTACTTTTTTTATTAAGAAGGCGTAAAAATTGGGTATCTCAATTGCTGAAAGTATTTCAAAAACGAATAGAATGTTTTATTTATTCTTGTCTTGCCATAACATTAAGGAGAGATACAAGAATTAAATAACTAAAATCTATTAGATATGTCATAGAAAATGGCATATTTTTTTTGTAATATTTTGGCTTTTGTTCGACAATTAAAAAAAACGTAAAACTTTTTACTTCTAATTTTTCATATATAGTTAGGGGATATTTTTCCACGAAAAGAATTTAATAAGTAAAACTTAGTAATAAGGAGTTGATGTTAATGATATAACTATCTAATTTGTTTAATTAAAATGTAGCAATACACAAAGCAAATATATTTCTACTACAAGTTAACATACAAGGAAATATGATTTAAATTAATAAAAAAAGTGTTGCAAATTTGCTTATTTTGTAAACATGATAAGGCATAAAGTAAAAGCTGTCATAATGAAACAATGGAAAATGATTAAAACAATTTATAAAAATCTTAAAAAATTTAATGAGATAACTTATTCCAATTATACTGAAAAAGAATTATTAGGTGTTGTAAATGCAAGACTAGGATTATATAGAATGTGTAATTATCCAATAATTAATTTTCTACTCCCTCCAAAGTTACTTGAAACAAGACAAAGAGATAGCCATGGTTTGTTCAATCCCCTTAAATACTATTTAAGTAAATTATAATTCTGTAGCGACGTATACGAGTATTTTACGTACGATGCAATGAGAGGAAAGAAATTAATATTTCTTCTCTACTCAATTTAATATTAAAACAAATTAAATAAATTTTTTTAAAATGTTGTATTCATGAAACT
>CAZFAM010000015.1:0-33481 GCA_964516425.1 uncultured Bacteroidales bacterium | reverse complement strand
CACATCTTCTAATTCCGGTTATTACTTTGATATTTCCATCCCATTCTCTTTTTATCATATTAATACTCCAAAAAATATTTAAGATACTATATTTTACCATTTTTTAAACAAGCTGTAAATAAAATGCCTATTTTCACCTTAATCTTTTAACGCATTTGATAAAAATTTAAGGTGGAATATGTGACATTTTTATAGTTTTTGTGAGTTTAGTTGTTGGAATATTGATTTTCTATTTTCATATTCTGTTATTTCATTCACAAATTAATCATTTATTTTCTTTGCCCTTTTTACAAAATAACTTTTTGAATTTAAATCTTCATATATAAATTCTACTTTTGAATTATTATTTTCTTGTTTTAATATTAATAAAAAAACTGATAAGACCTATAATAAGGAACTTATCAGTTTTTTTATTTATTAAATTATACTAAACTAGTTTTCTTAAGAATAATATTACTTATACTATCAAGTCCAACACTAAATAATATTCCACCAATAAATGTTAAAACAACATTTATCATAGTTGCATTCAAAGGCGTAATCATTGATACCATAGTGAACAATAACATACTAGCACCAAATCCACATAACATTGAAAGCCATAACTTTTGTTTTCCTACAACACTCATTACTACAAAGATAGATACAAAAACTAATGTCAAAAAGATTTTAGATAACAAGCACATTACAATATTAATAATATCAATACCTTCTAAAGCAAATGAAACATTTGCAATTTTACCGCCTATTAATGAACCTATAAAAAATAATATGATCATTAATCCGCCACTTATAAATCCGATTATGGTTTTAGAAATTACATAATCAACTTTATTCGATCTTAATGTAAATAAATTTTTTGTATAGCCACTACGAAAATCTTCTGATATATTAATTGAAACATATACTCCAATAGCAAAGAATATTAAATTAATATTGCACATACTTACTAAATCCATACTTGTACTATTATTTAATGAACCTAACATTTGCCATACACTTTCAAATCCTTCCATAATAGTTTCTTCACCTGTTGATGGATTTACAGTTACTTGACCTTCCATCATTGATGTCATTACTAATATTAATATAGGAACAATAAATGCAATCCCCATCATAATATAGAAAAGAGGCATAGTGAACATTCTTCTTAAATCTAACTTTAACATACTATTTAATCTTTTAGAAAAAGTAAATTCTTGTTTTTCCATTTTATTTTTTCCCTTTCGTATTAATAATATCAGTATAATATTCTTCTAAACTAACTTTATCTTTTTTAATTTCATTAATAATAATATTTTGTGAATATAGATAGTTTACTACATCTTCTGGTTGGGTTATATCATATATTCTAATATAACCATTTTCATCTTCTTCTATACGATTATATTTACTACCTAAAATAGTTTTAGCTTTACTATGTTCTTTTGCCTTTAAAGCCACATATGTACGACATTCTTGTTCAAACTGACTTGCTGTCATTTCTTTAATCATTTTTCCTTGTTTTATTATTCCATAGTGAGTAGCTATCTTTTCTAATTCTCCTAATATATGAGAAGATATTAAAATAGTTACATTATGGTTTTTAGATAAATCTAACAACACTTCTCTCATAATTCGCATTCCATCTACATCTAATCCATTAATCGGTTCATCAAGAATTAATAATTTAGGATTACCTAATAAAGCCATTGCTATACCAATTCGTTGTTTCATACCAAGAGAACAATTTTTATATTTATTTCCTGCTGCACCTTGCATTCTTACAAGTTCTAATACTCTTCTTATTTCCTCTTCTTTATTTTGAATATTTAAATTTATTGCTTGTAACATTAAATTATTCCAAACACTATAATTAGGATAGCAACCAGGGCTTTCGATTAAACAACTTACTTGACTACGAATATCAATATCTGTGTGAGGTTTATCGAAGAGTTTTATAGTTCCACTATTTTCATGAAGCAAGCCGCAAATTATTTTTTCAGTTGTAGATTTTCCACTTCCATTTTCGCCAATAAATCCATAAATAGCTCCGACTGGGACTGTCATATTTAAATTAGATACAGCTTGTTTATCTTTAAAATTTTTATTTAAATTTCTAATTTCAATTGCATTCATAACTTCCTCCTAATACACATCACTATTATTTAAAATATTTGTTCCTAAAATATTATATATACATCCCCAACAAATAGATATAATCATACACTCTAACAATGTTAAAATAGTGCTTGAAAGTGATGCATTCACACTAGAACCATATAGAAAGATATTTAAGAATGAATCACTTAATGATAAACTTTCCACAATTGCAGAGGCACCGATAACTAAAATACCTGTACCAAAGAAAAAGCTAGATGCTATAGAAATACCAAAATTTTTTCTTAAAATAATATTTAAAAATGTATATAAACTTGCCCATCCTAAACTCATAATCATTTTTGATAAAATAGCTATTATTAAAGAGAATACATTAACTGAAAAAGAAGCTTGTAAAAAAATACCTGATGCTATAGTTCCTATTAAATATGTAATACACATCGATGCCATTGCAAATGCACAAGAAATTGTTTTACTAATCATATAATCTTGCTTTTTAGCATGTGTTGTAAATAATTGTTTTACATATCCACTTTTATAATCATGACCAATAAAAATAGATACCATAATTCCTCCAAATATAAATACCATATTCATATTTGCATATTCCGAAATATCATTCACAACATATAAAGTATTATGTGCCGCTATCATTTCCCATATATTCTCTAAAGAACTTCCAATTATTTCACCTGTTGTTGGATCCTTAACAGAATATCCCATTGCAACTAGTGCAGGTATTATCGCCGCAATTCCTAAAAATATATAAAATAAAGGCGTATGAAATAATCTATAGAAATCAACACATAACATTCCTTTAATTCTTGTGAAAAATGATGGAGTCGTAAATTCTTTATTATTCATTTTCTATCACCTCTTTTTTCCTCATTAACTCAATATAGTATTCTTCTAAACCTACTTTATGTTTTTTAATTTCTGTTATCATTTGTTTATTTGTAATTAAATATTTAACAACTTCTTCTATTTCTTCTACATCATACAATTTAATAGATTCAGTATCCATCATTACTTTAGTATATCGTTGTTTTAAAATACTTAAAGCTTCTTCATTATTTTTTGTTTTTAAAGTAATTAATACTCGACTTCTTTTTTCCATATCTTCAGCACTTATTTCTTCAATCATTTTACCTTGACGAATAATACCATAATGTGTAGCTATTTTTTCTAGTTCACCTAGAATATGTGAAGAAATAATAACTGTACATCCATAATTTTTTGTAATATCCACTAAAATTTCTCTCATTATACGCATTCCATCAACATCTAATCCATTAATAGGTTCATCTAATATTAGTAATGCGGGAGAACCTAATAAAGCCATAGCTATACCAACTCTTTGCTTCATTCCTAGAGAACAACTTTTAAATTTAGTGTATTTATTATCTTCCATTCTAACAATTTTTAATACACGATGAATTTCATCATCGATGTTTTCTAAATTTAAATTTAATGCTTGCATTTTTAAATTCATATAAATACTAGAATTAGGAAAACATCCCGCATTTTCAATTAATGCACCTACTTTAATTCTAATAGCGGCATCTGTATAATCTCTTCCAAATAGTTTTATGGTTCCCTTATCAGGTACTAATAATCCACATATCAATTTTTCAGTAGTTGATTTTCCACTACCATTTTCGCCAATAAAACCATAAATAGCTCCTTCTGGAACTGTCATATTCAAACCATCTAATGCATTCATGCCTTTAAATGATTTCACTAACCCTCTTATTTCTATTGCATATTTCATTTGCATATATTTACTCCTTTTTATGTATTCATTATACTCTTATTACATATGTAATTGAAGAACAATAAAACAAAAAAATGTCCATTTGAAAAATGGACATTCATTATTATTTAGCAACTTCATTAACACGTAATTCCCTAATAACTACTACTTTAATAGTTCCAGGATATTGAACATCACTTTCAATCTTCATACGCATATCACGTGCAATTTTATATGCTTCAACATCATTAATTTCTTCTGGTTTTACTAAAACGCGTATTTCTCTACCAGCTTGTAAAGCATATGCTTTTTCAACGCCTTTAAAACCATTACAAATATCTTCTAATTGTGTTAATCTCTTAATATAATTATCTAATGATTCACTTCTTGCTCCAGGTCTTGCAGCAGATAAAGTATCAGCGGCAGCAACTAAAGGAGCAATCATAGTAACTGGTTCACGATCACCATGATGACTACCAATAGCATCAATAACTTCTGGTTTTTCACGATAACGATTAGCTAATTCTAAACCGATGTCAACGTGACTTCCTTCCATTTCAGCATCTATTGATTTACCAATATCATGAAGCAATCCAGCTCTACGAGCTAATATTTCATTTTCACCTATTTCAACTGCTAATTTTCCAGCTAAGAAAGCAACTTCTAAAGAATGTTTTAAAACATTTTGACCATAGCTTGTACGATATTTTAATCGTCCGATTAGTTTAACAAGGTCAGGATGAATCTTACCAATTCCTGTTTCAAATACAGCTTTTTCCCCAGCTTCTCTCAATTCCACATCTAATTCTTTTTTGTACTTAGCAACCAATTCTTCAATACGAGGTGGTTGTATTCTTCCATCTTGTATTAAAGCTTCCATTGCTCTTCTTGCAATTTCTCTTCTAATAGGATCAAAGCAAGATAATACAACAGCTTCTGGAGTATCATCAATAATAATATCTACTCCTGTAGCAGCTTCTATAGCACGGATATTACGACCTTCACGACCGATAATACGTCCTTTCATCTCATCATTTGGTAAAGCAACAACTGAAACTGTTGTTTCATAAACAGTATCATTAGAATATTGTTGAATAGCATTAACTAGTAGACTTTTTGCTTTTCTAGCAACTTCTGCTTTTGCTTTTTCTTCTTCTTCTTTAATATAAGAAGCAATTTCCAATACCATATCATTTTCAACTCTTTCAAGAATTATATTTCTTGCTTTTTCTTGACTTAAATTTGATATTTCAATTAATTTTTTTTCTTGTTCTTGAACGATAGATTCTGCTTTTTGGAATTGTTCTTCAATTTCCGCTTTTCTTTCATCAATCTTATGCTCTTTTAAAGTAAGTGAATCTTCACGTTTATCTAAACTTGCACTACGATTATCTAATCTAGATTCTCTTTGATTAATTTTATTTTCCGCATCTTGAACAGCACGTTTACGTTCACGAATTTCATTATCAGCTTCATGTTTTAATTGTTGAATCTCACGCTTTGATTCTGCAATCTTTTCATTTTTATTTTTTTCAGCTTTTTCTTTAGCCTCAGAAATAATCTTCTCGGCTGAAATATTCGCATCACTTAGTTCTTTATCAATTATTTTCTTTTGAACTTCGCGACCCTTTTTATTACCGTAAAACCATGCAATAGCTGCTGCACCAGCACCTACAACCACTCCAACAATAACAGGAACTACCCAAGAAACTGCCATTAATAATCCAATCATTTGGGTTCCTCCATTCTATATATATAAAAATATATTTTTTATGTCTACCTAATAATTATACTACAAAAAAAGATGTTAGTCAAATGATAAATTTTTTTTGTGTTATATCAAAAAATAGTAGAGTACTTTTTATACTCTACTAATTTTTTTATTCAATTTCTTCTTTATATTCTCTAATTTTTGTTTCAATTTCTTGACATAAATTAGGATTATCTTCCAAATACTTTTTAGCATTTTCTCTTCCTTGGCCAATCTTTTCTCCTTCATAGCTAAACCAAGCACCGCTTTTATTAATTATATCTCTTTCAACTGCTAAATCAAGAATTTCACCAAATCTAGAAACGCCTTTACCATATATCAAATCAACTTCAACAGTTTTAAATGGAGCAGCAACTTTGTTTTTCACAACTTTTATTCTTGTTAAATTACCAATGATTGTATCTCCTTGTTTAATTCCTTCAACACGACGAATATCTAAACGAACAGATGCATAAAATTTTAATGCACGTCCACCAGATGTTGTTTCAGGGCTACCAAACATAACACCAACTTTTTCTCTTATTTGGTTAATAAATATCGCTACTGTATTAGTTTTACTAATAACACCACTTAATTTACGCATTGCTTGGCTCATTAAACGAGCTTGTAATCCCACATGAGAATCTCCCATATCTCCATCAATTTCTACTTTAGGAACTAATGCAGCTACCGAATCGATTACTACGATATCAATAGCATTACTTCTTACTAATTGCTCTGTAATTTCTAATGCTTGTTCTCCCGTATCAGGTTGCGATAAAATCAAGTTATCAACATCTACTCCTAATGCTTTTGCATACTTTGGATCCAAGGCATGTTCAGCATCAATAAATGCGGCATAACCACCTAATTTTTGAGCTTCCGCAATAGCATGTAAAGCAAATGTTGTTTTACCACTACTTTCTGGACCATATATTTCTATAATTCTTCCTTTAGGATATCCTCCAACACCTAATGCCATATCTAAAGATATTGAACCGGTATGGATTACTTCCATGTTTTCATATACTTTTTCTCCAAGTTTCATAATTGAACCTTTACCAAATTGTTTTTCAATTTGTTTAAAAGTTTCAGCTAAAGCCTTTTGTTTATCTTCACCCATTGTATTTCTCCTTACATATCTTTTAATACTTCTTTATTTTTAATAAAATAATCTATTCCTGATATTAATGTTAAAAGTGTCGCAACAACAATTAATATTTTATCAAATGGAATATATACTCCTGTATGAACGTAAATTATTGAAAATGGAAAATTATTTAATAATAAAACGATAATCATCACCATTTGCAATGTTGTTTTAACTTTTCCATACATACTAGCTGCTATAACTTGCCCGTTTGCGGCTGCAATACTTCTTAATCCAGTAACCGCAAATTCTCTTGCTAAAATGATAGCTACAGCCCAACCCCATAAGCGACCTTCTTCTAATAAAACAATCATAGCAGATGTTACTAATAATTTATCCGCAAGTGGATCTAAAAATTTCCCAAAATCTGTTACTAAATTTCTACTTCGAGCAATATGCCCGTCAATTGCATCTGTAATTGATGCCCCCACAAATATAATCAATACAATCAAATTACACCACGTAATATTATATTCACTTTCTAATACTCCAGAAACTATAATGTTTTGAGCTAAAAAATTTTCACTAGGATTAATTCTTGCAAGTAAAGGAATAATGATAATTAATGGTATTAAGATTATTCTAATTAAAGTAATGCGATTAGGCAAATTCATTTTTTTCATTTTCTTTCTCCTTTATATTTAAAAAACAATTATATGCACATGTAAATGCATAATGTAAATTAAATCCCCCACATGTTCCATCAACATCTAACATCTCTCCTAAAATGTACATATTAGAACATTTTTTAGATTCATTAGTATTGATATTAATCTCTTGAATATTAATGCCCCCTTTTGTAACTTGAGCATTTTTAAACCCATATGTATCAATAATATGAAATTCATAGTTTTTTATTAAATGTCCAATATTATTGTTATTTCGTTTTAGTAAATCTTGATTTATCATTTTGGGAAAATATCCCATTAACTTTTCACATAAATTATTATTTAATTCTTGATTTAATTGTTGTTCTGATTTTTCTGGATATAAATCTAAAGATATATAATTATTATATCTTTTATCAAAATGACGGCTTAAAATAAAAATTGCTATACCTGAAAGGCCTTCATCTTTAAATAGTACTTCACCATTTGTTTCTTCCTTTAAATTGTCATTTACATATATAGAAGCTTTACACTTAACTCTAATACCCGATAATGATTTAGTATTTTCTTTAGTTTTTAATGCTACTAGTGATGGTTTAAGTTCTGTTAGAGTATGTCCGAATGAAGTTGCTAATTGGTAACTATTATTTATAAAATTAATACTAGTGACACCACCTGTTGCTAAAACTACGTAATCACTTAGTATTTGATCACCCGTTTTACAAGTAATCATAAACTTATCTTTCTTTTTTACATTTATAACTTCACAATTTGTTTTAACAGTTATTCTAAGTTTTTGAATATTTAGTAATAAAACATCTAAAATAGTCGATGCTTTTTCTGAATATGGATATACACGACCTTCACTATCTACTTTTGTTTTAAGACCTAAATCATCAAAAATTGTTTGCAAATCTATAGAAGATAAATTTACCAATCCATTAACATTATAATCATCATCTTGAATATGAGAATTAGATATATTTCCTTTGCCATTTCCTGTTTGCAATAATTTTTTACCTACTTTATCTTGTAGTTCTAATACCAAAACATCTAAAGATGGAATAAATTTTTTTATTAAGATGGCACAAAGTAAACCACTTGCTCCACCACCTACAATACATACATTTCTTTTTTCCATATTTACACCATTTACTATACTTTATATATCTATTATACAATATTTTTCATAAAAATAAAAGAATATTTTATTAGATTATTAATATTCCATAAAAAATACTCTTAATATTCTAATATTAAATAAAAAAATTATAGTTTTATAAACAAATTTACTTAATAAGTGCTTTTAAAATTTTATCAACTAAAGAATCAATGGTAGTATTACATTTATTTGCCACTTTATTTAGTATATTAGGATTAATAGTTGGTGAATAATTATTATTGGTATTATTATTGTTTTCAAATGCTTCAATTTTATCTTGAATAATATCTGCTTGTGTTTGATCATTTTCCCCACCAATATTTATTCCCAATAGAAAAACCATTAAAATAATAACAACTATTATGAATTTCTTCATTAATTTAAATGTCCTTTCCAAAATTAAATTATTTAGGGCAAAATTTGCCTTTAAATTGATTTTTATTATTTGCTTGAATAAGTTTTACTTTGAGAAAACAAAATTATTACAAGTCAATAATTTATATGCCTTGGTTTTCTAAATTATGTAATGCTTGATTTAAAGCTGAAGATATTATTTTAGCTAATCTTTCAATATCTTGATCTACATCTTTAGGGGTAACAATCATATTTAATCCTGTAGAGTGAAGAATGTTTTTAATAAGTTGTTTTTTTTCTTCACTAGATAAGGAAATTAGTGTTCCAAATATTTCATGACTTTCTTTTTGATATTTTTCTTCAAAATCTTTAATTACATATTCTAAAGTATTATTAGTAATGGTTGCAGCATCTACAACAGTAGGAACGCCAATTGCAATAACTGGTTTTCGCAAAGTTTCTTTTGATATTTCTTTTCTTCTATTACCTACACCAGATCCTGGACTTATTCCCGTATTTGTTATTTGGATTGTTTTATTAATACGTGTAATATTAGAAGCTGCTAAAGCATCTATTACAATAATAAAATCAAAATCGATATTGTTTATTAATGATTTAATAATATCACTAGTTTCTAAACCTGTTGCTCCCATTACACCTGGTGTAAATGAACATACATTACGCATATTTTTATCTACAAGACCTTTATCTATTGTAAACAAGTGTCTTGTAACTAATACATTATTACTAACTAATGGCCCTAAACTATCTGGTGTTACGCTACTATTGCCAAGACCAACAATCAATCCTTTATCTTTTTTCTTAATTTTTTCTTTTTTTAAAACCATTTTTATTAATAATATCAAAGCTTGTTCTACATCCTCGTCATTTTGATTTGTAATATCCATTAAATAATAATTCCCTTGTTTTTTATTTATTTGTTTACTAAGGTTTGAATCAACAATAGTTTCAATGACTTTAATATTATTATATATCTTTTTTTCCTTGTGAGTAGACTTTAATGTTGCACTAGCCTCGAATGCTAAATCGGTTCTACAATTCATTTATTACCCCCGTTAATTACTACTATTTTTATCCATTTTTATATTATTTAAACAATTTAATATTTTTTTCTTGCATTTTATATGATTCTTTGATATAATAATAAAAGCTAAAAGTACTTAGAAAATATATGGAGGTATGACTATGGCAAACATTAAACAACAAATTAAACGTAATCTTACAAACGAAAAAAGAAGATTACAAAATGCTAGTTTCAAGTCTTCATTAAGAACAGCTATGAAAGATGTTCAAGTTGCTGTTGATAATAAAGATGTTGAAGGCGCTAAAGTTGCTTGTGCATTTGCATGTAAAAAGTTAGATAAAGCTGTAGCAAAAGGTTTCTTACACAAAAACAATGCTGCTAGACATAAATCTCAATTATGCAAAAAAGTTAATTCATTAGCATAAAAAATCACCTGATTAACAGGTGTTTTTTTATTTATAAAAGGACAATGGTTATCCATTGTCCTTTATTTTTGAAATCCAAACAAAAATAATTCAAATCCCGTATTTTTATCAACTTTACCACTTTTAATACGATAATCTAAATCATGTATTTCCATAATTAATTTTTCCAAATGTTCTTTAGAGAAAGTTCTTGCAGATTTAATAATATAATATGCTCTTCCCGTTGATACACCTAATGTTTTCGCAATATCTACTTGTTTATAATTTTGTTCAACCATTAAAATAACATTATATGTTTCACGAAGGGATTTTGCAATTAATGCCAATAACTTAACTGGATCATTTCCTGATTTTATTAAATCTTTGTATATTAAAATTAATTTCTTTTTATTTCCTTCTTCCATTGCTTTTAAAATAGAAAAAACATCTGTTTCAAGCTCTTTAACTACAACTGCTTTAACATCTTCTAAAGAGACATTATCTTTATCTCCCACATAATTTAACACTTTTTCAAATTCATTATTTGCGGTTAATAAATTCCAATCAATTCTTGTAAAAAACTCTGTGACTGCTTCTTCACTAATTTCTTTATTTACAACACTAAATTTTCTTTTTAACCATCCTCGCATTTCAACATCGCTTAATTCTCTTGTTTCTGATACTTCTGCTTTTTGTTTTAATAATGTTACTACATCATTACTAGCTAATTCTAATCCTGAAGCATTAATAATTAAAAAAGTTGTATCAAGCGGATTATTAAGATATTCCTTAAAAAAGTCGATTCGATGTTCAATTTCACCTTTTTGTTTTGTTAAAAAGATAGGATTATTAATTATGACTATTTTATTATCTGATAAAAATGGAGGAGTCATAGCATCTTGAATAGCCATAGAAACATTATTTAATTGCATATCGTAACTAGTAACGTTGAATTGATTAACTTCAAGTGTTGAAATTAATTTATCAATTTTGGTTTTAATCATTAATTCTTCTTTACCACAAAATAAGTAAATGTTTTTCATTGTTTACTCCTTTACATTTTATTTGGATTAAATATAATTCCACAATCATTTTGATCATACATCTGCCCTAAAGTATAACAATATGAGTTTAAATGTTCAAATTGTTCAAAAGAAACTTTAACAGCTTTAGTAATATCAATAGTAGAAGCAATATTTAAAAACTGTTCCATCTTACTTTTAGGAAACATTCTAGCTCCATGTCCGACTAAAAAGTTAGTAAATGGTATTTTTAATACTCTTTCTAACATTTTAGTATATTGAGAAACCGTAGTAGATTCATCTAAGAAAAGCCATACAAATGGACAAGTTGCATCACCAACTAATAATAAACTCCAGGCCTTTATATATATACCAATTGATCCTTGAGTGTGGCCTTCCATTGCTATTACTTCACATTCTAATGAACCTAAATCAAATATTTGTTGGTCTTTTAAAAAAAGTATGTTGCCACTACCCGCATTAAGATATTCATCTTCTTTAAAACCGCTAGGTAAAACATTCATTTTTTTAGCCCTTAAAATATTATTTTCACGCCACTCTTTACTATTATGTTCTTCTAATAATCGATAATCTTTTTTATTTATCCATACTTCTTTAAACAAATAATTACCACATGAATGATCCATATGACCATGACTATTAATTACAATTAATGGTTTAATTGTAATTTCTTTTACTTCTTCATATAAATTACCGATTCCATAACCAGTATCTAATAATAATGCTTTTTCTTTTCCAATTACTAATGTAGACAAAACGCCTAAAGCATCACGAATTTGATATAAATTATCATTATATTTAATAATATCAAAATATCCCATTTCTTTCACCACTATAGTTATTGTACCATAATTTTGTTATTTTTTAAAGACTAATATATTTTTAATTTTTGGTTTCTTCAAACAATAGTTTTTTATTTGTTATTTTTAATATTATAGTATAGCTATCTTTGGTTGTATATGTTTGAATGTTTTTACTGTTTAATTTTTTAATAGTATCAATATGAGGAAAATCAAATAATGAATTTCTACCATTCATTATAATGGCATATTTTGGTTTACATTTATTTAACATTTCCATTGTTGTAGATGTATTGCTTCCATGATGAGCAACTTTTAATATATCAACACTTTTATTTATCTCTAATTTTTTTTCATATTCTGCTTCGATATCGCCCAAAAATAAAAAACTAATATTCGCAATTTCTGTATAAATTACTAGACTATTATTATTTTCATTATTATCTTTTTTTACAGGATTAAATATTTCAAGTTTTAAATGATTTGTATATATAATATCATTACATGATACACTAATCGTTTTAATACCATAATTAGTTTGATCATATTTATTTTTAATAACATTTTTAATGTTAATATTTTCTTTTAAATATTTATATTCACCATTATGATCAGAATGAGGATGAGTAATAATAACATAATCCAAGCGATTAATTCCTCTACTTTTTAAATATGTTGTTACTTCATTATTAATGCCTTCACCTGTATCTATTAATATTTTTTCACTTTTATATTCAATTAATGTTGCTTCCCCATTATATAAATCTAAGAATGTTATTTGAGCTTCATATTTAATTATATTAATATTTTGATTAAAAATGTATCCTAATAAGAATAGGAATATCACAACTAATTTTTTTATTTTTAAACTTTTAGAAAAGATTATTAACATCAAAAAATAATATAAAAGCATAAATAAAAAATTCATCTTCCCTATAATTATCACAAATCCTAATTGCTTAGATATCAGTGCACACACATCAATTATATAAACAAATGAATTAATAACTAAAGAATATATAAACTGTAAAAAAGGTAACAGAGCACATAGAATAGTAAAAGGTAAAATAATAGTTTCTACTAATACAATCATTAATACATTAATAAGAGGAGACAATACATTGATTTCATAATTAATATTAATTATTATGGGAAATGTTAAAAGAGATGTATAAAAAGATGTATATATAATTCCTATTATTTTGCCTTTTTTTGATAATTCATCACTTATCAACAATAAAATAAAAGTAGCAAAAAAACTTAATATAAAGCCATTATTATACATTAAACAGGGATTAATTATTGTAAACATAATAAATACGATACTAGTTCTATCTAATGATGTAAATTTAAGTTTATGCTTTGTAAAAATTATTGATAAATAATATGTAATAATGGCTCTTGATATAGAAACCCCAAACCTAGTAATAATTAAATAAACTCCAAGAAAAATATTTATTATGGTTTGTTTTTTATTTAACTTATATAATACTTTATCAAGTATTTTAATAAATAATGTAATATGTAGTCCACTTAACGCAAACAAATGAACTATTCCGTTTGTTTTAATGGCTTCTTCTGTTGTATCACTAAATAGTGATGAATCACCAACTATAAAAGCTTTAATGAAAACTAAACTGTTAGTTTGAAAATTATTTTCTAAATAGTTATTTACAATATCGTTAAATATATAAATCGAAAAATGCTTATCTAATATTTCAATTTCAGTAGCATTATATTGTGCTAAATATAAATTATTATATAAATATTCCTTATAATTAAAAGCATTGGGGATATGATTTGCATCTATTGCTTTCTTTTCTCCATTGATTCTGATACCCATTCCAATATCTAAATCATAAAAATCATAATCATATATATCTATTTTAAATAATTTATATCGAATAGTTATTTTTTGATAATTTTCTTTTTTGATTATTTTTATTATTTTTCCTTCAATTATATTGCTATTTAATTCACTAATTAAATAATTTTGATATAATTTTAAAAAACAATAAACAATAATTATTAATATTATAAAACTAAAAGATATACAAAATATTGGTTTACTTTTTTTATATAAATATATTAAATAAATTAATAATAGAATAAATATTATATAATAGTTCAATGAAACTAATAATAATACACCCCCAAAAGCTACTAAAAATACATTATTAATCAAATTATCATAAACATATTTTATTAATGATTTCATTTAATGTTGCTATTTTTATACCATCTACTTTTACTAAATCATAAGCATTAGTAAAGGGACCATTAATACTTCGATATGCCACTAAATTATTAGCTTGAGTTACAGTTAGTTTTAAATCTTTTTTTAATGACTCAATTGATGCTTTATTGATATTAATTTTATTATTATTACTTTCTACTTTATTAATATAAATGCAATCGCCTGCTTCAATTGTTTTTTCTAAATTAATTAACGAAGTATCACCATTATCTAATAATCCGCCCGCAATATTAATTAAATCTTTAACTTTAGTATATGGAGACACATAATAATCATTGGGATACCTAACATAACCATTTATTGTTACTTTAACTTCTTGATTGGCATTATAATTAATTTTAGCTTCTGTACTAGTATAAGAAGTTTTACCAATTAATAATCCACCAATTAATAATATAATAAACGTAACAACAATTAAAATTACTTTTTTATTTTTTTTCATATAAAAAATCCTTTCAATAATATAATTACCGAAAGGATTAAAAATTACTTTTTTATTTTGTGCCAAATAAACGGTCACCACAATCTCCAAGACCTGGAACGATATAACCATGTTCATTTAATTTTTCATCTAAAGCTGCCAAGAAAATATCTACATCTGGATGTTCTTTTTGAATTCTTGCAACTCCCTCAGGAGCACCAACTAGTCCAACATAACTAATGTTTTTAATTCCTCTATCCTTTAAGATTTGAATTGAATGAGCAACACTTCCTCCAGTGGCTAACATTGGATCAACTAACAATACTGTTGCATTTGTAATGCATGGTGGAAACTTAGCATAATATTCATGTGGTTCTAATGTTTCTTCATCACGATATAAACCGATATGTCCAACTTTTGCAGTTGGGATTAAAGCTGTAATACCTTCTACCATTCCTAATCCTGCTCTCAAAATTGGAACAATAACTACTTCTTTTTCTAATTGTTGACATTTAGCGATTGCTACAGGAGTTTTAACATCAACTGTAACTGTAGGTAAATCTCTAGTTATTTCATATGCCATTAACATTGCTATTTCACTTACTGTTTCTCTGAAATCTTTTGTGCCTGTTTTTTCATCACGAATTAAAGATAATTTATGATGCATAAGTGGATGATTGAATACTACTAATTTTCCCATAATTGCCTCCTATATTTCTATTTCTTTTACTCTATTTTCGTGCCTACCACCATCAAATTTCGCATTTAAAAACAAATCAACATACTTAATTGCTTCTTCAATAGTTGTATATTTAGCACCTAAACATATTACATTACTATCATTATGATTTCTTGTCATACTCGCTACATCTTCATTTGTAACCAATGCAGCACGAACACCTTTGAATCGATTTGCACTTATTGACACACCTATTCCTGTTGTACAAATCAAAACACCAAAATCACTTTCTTTGCTTTGTACTGATATCGCAACTTTTTTTGCAAAAGTAGGATAATCGCAACGTTCTAAACTATAACATCCCTGATCAATAACTGTATAATTATTTTCTAGATGCTTTCTAACTGCTTCTTTTAATAAAAAACCACCATGGTCAGAACCGATACTAATTACCATTGTTTACCTCTTATTGCTTTAAATTATATCATATTTTTTTATAAATGTTAATTATTATTTTATGAAAATGTTTCATATTAATAATTTATAATATGCTTCAGAATTTTTATACATTGATTTACTTAAAACAGTTTCTTCAAAAAATACATCATTACTATCTATAAACTCAAAACCTATCTTAGAAAATACATTTTTAATATCATTCGAATTTACAATACCCAATATTTTTTTTACGTTATTATAACGTAATGTTTGTTCCAAATCTTGATACAACTGTACTAAATATTCTATTTCGATACTCTTTTTATATATAAAGTACCTTATTAAACCAACACTACAAAATTGCTCATAAGAAATCAAACCAACAATATCTTCATTATCATTTAACAAAATACTACAATTTTTTATAACTTCATCTTCAACAACCAAATTATTAATGCTTGATAATAATTCAATTAATTTTTCTTTAAGATTTTCATTATACTTAATTACTTTCATTTTTTCCTGTCCATTCTTTTATTTTTTCAAATAACCATATTTTATACTGTACATTACCGCTATTAACCTCTTCAAAACCGATGCCATAATACTCTGGATATAAAATACTCCAATAATTATTACCTTCTCCATTCCCTAATGTAATAACTAAAGTTTTATATTTCCCACCTTCGATAATACGTTCATTATAATATTTTGTGGGAAATTTTTGTGTTTTAATTTCTACATTAACATTATAATTATAGTTATTCTCTCTTACAATATATTCTACTCGCTTCTTAATTATGTTTAAATCATTAATTTCTAAATTATCGTTTTGTAAAGTTCTAACAATTTTCATTTTTACTTGTTGATCAACATAACTATTTGAATTAGCAATTACTCTAATTCGTGTTTCCGTAGAATCATTAGAATCAAATAATATAATGAATATTATAAATATTAATAAAATAATAAAAATCTTTTTTTTCATAAAAAAATACCATCTCCTGATGGTATTTTTGCCAATTATTTCCATTATATACAATTAATTTTAATATCACCTTGTCGCAACACTTTAATATTGCCATTAATACAGCTAATTACTGTTGAAGAAACATTAGATGTAGTTTCTAAATCCGTTACTATATAATCTATTTTATCACCAAAATTATCGATAATTTCTTGGAGATTATTTATTGCTGGTTGGCCACTAATATTAACGCTTGTTGTTGTCATTAAACCAAAGTGTTTTAATATTTGTAATGCCACTTTACTATTTGGCATGCGAAGACCTACAGTACTCATATTACTAGTAGCTAATAAAGGTATTTTTTCTGTTTTTTCAAAAATTATTGTTAAAGCACCAGGCCAATATTTATTCATTAATTGTTTAGTTTGTTCATTAATATTTTTTACGTATTGTTCTATATCACTAGATGGTGTTAAAATAGCTAATGGCTTAGAATAATCACGATTTTTTAATTCATATATTTTATGAATTGCGGTAATATCATTGTATAAACATCCAACTCCATATACAGTATCTGTGGGAAAACAAATAATTTTACCTTTAATATCTTTATTCATTAAATCTTTAACAGCTATTAACTCCATAATTTAATAACCTCAGAACGATATTCACTTTCTGATATTTCTTTAAAATCTTTCATACGCATTAGTTCTAACATGATTTTATTTTTTTCTGACATTTCTAAATTTGAATAATCAGTATTGAATCCTTTTTCTCTTAAAAGAATTGATATATCTCGATCATCTTCTTCAAAATGATATTCTTCTTTAGGTTCATATTTTGCATTAGTTTTTGGTTCTTCATATGTTTCTTCCACTACTTCCACTTCTGTACTAGAATATTGTGTAACTGAATTTATGCGATTATTTTTATTAAACCATCCTTTTTTAGTTATCGATAATATTAAAATAATAATTATACACACTATAATTATAACACTAAAAACGATGGCCAATGCGAAAGGCATATATACATTATTATTTTTTATATTTGTAGCACTTAATCCGTTTCCATTTCCTGTTTTAATTGTTTCCTTAGTAAGAATATCATCTTTAGAAAATCGTTCAATTACTATATTATCTGTTAGATTATTTTCTTTCCATATTCCTAATTGAAAACTTTTTTCAGTTACTAAACGATATATAAAATAATCACCACGATCATCAAATGATAAATTTATAGTTTTATTATCTTGAATTATTGTTAATGTATAATCTTTTGCTTCTTCTGATAAAAAGCATAAAGAATATGATACTTCATCTCCTATACAACCTACTTTTACATTTAAATAATATGTGTTATCGTCTTTTTCTAAATAATCAAAATAATAATCATATCCATCATTACATGTTGCATTGAAATTATCAACTTTCTCTTGTAATGTTCCAATTGATATCATAAATGATAATATTATAGTTAATAAAACTTTCATATAACTCTCCTTTGACTTAAAATAATTACTCTACTTAAATTATTATAATCTTTAATTATTTTATAACTTTCAAAATACTTATTTACTAATGATATAATTTCTTGATCTCTATTAGAAGGAATTTCAAAAATTATAATACCATCTTTACTTAGATTTGCTTGTTTCATAATTTCTTCGTAATGATATAATCCTTTATTAGGACTATATAAAGCTAATGAAGGTTCATTATCTTTGACTAATGACATAATATCTTCATTAATATCTATATAAGGTGGATTTGATACTATTATATCAAAACAATCTTTAATATTGCTTAATAAATCACTTTGTTTTATTTCCATATTTACATTATTTAATTCGCAATTTCTTTTTGCAACCTTAATAGCTTTATAAGAGATATCTGAAGCTATAATATTTAATAATGGCATTTCTTTTTTCAAAGATATTGCTATACAACCTGATCCAGTGCATAAATCTAAAACTTTAGGATTATTAAATTTTTTAATTTCCTCTAGTGTAGTTTCTACAACTACTTCAGTATCAAATCTTGGAATTAAAACATCTGGATTTACTATAAATTTTGATTTGTAAAAATATGTATATCCAAGTATATATTGAACTGGTATATTTTGTTTTAATTTTTCTAAATCACTATATAATATTGCTTCTACTTCTTCATTAAACTTTAATTTTAATTCCCAATTAGTAATATTTAATCTTTCAGTTATTAATAAATAAATAGCTTCTTTTTCAATATTATAGCCTTCTAATTCTTTTATTAATTGTTTATATGTCATATAATCACCTATAATAGTATATCACAATTTTTCTAAAAATAGAAAAGTATTTAAAAAATAGATGTTTAATAACTAAACATCTACTCCTTATTAATTTTCTGTTTTCGCTAATAATTGCTTTTGATCTTCTTGAATCAATGCATCAATTACAGCATCTAATTTTCCTTCCATAACACGGTCTAACTGTTGAATTGTAAAACCAATTCGATGATCTGTTACTCTATTTTGTGGATAGTTATAAGTTCTAATTTTTTCACTTCTATCTCCACGTCCGATTTTAGACAATCTTTCCTTTCCTTCAGCTTCTGCTTTATCAGCCATAATCTTATCATATAATCTTGCTTTTAAGACTTTTAAAGCATTTGCTTTATTTTCATGTTGGTTTTTACCATCTTGACATGAAACAACAATACCTGTAGGAATATGAGTAACACGAATTGCGGATTTAGTAGTATTGACGCATTGCCCACCAGGTCCTGAAGCACAAAATGTATCAATTCTTACATCTTCCATATTCAATTCAACTTCTGTTTCTTCTGCTTCTGGCATTACTAATACGGTAGCAGTCGAAGTTTGAATACGGCCATTAGATTCAGTAACAGGTATTCTTTGTACACGGTGAGCACCAGATTCATATTTCAAAAATGAATATACACTATCACCAGAAACCATAAAAGAAATTTGTGAAAAACCTCCTAAACCAGTTTCTTGTGAATCAGCAACTTCAATTTTCCAGCCTTTTGATTCTGCGTATTTACTATACATTCTAAATAAATCAGCCGCAAAAATATTTGCTTCTTCTCCACCTGCAGCTCCTCTTATTTCCATAATAACATTTTTCTCATCATTTTCATCTTTTGGCAACAATAAGATTCTTAACTGTTCAATCAATGTTTGATCTTTACCATTAATTTCTTCTAATTCCATTTGTGCCATTTCCGCAATTTCAGGATCAGACTCTTTACTTAGTTCTTTTAAATCTTGAATTGACTGTATAGTTTTTTGATATTCATGATATACACTTACAACTTTTTCTAATGAACGCAATTCTTTCATTAGTTGTGTAGTCTTTTTGACATTACATGTTACGCTTGGGTCTTGTAACATTTCGTTAATATCATTATATCTTTCCTCAATTAATTTTAATCTATTAAACACTATTATTCTCCTTGATTTTTATTTTCTAATGAACCATCACTAACAAAGATACTTTGTGAACCTTTAAAGATTAGTGGAACACTTCCTGTTGTTCCTTGACGGTTTTTGGCAATGATTAATTCGGTTTTAGCACTTCTAAATACTTTTGTTGTGTCTTCACCTTCTTGTTTTTTTGGTGTATCACGATGTAAAAACATTACAATATCCGCATCTTGTTCAATACTTCCTGATTCACGCAAGTCAGCAAGTACTGGTCTTTTATCTTCCCTTGTTTCGATGTTACGTGATAATTGTGATAAAGCAAGAACTGGTATTTCAAAAAATCTTGCCATTTCTTTTAGTCCACGGCTTATTTTACTTACTTCTTCTACACGGCTTAAACGATTTTCTCCACTACTTAATAATTGTAAATAGTCAATAATAATAAAATCTAAATGCCCTTCGCGATGTAATTTTAAACACTTTGCTTTAATATCACGAAGATTTGTGGTAGAAGATTGATCAATATATAAAGGAAATTTATTAATTGTTGTTCTAGCTTGCATTAATAAGCGCATTTCTTCATCACTTAAATTCCCACTAATAATTTTACCTAATGATAAACCAGAATACGTACTTAATAAACGCATAATTAATTGATCATGTCCCATTTCTAATGAGAATAAAGCAACATGTTTCTTGTTTTTACATGCTGTAGCAGCCAAGTTTAAAGCTAATGTTGATTTACCAACACTTGGTCTAGCAGCTAAGATAATTAATTCGTTTTTCTTAAAACCAGAAATCATTTTATTAAGTTCCGCAAAACCAGTATCCAAACCAACCAAATTGCCATCTTTATTTTTATTTTCTTCTATTATACTAATAACATCATCAGTTAATAAATCAATTCTCTTAAAATCACTAACTCTTTGACGATTGATAACATCACTAAATGATTTTTCAGATTTTGCTAATAAATCAGTTAAGTTATCTTCACCTTTTAAAATATTATCACTTATTTGATTCACAACTTGTAATAATTTTCTTTCTAAAGAACGATCATGAAGAATTGATAAATATGCATCCACATTAGCAACTGATGGAACACTCTCAATAATTGAATATAAATAATCAATACCACCAGATGCATCTAAAAGATTCATTCTTTTAAGTTCATCTAAAACTGTAGCATAATCAATTATACTATTATTTTTAAATAATGATTCAATTGATATCATTATGTTTTTATTATATTTTCCATAAAAATCATCACTACTAATTTCACTTAGTGTTTGATCAACAATTGTTGAATCAATCAACATACATCCAAGGATATATCTTTCAGCTTCATCTGAGTATGGATAATTTTTTTTAATTGTTTCTTGCATCATTTTGCTCCTTGATCAACCACAAATAATGTAATCGTTGCTTTAACATCTTTATGAAGTTCAATAGGAATTTTATATGTACCTAAACTATCAATTGTTTTATCGTATAATATTTTTCTTTTATCAAGTTCAATACCATTTTGATTTTTAAATGCTTCCACAATTTCTTTTGTACTTACTGTACCAAATAATTTACCATTTTGACCAACTTTGACTCCAACTGTAACTTTCATATTTTCAATTTGAACCTTTAATTCTTGCATACGATGCAAATGTTTTTCTTGGTCTTGTTGTTCTTTTATTTTACTTAATTCTAATTGTTTTAAATTATCTGGAGTACCTTCAATTGCTTGACCGCTTCTAATTAAGAAATTGGCATGACCTGATGGTATATCAATGACATCATTTATTTTTCCTTTTCCTTTAACATCTTTTGTTAAAATGACTTTCATAATTTTTTCTCCTTTATTTTTATCTTCTTCTAAAACATTAATTAATTTTGCTTTTGCTTCTTCTGTTGTAATACCATATATTTGTGTAGCCGCATTATTAAAATGGCCACCCCCACCTAAACGTTCCATTATTACTTGAACATTAGCTTCATCTAAACTTCGAGCACTAATACCAACAACATCAGCACCTACTCTACCTATACAAAATGCAACTTTAATATTATTAACTGTAATAATATTATCTGCTATTTTTGCTAAAAAGCTTCTTTCATATATTTCATTATCACATACTGCTATACCAAATCCACCCTCTAAAACTTCAAGGTTATTTAGTATTGCCATTCTTTTAACATATTCGTCATAATTTTCACGTAAAAACCTTTGAACTTTAGACATATCAGCACCATATGATTGCAGTTTAGCTAATACATTAAATGTTCTTGATGTTGTGCGGTAAACAAAACTATTAGTGTCCACAAATATTCCCATTAACATCCATGTTGCTTCAATTGCGGATATTTCAACATCATTTTCTAAATAGTCGAACATTTCTGTTACTAATTCAACAGCTGATGAAGCTGATGGTTGAATATATAAAAATTTAAAATTTGTAATTGCATCTGGATTACGACGATGGTGGTCGATGATAGCAATATTTTTTGCTTTTCGATATATTTTTTCATTCATTAATAAATATTGATATTGACAGTCAACAATAATTAATAATGAATCATCATTCATTTGTTTTCCAGCCTCATTAGATGTAATAAATAAATCACGTAATGATAAATAATTGCTTTTTATTGTTTTATAAACATTAGCAACAGTTTCATCAATTCCTTTTTCATCAATAATTATTTTGGCATCTTTGCCTAATGCATTAGCAATTTTACATGTTGCTAAACATGCCCCAAAACTATCAGCGTCTGTTTCTTTATGCCCCATAATAAATACATTATTAGCTTTTTTAATAAGACTAGATAACTCTTCTGATTTAATACGAATATATACAGATGTTCTAGTTTCAAATGATGCACTATTAGCTCCATAATATGATATTTGATCGTCAATTTTTACAATTGCTTGATTACCACCTCTATTTAATGCTAATTCAAGTTGGACGTTTGCTTCATCAAGCAATTGGACCGGGTCGATGTCACGACAAGCAATACCAATACTTGTTGTTATTCTAATGCCTTCTTTTTCTCCGTATTCTTGAATTTTATTTAAAACAGGAAATCCATTTTGCGTATGTTCTAAAACAATTTGGTAATTCATAATTAATAAATATCTTTCATCACTATAGCCTTTAAAACAAATATTATGATCTTTTGCCCATTCAGTCAAGATACCAATGATATGTGACATATGTAATGATCTTTCTTGTGCATCAAGTGTTGAAAAGGCTCCATCTAAGTTATCTAAATTTAATACACCTAAAGCTAAAGTTCGCGATTTATATTTATTTTTTAATTGTGTTTCATCAGTAATATCAGTTAAATAAATAACATGGTCTCGTAAAATATGTTCTACTTTATATACTCGATCATATATAACAGATATGAAATTTTGTTTTCTTTCACGGATTTGTTTTGCAAAATCTTTATCTAATAATTCTAAAGAGCGATCGTTTAAAGAGTGACTCATAAAAATCTTTTGAGCATAATGATTACTCCATTCCACAATAAAGTCATCATCAAATACAATAATTCCTAGTGGCATTTCATTAAATGAAGTCTCACCAGCATCTTTAACTCTAAATGAAATATTATTCCACAATTTCATTTTTTCTTCTAAGTATGTTGTTCTTTTCGCATTTTTTAACACTGATTTAAATATTAATTCATATGTTATAGACATACCTAAAATAAAAATAGCAATATATAATAAATAAATATTTGGAAGTTCTTCATATGCAAAATGATAAATGATTACACCTAAAGATAAAATCATTATTATCGTAACAAATATTTGTAACCTTCTAAAAATTTTCATAAAACTCACCTTCTATTTGGGACAAATTTATTCATTATATTTTACCATTTTTTTATTAATTTGTAAAATGTTTTATGTTATTACTTTTTTATATTATTTAATCTTTATATAAAACTATGTGGATTAAAAAATTAAAAAGCTCTTTTGAAGAGCTTTCAATCTAGTTTATAAGTGATTTTTCCACTTGTACTTTCTAAAGTAATATTATACAATTTATTTCCTTTTTCTTCTTTAGTGGTTCCTTTAATAGTTTTTACTTTTAAAAAATAATCATTTAGTGTTGGAGTCTGTAAATTAATACTACCACTTACTGTACTAAGATTAATATTAATTGGACATTTAATTAATACAACTTTTATACTTCCACTTGTTGATTCTATTTCTAAGCTTGTATTTATTGAGCAATTATCTAACGAATTTTTCCCACTAACATTAGATATATCAATAGTATTAGATTTGATATCATTCATTAAAATTTCACCACTTGTACTGCCAACTTCTATTTCATTTGCCTCTACTTTAGAAACTGATATTTTACCACTAACAGCATCAATTGATACAGCTTCAATATATAGATTTTTAACTTCAACTTCCCCACTTACAGAGTTAATTTCCAAATTTTGTGTAGAAAAATTATTAAGTTCTACTTTTGCACTTATAACAGTTATATCTAAATCTTGTACATTAGAAGGTATTTTAATTAATAGATTTTTCTTTAGATTTTTAATTGGCATTACACAATTTGATTTCATAAATTTAATATCTAAATTACCATCATTAATTAAATAGTGCATTTGATATTCTTGTTTTTCGTTATCTATTTCTTCAGTAACTATTAATTTATTGTTATTACTTTTTTCTATGTTAACTGTTCCATATATCCAATCGATTTTTATTTTTTTTATTTCTTCAACTTCAATATTACCAACAGCATATTTTTCGCTATTTTCATATTTTTGATATGTATTAACTGTGACATCATTATCACATCCTACTAAAAACATTAATATAATTCCAATAATAAATATATACTTTTCCATACAATTTTCCTCTTGGAATAATTATAATACAAAAAGCATTTTTTTTAAAGAATTAATTTAAAAAATAAATACTAATAGAAAGAATTAAAGCAAATATTGACCATAATAAATAAGGGATTTCTAAATACCATTTTTTAAATTGAAGTTCTCTCATCTTTAAAATAACAATTATTAATGACATAGCAACTAAAAGAGATATTGCAAAACCACCAAAAATACTCTTAAAGGCAAAGAATACTGGCATATACATAATATTTAAAATTCCATTTATAACTAATAAAATTAATAGTTTTTGATTTTCTTTATCATTATTATTAAAATATAATTTTGTAATTATATATGATTGAATAATATATAGTACTGGCCACACAATAGAAAATAATATAGCAGGTGGTGCAAAGACTGGTTTATTAATTTCATTATAAAAATCTGTGGAAGAACCAAATAAAAATCCAGGAATAACAAATACTGCTAACACAATAAAAAAGAAAATGATTTTTTTAATTTTGTCCATAAATATACCTCTAGTATTAATATATTTATTTTTTTAATTTTTATTCATAAAATAGAAAAAAGGGTAAGAAAACTTACCCCTTATTTCTTATTTACAATATAAGCTATTTGCTAATGAAGATAAAACAATTTCTTGTTTTGAATTATCTTTTGTATTAGTAATAGTAACTTTATAAGTAACTGTTCTAGCAGTTGTTGTAGCAAAGAATCTACCATTAGCTTGTGCATTTACATCTTCACCAACAAGTTCACATGCAAATGTATAATCTTTATATGTTGTAATTACTTCATATTCAGCTTTAACTAATTCTAAGAATTCCCACCAAATTTCTAAATCATTTTCTAACATTGGTTGTGGACAATCTTTACCATCAAAGAAATGATGTCCTTTAACTCTAGAAATATCTAAGTCATATTGATCCATTAATGAAGCAACTAATTGTGCAGTAACTTGCCATGTATACCATAAGTCAGAGCCACTATTACAGCATGATTCAATACCAATTGAATTACGGTTACCACCTGTACCACAAATACGTCCTTCAGTTACTTGGCCATAGCTCCACCAAGTAGGTCCCATATAATACTCACCATCAATGATTGTTACTGGGAATCCTTGACTATTAAAGAATGATTCAGGATCTCTATCTTCAAATGCTGTTCCAACAAAACCAGTTTGTGAACTAATTGTACCATCATCATTATATTTATGATCTGTATTTCTAGATTTATAGTTATAAGTGTCTGGTAATTTAATTGTTGTTTTTTGTCCATTAATTTCAAAATAGAAATCATCAGAAGCAGTCCATGTAATATTAACTAAATCTTCAGCTGTAGTACCTTCAGGAGCTTTAACACCTGTAGCTTTCCATTCGAATATCTTTTCTCCAGCAGTATTAGTACTATTGCTATTAGAATAATATCTAGCATTACTATCACCAGCATGCCATGCACCATGATCATGACTTAATGTGCTAAAGATTTCATATGGAGTATTAACACCATCAACTTTAGAATTATTTCCATCACCAGGATTACCTGTTACATAATGAATTGAAGTACCAGATGTACCATTTGTGAAATATGAAGCATGGTTATCAGTATCAGCAGATGCATCAAATCCAGCAGTATAGTGAACAGTAATAAATTCTAATCCTTCATCTTTAACTGAATTTGCATAATAATCTTCTGTAGCATCACCTTTTTCTTTATACATATCACTAATTACTAATGTATGGTTAAACAATATGTTACTGAAACTACCAGTAATATCTGCATAATATGCAGGTGTACCAGAACCAATTCCTAATTGATATCTTGTAAAGGCATTGCTTTGGTTATTTGCAATTACAAATTTAACAACATCAGATAATTCATTGCTTAAAACTGTAACACCAAATTCAAATTTTAATTCAGGATTTGCTTTATCAATAACTGTAATAACTGTATTACCAGCAGCAACACCTGTAACAACACCATCAACAACTGTTGCAACATTGCTATCTGCAGTTGCCCATTCTAATGTAGCAGTTGATTTATCACGTTTAACAATTTCAGCATTCAATTTAATTGTTTTTCCTGCTTCAACATATGATTCAGTTTCATAAGATACTTTGAAATAATCTGGAGCATATACATCAATTTCAATTGTAGCAGATGCACCTGATTGAGATTTAGAAGTAATAGTAATAGTTACTTTTCCTTCACTAACTGCAGTAATTAAACCTTTATCACTTACTGTTGCAATACTTTCATCAGATGATGAGAATGTAACAGTATCAATTGTTGGTTCAGTTGGTTCTAATGACCATGTTAATTGATATGTTTTGAATCTTTCTAATTCAGAAATTGCATTAGTGAAAGATACTTTAGTTACTGGATTTGGTTCAAGCCATTTAGCATATACAGTTTTTGTTTCATTAACTGTAGTAATAGGATCACCTGATAAATCACTATTTTCATACCAGCCACCAAATGTATATTTTTCACGATTAGCAGCAACTAATGTGAATGTAGATCCTTTATCAAATCCAAATACTTTTTCATCATATTGTCCCAATACATTCCAGAATCCGTTTGCATTTTCACTATTGCTAAAATCAACAGATTTATATGCAGTTCCAGGTCTAATAATTGCTCCAGCTAAGAAAGCACGGAAGGCATATGTAACACCATACTTATTATCACCAGAATCGCTTACTGTTCTTTGTTCTTTTAATTGTTTTAATCCTAAATAGTTACAGTTATTTGATGCTAATTGTTGTTTAGAAACTTGATATAAATAATCAATTAACCATTCCCACTTATCAAACATATTCACAGTTGTGCCATCCTCTAATACTCTATCTTTGGCAAATAAAGTGTATAAATTTGTATCATCCCATGAACCAGTTGAAACATCGCTTCCATCAAGTTTTAATGTTTTTCCTAATAAATCATTCCAATCTGTAATGAAGTCAGCAACCACTTCAGCACGGCTTGCATATTTAAAACTTCCACCATTTAATTCATATGTAACAATATTCTTTAAATCTTCCCATTTAGCATAAACAGTGAATGTTCCTTCTTTTTTTGTAAATGATGTAACTGTTTCAGTTAATTGTTCATCATTGAACCAGCCTTTAAAATTATACCATTCAGAATTAAATGTAGGTTCTTCTAAATTGTATTCATCAAAATATTCTTTTGTTACTGTTGTTTCAGCCATACTTGCATTAACATTATTTAAAACATATTTAACAGTAAATGTCTTAACTTCCCATTTAGCATATAATTTTTCAAGATTATAATTATCCGCATTTAATACTTCTACTATATCACCTGTAAAATCTTCATTTTCATACCAACCTGCGAAATCATATCCTTCACGAGTTGGAGCAGGAAGTGTAACTGTATCTTCAGCTGTTCTACTTGTAGGTAAGTTTTCACATGTACCTCCATTTAATTCGAAAGCAATTGGTAATTGATTTGCTTCGAATTTTGCATATACAGTAGTAACTTCAATGTTTGTTTCATTTAATTTTGTTATTTCTTCACCAGAGAAATCCGCATTTGCAAACCATCCTATAAATGTATATCCAGGTTTTGATCCTTTTGGTAATTTAATAGTCTTTTCTACTGTTCTAGTTTCTGGTAATGTTCCATTAAAAGAACCTCCATTTTTTACGTAATTCATTTTAACTTCAGCAATTTCCCAATGAGCAACTAAAGAATAGTTTTTAGCTTCTAAAGTTTCGACTTTAGTTTCGTCCTCATACCATCCAACAAAACTATATCCAGGTTTTTTTGGTACTGGTAAAACTACTTTTGATGGGTCAGCAAAAGATTTTACTTCTGTTCCATCTAAAACACCTTCATCTGTATCATATGTAATAGTATATAAAGCTTTAACAGTAATGTCTAAAGAAGCTTCTACATTTTTATATGATGCAGTTAAAGTGAATGAACCTTCTGCTTTAGTAACTAACTTACCATTTTCTATAGCAGCAACTTCATTATTACTTACTTTCCATTGAACTTTACTTAGTTCAACACCTTCTACTTTTGCATTTAAATCATAAGTTTCGCCAACTGCCATATCATTAACCATAGTGATATCAATTGTAATGGTCTCACCACATCCCGCTAAAACAACGGCGAACATGAAAAATAATACAAAAAATAAAACTTTTTTCATAATTAATTCTTTCCTCCCTTTAATTTTTATAAAGATTTATATCTTTATAATACAATAATATTGTATCATATTTTATTAAAATTTACAAGCGTTTGCATAAATTATTTTTAATTGTTTCTATTTTTTAATTTTATTCTTTTTTTAGTGTATTTATTTCAATATCTTCTTTTATCGAAAAATGTAAATAGAGTAATGAATAAAGTTAGGTGCATCGTAATGGCAAAATAAAAACCATAAACTAAGGAATATAACCTTAGATTATGGTTTAATTTTTATCACAAGAATTTTTGATAAAATTTGCTTTTTATCATTTTGATATTTTTATGCTTGTGCATTCACAAAACTTTCATAAGCTGCTTTTAATTCTGCTTCAGTTTTAGCAACAGTTGTATCAGCTGTAACACCTTTTCCACTTACATTAGATGGAGCAGCTTCCAATGCAGAACCATTTGATACATATAAGTTATTATCAAAAATCATTGGGAATTCAGTTGCACCTGGAACAATTACAAGTTTTGTAACATTTTCAATTTTATTATATTTAACAAGATATTCTTTGTCAGCAGTAAGACTACCAGTAACACTAGCATCAAATACGCCACCAAGAGATTGAACATCTCCATAAATGTAGTTATTAAATGCATACATATTTCCACATCTAATTCTAAATAATGCAGCATTACCATTAGAAACAGTACCGCAACTTGCAGCATCAATTGAACATCCTACTAAATATGTATTTTTAACAGTAGTAACTGTTTTTGTTGTAGCTTCTACAGCCCATACCGCAAATTGTCCAATATCTGCAATATGGCAATTTTCAATTCTTAATGTATCCAAATAGAATGATTTAAAGAATGTATTCATACGACGAATATGGCAATTAACAAATTTAATTAATTCAACATCTTTTGCATCTGTAAAGTAAACACCACCAGCACTTGAAGCAGCACTTCCTACTAATTCTAAGCCATCGAAAACAACAGATTTTGCACTTAAAGCTACAGCACCTGCAGTAACAACTACTTGAGAAGTAACCTCTTCTTCACCAGTTGCTTTAGAACCAGCATTAACACCATAGATAGTAAGGTTTTTACTAATGCCAGCACCTAAAGTATAAGAACCAGCAGCAACATAAATTATATCACCTGCTTGAGCAGCAGCTATAGCATCATCAAGCTTAGCAAAATATTTAACATCATTAATAACTAATCCATCACATTCGCTATTTTCATAAACAATGTAATTTGCATTTAAACTATAACCTTTACTATTATATTCAGCTATAGCTTCAGTATCTAAAGACCATTTAGCATATAATTTCTCAACTAAATAACTCGCACTATTTAAATGAGTAATTGCTTCGCCTTCAAAACTAGCATTATCATACCAACCTTCAAATGAATAAAATTCTTTAGTAGGCTTTGGTAATTCAATATTAGATTCAATGTTTTTTTGTTCAGGTAATTGATTACTTTCACCACCATTTAATTCAAATGAAACTGGATAATTTATGACTGTAAATTTTGCATAGAATTTACTGTAATCCATATTATGCGAATTTAATTCTACTAATGCTTCACCTTCAAAACTAGCATTATTATACCAACCTTCAAAAGTGTATCCTTCTTTCTTAAGTTCAGGTAAATCAATATAATCATCAATAGTTCTTGTTGTAGGTAATACAACATCTTCTTCAACAAATTGTCCGCCATCTAAATCGAATTCAAGATTATAATTATGTAATGTCCATGAAGCTTTTAATTCATAGTTTTGAGCTTGAATTGTAGAAACTTTAGAATCGCCTTGGTACCAACCATCAAAATCATAATCTGATCTTGTAGGTGTAGGTAATGATACTGCAGATGGATCAGAGAATGAAGTCACTTGAGAACCATCTAATGATCCTTTATTAGCATCATAACTAATTGTATAGATATTAATTTCTTTACTACTAACAACTTTTTTATAAGTTGCAGTAATAGTAGCCTTTCCTCCTCCAACAATAACTAATTTTCCATTTTCAATCTTCGCAACACTAGAATTATCAACTGCCCATTCTACTTTTTCTGATTCTACGCCAGAAATGTCAGCTTCTAATTCATAAGATCCGCCAATTTGTTTATTACCATTCATAGTGATATCAATTGTGATGGTCTCACCACATCCCACTAAAACAATGGCAAACATGAAAAATAATACAAACAATAAAACTTTTTTCATAATGAATTTTGTTCCTCCCTTTATTTTTTTATAAAGATTTACCAATATCTTTATAATACGGTAATATAATATCATATTTTATAAATTTTTACAAGCGTTTGCATAAATTAATTTTAATTTTCTCTATTTTTTAATTTTTATTCTTTTTCATAGTGTATTAAATTCAATATGTTCTTTTATTAGAAAATATAAAACTCATACTACCATTATCGGAGGCATTATTTCGTTGAAGTTTGCAAAAATAATGGTATTTATTATTTAAGATTAGTTAATAGTATCAGAGATTATGGTAAAATTAGTAATAAACTGTTAGAAAAAAGTTATTCTTAATATTGGGCCATTGTCTAAATTTAATGATGGTAAACCTGATTATGTCAAAAGCTCAAAAAAAAGATGAAGAATACGAAATACTCCTAAAAAAAGAAAACCAAAAAACAAAAAATAAAGATTGAAAAAAGAAATATTTATAACTAATAATCTGGCATATTTAAAGGTCAACATCTTTGGATGTTGACCTTTATATTGCTTTCACAAGAATTCTTGACAGAATTTATCACAAGAAATTTTGACAGGGACGATTTATCGTCAAAAATAATTTTTTTAAAATTCATTTTCACAAGAATTTCTTACAGAGCCCACAATGAAATGTTAAGCTTTTAATTTTAGTTATGTAAGATTCTTTTTAAAATAAATTGTATTAATTCAATTGTACTCGTACAGACTCAAATGCGTCAAAAGATGCAAACCCAATTGCGACAACCTCTCTGCATTATTATGTCGTGTTTTGATGAATTTGTATATAGTTTTAATAGTTTTTTTAAATTTTTTTTAGTAGTAGAGCTTAGTCAGCTTCGCTGACAGGACGTATTTGTCCTATTACTAGATAAAAGATTACTATAAATAGTATTTTAGTTATTAGCTTTACTAAGCTAGCTGAGAGTTATAGTATATTTAAAAGTTTACATTTTTTTGAGGCGCTAGGTAAATGACTAATAAATAATATTTTGACTTTTTTAGAAAAATGGAAAAAATATGATTTTTTATATTGTATTATACTATATAAGCTATTTTTTAAAGTTTAAATTTAGATAGTTTATAGATATTTAAAGTTGGAGGAATTATATGTTATTTTATAAATTTATTATTTATAATGAGAATATTAGATTTGATAAAAAAATTAAATTTGAAGAATTTGATAGTTTTATTGAAGTATTAAAGACAAAATATAAAAATTATAATTTTATATCTACATGTTGTTATAATTAATTTTAAATAGCTATTTTTAGCTATTTTTTATTTATGTCGGGGCAGGAGTGCTTTGCACCTATTAGAGGCGAGGCGTTGTTTAGAAAAATATAAGAAGTATTAGCGTGTATTGTAGATAATGAAGTATTGCTATACATAATAAAAGATGGTGGAAGAGTATTATAAGTATTTGTCTTTATTGAATATATAAGTTCGATATTAGATAAGATTATATGAATTAAAAAAGAGCTTAACACAACTAAATGCTAAGCTTTCATTTTTGCAATTTGTTTTGTATATTTTTTTGCAAAATAAATTGTATTAATTCAATCAAAAAACTATTATCTAACAAATAATAATAAAGCCATATGACGAGGACCGTTTACTTGTTATAATATTAATCATTTATCCAAAGAATTTTCATCTAGTAAAAAATCAATGATACCCATTATAACAATCCCTTTTTCATCTCTTCTAATTGGCAATGATTCTTTCGTGATAATTATTTTTTTAAATGAATCCTTTATATTAATTAATGACTTTCTTTCTTGCTCATATTTTTGCTCATCATAAATTGAATATGCTGATTGTA
>CAZFAM010000014.1:0-34803 GCA_964516425.1 uncultured Bacteroidales bacterium | reverse complement strand
ATCAGTAGCTACAGTTGTATATGTTTTATAACTTGATGGTACTTTTAAAGTTTGATCAGTTATCAAATATAATTTACCTAAATCATTATATTTCCCTAAATCTTCTAGTGTTATATTATTTTTAGATGCAATCAACTCTAAAGTATCATTAGGAGATACAACATATTCCATAAAATATAATGTACCATTAGATGCTTTAGGAATAATTAATACTTGATTAGGGTAAATCAAAGTATTTTCCAAACCATTCACATTTAACAATTCATCAACCGTTACATTATTATCCTTCGCAATTTTATATAATGAATCACCTTTTTTTACTACATATGATTCATCTCTTACAAAATCAAATTTCATTTTCTCACCTCACATTATAATATGATGAGACTTTAAAATTGGAAACTAATTTTCAATGTTTTTATTATAAAAGAAAAATGATGGAATCATTGTAATAATAAACAATATCATAAATACACCAAAAGCTTTTAAACTTTCAAAACTTCCTGTTGTTATTAACTGAAATAATCCTGTACCACATATTGTAAAAAATAGCGATCCAATAATAGCAAATGAAGGAATGATATATCTTTGAACAAAATTTAAATCTTTAAAATTCACCATAATATAAATGTACATAATTATATATACACCATATATAATAGCACAAACAACTTCATCCATTGAACCTAAATATCTAAATATACTAATACTATTATTAGCAAGATACCAAATAATTAACATTAGAACAATAGCACAATAACCAAATACGCAAGATAAAAATGATGTACTTCCATTTTTTCCTAACTTAGAAAACTTTTCAGGACATATTCCTTGATTACGACAAGACATTGTATACATCCCTCTACAACAACTAAATGTTACACCATTTACTGTACCTAAACAGGAAATGATAATAAATATATTAAATAATTTAGCACCTATTTTACCAAATATAATATTAAAAGCTTCTATTGGTGCATTAGCTCCATATAAAACATTATTAGTGTTTGTTAAAATTGAGGAAAGTCCTATATAGTAAATTAAATAAAATATTAATATAGCTATTGTTCCTCCGACTAATGCTTTTGGTAAATCTCTTTTTGAATCTTTTAACTCGGCATTTATAGAAGTTGCGCACACCCAACCTTCATATGCAAAAGCTGTTTTCTTGATAGCTTCACCAAAATTAACAGTCATTTCTAAGCCATTTTGATCTAAAGCTTTATTTTGAAAGGCATTTATTATTCCACCGCCTT
Source organism: uncultured Bacteroidales bacterium (assembly GCA_964516425.1). Taxonomy (GTDB): domain Bacteria; phylum Bacillota_I; class Bacilli_A; order ML615J-28; family CAG-698; genus CAKOMG01. Next base: position 33,547 of record CAZFAM010000014.1, on the reverse strand, counting down.
CCACAAAAAGCGATGCAAACATTCCGATAACTGCAATAATAAATATTGGAATTATTTTTATTATAGTTGCGGAAATTTGAAATTTTGCGGCAATCTTAGGAGTAAAATAGTTTAACAAACAAAAGATTGTCACAAATATAAAAGCTATGATATATGTTCGTGGTTCACTTAATAATTCATAAATAACTGAAGCCTTTGCAAAACCACACAATTCTAAAAAATATGCCCCCGCAAAAATCGAAACAATAGCCGCTACAATAGGATAATATAAAGTAGTTAGTAACCAAGCTAAGTGATATCCAATTCTTTTATTTGATGCTATTTCAACATAATCAACTACTCCATTAAATTTTTTTACTCGAGTCGCAAAAATGGCAAAACAAAATCCGGAAACAATCATTATAGCTCCACCAATAAACCAGGCTAAAAGTGACAATCCTAAATTACCACCCGCAAATTCTAAAACACCACCTGCTTTTAAAAATACTCCTGAACCAATAACAATGCCAACAACCATGGCAATACCAGTCCATAGGCCATATTGTTTTTTAACTTCTGTCATATAACCCCCATTTACTCCAAATTCATAATATTCATTATTAATTTAACTATAATATCTTTTTCTTCTGTTTTACTTTCCGCAATTAGTATAGTAATTGCAACTAATGTAGCATCAGATAATACTTTTTGATTATCTTTATATAATAAATTATTTTTATATAAAAAATAGATAAATATACTAGCTGCTATTCTTTTATTTCCATCCACAAAAGAATGATTCTTAGTTATGAAATATAATAAATTTGCTGCTTTTTCTTGAACTGTTTTATACACATCGTCACCAAATGCTGTTTGATATATGGCATTAATACTCGAATTAAAACTTCCGTCTTTTTCTACACCAAATATTTTAGAATCAAATTGCATGCTATTTATTATTTGTCGACATTCTTGGTAACTAATTCTATAACATTCTTTATTTCCTTTAATATCTTTCAATGTTTGATGATCATAATCATCTAACAAAGATAATGCTTGTTCATAATCATTTATGGCTTTTAATATTTCAATTTGTTCCATTTTGCTCTCCATTTTTTATAGTATATCATAATTATGATTTTTTTAAAATATTTTATTAGAAAAAGGGAGAAGTTTAATTCTCCCTTATTTTTATACAACAGCCATTTCATTAAATTTATTTAATAAAAATTCAACTGTCAATTTTTCTTTTTCTTCGCCCTTAATATCTAAAACGATTTTTCCATTATATAACATTATTAATCGGTTTCCATATTTTATAGCATCACGCATATTATGTGTTATCATTAAAGTGGTTAATTTATTTTCTGTAACAATTTTATTTGTTAATGTCAAAACAGAATTTGCAATTTTAGGATCTAATGCTGCAGTATGTTCATCTAATAATAATAATTTAGGTTTTTTTAATGTAGCCATTAATAATGTTACAACTTGTCTTTGGCCTCCTGATAAAAGTCCTACTTTTTGATTTAATCTATTTTCTAAACCTAAATTCAAATCACTCAATAAACTTTTAACTAATGCTTCATTTTCTTTTTTAAATCCCCACTTTAAAGTTCTTTTATCGCCTCTTCTTATTGCAAGTTCAAGATTTTCAATAATTGACATATTGCTTGCAGTCCCCATCATTGGGTCTTGAAATACTCTACCCAAATATTTAGCTCGTAAATGTTCTTTATTATTAGTTACATCTACACCATCAATAAATATTTTACCTTCATCTGGTGGAAAGACACCACTTATAATATTCATTAAAGTACTTTTTCCACTTCCATTTCCACCAACAACAGTTACAAATTCACCATCTTCAATTTCTAAATTTAAGCCATCTAGTGCAACTCTTTTATCTTCAATGTTACCTGTTAAATTAAATACTTTTGATACATTTTCAATCTTTAACATTTTGTAACCTCTGTTTCTTTATTGTTTTAATTAGTGGTATACATAACACAATAGTAATTAAAAATGCATATAATAAGTTTTTCAATTGTGTTGGTAAACCTAATTCTATTGCTAAAGTAATTATAATATAATAAATAATCGCACCTAAAGCAACGGAAATAATCCATCTTTTAAATGTTTTCTTGCCAAATATTGTTTCACCTAATAAAATTGATGCTAATCCAATAACTAAAAATCCGGATGTTGAACGAATTTCCATCGATAATAAATCTTGTGCAAATAATGAACCACCTAAAGCTATTACAAAATTAGATATTGCAATACCTAATATTGTAACAAATGTTGTATTAACACCTTGTGCTCGTGCCATTTGGGCATTCATTCCTGTTGCTCTTATTGCCATTCCAATTTCAGTACCAAAGAAATAATATAAGACAACGATAATAATAATGACTATTATACTTGATATAATAATTTCATTTAGAGGGGCAAATTTACCTGTAAATAAATGTAAATAATCAAATATTGTTTTTTCATCATCTATAGCAACTAAATTATGAAATACTTTTCCTTCTGCACTCCATCCAATAATTAAATAACCAATAGATGTACAAGCAGTTAATGTTATAATTCCCGCTAATAGTGGAGGAATATTTAATTTTGTAATTAATAAACCAGTCACCAAACCAGCTAATAAACCAAATAAAGAACCAATAAAAGTTGCTAAAAAAGGATTCAATCCACAAACAATTAATGATAATGTTCCGGCACCGCCTAATAACATACTTCCTTCACAAGTTAAATCTGCCATATCAAGTAAACGATACGATATAAAAATGCCTAAAGCAACAAGACACGCTGGTAAACCAGATGTTAAAATGTTTAATAATATGCTAATAAATCCCATAAACTATTTACCAATATTTAAATGTTCTAATCCAGCTGCTTTAATATTTTCTTCAAAATATTTAAATACACATTCTTCACCAGGCATTGAATATACAGGAAGTTCTGATGGAGTTTTTCCATTTTTTAATATTTCAACTGCCATCTCGCCTGCTTTTTTTCCTAATTGATAGTAATCAACTGATAGTGTAATATGACCACCAGCACTAGCCATTGATTCTTCACCACAAACAGTTAGTATATGATATTCATTTAAAACACTTTTAACGGCATTCATATTCGAAGCAACAGTATTATCTGTTGGAATATAAATAGCATCTAATCCTTCTGTAGCACATAATTTTCTTAATACTGCCTGTAAATCAGTGGCATCTGTTATTGTTCCAATTACTACTTCTAAACCTTGTCTTTCAGCTTCTTGTTTTGCAAATTGTGCTTGAACTTCCGAATTTGTTTCACTACCAGTGTAAAAAATTCCAATTTTATCAGCTTCAGGAATATATTTTTTAATTAAACCAATTTGATCAACAACTGGATTCATATCACTTGTTCCCGTAACAAATGAATCAGGGTACTCATTTGAATTAACTAATTTAACTGCTACTGGATCAGTTACAGCAGTAAATAATAAAGGATTAGTACTTGCTATTTTTTCTTCTTGAGCTTTTAATGCTTGTGCAGCACCTGTTCCAATACCTAATGTTAAATCGCATTGTGATACTAATGATTTAGCCATAACATTTAAATCAGAATCACTTCCTGCCGCATTATTAACAATTAATTTAATATTTACTCCATCTACATATCCTGCTTCTTTTAATGCATCAATAAACCCTTCTTGTGCTTTATCTAAAGCTTCATGAGTCACAGGTTGTAAAATACCTATAGTTTTTACATCTTCACCACATCCAACAAGTGTTAAACTTGCAACTAAAACAATTAATACAAATAATAATTTTTTCATAAATCTCCTCCTATTAATTTCAAAAAAAGGTTATTACTTAAGTAATAACCTCATAACTAGTTACTACTTAAGATACTCTTGTGTAATAACTAGCAATTATATTCTGGATTTTATCTGGAATGACAAAAGAGCCAAGATATTATGTCAATTAAAACACAATTGTTCTTGGAAAGTAGTAATAATAGTTAAAAAATAATGATGATAAATTTTGTTTCATAACTATTCCCCTTTCATTCCTTTGCTATAGTATACTCCTAAATTTTATTATATGTCAAATATTTTTTAATAAAAACGCTTTAAATGATTAAATTTTGTAATTGTTTATAACAATCAGTATTTCTAAATTCATTTAATTCTTCATCTTTATCTATATAATTAAAGTATTTTTTATTTTTGTAATATAGATATTTAAAGCAATCATATGCATTATCGTAATCATTAAGTAATGTATATACACATGCTAAATTATACCACAAATTATAATTATCTGGATATAATTTCAATCCTTTTAAATAACTTAATTTTGCTTTTTCATAATCTTTAAAATAATCTTTATATAAAATACCTAAATTATAATATGTCTCTTGATATGGATTTTTTCTTTTCAATTCTTCTTGATAATAATATAACGCTTGTTCTCCTTGTCCTAGTTTGCTATAAACAACACCTAAATTATAACAAGCATTATCATTGTCTTTACCTATTTCATATCCTTTAGTGAAATATGTTAGTGCTTCATCATTTTTATTATATCGTTCATATATAGAGCCTAGATTTTCATTACACCAAAAATCATCCTCATAATGATGCAAATACTTATGATAATTATCAATTGCTTTAGCAACTATTTCGCTTTCCCACTGTTCTTGATTGTCACTCGCTAATTCATCATATAAGTATCCTAACGAGAAAAAACATTGAGGGAAGAGCGATTTATTTTCTATTTTTTCATAATAATTTATAGCATCTCTATTTCTATTTGTTCTTTCGCATATATTACCTAAAGCAAAATTTGATTCGTCATTTTCCATTATATTATTAATTTTAGTAAATATGTATTCGGCTGCTTGTAATTTATCAATATCAATATATATATAACCTAACATTAAATAATCAGCAACATTAATATTAATTGTAAATGCTTCTTCATAATATCTTGCGGCAAGCACTAAATCATTTTCCGCAAATGCTTTTTTAGCTTGATTAATTAATTTATCATATTTTTTCATTATAATAATATTTCTAATACTCCCATCAAATTATTTAAAAAATGTAATCCTAAAGAAACAAAAATATTTTCTTTTGCCAATGCATAACCAGAAGTGATTATTAATGCTAAAACAAAATACTGTGGAAAATATACAAAGCTTTCAACGTCTGATACATGAATAAATGCAAATACAGCAGATATAATTAATACAATCGCCCATACTGGCAATTTTGTATTTTCTTTTAATGCTGAATAAAATAATTTACGAAATACAATTTCTTCAAATATTGGTGCTAATATCACAGAATATAAGATCATATATATTTTGCCATCAGATTTTAACATGTCAATGATTGTTTGTTGATTTTGTGATGTATCATCTTCACCAAAACCAAATAATGAATAAATATAATTCATTAAATATGTTAAAGCAACTAAAATAATAAATCCAACAATAATAAACAATGTATTTTTTAACCAACTACTTTTATAATTAATAGCATCATTTTTAATTATAGTTCCATAAATTATTATAAAAACTGAAATACCTAATAAATGGCTAACGCAAGAAGCAACAATAGAATGTCTAGATACTAAATCTAAATTCAATAAATAATCCGTCATTGATAAGCCAGAACCTTTAATTCCTATGACAACCATCGGAATCATAAAGAATGTGGCTCCAATAAATAACCAAATAAATGCTATAACAAAACTAATAATATATTGTTTTTTCATTACTTTTTCAATCCTAATGTTTCAATCTCTTCCATTAATTTATTTACAAATTCATCTATTGGCATTGAAACTTGTTCTTGAGAACCATATTTTCTAACATTCAATAATTTATTATTAACTTCATTATCACCAACAACTAATTGATAAGGTATTTTTTTAGTTTGTGCTTCACGAATTTTATACCCTAATTTTTCATCACGAGCATCAATTTCACAACGAACTTTTTTATCTTCTAATAATTTTTTTACTTCATTAACAAAATCTAGATGATATAAATTATTTACTGGAATTAATTTAACTTGAACAGGAGCTAACCATGTTGGGAATGCACCCGCATAATTTTCTGTAATAATTCCTATAAATCTCTCTAGAGATCCAAAGCATGCTCTATGAATCATTACCGGAGTTTTTTTACTTCCATCTTCCGCAATATATGTACAATCAAATCTTCCTGGCAATTGCATATCTAATTGAATAGTACCACATTGCCAAATTCTATTCATTGAATCGCGTAATTTAAAGTCTAATTTTGGTCCATAGAATGCCCCATCTCCTGGATTAATTTTAAACTTATGGCCTGTTGCTAAACATGCTTTTGTTAATGCTGCTTCTGCTTTATCCCATACAGCAATATCACCAATATAATTATCCTCAGGTCTTGTTGATAACTCAATATTATAATCCAAATCAAAAATTGAATAAATGTGATCGTAAATTTTTAAAATCTTTTCAATTTCGTCTTCTATTTGATCTTCAGTTAATAATGTATGAGCATCATCTTGAGTGAATGTTCTTACACGGAATAAACCATTTAAAGCACCACTTGCTTCATGTCTATGTACGTGTCCTAATTCCGCATATCTTAAAGGTAATTCCTTATATGAATGAATATCATTTTTATAACATAATATTGCACCTGGACAGTTCATTGGTTTGATGGCAAATTCATTTTCATCAACTAATGTAATATACATATCCTCTTTATAATGATCCCAGTGACCAGAAGTTTCCCATAATTCTTTACTTAACATAATTGGTGTTTCAATTACTTTATAACCATTTTTCTTATGGTAATCTAACCAATAATCTTCTAATGCACGACGTAATGTATATCCATTTGGCAACCAGAATGGTAATCCAGGGCCATATTCACTCATCATAAATAATCCTAATTCTTTTCCTAGTTTACGATGATCTCTTTTCTTTCTTTCCTCTAAATCTTCTAAATGTTTTTTTAATGCTTCTTCTGTAGCAAAACAAGTACCATAGATTCTTGTTAACATTTCATTTTTAGAATCGCCACGCCAATATGCACCCGCAACACTTAATAATTTAAAATTCTTTAATACGCCTGTAGAAATTACGTGTGGTCCACGACATACATCTTTATAATCACCTTGTTCATATACCTTCACTGTTTCATCATCAACAGCATCTATTAATTCGCATTTATATTTATCATTTGCAAATTTTTCTTTTGCATCTTCTTTAGATAATGAATAATGATTAATTGCTAAATTTTCTTTTACTATTTTTTTCATTTCATTTTCTATTTTTGAAAAATCTTCATTAGTAATTTGACAAGGTACAGAAAAATCATAATAGAATCCCTCTTCAATTGCGGGACCTACACCGAACTTAGTGCCTGGATATAATCTTTGCATTGCTTGCGCTAATAAATGGGCACATGAATGATTAATTATAGGAAATGCTTCACTATCCTCTAATAATACTAATTCTATTTGACAATCATTTTCTATTTTTGTTTTTAAATCAACAAGTTCGCCATTCATTTTAGCTACACAACATTTTTTTGATAAAGATATTGATAAATCTTTTGCAAGTTCTATAATTAATTTTCCTTGTTCAACTTCTTTAACACTACCATCTTTTAAAGTTACTTTAACCATTTTTATTTCCTCCTAAATAAAAAAACCTTTATATAACAAATAATCATTTGTTTATAAAGGACGATTGTTTCGCGGTACCACCTTAATTCTCACATTAGTGAGCACTCAATTATCTTTAACGCAGATATACGTAATCTTCTTTCGAAGTCAACTCCAAGGGAGTAACTAATAAATATCAACTAGTAGCTTGCACCATACCTACCTCGCTTAAGTGATTAATTCATTAATCATATCCTTTTCATAGTTTTTATGTTATATAAGGCTTAATTTATGAATATTATATTATATTATTGTTTGAAAGTCAAGTATTAAACATGATATTTGTTTTAGTAAATTATATTAAAAAAGAAATTATTGGATAAAATATTAATGTGTAAATTGTTAAAAAGAATTCTTTATTTTAAATTGAAAATATGATATAATATCTCGGCGAAAGGAGTTTAAATGGATATTTTAAAACTAAACAAAAAATCAAATATCTTTTTAATATCAAGTTATATAATAACAATTGTATTATCAATTATTTTTAAAATTAATATATTAGCAGTTATTGCTTCATTATTTGGGATTACAGCTGTACTATATAATTCAAGTGGAAAAAAAGTATGTTTTGGCTTTTACATTATTCACTGTATATTATATGCAATTAATGCTTTTTTCAGTAAAATGTATGGTGAATTAATTATATATTCTATTTATTTAACTCCATTATATACATATTCATTTATTTGTTTTATTAAAGGAAAAGAAAATAAAGAAAGAGATATTTGTTTTTTAAATAAAACCCAAACAATCTTAATTATTACTTTTAATCTTATTTTAACTATAATATATGGTTTCATTTTAAAAGCTATGAATTCTGAACTACCATTCCTTAACGCTTTACTAACATCTTTATCTTTAACTTGTGGATTTTTAACTGCTAAAAGATATTATCATCAATGGTATTTTTGGTTAATATATAGTTTTATGGCAATGTTAACATGGGGTATAATGGTATATAATGGTAGTAGTAATGGTTTAGCTTTTGTTTGTCAAAACTTATTATGTTTTATATTAAATATTGAAGGGCTATTATCTTGGAAAAAAATAATTAATAAAATATAAAAAACAGGAAAGGGATTCACTCCAATTCCTGTTTTATTTTTTATCTATTATACATTCCTTCTAGAATACTTGCTAATTCGACAGTGTATGTTTGTTCACCTTTCTTTAATGACACAGTATATGTTATAACTTGAGATGTCACAGGTTGTTCAACAATACGTCCCTTATCGTTAACATACTTAGAATTAGATGTAAATGTAATATCACAATCTTTTAGGTTCACTAACTTATCATATTCAGCTTGTACTAAGCCTATAAATTCCCACCAAATTTCCAAATCATTTTCAAGCATTGGTTGAGGACAATTTTTAGCACTAAAGAAATGATGCCCTTTAACTCTTGTTATATCAAGATTATATCTATTCATTATATCAGCAACTAATTGAGCAGTAATTTGCCAAGTATACCATAAATCAGAACCGTAGTTTACAGCAGTTTCAATACCAATTGAATTTGCATTTCCACCATTAGAACAAATCCTTCCTTCAGCAACTTGTGTATAACACCACCAAGAAGTACCAATTTGATATTTATTATCTTTTATATTAACTGCAATTCCTTGATTGTTCAACCATTTATTATTTGTGACATACCCTCTATTATTCTTTGTTTCTTTTGGAACTTTAACTCCTGTATCACGACCATTAATAGCAAATGTAGCATTAGATGTAATAGTTACAACAGGGAATTGTGGATCGGTTGCTAAAACTTCAACTGGTGTATCAATCCATGAGAATCCATCAGTAACTGTATCAAATGAACCATCATCACCAGCATGTGCTGCACGATATTTTTCATCTAAGCCTTTAAATACACCATCATTACCTGTTGAATAATGAATTGATGTTGCATTTTTGCTTAATGGTTGAGCAAAATATGCTCCATGTGCTGCACCATTTGCACCTGTACCAAATCCAGCTGTATAATGCACTGTAATGAATTCAATAGATTTCATTGTTCTTGATTCTAATTTATCACCATATTTATCATTTGTTGCTTTATTATAAGTTGTATCAATCTTTAATTCTTGATTATATAATAACTTACTTACACTTCCAAAAATATCTGCGTAATAAGCTGGGCTACTAGCATTACCGATTACTAAATTATATCTTGTAAATATATTACTATTATGAGCGTTTAAAATTACTTGTAAATTATTGTATGTTTCTTCGTCTAAAACAGTAACAATAAAATCTTGATATAATGAAGAATTATTTTTAACTGTTGCTCTGATTGTTGCTTGTCCAGCACTTATTCCTGTAACAACACCTTCATTTGTAACAGTAGCAATAGTTTCATTTAATGAACTCCAATCAACTGTTGTTTTAGATAAATCTTTACCAATATATTTAGCATTTAATTTAATTGTATTATTAATTACTACATATGAATTTGTTTCATAACTCATTTCAAAATATCCTGGTGTAACTACTTTTGCTTCCATTGTATCTGCATATCCATATTTCGATAATGAAGTAACAGTAAATGTTATAGTTCCTACTTTTAATGTTTTAATCAAACCATTTTCATCAATTGTTGCGACACTAGTATCACTTGAAGCAAATTTAACTCTCTTATCTCCCGCATTACTTGGTGATAAGCTCCATTCTAATTGATACTCTTCAAATAAAGATATTGCTGCAACTTTATTTGTTATTTCAATTTTTTCCACAGGATTTTGTTCCTCCCATACTGCAATTAATTTTCCATTGTTTTTCGCAATTGTAATAATATCACCATATTCATTTTGCCAGCCTTTAAAAGCATATCCTTCTCTTACTGGAGTTGGTAATGTTACGCCGTTATCTAATGTTACTTTTAAATTATATTGATTTTTTAATATGTCTTCTTGAGTAGCTACATCACTTAAATCTGGAGTATAGCTTGCAAATGTTGCATTTGCAGTACTACCTTTTGATTTATTCATAATACTATGTAAATAGCTTCTTATTAATGTTCTAGCGTTAGGTCCTGGAGCACCTGATTCTGACATAATTTTTGTATCACCAGCAATAATAGCATTTAATACACTTATTGTATCAGTAACATAATCCGCTGATGCAGTGCCTTTTTCAGTATTATATTCTGTTAAATGATTTAACATATATTTAAATAACCAATTCCATTCTGATAAGAAGTCACTATTAGCACATGCTGCTTTAATTGCTACAGAAGATGTTTTCATAAAATTATCTTTTACAAGAGTTGATTTACTTGCACTATTAAAGCTTGAAAGTAATGCTTCACCAAGTTCATCAAATGTTGCATATCCACCCACAAAATTTCCACCATTTAAATCATAAATAACGTTATATTCTTTTGCAATTGGATCATCTAATTTGTCTATTTCTTCTGTAATTTTATCATGACAAACTGAACATTCTTTTTCTCTTTCTCCAGCCGCATCAACTGTTGCTTCTTTTGTTACAACCCATTCACCATATTGATGCCCTAAAGTTTGAACAACATCTGTTTTATATGAATCTCCACATTTACATATATGTTCTGTATAACCATCTTCTGTACATGTTGCACTATGTTTTTTCTCTTCATATTGATGAACATGATCTAATGTGGGAATAGCACTTTCTTCTTTTTCATTACATACTATACAGTATCTTACTTTTAGACCTTCATCTTCTTCAGTAGCTTCTTCAACTATGGTCCATTCTCCAAATTTATGGCCTGTTGCAGGTACTTCTGTATCCAAATATTCTTCCCCACATGCGCATACATGTTTAGTGTACCCACTTTCAGTACAAGTTGGTTGAAAAACAGAATCTACGTAATCATGTTTATGTTCGCAGCCAACCATCAGTAGCATTGCAAACACTAAGCAGAAACAACTTAAGAATTTTTTCATATTTCCTCCCTTTATATTGAATTAAATTCCACAATTATTATACATCAAATATAAAACCTTTTCAATTCTTTTATTTCATGTGTTATTAAAAAAAGATAACCTAAAGTAGAATATTTTGATAATCTACTTATTGGTTATCTTTATTTCCTCTTTACAAAATATATTAAAAACATTAATTAATAATGCAATTCATATTATATATTCACTTATATAGCTTTATCCTCTTCGGTAATTCCTACCTTTCAATAATACCGGTTTCATTAAAAAATCAATTCTTTCAATAATTCTTGATGCTTTGATTGGATCTGATTCATCTTTAGTTTCTTTAAAATGCTCCTTCAATTCACCAACACCATAGTTTGATGTCATAAATACAGGTAAATGAGAAGTCATTCGGTATTGTAATATTGGTCCTAAAAATTCATCACGAATAAAAGCAGTATTTAATTCACCACCAATATCATCTAAAAATAGTACATCTACATTTTTTAGTTTTACTATTAATTTTTCTAATGTCCCATCACTTATTGAGCTTTTTGCTTTTCTAACTAATTCAGGATAATATGCAAATATTACTTTTTTTCCTTTTTTTGCTAAATACTTAGCAAGATTCATCATTATATATGTTTTGCCAGTTCCAAATTCACCATATAAATATATTCCCTTTTCTCCATTAGAATTCTTATATTCTTGAATAGCATTTATTATTTCAATTCTTTCTTGCGAAACGTCGATAGATTCTAAATCAATTTGTTCTGGAAAATATAATATTTCTAAATCTTCACTTTCAATTTGGGAAATATAAACACATTGAAAGTATTCGCGAGTAACAATAGATGTATTTTTTATTAAACGACTTTGCATATGATATACATCACTTAAACATTCTTTTTTCCCCTTACATTTATTACATATTGTATTAGCCTTTTCTTGTTCTAAAAATAAGCATATATTCATTTCTATTTCTTCTGGCGTTAGCTTGTCAATAAACTTATTTATTTCTTTGTCTGCTTTTATTTTTTTAATATATTCTTCCATTTTAATCCTCAAATAATTTCTTTGCTATTGCCTCTGCTTGTTCTAATGTTTCTAAAGATGTTTCTTCATTTTTAGTTTGTAGATTTTTTTCATATTCACTATACCACTCAGGAACAGGAGCTTGTTTTTTATTACTTCGTGGCTTACTTGCAACTTTCTTTTCTTGATTCTTCTTTTCTGTATATTTAATAGCATCATATGCAGAACGGACCTTAGCCCTCGACCATGTCGAAGCAATTTTTTCAAAATAATTATAACTTGGTAATTCCCCATCTTTTTCTGTACTTACCATAATAATCATAAAATTAATAGCTCCATAACTTAGATTTGTATTATTTTTTAAATCTTCCGCAATTTTTAATTCTGATGGTGTAGGCTTCATTCCTGAAATTTCTTCTAATACTTCTGCAGGAGATTTAATTTCTAAATCATTACATAACTTGACTACTAAATCATCTTGTTCACTATCTATAAAATCATCTTCTTTAACGGTTACAAGTTTTGGTGATGTAACTTTATATTTATTTTGAAATGTTATTCTTGCATTTTTAGATAATGTTTCATAATCACTTCTTTTATCTTCCAAAACTGTTTTAAAAACAACATCTTTCATTTCTTCTTCATTTAATTTATAAACATAACTCAAACGATTAATCCAACGTTTAAATTCTGTTTCTTCTAATACACTATCATCTATAAATGAGGAATCAAATAACATTTTAAATAATGAATAATTAAATTCTTCATTATTAATTTCAACAGTAGGATGAAGTAGTTTTTTTACAAAATCATTTGTGGTAGTTGTAACAACTTGAAATACATCCGTAAAACTTTTAGTTTTTTCTTTATATATTCTACTTATCGGTTTATATTTATTTTTAAGTTTTTCAACCTCTAATGAACCTATTTTTGTTTCTAATAAAGCCATTAAAATGTCTTCTTTCACAAAATCATTTTCTTTTAATGGAGTTATAATATCATATAAATATCCCTTATCGGTATTATAATACTTTTTAAGTAATCCGATACCTTCTAATTTATCAAAAGCATTATTTAATGATTTTAATGTTTTGATCGTTGTCAAATCAATTAAATGCTTAAATGTATATTCTTGATTTCTTTCTAAACAACATAAAGTACAATATAATGCATAACTATCAATACCAATTAGTGGCATATAAAGTAATGATAAAGAAGCAATATCTTCATTATTTAATTGATTTGTTTGATTAATTTTAAATTTATCATATAATAATTCCGCCATTGCTTTCCTCCTGTTGCTTATTTATATAATCCGCTACCTTTAAAATCTAATTTTTTATCTAATATTTTATAAAAGTTTTCAATAACTTTTTTACCTTTTGCAGTTGGTAAAAAATTGAAGGTTAAAACATTAAAATCAATTCCTGTTTCCGTAAATGATGGTGAAGAAATTGTTGCTGTTCCAGAGTAATCCATATGATCAAAAATTACTTCTCCTCTTTCTTGATCAATACTTTTCACTTTAGCTTTTCCATCTTTTAACATTTCACAAACCGCTTCAATTGCTTTTTCTTTTCTCACACGATAATAATGAGTTTGCATTGTTTCTAATTCATGATTATCAGAAGTATAAAAATCTTTACTAAAATAATATTTAAGTTTCATTTGTGTTCTCCTTTATTTTACACAAAATATTATGTATTTGTTCATATGTATTATCAATACTATTACTATTATCAATCACATAATCAGCATATTTTATTTTTTTTTTAATTGACCATTGCGATGATATTTTTTTTAGAGCATATTCCCTAGTTATATTATCTCTTGCCATTAACCTTTGAATTTGGATATCTCTATTTGTTTTTACCACAATCAATTTATCTACTAAATATAATAAATTATTTTCTAATAATGTGGGAGCATCAAGAAAAATTAAAGATTCATTAGTTATGTTTTTTTTGATTTCTTTCACAATATATGGCATAACAATTTTTTCAAGCTTTTCCTTTTGTAAAGAATTATTAAAAATTATGTAACCCAAGTTTTTTCTATTAACTTCATTATTTTCTAGCACATTATCAAATTGTTTAGAAACTTCTTGTTTTACTTCATCCAATTCTAAAACTTGATGACTAATCAAATCACAGTCTATCACTTGATAATCATGTGCTTTTAAATAATTTGTCACTAATGATTTTCCAGTGGCAATACTCCCAGTAATTCCTACTACCATATTTTTTCCTCTAGTCAATGTATTTTATAACATCCACCTATCGTTTGTCAAGATTTATCGGTTTTGACAACGTGGGCAATAATATGTTCCTCTACCACCAACTTTTATTTTTTCAATTTTCGAAAAACATTTTGGACAAAAGTTTTTAGTATGAACTAATAATTCATTTTGAAAGCGTCCTGTAATTTCATGACTGCTTTTAAAACTCCTTATAGTTGTTCCACCTAATTTAATAGCTTTATTTAAAACTTTTTGGGAATTAGTAATAATGTCTAAAATGCCTTCATCACTTATATCTTTGGTTACTGTTAATGGGTGGATTGAAGACATAAACAGCACTTCATCCACGTAAATATTTCCTAGCCCTGAAACTATTGATTGATCTAATAATGTAGTTTTTATTGGTTTTCTACTTTTAACAAACCTGCTTTTTAAATAGTCTAAACTAAATTCTTTATCAAAAGGTTCTGGACCTAATTTGTTTAAAGGATTTATTTCATATATATTAATGTCTTTTTTAAAAAGATGCATTGTTCCAAATTTTCTAGTATCATTATAACGAAGATTACTATCATTAAATAGAAATATTATATGATCATGTTCCGAGATTTTTTCATTATGCATCAAAAAGAATTTCCCTTCCATTCTTAAATGAACTATTAAATAGTAACTATCTAAAACGCATATTAAGTATTTTCCTCTTCTTTTTATTTCTCGAAAAGTTTGACCAATTAAAGACTCCTTGAATTGTTCTTCATTAACATTTTGTAATATTTTATTATAATTAATTATAATATTATTTATTTGTTTCCCAACAACGCTTTGTTCTAATATTGTTTTAACTGTTTCTACTTCTGGTAATTCTGGCATATTATCTCCTATGCTTCAAGCCAATTCAATCCACTTTCAGCTTCCGCAATTAGTGGGACTTTAAATTTCACTACATTTTCCATTGTATCTTTCACAATTTTTTGTAATTGTTCTAGTTCTCCTGGGTATACATCAAATAATAATTCATCATGAACTTGAGCAATTAAAACACTTTTCATTCCAGCCATTGCCTTTTTAACATTTACCATAGCAATTTTAATAATATCTGCTGCAGTACCTTGAATTGGTGCATTCATTGCTGTACGTTCACCAAAGGCAATTAAATTTTTATTATTACTTTGTAGCTCTGGTATATATCTTAATCGATTGAAATATGTTTTTGTATACCCTTTGTTTTTAGCATCTATAATAATTTGATCTAAATATTCACGCACTTTATGATGGGTATTAAAATATTTCATAATATACATATTAGCTTCAAATGGTGTAATATTAATACTTTCTGATAATCCCCAAGCACTCATACCATACACAATACCAAAATTAATAGCTTTGGCAGTACGACGCATTTCTTTAGTTACTTCTTGAGGTGAAACTTCATATAACCAACTAGCAGTATTAGTATGAAAATCTTCACTACTATTAAAAGAATTAATCATTGGTTCGTCATCCGACATATGTGCTAATACTCTTAATTCAATTTGCGAATAATCACACCCCATAATACGACCATCAGAAAATCGTGATACAAATGCTTTACGAATTATTTGCCCCATTTCACTTCTAACAGGCATATTTTGAATATTAGGATTGACACTTGATAAACGTCCTGTTTGTGTTAGTGCTTGCTTATATAATGGATGCACAAAACTTTCTTCATTTATAACTTCAAATAGTCCATTAACATATGTATTAATTATTTTAGTAACTGCACGATATTCTAAGACTAACTGGGCTATTTTATAATTAGGTGCCAATTTTTCTAAAACTTCTGATGAAGTGCTATAGCCCGTTTTATTTTTCTTACCCGATGGTAAAGATAATTTTTCAAATAATATTTCACCTAATTTTTTTACAGAATTAATATTAAATTCTTCTCCTGCAATATCATATATTTCTTTCTCAATTTCTTTTTGTTTAATTGTTAATTCACTACCCACATTTTCTAATACTGTTTTATCAACTTTTAAACCAGATATTTCCATATTGCCTAATACTTCACTTAATGAAAGTTCAATATTTAATAAATACTCTTGTTCATTAGCTTTAATTTTTTCGTTTATTATAGGTTCAGCAATCTTTAAATAATAGCACTTTAATAATGCATGACTTCCCATTATATTATTTTCTTGTATTTGAGCTTTTGATTTATATCCATATACATTCTCATCATATTTTAGAGTTGTATTAGTAAAGTTTTCAATTGTTCTTTTAAAGTCATCATTAGCATAAGATGGATTAATTAAGTATGCAGCTAGTAAACCATCAAATGATACACCTTGAATATTGATGTTGTGCTTTTTCATAACAACATATAATCGCTTATAATCAAATGTTTTTTTCACTTTAGAACTTTCAAAATAATTTTTCAAGGACTCATTTACAGAAATAACATTTTCTGGAATAAAATATTGGTATTCTAAATCACTACTCATAATACCTATTCCCAAAATATTATCATTAAAATAATTTTCCTTTATAGTTTCAATTATGATATAACTTTCATCTATTTTGAAAAAGTCAGTTTCACTATTAGCAATTTGACAACGTAAATTAATTTGCTCTTGTTGTTCATTTTTTGTTTCTTGCTTTTCTATTTTTTTTAAGAAGGAATAAAAATCTAGCTCTTTATAAAAAGAAATTAGTTCTTCATAATTAGGGGCTCGATGATTTATATCATCAATTGTAATTGGTGTTTCACAATCTAGTTTTAAAGTTGCTAATGATTTACATTTTAAACCTATTTCTTTATTATTATGAACAGCTTCATAAACTTTTCCTTTTAATTCATTTTCATGAAGAATAATATTTTCAAGTGTTTGATATTGTTCTAAAAGTTTTAAAGCTGTTTTTTCACCTATTCCCTTAATACCTGGAAGATTATCGCTAGAATCTCCAACTAATCCTTTATAGTCAGGTATTTGTGATGATAATATTCCCATCTTCTCTTTAAAATTAGCTTCTGTATATTCGTCTAATTCTGTTATACCTTTTTTTGTTAAAGCAACAGTAATATTACCTTTAGCAAGTTGTAATAAATCCTTATCACCACTAATAACAAAAACTTGATTTTCGCTAGTATTTAATAAAGTAGCAAATGTACCAACCAAATCATCTGCTTCATAATCTTTAGTTTCATAATGTGCAATATTCATTACATCTAAAAACTTTTTAATATAAGGAATTTGTACTTTAAATTCCTCTGGCATTGGTTTTCTTCCACCTTTATAATCATCATAACTTTTATGTCTAAATGTTTCTTTTCCAGCGTCAAATGCAACAAAAACTTTATCTACAGTATCATCTACCAATTTATTAATCATATTGCAAAAACCAAAAATGGCATTAGTATATAAGCCTTGTTTATTTTGCATTAAATTACCAGTATATGCGGTTGCATAGTAAGATCTAAACATTAAACTATTTCCATCAATTAATACTACTTTTTGCTTTTTTAAATTATCCATTTTGTTCACCATATGTTAATTTTACCACAAATACCTTAAAAATAATACTATAATTTAATTTTTTTAATTTAATACATTAAATAATGTTTTTATGAAATAATAATATTATGAAAAATATTTTTTTGATTATTTTGTTTTTATTTGTTACTTGCACATTTAAATCAAGTACACTAACTGTTCAGAAAACTGAACTAGATACATTTATTGAATCTCACAATATTAATAAGAATGATATTGAACCATATTTACAATATAAGAAATTTTGTCTAAATGATTTTTTTACATTAGAAAATTTAAGAATTTCTAAAAACTACTCTTATTTAGAAACAATAAATCATTTTTATAGTTCTAACACAGCTTTATTTTTAAATAGTAATATTGTATTAGTCAATAAAAATCATTTTCTAAATAATAATTATTGCCCTGAATTAATAGATATTGATAATTATCCTGTAAAAGTAACTAAATATAATATGCAAATAAAAAAGGAAGTTATATTAGCATATTTACAAATGATTGATGATTTAGAATTAGAAGATTTATATATTTTTTCCGCATATCGAAGTTATAATCGGCAATACGAAATATATACTAATGCGAAAGATTTAAATTATGTTGCTATACCTGGTTCATCAGAACATCAAACAGGATTAGTATTAGATGTATCAACTTTACAGCATGGCTTAATGCCTAATTTTCAGTATTCTGATGAATATAAATTATTAGCCTCAAAATGTCATTATTATGGATTCATTATTCGTTATCCAAAGAATAAAGAATATATTACTGGTTATTCATTTGAACCATGGCATTTACGCTATGTGGGGAAAGAAGCATCAACTTATATAATGACACATAATATAACACTAGAGGAATATATATATCAAAATTTTGAAATATAGTAACGTTTAAACATTATTATTCATATTTTAAATTGAAAGGAGTTTATGTATGAATAGTATGTTTAAAAACATTTATCCAAGAACTGTATGGACAAATGAAAATTATCAACCATTTAAATATAATCAATCTATTAATGATGAACGTATGGGTGGTTTTTTAGTTCCATTTATTGCGGGTGCAGCTGTATCAGCACCATTTTGGTTAGTTGCGGGTAGTAATAAAAATAATCAACCTGTATATCAATATCCACCAGTTCAATATTATCCACCTCAACCATATATAACAGGCTATACAACTGGACCATATTACAGCACAAAATAAAATCATAATAAATATAATTTACTAAAAAACCATAATTTAAGGAATTTGACCTAAAATTATGGTTTTATTTTTTTGATAATTTTTTTAAAAAACTTTATATATTTATAATAAAAGTTAACATTATATTTTTATCGTTCCATTTTCTAAATCTTGTGCTATAAACGAAATAAAATAAAATGGTACAGTAAGTATTTTTTGGTCAGAATTATATCCATAGTTGTTTTTTGAAACTTTAATAGCACATTCGAACTTATTATGATTTGCAAATTTTGTAAGCGAATTAAGAGTACCTCTTCCCTTTTTAACATCAATTGGATATAGTTTGTTATCCGACTCAATAATAAATTCTAGTTCTGCCATTACATTTTCCCGCCAATAGAAAAGTTTATGTTCCTTGGCGATTAATTCGTTCGCAACAAAATTTTCAAAGAAAATACCAGACAAAGTATGTTCACGTTCATTTGATATAAATGAAGTTGCATTTATTCCACTTTGATATGAAAACATACCTATATCCCCTAAAAACAAACGAAAGTTACTTTCACCATCTGCCATAAGTGGCATTGTAATATGCTCTTTAAGTTGAAATGATTGATTAACAATATGAGCTAATGTAAGCCACTGAATAGATGTTGCAAAATCTCTCGTTTTACTTTTTTTATTAATAAGACTCGGTGAAAAGTTTTTTGATTCTTTGTTAAGTTCTTTATAAATATTCTGAAACAGAGCACGAGAACGCAAAACTGATTCTTGGCTTGCTTGATACAATTCCATATCAGCTAAATAATTATCATACAAAGTTTTCAAAATATTTCTTGATTCCAAAAGATTATTATTTTCAATATAGTTTTCAATTACTTCGGGCATTCCGCCTAAAAGTAAATATTTATAAACCTGTTCAAGGGCCAATTCATGTATGTTTTTGTCAAGAGGTTGTTTCTTATCGTATGCCTTTTTAATAGTATCATAAAGAATCTTGTTATAATTCATCAAATACTCATCAAAGGTCATCGGATAAATTGTAATTTGATCAACTTTACCAACGGGGAAGAGAAATTTACTATTTTCTTTAGAACCACGTTTATGTGTTTCTCTTTGGAGTTTAATACGTACCATTGAGCCAGTTACAATAACAGGCATCTGTCGGAAATCTTGGCAAAAATATTTAAGTGATGATATGATGTTTGGGCATTCTTGTACTTCATCAAAAATTAAAAGAGTTTTTGATGTAATTTGTTTACCCTTAAATAAGGAAATATATTCAATTATCTTCTCTGGATTAGCGGTACTAAAACAAAATTCACGAATTTCATCTTCTATTTTGCAATCAATATAAATATAATTGTTTTTAAAATATTTTTCAGCAAAAATATCTTTGATCAGATATGTTTTTCCAACTTGTCTTGCTCCCCATACGATTAATGGTTTTCTCTTTATGTTATTATTCCAATCAATGAGTTTTTGCAATGCCGTTCGTTCCATCATTTGCACCTCCTAATGTTTTCTAATTATATTTTATCATTATTTACACCTTTTTTTAAGTTATTTTTAAATTAATTTGCACCTTTTTGAATATTAATTTCAAACTAATTTGCACCTTTTTGAATGTTATTATCAAACTAATTTGCACCTTTTTGAATGTTTATTTTAAAAATAATCGCACCTTAAAATTAAACACAAATCATAAGATTTTTGTAATATTTTTTATTATTTATCATTACTTTGAAATACAAAAGGATTACTTCGTTTAAACAATTTTGATAGTTATGTTACTGGACAACTATTACTTATCTTAATGAAAGTCAGTTTTATTATTTTAAAATAATATATGAATTTTGTAGGTCATTTGTTCGTTTAGGAAAATATTTTAATACGATACGAAACTCATTTGATAATTGATCTATTAAATTTTTATATTCAATTAAATTGGAAACCATATAAGTTACATCATTATATTTAACCACAATTAAATTTGTTTCTACATCAATTGTCACTTCGCTTAATATTCTTTTCTTTTTAATATTTAATAAATTTTGAATAAGATAAGAACTATATTTATCCACAGTTGTATATTCTTCCATTGTTTTACTCCTTAACATAATAATATATTTTTACATATGAAAAAAATGTAGAAATATAGAAATACAATAAATTGTTTGAAAAAGAAAATTAGATATAGTATAATTATTTTACGGAGAATTATAAATGGATGTTTATGTAAAAAGAATTGAAGATTATGATTTTGAATTGATAAAACAATATATTAAGAATAGTATGCAAGCAAGCAATTTTTTAGATAATTTAAATAATAAAAAAATATTTATTAAATTAAACTGTGTAGGACCATTTAATTATAACTTAGGTATTACTACTCACCCAACAATATTAAAATGTGTTTTAGATATCTTAACACCTATTACGCATGATATCATTGTGGGAGATAATCCCGCAATCAAAGAATTAATTCCCACATTAAAAAAATGTGGATTATATGATGTTATACAAGAGTATAATGTGAAAATAATGGATGGAACTAAATTAATAACTATACACAATAGTAATGCGAAAACATTTAGTAAATTTGAAGTGTCTGAAGAAATGATTAATGTGGATGCTTTGATTAATCTTCCAAAAATCAAGACACATGCTTTAGCATATATGACATGTGCAGAAAAAAACTTTTTTGGATTAATTTATGGTCTTAATAAGTCAGCATGGCATACTAAAGCAAGCAATCCATTAGAATTTGGAAATGCCATAAATGATTTATATGGAGCTTTTTTAGAAAGTTTTAATAACAAAAAAATATTTCATATTGCGGATGGCATTATTGGTTTAGAAGGCGAAGGTCCTAGTAGTGGCGGTATCACAAAAAAAGGAAATATCTTAATATCATCATATGATGCAGTAACTGTAGATCGCATTGCTTGTGAAGCTGTGCATTTAGATTTTAATAAACTGTTTATTACAAAAATTGCATCTGAACGTGGTTATGGAGAAAGTGATATCAATAAAATTAATATTATTGGTGATAATTTAGAATGTTTTAATGATATTCATTTTTTAGCACCTAAAGATTCACTATCTAATATTGGCCTTAGATTTCTACAAATTAAATTCGTGAAAAATATTTTATTAGAGCATCCTGTTATAAACAAAGAAAGATGCATTAAGTGTGGTGCTTGTAGTAAAATATGTCCACCAAAAACTATGGTCATTAAAAAAGGAGATTATCCAAAACTTAAAAGTATCAATTGCATTCGCTGTTGGTGTTGTGCGGAAGTATGTCCGCAAAATGCCATATCAAAATCAAAGAGGCCTTTAATTGGCAAAATATTTTTATAATAATTATTAAAAGACTATTAACGAACTTGTTAATAGTCTTTATTTATTATCTTGCAAATGTGAACAAAACATTGTCTTCAATTTCAACTTCATTATCATGCACAAAGCACACCTTATTATCAAAATCATAATTTAAATAGAAATTATTATATTGTTGTTCAGAATCAAATTCAATTGAAAATAATAATGTATCCACATTCAAATTTATATCACTAACAATACATACAGTTATTGTACTATCATTTTCATGAATAATAGTGGATAAATTATTTTTTGGAACTTCAATTTTGATATTTTGTGCGGTCGTTGTATCCATTCTAAATTGTACACTTGAATATTTTCCTTTACCCGCAATATAAAATTTTGAAATATATTTATCTTCCTTTTTTTCTGTATAACAATAAACTATACATGCTTGTTCTAATTCATCAATATCTAGTTCATTAGGTTTTAAATTGATGTCAAAAGTATCTTCATATCCCTCATAATTGACGGTAATACAATGGGTACCTGTTTGATTAATTTTTATTAACTCGGTATTACTTAAATATTTTTTTGTTAAAGGGATATCCTCAGTAGTATTATCATTATAAAGTAGTGTAATTGTAATTAAATCAAAAGAAAAATCTTGTTTTTTTAAAGACAAATATTTAGGACTAACTGTAATACTACTAACTGCTTTTTCAACTAATGAGAAATAAAAAATAGTTTCCATACCTTCATATGTAATAGTTATACAATTATCTCCTAATGTATTTAAATACTCTAAATCTTCCTCTTTAATCATATCATAAGTAATAGGAACTTCAATAGAAGATGTCTTATAGTTTACTGTTATTGTATAATTAGTAATATCAAATATATCAATTGCACATTCCACATTATCAATTGTAGGGGTGATGCTTACAATTTTATCACTACAGCCAACCAAAAATAATATGAAAAAGCTTAGTATAAAAATTATTTTTTTACGCATTATCTTCACCTACACATATAGCTTTAATAACTATATCTCTCGTAATATAATGATAATCATTATCCCAAGTCACAAAATTATCACTCATTTTTGGTGGGGTGGCATCACTTAAAGCATCCACCATTTCTTCTTTAATCAAATCGCCATTATAATTTACAAATTTAACAGTAAATTGTTTTTGTTTTGGTGTTTCTAAATGATTATTTAAATACATTGATATATATGTTGCATCTATGATATCTACTACACCATCATTATTAATATCAAAATATGAACTACTATTTTCTCCTTGACATATAAATTCTTGTAAAAAATTTAAATCATTTTTATCTTCAATGCCATCACAATTTAAATCAACAGATGAAAAATAATTTCCTTTAATAGTACTAATCACATTATTATCTTTTATTGCCTTAACTGTAATAATATCTAATACTGATTTTGTCTCAGTTGCAATTGTTATGTCATTTAGATTTGTGGATAACTTTAATTCATCATTTAAATAAACATCATAGCGATCGACAATACTATTCAAATTATCATTAAACTTAATTCTATAATTATCATTTTCAATTTTAACGTAAATCTTTTCTAATCGTGATGTTAAAACTAGTGGCGTAATATTCATTTTAACATTAGCTTTTGTTTCATCTTTATATGTAATATCAATATTGATTTCATTATTAACATTTGGTTTTAAATCTTCTAAAACTTGAATTGTATCCACGTTTCGTTTAAACAATACTTCCTTATTATTAATTTTTATATCTTTTACAAAACCAATACCAGAATTACTAAATGATAATAATCCCTGATTAATATCTGTTGTGGGGATATAACTAATGTTAGATTCAAATGCTTTTTTATCAAACCCTGTCATTGGATATACTTCCCTTTTGGCTTTTATACTTGCGGAATCAAGTACATTTCCATTACGATCCAATAACTCAATTTTAATTCCTTCTTCAGTCACATTCACAACACTACCACCTACAGTATTACTGCCTTCAGAAAAACGATATGCAATAATATCTTGATTTTTAGATAATGTTTTTAATGTTTGTCCTCTTTCATTATCACTAGATGGTGCTTGAATATACATTGTTCCTTGATCATTAACTTTATCTTGATATAATTGATGTGTTCTAACATAAATATGATTATTACCACTTAATGCTAAATCAACACCATATTCATCAAATAATTGTTTCCATCGAGTATATCCAGAATTCGATGTAGCACCTGTAATTCCTTCAAACCACTGATAATGTTGAGAAACAATTATATATTGTGTTGGATTCTCAGTAACAACTTTTTTAAACCATTCTTGAGCTTTCTTAATATTAGTTTCATTTTTTTGAGTTTCATTATTCATTACAATAAATAATACATTAGAATATTTAAAGTAATAGCAAACACCCTCTTCTCCACTATAACCATTTGTGGGGAAATTATTTACAATACGAAAATAATCATTTGATGATTTGGTATTTGTTCTATCCATATAATCATGATTACCTATAACACTAGCCCACATATAACTTTTATGATTTTCTTCAGTATAGAAATCTTTCCAAAATGAATAACTTCCTCCCCAAGCAATTTCATCACCTGTTGAAAAAATAAAATCAACACCATTATTATATTGTTCTAATGTATCAATCATATTCATAGCACTTTTCAATCTATTCGGTAATGGAGTATAAGAATGAAAATCACTAATCCATGCAAAACTAAAACTAGTATTTCCAGCTGTTTTAAAATATTGCACTTCACTTAATACATCTTGTCCACAACGATACATGTATTCTGTATCACTATCTAATGGAGCAAGTGTTACACTATAATTTAAAAACTTAGCATCTTCTATAATACTTTTTCCATTGCTATCAACCGATGAATTACCATCAAACTCAGTACTAATTTCATATTTACCATATACCTTATTTGCATTTTTCCATGCAGTATCACTTTTTTTAGTATATAAAACATAACATGATGTTTTATCTAAATCAGTATGAAAACTGATATTCATTTCCACAGATGCATCTTCACCTGGATTTGCAACAATTGTATAAGCATCTGATGTACTAGCTTTAATATTAACATTCGAAAAAGATAATATGCATATTAAAGCTAAAATAAAATACATAATACCAATTATTTTTCTTTTCATATCTCTCTCCTTAACATTATTGTATCATAATCATTTTTTAAAATCTATAAAATAATAAAAAAGATAACTTAAGGAGATATTTATCCCTTTAAATTATCTTTCTTTTCTTATTTTATATTTATAAATTACCAGTATGTTCCCTGATGACTTTAATAACTTCTTGAGCATAAGCTTCCATTCCCACAAGATTAGGATGTAAAAAATCACCTAAATATTTTTGGTAATTATCTTTAGTTTGAATATTTGCTATTTCAATAACCACAGCATCATTACTAGCAGCTTCTTTTCTAATTATATCATTAAAGGCCAATCTTCTTTCTTCTGTATAATTATATCCTGTATAGGCACTATACCCCATTGTGCAACAAAATACAAAAGCATCAGTACATTGCTCTTTTACACGTTCTAACATTTTTTGATAAGCTTGAGAAAACTGTTCATTAGTAAAGCCATTTACATTATCATTTACACCAATAAAAATAATTACAATATCTGGATTGCCTAATTTATTAATTCGTGATAAATTCATTGCAGCACTTGGATTTGATTCATTACCCCAATTATAACATGAAGATCCAGATTTAGATTCGTTAGTTTCTAAAATGGTTTTAGTATCTACTAGAAACTTACCCCACCATGTATCACTATAAGATTTAATTTCTTTATTATATAAAGGATAATAATATTCATTCTTACCATTCCAGTTACTATTTATTTCTGATGATGAATCATAAAATGTGGAAATACTGTCACCTAATATGGATACTTTAGCACTTTCTAAATTAAATTTTTTCCATCTAGAATATAATCTTAAATTCCCTTCAGTTCCTGCAGGAATTTCAAAAACTCTTTCACCACTAAAATCACCTTCATAGTACCATCCTATAAATTGATATCCACATTTATATGGCGTTTTTAATACTAAAGTTTTTTTATTGCTATAAGTACGGTCTAGATTAGGCCCAATGGCACCAACGATTACATATTCTATTTCATATGTAACTTCTGCTCTTTCCCATTCTGCAACAACAGTAACATCATCATCAATTAACCACTTATTAGATCTAATTAACTCATCATTATACTTCCACCCAACAAATTCATATCCTTCTTTTGTGGGAATGCCAAAATCAAATTCTTCATTATAAGTAACTTCAAAAGCGTCATCATAATATTCGCCACCATTAGGGTCAATACTAACCGTATAATTATTGGCGCTCCATTTTGCTTCAATTACCATATCTTGTGTAACAGCATTTTTAAAATTGTATTTCCAGCCCTTAAATGTATAACCAGCTCTTTCTAATTGAACATCAGGAGCTTCAATCACTGTATTTTCTTCCACTACTAAATCATCAATATTTTGAGAACAAAAAGTTTTAAACTTCACTTTTACTAAACTTAATCGATAAATATTAATTTTAAATTTAAAAGTAGAATTATCTTTATATGTAACTAATCCATAATAGAAGTTATTTCCTTCTATCATATCATCTTCATTACATAAAAAACTAAATTGATAATCCTCATCTAAATAAAATCCGATTTTTGTATTATTTGGAATTGTTATACCTTGATTAATTTCAGCTGTTTCAAGATTATTACTTATTGTTCGAACATATGTATCACCTACTAATGTATATAATTGTTCATCAAATATAACTTCGCCAGTATGAGTTGAACCTAGTTCACATCCTGTTGAACAAATAATATATAATAGTGAGACGAAACATAACAAAACTCTCTTAACGGGAGATTTCATCAATTAATTCCTCCTTTATTTATGGATATATTATACCATTTAAATATTAAAATTAAAATAAAAAAATCATTAAATTAAAAAGAACATCAGAAAATGATGCTCTTTATTATTTTTTACCTTTTTGTTCTTGGTATAACATATATAATGGGATAATATGGATTAAATTGTAAATATGGATAATTATAAAGTGGTCTAATATTATTATTTTGATGTTTTATAACTTCTTCCATTTTTTCTTGTTTTTTGTCAGGTTCTTCAATTATTAGATCTTCCTGTGAATGCAAATCCTTAGATTGTTCAATTATATTTTCTTGCGTATTTTCTAATTCATTTGTTTCAATAGTTTGTTCTTCTTCAGTTTTAATTTCTTCATATGACTCATTTTCAATTTTAATTTTTGGATAATAATCTTCTATAAAGGGTTCTATCACATTAATTTCTTCATTCATTGTTTCGGTGATGACAGGAATTTTTAATTTTGTTCCTGGCACTAAATAATTCCAAGATCGTATATGCTTATTCTCTTTTTTTAATTCTGAAAATGACATATCATAATTTTCTAATATTTCTTCAATGGTTTCTCCTGTTCCAACTATATGAAATTTCAATATATCATCTCCTATCTAATTGTATTTTCATTAATAAAATTTTCATTGATTTCATTTTCAAATGAATCTTCTAATGTATCTGGATCAATATTTGTAAATGCGGTAACCGCAATTTTAGTTTCGCCAATAACATCTACTGCTTCTTCAAGAATAATATCTACTTCAATTCCTTGTTCTGTTATACTAGCATTTGTGCATGTCGGTTGTTGCAAAACTCGTACAATTACATCTTTTTCGCTATTAACATTTTTTACAATTTGTCTTGTTTTAATTGTATCTTCATATGTTTCAACTTGTCTTGCCACTTCTGTTCTTGTATTATCATCGTATGCATACCAAATATTTATTTCAAAATTACCATTTACATTCACACAATTATTATCAATAGTTGCTGAGAAATTATGATTTATAATCCAACATCCTAATATACTGAAAGTATCATTTTTTGGTTCCACAATTACTTTCATTCTAATTGTTTTCTTTCCTTTTGCAACAACAGCCTTTGTGACTATTTCACGAATTTCATTCATTAAAATCCCTCCTCAGTAACAATATATTCTTTTAAAGGGCTTTTTGCTACTACAATTCATTAAAGTATACGTTTAATTATTAAAATTATGATAATATTTTATTTTTTAAAAAAAGATAAAAGCACAAAAAAATGCACTTTTATCTATTATTATTTTATTAATTCACCACGTAAATGCCATGTAAAAGCTTTAGTAATGTGTACCTTTTGAAGCGTTCCAATCATTTCTTTTGGACCTTCAAAATTGACAAGCTTATTATGTTTTGTATAACCTGTTAAAATATCAGGATTTTTTTCACTTACACCATCCACAAATACTTCAACATCTTGATTCTCAAATCTTTTATTACCCCTTAAAAAACCATCATTAATTGCCTTATTCAATGTAAGTAAACGCGACTTACTAATATCAGCAGGAACTTGATCAGTATAAGTTGCAGCTGGCGTACCTTTTCTAGGTGAATATATAAATGTATATGCTCCTTCAAAATTAGCTTCTTCAACAAGACGTAATGTATCATTAAAATCTTCATCTGTTTCTCCAGGAAAACCAACAATAATATCAGTGGTTAAAGCAAGAGACGGAATTAACTTTTTTAAATGATTGATTTTTTCTAAATATATTTCTCTTGTGTATTTTCTATTCATTCGTTTTAAAATTTCATTACTACCTGATTGCACTGGCAAATGTAAATGTGGCATAATATTATCATATTTCGCCATCACTTCCATTGTATGTTCATCCAAATCACGAGGATGACTAGTAGTATAACGAATTCTTTTAATACCTGTTTTTGCTAAATCCTCCAGTAAATCACCAAATGTATAATTCATATCTTCTAAATCTTTACCATATGCGTTTACATTTTGACCTAACAATGTAACTTCAATATATCCTTGTTTAACTAATTCTTGTACTTCAGAGATTATGTTTTCTTTGCTTCGACTTCTTTCTCTTCCTCTTGTATAAGGAACAATACAATATGTACAAAACTCATCACAGCCATACATTATATCAACCCAAGCACGTGTTTTATGATTTCTTTTTTGGGGAATTCCTTCCACAATATCCCCTTCGTAACTAAATACTTCTAATACTCTTTCTTTAGATAAAGTAGCTTCATATAAATATTCGGGAATTTTATGAATGTTATGAGTTCCAAAAACAATGTCAACTTGTGTATATTTTTCTCTTAAAGCATCAACTGTGACTTCTTCTTGTGGCATACAACCGCATAAACAAATTAATAAATTAGGGTTAGCCTTTTTTAAACCTTTTAAACGGCCTAATTCACCATAAATTCTATTTTCCGCATTTTCTCTTATTGCACATGTATTAAAAAATATTACATCAGCTTCATTTTCAGAAAATACTTCTTTATATTCTAATTCGTTCATTATACCTGCGATTTTTTCACTATCCGCAATATTTCCTTGACATCCATAAGTCTTTAACATAAATGTTTTCCCAAAGCCAATGCCTTGATACTTTTCATCAATTACAAAATTGATATTTTCAATTTTTTTATTAATTCTTTTTCTCGCATCCCTTAATGAAGGTGCAAAATATTTACTATAATCTTTACTCATATAATTCCTCTATCTAAAACTAGTATATTATTAGTTTTTAAAATTTTTAAATATTTTTGTATAATTGTTAATTTAATTCATATAATATTAGTGTACTAAGTATCTAAGAGCCAATTGCTTTAGAATTTATTTATTATGGATTATGCGAATAACATAATTTTTAATATTTAATATTAGTACAAAAAGTAGCTTTAAAGCTACTTTTTTTCTTTTCCATGACATTCGCCGCAAGAACAATGATCATCATGGCATTCATCACAAGATTGGCAATCACAAGAATGACAATTAGCACCTTCATCTTCAATATTTCCTGCTAAAAACTTATAAACTGCATTTGTGGGATTACCATCAAAACCACTTATAATTTGCATATTGCAACTTAAAGCAAATTCAAGTGCTTCGTTTCCAACATGATTACATAACACAATATGTACATGATGTTCTAAAAGTTTTTTAATTACTTCTTCATGACCGCATTTAGTTATTGCACATTCATATCCTCTAATTATCATATCTCTTGTAATTTGATATATATAGAACATTTTAGCTTTACCAAAATGGTGGTCAATTTCTTTATTATTTACAGGAACAGCAATATTAATAACAGAAACTGGTAGCTTTTCTAATGATAAACATAAATCATCTAAATAGTTAATATTAATTGTTTCCAATTCTCCTTTATCACATAATGTAGCAAATTGTGGATCAATTGGTAATTTAGAGATATTATTAATATTATATTTTTTAGCCACTTCTTCAATATTACTTTTACCAAACACTTCAATATGTTTTTGACAATCAGGACATTCAATATAACTTAAATTTTCCACAATCCCCAAAACTTCCACATTCATCATTTGGGCCATTTTTACTGCTTTTTCAACTATCATTGAAACTAATTCCTGAGGACTAGTTACAATTATAATACCATCAACACCAATACTCTGGAAAACAGTTAATGGAACATCACCAGTTCCTGGTGGCATATCCACAAATAAATAGTCTACATCTTTCCATATAACATCTGTCCAGAATTGTGTAACTAAATTAGCAATTACAGGACCTCTCCATACAACTGGGTCAGTATCATTTTCTAATAACAAATTACTTGACATTATTTTAATACCACTTTTTGAGATTGGAGGTTCTAAACCTTCACTTGTTCCTGATGGTTTTTCTGTTATTCCAAAAATTCTAGGAATAGATGGACCAGTTATATCCGCATCTAAAATAGCGGTATTATATCCTTTCTTATTCATCATTATAGCTAATAAACTAGTAACTAAAGATTTGCCAACTCCTCCTTTACCGCTTACTACACCTATAACCTTTTTTACGCTACTACGACAGTTTGGTTTAACGCGTAAATCTTTTGCATCGCATTTCTCATTGCAACTGCTACAATTGTGATCACAGCCCATAATATCCTCCTTATTTTATATATTTTTCGATGTATTTTTGATAATCATTACTATAATAATCTGTATCAATCATGGCATAACATTTTAAATCATGAATTGTTCCATCATATAATTGATAGCCATTCCTTCTAATTCCTTCATAAGGTATGCGAAGCTTTTCACATACTTTTTGAGAAGCAAAATTATTTAAATATGTGGAACACTCAATCCTTCTTAATCCTAACTCTTCAAACCCCCATATCAGTGCTTGAATTGCGGCTTCCGTTGCATATCCATTTCCTTGATATTTAGGGTTGATAGAATATCCTAATTCAGCTTTAAATCCACGAATATACGTATGTAATTCTAATGTACCAATCATTTTATTTTCTGCTTTTAAAATAATAGCAAATGTTCCTAATTGACCATATTTCTTTTTATCACGAAACAATTTAATAATTGATTGCGTTTCTCCAACCGTTCTATGGGGTTGCCAACCTGCAGTTGGTCCAAAATAAGGTAAGCAAGCATATTCAAACATGTCTTGACTATCACTAAATTCAATTTCTCGTAAAACTAATCTATTAGTTTCAATTACTGGTAAATTCAATATATCACTCCACTTTTATTGTATAATATCTTACTCATCTTATTACTTATTTTTTTTCTTTTTTTCTGGAAGAGGTTGATTAGTTTTAATAAGTTCTGCTATTTTTTTTACTTCTTCTTCATTAGCAGCTTTAATCATAGCCATATAGCGAGGATCAGAGAAAGCAAAACTCAAATGATTTACATAATTAAAATAATTTTTTTCATTTTTAGATAAGTAATCTTCTTGTTGTCTTTCTTTCATTTGTTTACGTTGTCTATTCATTGGACTAATTACACTTTGTCCAAAAAACAAAAGAACAATAGAAATTATCGCAGATACTGTTGAATCCAAATGAAAAACTAGCACCAATAATAACATAATAGGAATAATAGATAAAGTTATAAGAGTATATAAAATAAAACCTTTAAAATTAAATTTTTTATCTATTTTATTTACTTCTTTAATCATTTCATCAATTTTTTCATTATTCATTGAATGTTCAAACTTTTTATAATCTTTTTGAAATTCCCTAGGTAATACACCATATGCATCATAAAAAATAAATGCATTATGATAGTAATTCAAATCGCAAACTGCACTCAAACACTTTTTTTGCATATATTTATTATTTTGATTTTTATAATATATACTTAAACATGCAAAATGCCAAAAACGATCTTCAAATGTTAAACTATTAGGATTAACATTTATAATACTATCATCAATATTATCATTCATAAACATTTCATAAAACTTATTCATAAAACCACCACTCTATCTATTATATCATTTTTATTACATATTTTCAATTTATAAATCAATAAAAAAACTTCATATTTAAGATAATATGAAGTTTACACTTTTTATTTTCTACTTTCCACAATTAATTTAATAGCTGTTCTTTCTTCACCATCAATTTCAATATCACT
>CAZFAM010000013.1:0-40731 GCA_964516425.1 uncultured Bacteroidales bacterium | reverse complement strand
ATAACTTCCTATAATATATATTATGTTAAGTATAATATGTAAAGTTAAAGTCTTAGCTTTTTTATTCTTTGTGGATTGTGGATTATAAAAAGAAAATATGCAAAATACTTATTTGTATAAACTAAATTCATAATGTTATGCATGGATGAATAATGTGTTTATAAGCAGTTTTTTTCTTTATAATCTGATTTTTATTTTTTATACACTTTTAGTTAATCGTTATACAAAAACAATTATAACCAAATATTTAATTATTATAAGCCGTTAAAATGGTTTTTAAATCAAATTAGTGATGAAATATTCGTGTTTTAAAAATAAATCTTTTTTAGAGCGCTATTTGAGCATTAAAATTATAATTGCAATTCATTTCTCGCTTCCCTATGTAAAGGTAAAGATAATATAATATATTACGAATGATTTAATCTTTTGTATTTGCAAATCAAGAACTAATAAATTTATAATATGAATAAATAATATAATATGAATAATATAATATGATAAAATAACCAGTAACCGGTAGGACAAAATGATTATTCGCTAATGTATTAATTTATATTTTAAAATATACTTTTCTTTATTATAAACAATTATATTTGTAATTTAATCAGCTATTAATTTTTTAGCCAATTAACTGTATATATAGTAATTTTTTAAAAACTTCTTCCACAAATATCCCTTTATTTCTATCTATTAATAATAATTGTCCTTTTTTGAATTTTATCGCTAAAAAGGCAATATTTTTTATTTCAAAGGAGTTTATTTTGTCGATAAATATCGTATTTTACCGCAAATAAATATAGTCAGATTGCTAAAATGACCATATTTAATAATTGAATTTAAACAAAGATGGAAAAATTGCACTTTTGTGATTGAATTCGCTATTTATTTTTAATTGCTTTTATGATACAATATATTTATAAATATTTTTTAAATAATGAGGTGTGAATGTATGAAAAAATTCTTATTTTTATTAACTATCGCATTACTGTTAATTTGTTCAGGATGCTCTAATAACTATGAAAATGACATTAAAATTTTAAATGAAGTTCTTAATTTGATTTCTATTCCTGAAGAGACAAGTAGTAATTTAGATTTACCAACAGAATTTTTGTATAATTATAATGTTGCAATAACGGCAAGATGGTCTTCTGATGACTTTGAGCATTTATCAAATGATGGTATAATCAAGCAAGAGCTTGAGGAGATTTTTGTAACATTAAATTTAGAATTATCTTTAAATGAACAATTGATAACAAAAAGTTTTGATATAACAATTTTGCCTAAAGATGATAATGAGATTGCAAATGAAATCTTAGAATTAATCACAATACCATCTACTATTGACACAAATTATGTTTTTCCTTCTTCTGTCAGCTATAATAACATTAATTATAAAATTGCATGGGAATCATTTGATGAAAATGTTATTGACAATAATCTAAATATTGCATATAACACAGATGATAAATCAATTGCTGTTAAAGCTTCAATAAAATATAATCGAATTGTATATGATAAAAATTTTAACATTGTTGTTAAAGCTTTTGATATAAAACATATTAATCAATACATTAATAACTTGCCTATGCCTAATGAATTAGAAAATGATATTAACTTAATTACTGAATACAAAAATAATAATGATTTATATAAATTTTCTTGGAAAAGCAATAATGAAAAAGCACTATCAAGCGAAGGTAAAAAAGGATTTATACTAGAAGATACAGATGTCACATTAACATTAACAGTTTCTATTGGTAATGTTATAATAGGGAAAGATTTTAACATTAAAGTTTTAAAAAATTCATTAAATCAAATTGATAAGATGATTGATGATAAAATTGATATACAACCGATTATCACTAATGATATTTATCTAATAACAAATATTTCTGATATAATAACTTTAACATGGCAATCATCTGATGAAAAAGTCATCTCAAATAAAGGAATACTTAATCAAAACTTAACTCAACCAACTGAGGTCACTTTAACCGCAAATTATAAAATAGGAGAAAATAATATGTCTAAAGAATATAAAACTATCGTATCACCAGTTAATCATTTATTTAAAACTAATAAATTTGATGATGGTGTTTTTAATGGAACAGAATTAAATGAAAAAGGTAATATTATTTTAAAAGATAATGTCACTGAAGGAACATTCATAAGTAAAGAATATGAACATTCTAGTTTTTATGAAGCTATTGGAACGTGGAACGCATTGACTTCTACTACTTCAACATGCGAATTCCTTGTTAGTTTAAAAGTTGATGGAAAATATAGTGATTATGTATCATATGGTGAATGGGGATTAGGATTACAAAATAAATGTGTTTCTCAAACAAAATCTTCAATTAAATTAAGTTATGATGAAATTATCGTTTTAAATAACAAAAATGCGGAAGGATTTAAATTTAAAATTATTTTAAGAAGAAAAAATATTTCTGATGATACTCCAATTGTATTTTTTGTTTCATTAGCTTTTAATATCAAAAACTATAATTACAGTTTTGATAAAACTCTAGTAAAGAATACTGTTAAATATGATGTTCCCCAATTATATCAACATGACGTTCCCACAATTGGAAATAGTATTTGTAGCATCACTTCTTCTACAATGCTTTTAAAATATAAAGGACATGATTTTACACAATATAATTCCTTAGAACACGAATATATTGCAAGCTTGTTTAAAGATTATGGAAATAATATTTTTGGTAACTGGGTATACAATTGTGTTGGAATGGGATCATATGGTGAAAGAGCATATGTAAAAAGATTTGCGGATACTTATGAATTTTTCTATAGTTTACAAGAAATTGGGCCAATGGCCGCTTCCATTTCAGGAACTGTTAAATATACTAAAGTTGATACAAATACAAGCTCATCATATACTACTAAAGGACATTTAATTGTAGTTACTGGCTATGAAATTAATAATAATAGCACTTATATTTATATTAATGATCCAAACGTTAAGGGTGTGGCAATAAAAATGACATTAACAGATTTCTTAAGTGTTTGGAAAAATATTGGATATATTATAGAATAAAAAATAGCAAGGTTTTAAAACCTTGCTATTTTTTATTTTTCTTTATATTCTTCTGCATATACTGCAGCAGTTGCTTTTCCATTTAAAAATGTAACTGTAATAGATGGAGCAGTTTCTTCATTTTTTAACATTTCTTCAAGATCTTCGCTAGTTTTACATCCTTTAACCCAAATGCAAACGCCAGTCTCACCAAGAATTGAACCAGAACCTGATAAACCAACTGTAGGTTCTCCTAAATCTTTAACTACTTGTTCATAAGTCATTTTTTCATCAGTTTTTGCTGCTTCGTTTACTTTATCCGCATAAGATTGAGAAACGCTACCGCAACCAACTAATAGTGTTAAGCATAATGTTAAAACTAACACTAATACTAATTTTAATGATTTTGTTTTCATAAACATTTTCCTCCCTTAAATCTATTGGTTAAACCACAAATATTATACCACACAATCACAAAAATTCAAATACAATTTTGTTATTTTTAATGATTATCTATCCATGATAATACATCATAATACACTTCTTCTTTGTTGGTTTCATTCAATAATTCATGACGAGCATCTTTATATAATTTTAATGTTACATCATTGATTTTACATTTTTTTAAATTATTATAAAGTTTTGTCGTTCCTTTTCCGTAATTACCAACTGGATCAGCATCACCAGAAATCACCAAAATTGGAATGTCTTTTTTTATATTTTTCATATTTTTTGTAATCACTTTAAAGCCTTTCATTAAATCTTTAAAATATGATACAGAAAAAATCATTCCGCAATATTCATCATTAACATATTTCATATTGTTTTCATTATCTCTACTCAACCAATCAAAAGCTGTTAAACAAGGTTTAATTTTTTTATTATATGAACCAAAAGCTAATGAGTCCATTAAAGAACTTCGATATTCACACCCTTTGAATTTAGTAATGATTTTTGCCACTTTATATCCTACATTAACAATAAATCCTTTATTGTATGAACTACCACATAAAATGCACCCGTCAACTTCGTCATTATAAATTTCAAGATATCTTTGAGACACAAATGACCCCATAGAATGACCAAACAAATAATGAATTTTATTTTTATAAATACTTTTAATATAATTATTTACTAAATGAACATCATCAACTAGAATATGAAAATTATCTTCATCATCCATATATCCACACTTATCAGGACTACCAGCAGTTTTACCATGTCCTCTTTGATTATATCCTACAACAATATAGCCATTATTTGATAAAAAAGTCATAAAATCGAAATATCTTTCGATATGTTCAGCCATACCATGACATATTTGGACAATACCTTTAACATCTGAAACAGGTTCAAAAATATAGCCATATAATGTAACATTTTTACTTGCACATATTTCAAATTCTTTTTTCATTTCACATTTCCTTTAAAAAACTACTACCTATTGCAGGTTTTTTAACATCAAAATTATCCGCTATAGTACATGCAATATCCGCAAATGTTTGTCTAAGACCTAAATCTCTTCCTTTATGATTTTTTGTATAAACTAGTAATGGGACTAATTCTCTTGTATGATCAGTTCCACTATGAATCGGATCATTACCATGATCGGCTGTTAAAATTAACAAATCATCATTTGTAATAAAAGGTAATAATTGTTTTAATTTTGCATCAAACTGTTCAATACATTCAGCATATCCTAAAGCATTTCTTCGGTGACCATATAAAGCATCAAAATCAACAAGATTAACAAAGCATAAACCATTAAATTGTTTTTGTGCAATTTCTATTGTAATATCCATTCCATTATCATTCGATTTTGATTTATATGTTTCCGTTATACCAACACCATTAAATATATCGTTAATCTTTCCCACAGCAATAACATCAAAATTATTTTCTTTCAAAGTTTCTAAAACTGTTTTTCCTGATGGTGCAACAGCATAATCATGACGCCCAGTAGTTCTAACAAAGTTTTCTGGACTATCTCCCACAAAAGGACGAGCAATAATCCTTCCAACCATCCATTCCTTATGTTCAATTGTTATTCTTCTCGCAATTTCACATACACGATACAATTCCTCTAATGGACAAATGCTTTCATTTGCGGCGATTTGTAATACCGAATCTGCGGATGTATAGATGATTAAAGCTTTTGTTTTCATATGTTCTGCACCCAATTCTTTTATAATTTCCGTTCCAGATGCCGCATAATTACCTATAAATTTATGTCCGGATTGTTTTTCTAATTCTTGAATTAATTCTCGAGGAAAACCATTATCTGTAAATGAAGGAAATGGATTTTCGACTTTTAACCCCATAATTTCCCAGTGGCCTGTCAATGTATCTTTGCCAACACTAATTTCACGCATCTTACCAAATGAAGCTACAGGGGAAATTTCGGGCTCTGTATTGTTTATTATTGTTATATTTCCAATTCCTAAGTTTTTTAAAGTGGGAATATTAAAGTTTTCTTTCGCAAAACTAGCGTGTTCTAAAGTATTAGCTCCTTCATCATTGTATTTATAGGAATCATTAGCTTCTCCTGCACCTACAGAATCCATAACTATTACAAATATTCTTTTAAACTTTTTCATTTATCCTCCTTTTTATGTGCTCGTGGATGAGCAAATTCATATGTTTTTATTAAATCATCGTTTTGGATATGAGTATATCGTTCTGTTGTAGAAATATTTTCATGTCCTAATAATTCTTGAATTAAACGCAAATCAACACCATTTTTAAGTAAATGCGATGCAAATGAATGTCGCAATTTATGAGGCGATATTTCTTTATTAATGCCAGCTTCTTTAACTTTTGCTTTAATAATCAAGAAAAAACCTTGTCTTGATATTTGCCCACCATCTCGGCCATTCACAAAAACAATATCACTATGTTTTTTTATTAATTGATTTCGGTTATTATTTATATATTCATTTAAACTATCAATTGCTATTTCACCAACGGGAACAATACGTTCCTTATTACCTTTTCCATGCACTTGAACAAAGCCAACATCTAAATGCAAATCTTGTAATTTCAAACTAACTAATTCACTTACTCTTAATCCTGAAGCGTACGCTAATTCTATCATTGCTTTATTTCGGGATTCAATTGGTGTAGAATGATTTAGTGAATTTAATAACATATCAACTTCTTCAATTGATAAAATTGTAGGTAATTTTTTAATTTGTTTTGGCAAATCAATAGATGATGAAATGTCTTCTTTTACTATTTTTTCTTTAACTAAAAATTTATGAAAACTTTTAATTGCGGATAATTTTCGTGCTTGTGAACTTGGAGCAATCTTTTTACGATTTAATGATTCTATAAAACTTCTTAAATCAGATATTTCTATATTTGATGGTTCTAAAACATTACGATATTTAACAATATAATTAATATATTGTTTAACATCTCGCTCATATGATTGCCATGTATTATTACTTAAATTTAATTCACTAATTAAATAATAATGAAATTCACGTAAGTATTTTTCCAATATTATCACCTTCTGCTTTAATTTAATACTTTGTAAATAATGGAATTTGAAATATATAATTTGTCAAATGGAATAAATAATTGATTTTCTTTTAATATTAAACAATGTTTGCTAATTAAATCTTTAATATTTGGATATTTATCAAAAATAGTTATTTGATATTTATTATAAAACATGTCAATATTAATTCCTTTATTTTTTCTAAGTCCAAGCATAATTTCTTCATACATTTGGTCATTTATATTAATTTCAACAACATTAAAATATGCTTCATTATTATCTAAAGCTTGAAAATATTTATTCAAGTTATGAAAATTATCATATCTTTTATTATTAATATAATAATTAGCACTAGCTCCAACTCCTAAATATTTTCCATTATCCCATGTATTTAAATTATATTTACACTCAAATCCTTCTTTCGCAAAATTGCTAATTTCATATTGATAATACTTTCTTTTATTTAAATATTTTTGAATTTTATAATATAATTTTGCTTCTTTATCACTATCAAATGGTTTAAATTCGTTATTTAAATACTTATGATAAAGTATTGTTTTTTCTTCTAGTATTAATGAATAACAAGAAAAATGGGTAACATTTGTTTTAATTAGAATATTAATATCTTTTTTAACCCCTCTAAAATCGTCTCTAGGAAAAGCATAAAGTAAATCTACGTTAATATTAAAAATAAACTTTTTCTGGAGCGTTTTTATGGCCTTAATTACATCTTTTTTGTTGTGATTTCGTTTCATTAAGGATAATTTTCTTTTATTTAATGATTGAACGCCTAAACTTATACGATTAACATAATACTTTGAAACTAAGTCAATAACTTCGTTATTTACATCTTTTGGATTAAATTCCATTGAGAATTCTTTTATATTATTCAAATTAATAAATTTAGATAAAACTATAAAAAGATTATTTAGATTATCAATACCGATTGAGCTTGGAGTACCTCCGCCAATATATATATTTTCTATGTTATCTAAAAAATCTTTCTTTAATGTTAATTCTTTTTCTAAATAATTAATATATTTTGCTATTACTTCTTTTTTGGCAATCATTTTATAGAAATCACAATATGTACAAATATGATCGCAAAATGGAATATGAATGTATAAATTTTTAATCATTATTTATCATCTAAACTTAATACAGCTAAGAAAGCACTTTGAGGAATTTCCACAGATCCTACCTGTTTCATACGTTTTTTACCTTCTTTTTGTTTTTCTAATAATTTCTTTTTACGTGTAATATCACCACCATAACATTTTGCGAGAACGTCTTTTCTTAGGGCTTTAATATCACTTCTAGCAACTATTTTACCACCAATTGCTGCTTGAACAGGAACTTCAAACATTTGTCTTGGAATTAATGTACGTAGTTTTTCAGTTATTTGTTTTCCACGAATGTGCGCAACTGATTTATGAACAATTGCACTTAAAGCATCAACTCTTTCTCCATTTAATAAGATATCCATTCTTACTAAATTACTACGTTTATAATCAGATAATTCATAATCAA
The DNA here is from genome assembly GCA_964516425.1 of uncultured Bacteroidales bacterium. GTDB lineage: Bacteria > Bacillota_I > Bacilli_A > ML615J-28 > CAG-698 > CAKOMG01. Next base: position 32,665 of record CAZFAM010000013.1, on the reverse strand, counting down.
ATGATGCATATCCTTTAGTATTTGATTTTAATTTATCAAAGAAATCAAATACTATTTCTGATAAAGGCATTTCATAAGTCAATGTAACACGTGACTGATCCAAATACTCCATATTTTTAAATATACCACGTTTATTTTGACATATTTCCATAACTCCACCAACATATTCATTTGGTAGCATAATGGTTGCTTTAACGTAAGGCTCTTCAATATATTTAATATAATTAGGTTCAGGCATTAACGATGGATTATCGATTGAAACCATACTTCCATCAGTCAAATATACGTGATAATCAACAGATGGTGCAGTAGCAATTAAATCAATATTGAATTCACGTTCTATTCTTTCTTGAATAATATCCATATGTAACAAGCCTAGAAAACCAACTCGAAAACCAAATCCTAAAGCATGAGATGTTTCTAATTCATATTCTAAGGAAGCATCATTTAATTTCAATTTATCTAATGCTTCTTTTAATTCATGATATTTCGAATTTTCAATTGGGAAAATACCACAATAAACCATTGGATTTAATTGCTTATATCCAGGTAGTGGTAAAGGGGCAGGATTATCAATTAATGTAATTGTGTCACCGACTCTTACATTCTGAATGTCCTTAATAGCAGCTGTCACGTAACCTACATCACCAACGGTTAAATAATCACGTTTAATTTCTTTTGGGGAATGCACGCCACACTCCACAACAATATATTCTGCTTTTGTGGCCATAAAGCGTATTTTGTCACCAACTTTAACAGTCCCATTTTTGATTCGAATCAATGGTACAATACCACGATATTGATCATAATACGAATCAAATATTAAAGCTTCGAGAGGTGCACTAGGATCACCATTTGGAGCTGGAATATTATGTACAACTTGTTCAAGAATATCTTTAATGCCAATTCCTTCTTTTGCACTTGCTAAAACAGCAGTTGAAGCATCTAGTCCAATTACCCTTTCAATTTCTTCTTTTACTTTTGGAATATCAGCACTAGGTAAATCAATTTTATTTATTAATGGCAAAATCTCTAAATCATTATCTACAGCCAAATAAACGTTTGCTAAAGTTTGTGCTTCAATGCCTTGAGCTGCATCAACAACTAATACAGCACCCTCACATGCAGCTAATGAACGTGATACTTCATATGTAAAGTCGACATGACCTGGAGTATCAATTAAGTGAAAAATGTATTCAATCCCATCATCAGCTTTATATATTAGTTCAACCGCATTTAATTTAATAGTTATTCCTCTTTCTCTTTCTAAATCCATATTATCAAGAATTTGTTCTTGCATTTCACGTTTTTCAACTGTTTTCGTCAATTCTAATATTCGATCTGCTAAAGTTGATTTCCCGTGATCAATATGGGCTATAATAGAAAAATTTCTTATTCTTTTTTGCCTTTCTAATAATTGTTCTTTATTAATATTCATAGATATCTCCCTAAAATAATTCATAAATATTTTATCATTTTTCTTATCAAAAAACAACTAAAATATGATTAAAAAAAGAACAATTCATAAGAATGTTTATTTAAAAGAATATTTACGATGAATAATATATTTTAACTTTAATATTCTGTTTTAGAAAAATAAACATATTCAAAATTGAAAAATGAATATATTTAATAATAGAAGTTGCATAAATAGGCAAAAAACAATAGTTTTAGACTATTGTTTTATATTTGCCTAGATAAAATCTAGATGTTAATTAATTTGACATTATAAAAATCACATACTTCATTAATTTTTCTAGTCTTTTTTAAGGAAATTACAAAATCTATTTTTACTGAAATAAAGACTTCATCAATATAATAATTTAATTCTTCTACTAATCCATCATTATTTAAATTAATATCTCCGATTATAAGAACATTATTTTTATTTTTTATTTGTTTTAATAAACAAACTTTTTCTAAAATGATATACTTATCAGTATTATTAAATATTTGTGATTTTTCTTTTGTTATTATAATCAACATTTTCATTTCACCTCAATTTAAAATATGAAAAAGTTTTAAAAATGAATGAGCAAAAAGCACATTTACATAATATTAAATTTGTGATATACTTTATATATGGAGATATATTATGGCAATCAAATATCCAATACCAATAAAAAATGAAAATCACAATCATAATAACTATCGTCAAAGAGGAATGTTATTTGAAAGCGAATTAAACAAATCAAATGAATACTATAAAAACGCCAATATCGCATTAATATATAAAAAACCTACGCCAGTTAAAATTGTGAAGGTGGAATATCCATCAAGATCACACGCCAAAATTGTGGAAGCATATTATCAAACACCTTCCACAACTGATTATAATGGAATATACAAAGGAAAATATATTGATTTTGAAGCTAAAGAAACACAAAATGCTAGTTTTTCCTTTGATCATATTTTTCATCATCAAATTGAACATTTAAAGCAAGTTGACAGTCATGGAGGCATTGCTTTTATTATAATATATTTCAAATCATTTGATAAAATATATTTAATTGATATAAAAGATTTTTATCGTTTATATTGTGAAGGTTTAAAAGGCGGAAAAAAAAGCGTAAAATACTCTGACATTGAATCCAATGGTGGATTACTAGTCACAAGAAGTTTTACGCCATTAATTGACTTTTTAAAACAAGTTGACCAATTATACTTCTAAACCTTTATAAATAATCCCTCTTCTATGTAAAATACTACCTACTATCATGCATAGAATAGTGGATAATCCCATATATGGAAGATTATAAATAATAAACGAATATACATAATATAAAGCCGTTCCAGTTAGATTCCAATCTAAATTATCAGGAATATAAGCATATTCTTTAAAAAATAATACACCCGAAAAACCATGGCATAAATATCTTGCAAAACATAATACTAGTATTGTTATATTAAATGTAACAATACTTTTTCCTTTTTCTTTCATAAAACCACTTAATCCTAAAACGGTAAAAGCTAAAATGTAATCAAAAAATATTGATCCAACATGTAAAACCATTCCGTCAATAAAGAAATTAATGATTGCATACACAAATGCCCCAGAAAGTCCATATTTCCATCCATTTCGAAATCCAATTATTAAAATTGGCAACATTGCTAATGAAATGTGTCCACCATTTGGCATATTACAAATGGGAATTAATTTAAATAAAACATCTAATACAACAGCAACAGCAACAAGTATTGATGTTTCCACAATTTTTTTAACTTGATCATTTTTCATAATATCCTCCTAACAAAAAAATTCTTTGGGTAAATACCAAAGAACGTAAGAAAATAAAATATTATTAAAAAATTAAATAATAAATTTCCTACGCTAGCATTACCTAGATCAGGTTATGGGTCGTTAACTTAATAACCTCTCAGCTTTACGCTCCCCAATTTACTACTTAATTATATTCCTTTTTTTGTTATTTGTCAATTAAATTCGATCTCTTTTTTTGCCATAAAAGAAAACCGCAACTGTTCCAGGTCCACATTGACTTCCAATTGTTGTCCCAATAGTGTTTATAATAACCTTATTTACTAAATTAGGGTATCTTGCTTCAATTTCTTTTTTTAAAATTAAAGCATCATCATAACAATCAGAATTACAAATATAACATTTATTATTATATTCATAGCCATTATCAATATTTAATTCCATTTGCTTTAAAATCTCCGTCATTGCATTATTTTTTCCTCGGATTTTCTTTCTTGGAACGATTTTACCTTGACAATTCATTTCTAAATACGGACAAATTTTAAATAAAGTGCCAAAGAAGCCAGCGGTTTTAGAAATCCTTCCACCTTTTGCATAATAATCAACATTTGTGGAAAAGAATGCATGGTGAATGTTTAATTTAATTTCTTCCGCAAAATCTCTTAGTTCTTCTATTGTAAAACCTTCATCTCTTTTATCAGCTAATGTATCCATTAGCATTCCATAACCGCTAGAGGCAGCAAGTGAATCTACGATAAATATTTTTCTATCTGGGTATTTAACACTTAACTCTTGACTTGCTATAATAGCCGAATTATAGGTTCCAGATAATCCTGTTGATAAAGTTAAATGTAAAACATCATAACCATTAATTAGCCATTTTTCAAAAAAATTAATATACTCTTCCACGTTTGCTTGAGCTGTATTTGTTTTAGCTCCTTTATTTATTAATTCATAAAATTTATTATAAGACATTGATTTTCCTAAATCATCAATATATTCAATATTATTTACATAATAATGAAATGGTAAATAATCTATTCCTCTTTTATTTAGTTGTTCAAAAGTGATATCAACTGTTGATTCGCATGTTAATTTAAACATATAATATTACCTCCAAATTTATATATTTATTTTAACAAATTTTATTACAAAAACCTATCTACATCTTGATATAACAAGGAAACTAAATGAAAAATAAAAGTAGAGTCTAAAAAACAACTCTACTTTTAGTAGAAAACATTAATAATCTCCTTTATAATTAAAATCAACATTATTCTTTTGAGATTTTAATGTTTCCTTATCCTTTTTATAACAATATATTGAAATAATAGTTAGACAAAATTCGCAATCAACACATTTATAAAATTCAAAAACATATTTTTGTTTTTTATTATTTTCATTAACATTAAAATCTTCGATAATTACTGCCTTTCCATCCACAAAGTATTTAATTTGTTTTGAATAGACTATATCTTTATTACATATTGGGCATTTTAGCTTCATTTGTTCAATTAGTTTTTTATTTTGATTTAATGCAATACAAGTAATCACTAAAAAAATAAATCCTAATATCAAACAAATAATAGCCATATTTATGTATATACTTCCAGATAAAAAAGCAAATATTGATAAAACAAGTAATGTTGTACCAATACTTAAGCAAGAACGATTAATTTTTTTATTTTTTATATATTTATTTTTCATAACTTTACCTTTTTAAAAAGTAGTCAATGATATTTGCATTGACTACTAACTACTATTCTTCCTTATTTTCCGAATTATCTTTAATTTCTAAAATCAAAGTACGAATTCTTCTTTTGACAACGCGGTCAATAACAAATATTAATTCATATTCTTTTATGATTGGATTGTCAAAATCACTATTATCTTCTTTAGTGATAATATACGAAACAGCTTTTCCTTTATATGGAGGTTCTTCTGATAACTCGTATACAAATCCACCCACATTTCTATATTTTGACTCAGGTGCTTTTCCTAAATCTAATTCATCAAATAAATCTTCTAAATCCATTTCAGGATTAATCATATATTTATTTTCTTTTAATTGTTTAATTTGGTAACTTTGTTCAGGAACTTCATCAGATTCATCGTATATTTCACCAACTAATTCTTCTAAAGCGTCTTCTAAAGTAACAATGCCACTAGTGCCACCATATTCATCACAAACAACCGCAAAATGCTTTTTAAAGTTTTGCATATCTTTAATTAAATCATCTACTTTTGTAGCCTTTGAAACAAAATATGGGCTATCCATTAAAGATCTTACATTAACATTTTTTCCGCCTGTATTAATATAAGAAGTAAAGAAATCTCTTTCTCTTAATATACCTATAATATTATCTTTATCACGATCATATACAGGCATACGCGAATATTGATATTCAAAAAAGATTTTCTTAATATCTTCTATAGGCTCATCCACATTAATAGCAACTACATCAACACGAGGAGTCATTATTTCATAAACGGTTTTATCGTTTATATTTAAGGCATTTTGCATTAATTCAGCACCGTCATTTTCAATAACGCCTTCATCTTCCATTGTTTCAATAATTGTTTCTAATTCTTCTTCTGTCACTTGTGGAGATGAAGTCTCTGACTTCTTAACTAAAGCACATCTTATTTTATGGAATATAAATGATAAAGGCCATAAAATTTTTTGAATTACATATAAAATACCAGAAAATTTTAAGATTACTTTCTCCGCAGATTGTTTGGCATATGATTTTGGTGTGATTTCACCAAAAATTAATACAAGAACAGTCATAATGACAGTGTTTAATAAATTAGATAATGTAGCATCAGTAATCAATTTACCAAAAATGTATGCTGCAATTGTAGTTGCACCAATATTAACTAAATTATTACCTACTAAAATAGTTGTTAATAAAGCATCATATCGTTCAGCTAAATATAAAGCCTTACGAGCACCAGGTCTCTTTTCATCCGCCATTGATTTTAATCTAACCATACTAACTGACGAAAATGCAGTTTCACAGCTTGAAAAAAAAGCTGAAAACATCAATAAAACAATTAAAACAATAATTAATGGAAAATCTAATTTCCAAGAAAACTGAACAGTTTCTTCACTTAATAACACTGTGTTAAAATAACACGCGAGAGGAACCAAAACAAACACACTCCTTTTCTTCCTATTTATTTTTCTGTTTCTCTAAAAAGGCATTATACCAACCCATTACACTTTCTTTATTAAATGGTTCTTCGCCTTTTTTTATTATATTAATTAAAATATCCATATTTCTACGAATAATTTCTTTAATATCATCTGAATAATGTAAATATTTCGTATTAAAATCATATTCATCACGATCTAATTCTAAAAAATCCCCACCTGGAAAAACTTTTATATCTAAATCATAATCAATATATTTGATACCTTCTTCATCAATTACATATGGAGAACTTAAATTACAATAATAATATATATCATCATTTCTCAACATGCAAATAATGTTAAACCAATAGTTTTTAAAAAAATAACAGACAGCAGGTTCTCTAGTTTTCCATTTTCTCCCATCACCATCGATTACATCCACTTCATTATTTAATAATATAACTACGTCCTTTGACTCAAATAATTTATCCACATTTTGCCAAACGCGATGTAATTCTCCATCATGTTTATAGCTAATAATGTCGATTTTTTCCATTGCTAAAAATTCTTTCATAGGATAATTATATCATAATTTATATGAATAAGCAAATTTTTTTAAAAATTTATTGTTTATTTAAGAAAAGCCCCCTAAATTTAGGAGGCGAATTACATGGATTATGATAACTGTTTAATCCAGTGAACTATTTCTTCTTTTGACATATATCCTTCTTTTTTTGCTACAACTTCTTTATTTTTTAAAACAAATAAAGTAGGAACAACCTGAATATTAAACTCTTTTGCCAAATCAGAAGCCTGATCAACATCAACCTTGACAACATTAACAATACCTTCATTATTAATTTCTTCCAACACAGGTGTTAACATTCTACATGGACCACACCATGTAGCAAAAAAATCAATGACAGTTAAAGAATCATTTATTTCATTTAAATTTTTAATTACTTGCATAATATCCTCCTATTTTTTTAAATTAACTATTGTGGCACCTTGCCCACCTTCTCCTTGACCTCCATAATGGTATTCTTCCACATATTTATTCTTTTTTAATTTTTCATGAACTAATTTGCGAATTGTACCAGTCCCAAATCCATGAATAATAGTTACAGATTGTAAACCACCATACAAGGCATCATCTAAAAATTTTTCAATTAAATCGTTTGCTTCTTCGTATCTACATCCACGTAAATCAAGTTTTGAAGAAATACTCTTCTTAAGATTAATCACCTTAGATTCATATTTAACTTCTTTTTCAACTTTCGTCTCACTAATTTGTAAGTCTTCTTTATGGACTTTAACAGTTGCAATACCCATTTGTACTTCATAATAATCATTTTTCATTGTTTTAACAATTTTTCCATAACTATTATACCCTTTCACAAATACTTGCATACCCATTTGATATTCAAAATTTTCATCAATTGTACTCATTTGTAAATCTTCATTACCAAGGGTACGAACTTTATGCTTCAAATCAGATATTTCATGAGGTTTAATACTTTTATTTTTTAAACTATCAATTTCATAAATTAAATCCTCAATTTGTTTTTTACTTTTTTCAATGATTTTATCTTTTTCTAAATTAGCCTGAATAATTATTTTCTCTTTTTCTTTTTGAATATTTACAACTTCTTGCTTATTAAAAGTAATTAATTGATCTAATTCTTCTTTTTCTTTCATTAAAGCCAACTTATGTTTATCTAATTCATTAGATTGAGTAACTAATTTATCTAACATAACTGATAAATTATCATTTTTATTAGATACATAATTTTGAGCATTTTGTATGATTTCTTTATTTAAACCTAATCTCGAGGCTATGTTTAAAGCATTGCTCATTCCTGGAACACCAATCAATAAACGATATGTGGGGGAAAGTGTTTGAACATCAAATTCTACACTAGCATTAATTACTTTATTATCACTATATGCATGCATTTTAAGTTCTGAATAATGACTTGTAGTAATAATTGTACAATTTTTATTGATTAAGTGGTCAATAATTGCTATTGCTAATGAAGAGCCTTCAATCGGATCAGTCCCAGAACCCAATTCATCAATTAAGACAAGTGAATTCATTGAAACATTATTAATAATATCAATTACATTTTTTAAATGGCTTGAAAATGTGGATAAATTTTGAGAAATAGATTGTTCGTCTCCAATATCCGCAAACACATTATCAAAAATAGCAATTTCGCTTCCATTTTCGCATGGAATTAATAATCCAAATTTTACCATTAACGATAATAAACCAACAGTTTTTAATAAAACAGTTTTACCACCAGTATTAGGACCAGTAATAATAATTCCTTTATATGTAACTCCTATAGTTATGTCATTAGTAACAATTTTTTTCACATTTAGTAATGGATGATAACATTTTTTAAGTTTAACAATTCCCTTATTATTAATTTTTGGTTTTGAACAATTATATAACTTTGCTAGTTTAGCTTTACCAAAAATAATATCTAAATTAACTATAGTGCTATAATTTTCAATAAATTCATCATAAAAACAAGCAATTTCATTAGATATCGATTTTAAAATAATTTCAATTTCTTTTTTTTCACTTTCCTTCGCTTGATTTAAATTATTGCTCATTTCCACAATAATTTGTGGTTCCACAAATGTTGTTTCACCACTTGAAGATTGATCATGAATAATACCTTTAATTTGGTTTTTATATTCACTCTTTACAGGTATAACATAACGATCATTTCGAATGGAAATCGTACTAGATGAAAGTTTATCTCCGTTTTTTTGCATTATCTCTAATATTTTACTTTGAATCGCCTTTTCAATATCTTTAATTTTTTTACGAATTGCTTTTAATTGTGGACTTGCATCATCATTAATTTCACCGAATTGAGATACAATTTTTTTAATTTTTAAATTTAAGTCTTTATTATAAATAACATTATTAGATACATTATTTAAATTTAAACATTCTATTTTAGCATCTAATAATTTATTTTTATACAGTATGAAATCGCGTATTGTATCAAGAAAATCACCAATTTGAACAAGTTCTAAAGCTGTTAATACACCATTTTTTATGATTTTATTTAATAAATATTCAATATTCGTCTCACTTTTTATATATATAGGAAATTTCCCATATCTCTCTAGTATAATAAATGCTTCATCTACTTCTTCTAACATCACTTGAATTTCATCAATATCATTTTTTAATTCTAACTTATCAATAATGTTTTTTGAATATTCTAAAAAACATCCTTCCTTTAATTTATCTAGTATTGTATTAAATTCAAGCATTAATGCGTATTTGTTCATAATTAGTCCCTTTTATTATTTTTCATTTTATGATATAATATGATTATAAAATATAAGAAGGTGAAAATTTGACATATACATTCGAGCTTACAAACAATCAAATTCAAATAATTATAAATCACTATCAAGAATATCAAATTCCTGACACTAATAATTATACACTATTTCGTGCAAAAATCAAGTCTACTACATTAACAATTTTCCAAACTGGCAAAGTGTTATTACAAGGTAATGATATCATACATGTCCAAAATGAAATAAGTGATATTTTAAATTTAAGCACAAAAGCAGTCAACGAAAGAAAAACTATAAATCAAACTGTAGGTCACAATATCATTGGAACTGATGAAGTTGGAACTGGAGATTATTTTGGAGGAATTGTTGTTGCATGTGCATTCGTAGAAAAAAACAAAATTTTAGAATTAACAAAAATGGGAATTAAAGATTCAAAATTAATAAAAGATGATAAAATATTAATTTTAGGAAAGTATTTAATTGAACATATTCCTCATACTGTTTTACTTTTAAACAATGAAAAATATAATCAAATAACAAATAATGGCATCAATCTTAATCAAATTAAAGTAATTTTACATAATAAAGTTATTATTAATTTTTTAAATAAATATCAAAACATCGATTATGACGATATAATTATTGATGGTTTTTGCTCAAATGAAAAATTTCAAGAGTATTTAAATGAACATAATGAATTGTCTAAAAAAATTAATTTAATTGAAAAAGCTGAATCAAAATATATTTCTGTTGCGGCAGCATCAATTATAGCTAGATACTACTTTTTAAAGCATTTAGAAGACTTATCAAACAAATATCATTATCCATTGATAAAAGGAGCATCTAGTAACGTTGATAAATTAATAAAAAAAATAATAAATGAAAAAGGGATAAATTATTTATATAATTTTAGTAAACTAAATTTTAAAAACACAAAGAAGGCAAAGGAGATAATGTAATGAAAAAAACAAATTTAATACTTCTACTATTCTTAATGATATTTACAATTGTGGGATGCAATAATGATCAACCAGTTAACAATGAACAATACTTTTTAACAACTGAAAATGAAACAATTGATATGTATGTTAATGATACATATCAAATCGAAATTGATACTGATATTCCATATGAACTCACATGGGAAAGTTACGAACCTGATATTGCAAAAGTTGATAATAATGGATTAGTAACAGCATTAAAAAAGGGTTTCACAATTGTTTGTTGTTATTATGAACAATATCAATTAGAAATAATGATTAATATTACATACAAACCGCAAGTTATGAAAAGTCATAAAATTACAATCGATGGTTTTGGTGATATTGAAGTCAAAGAAGGTATAGATTTTAGTGAAGTGCTAAAATTATATTTTGGAGAAAAAATGCATTATAATTACGATGATCAAGTTTTTAAAGGTTGGTTTACTAATGAAACATACACTAAAGAGTTAGATTTAGATAGTCAAGTTTATAATGATTTAACTATTTATCCAAAATATGATGCTGAAATAAAAAATGCTACATTATCAATAGCAATTAATAATAATCTATTTTATGAAAGTAAAATTAGCGAAGAAAGTATTGTACAAGTTTTTACAAGTGATTATGGCAAAACAATTGCTTATGAAGATGAAACATATGTTGATTATTTAGTAATAACAACAGAATATGATTATAATAAAAATATAACAACAATAAAAAGTAAACAAGAAAACAATAATAAAGAAAACACTATAATCCCTTATAATGGTTATGTAATTATAATTCCAAAATTTCATGAGAAATATCTTTATTATTATGAAAACATTCAAATTGGCGATACTATAAGTCTTGATACTTATTCTATTAATACCGCAAATAAAATATATATTAATGAAATTAAAAAAGAATCTTCTTCTATAGAATCTATAACATTAGATTTAAATGCAGAATTTGCATCTGTATATGATTACACAAATAATAAAACATTATATCAAAAACAAGCTGATGATAAAGCATATCCAGCTTCAACAACAAAAATCATTTGTGCTTTAGCCGCATTGCAAAATGCACCAGTTGATTTAGAAATTACAGTAGGTGATGAACTTGATGTGACATATGAAGGCAGTACTCCAAGCACCGCTGGAATAAAGAAAGGCCAAGTATGGACATTAAGACAATTATTATATGCATTAATGTTACCATCAGGAAATGATGCTGCATATGTCATTGCAGCAGGTGTTGCAAGAAATATAGAAGGCAATGAAAATTTAACAGTTCGTGAGCAATTATTATACTTTAATAATTTAATGAATGATATTGCTTTAGAAGTTGATGCTAAAAATACGCACTTTATGGTTCCAGATGGCAATAGTTATTATAATAGTGATGGTTCATGGGAAGAAAGATTATCTAATCATTATGTAACCGCAAATGATATGATTAAATTTGCGAAATTAGCCCTAAATTATTCTATGTTAGCAAAAGTTGTTAGTTCATATTATAAGAAAATAGTATTAAAAGATAATACAACTTATGCATTCTATAACACAAATTCTTTAATTAATCCTACTAAAATCAATTATTATAATCAATATGCAATTGGCATTAAAACAGGAACTACTACTCCAGGAGGATGTTGTTTAATTATTGCCTTTGAAAAAGATGGACAAATTATTATTGCATCAATTTTAAAAAGTTCTTCTTCCGCAAATAGAAATCAAGATGCTGCGAAAGTATTTAATGCAATTTATCAAAATAATTAAAAAAGAAAAAGATGAACTCTTTTAAATAGGGTTCATCTATTTTTATTTTATATTATTGATGAAATCAGTAAAGAAATCGGGCAATGGACATTCAAATGACATTAATTCATTTGTTCTTGGATGATGAAATTCAAGCTTTTTGGCATGCAATAATTGTCCGTTATTTCCTTCTACTTTTCTTGGACCATATACTGGATCACCCACAATTGGATAACCAATATATTTCATATGTACTCTAATTTGATGTGTTCTTCCAGTTTCTAATTTAACTTCTATTAAAGTATATTTAGAATATCTTTCAATAACTTTAAAATTTGTTTTTGCTTCTTTTCCATTTTGAACAACAGCCATTTGTTTACGATCATTAGGATTACGACCTATTGGAGCATCAATTACTCCCATATTATGAGGAATTACTCCATGACATAATGCATAATAAATTTTATTTACCTCATGATTGGCAAATTGTTCACTTAAATTTTTATGAGCTAAATCATTTTTGCATGCGACCATTAATCCTGATGTATCTTTATCGATACGATGAACAATTCCAGCTCTTAATTCTCCATTAATTCCTGATAAATCATCGCAATGATATAACAAAGCATTAACTAAAGTATTATCATAATTACCAGCCGCTGGATGAACTACCATTCCACTAGGTTTATTAATAATTATAATATCACTATCTTCATAATAAATATCTAGAGGAATATTTTGTGGTTCGATAGTACTTTCTTTTGCCTCATAAATATTAACTAAAATACTATCATTATTTTTTAATTTATAATTTGCTTTAACAGTTTTATCATTTACAAGAACAGCTTCTTCTTCAATCATCATTTGGATTTGTGATCTTGTAAAATCTTGTAATTCATCACTTAAAAACTTATCAATGCGGGCAGTTTTTTCATTTGAATAGATAATCCTAATTTGTTCTTTCACATTTTCCATTTTATTCTACCTCTTTCATAAATAGCACTTTAATAATTATTGCGATAACACCACATGTCAAACATATATCCGCAATATTAAAAACTGGAAAATTATAGCCAAAGAAATTAAAATGAATAAAATCAGTCACAAATTTAAATACTATACGATCAATAAAATTACCGATAGTTCCCGCAATTAATAAACACAATCCTATGCTATATAAAGTATTTTGTTTTAAATCAATATCTTTAAATAAATAACCTAAAACGCCTAAAGCAACAATCGTGATACATATAAAAAACCAATATTTACCACTTAATGCCCCCCAAGCTCCACCTTGATTTTCAACATATGTAAAACTAAAGAAATTATTTATAATAGGAACTGATCCTTTAGGTGCCAAATATTTACGGGCAATAAATTTAGTAATTTGATCAATTCCAATTAAAGAAATAATAATTATAATTCCTATATACATTTTTTTTAACCTTGCTTTCATTTATTGCTCCTTAAGCTAAACCTAAATAGAAGAAAACTAAAATAACAAATGTAAAAATTATAAACCCTGGATTAAATGTTTCATAAAGTAATACAGCTTTACTATTAACATTTTGTAATTTAGGTTCTTCTGTAAAATATTTTTTAGCAATTTCAATATTAAAATAATTGGATAATCCATTGCAAAACCACAAAATAATCCAACCAATCACAATGAAAAGTAATTTTAAATTTAAATCATAATAATATGCTTTAAAAAACTGAATAAGAATTAATACTAGTGGTAAAACAATAATAATTGTAAATAAAATACTAAAAAGGAAAGATAAAATATTAGTTTTACGATTCAATTTTACTTCATAAAACTTTTTAATATCATTTTTCCCTTTTTTCCATAATGATTCTTTTTTTTCATTATTTACCACTGGATTGTTTTCAATAGAAAATTTACCCATATTATTCCATCCCTTCTAAATACTCTAAAGCATCATTAAATGTTTCCACAGATACAAGTTCCATTGTACAATCCTTCAATTTATCAAACATTTCTTTTGCACTTTCGTAATTTTCCTTAGGCACAAAGAAAACATTTCCAAAATAAAGATTTGCGGTTACAACTTTTTGTTGTTCTCCACCAATAGCTGTAACATCACCATTTAATGTAATGCCTCCTGTCCCCATTATTATTTTGCCTTTAGTAATATCATCATTAGTAATAGCATTATAAACAGCGATAGTTTGCATTAATCCGCCACTTGGACCAACTGATGTTGATTTTGAAATATCAATAGCAGGCGTTGCTTTATCATATTGAACATAGTAATATGAAAAATTAGTTTCTGAAATGGAGTACAATTTATTATCAACTTTTAAAATTTGTGTTAATAAGTAAATTTCCATTCTTCGACTTGGTTTAACTTCTACTTCAAGTCCATTTCTTAAAACAGTAAATGTATTATCACTTAATGCACTATATGTTGCAGAAATAGATCGACTAATAAAACTTATATTTTCATCAATTTTATTTCCTTCGTTATCATATATTTCATATTTACCTTGATTATAATATTCAGTAATTGATGAACCTTCATATAAGCAATTCATTAAATCATCCTTTAAATAATTTATAAAACTATCTTGATTAAGTAATGGATCATTATTATATTTTATAACTATATCACCATTTTTAAAATCAGTAGATGATGTTTTATAAGTATTATTAGGTAAATGGATTAAATATTCACCACGATATTCATAATCTAAAGTTACATCATATCCTTTATTTTTGGCAGTTGTGTAAGCCAAAATAATAGAATCTTGAATACTTTGGTTTTTATATCCCACATTTGATAAATATTCTTCATTCTCAGTAAATATTTGTAAAGTTGTTGATTTACCTTTTGCAATTTCAATATAATCATTTTGTTGTCTTAAAAAATACTCTAGTAAAGAAACTTTATTTTCAGAATAAACAGAAACTGTATAAATATCACCTTGTGAATTCTCCGAATCAATATGAACAACATTACTAACTCGATTAACACTTCCGGGGCTTGTTGAATCAACTTCTATTGTAATAAAACAAATACATAAAATAAAAATATATATAAAAGATAAAAATATTAATAATATTTTTTTCCATATTGCCATTTGTTTTATTTTTTCCCAAATACTTTTTAAATAATTAATCATTGTTAACTCCACTTAAAGTAATATTTATTTCATTCATTTTTCGATATTTAACATTGGCACTATCAAGCATTAGTTTAGATGCTTTATCACTATCTGTACCATTATATTTATCACTCATATAAACAATTTCTTTAATTCCACTTTGAATAATTAATTTAGCACATTCATTACATGGAAATAAAGTAACATAAATTGTACAGTTATCTAAAGGACATGTAGCATTTAGTATAGCATTTGGTTCAGCATGAACAACATATGGATATTTGTTTTCTAAAAAATTTTCACTATTTCTTGTATCCCAGGGAAATAATTCATCACTACATCCATAGGGTAATCCGTTATATCCAATCCCCACAATACGATTTTTTTGATTTACAATGCACGCACCAACAGTAGTATTAGGATCTTTACTTCTTTTAGCGGATAATACAGCTACCCCCATGAAATATTCATCCCATGAAATATAATTTTTATTCATACAAACCTCCATTTTTTACATAATTATAAACTAAAAGCCTTAAATTTGCCTTATTTTGCGATTAATTCTTGAATCACAAAATCCCCCGCTTTTAATCCAAAAGTGGCTACAACGGGCATATAAGACCCTAATTTTTCAGTTTTTGAAGTTTCAGTTGAAGTGACAACTTTAAACTTATAGTTTTTAAATTTTTGCCTTAATTTACGAGCTAAAGGATCATAACATGTTTTATCAATTGTGGAAACAACGACTTTATTCATATCAATTTTCTTTGCAGCTCCCATAGAACTAATAAAAGGAATATTACGATTTAAACATTCAGTAATTAAAAGACATTTGCTAGAAAAAGAATCAATAGCATCAACTAAATAATCTATTTTATAATTAAAAATGCTCATATCATTTTCACTAAAAAAACTTTTAATTTTAATAACATTTATATTTTTATTAATTGCTTTTAACATTTTTTCTAAAACATCAACTTTATATTCACCAATAGTATTATAACTTGCAACTACTTGGCGATTAATATTTGTCTCTTCAACAGTATCAAAATCTTGAATAATAATATTACCAATACCACTTCTTGCTAAGGCAATTGCGCAAATGCCACCAACACCTCCAACACCAATGACGGCTACAGTGGCATTTTGCAACTTTTCTATTCCTTTATTTCCAAATAAAGGTATTAAGCGTTCATTCATTTTATTTTTCTTCTTCTGTAAATTTGATTTTTAATTCATTTAATTGATAATCATCAATTTTAGATGGTGCTTCACTCATTGGGCACATTGCATTGGCAGTTTTAGGGAATGCAATAACATCTCTAATTGAAGGTGAATGTGTTAAAAGCATCGCTAAACGGTCTAAGCCAAGAGCCATTCCACCATGTGGAGGTGTTCCATATTTAAAAGCATCCACAAAGAATCCAAATTTTTCTTTAGCTTGTTCATCAGTTAATCCAATTGCTTTAAACATATCTGTTTGAACCTTTGGTTCATGAATTCTAATTGAACCACTACCAAGTTCAAAGCCATTTAAAACAACATCATAACATTTTGAATAACAATGAGCAGGATCAGTTAATAATTTATCTTTCCATTCATCTTTTGGCATTGTGAAAGGATGATGAGCAGCTACATAGCGATTTTCATTTTCATCCCATTCAAACGATGGCCAATCAACAATCCATAATAAGTTATATTGATTTTCATCAATTAATCCTAAATCTTTACCAAAGAAATTACGTAAATAAGCTAATGATGCATTAGCAACTTCTTTTTTGTCAGCAACAAATAAAACCAAATCATTTTCTTCTAAATTAATTTCTTGTTTAAATTGTTCTAAAATTTCAGGAGTTATAAATTTACTAATACCTCCACTAACAGTATTTGAAGCATATTTAAACCAAGCTAACCCTTTAGCTTTAAATTTTTTAATTTGTTCCGCAAATTCATCTATTTGTTTACGTGAATATTTTGATGCTCCGCCTTTTACATTAATGCACTTTACAACTCCACCATTATTTATTGCATCTTTAAAAACGGAAAATTCCATTTGTGAAGCAATATGGTTAATAGTTTTAAGTTCTAAACCAAATCTTGTATCTGGTTTATCATTACCATATCTTTCCATAGATTCATCAAACCCTAAACGTGGAAATGGAGTTGGAATATCGATATTCATTACATCTTTAAATATTGTTTTTAAAGTTTTTTCAATTACATTTTGAACATCTTCTTCATCCACAAAACTCATTTCAAGGTCAATTTGAGTAAATTCCATTTGACGTTCAGCTCTTAAATCTTCATCTCTAAAACAGCGAGCAATTTGATAATATCTTTCAAAACCTGAAACCATTAACAATTGTTTATAAATTTGTGGTGATTGTGGTAAAGCATAAAACTTTCCTGGATGTACTCTTGATGGTACAACATAATCACGAGCACCTTCAGGTGTTGATTTTCCAAAAATTGGTGTTTCAATTTCGATAAAGTCTAAAGACTCTAATGCTTTTCTTGCAGCTTTACAAATATTATGTCTTAATATTAAATTATGTTGCATAACAGGACGTCTTAAGTCTAAATAACGATATTTCATTCTGACATCTTCTAAGGCATCTGTTTTATCCGCAATAATTAATGGCGTTTGATTAGCTTCACTTAAAATGATGCATTCAGAAATCAAAACTTCAATATCTCCAGTTAATAAATTAGGATTTTTACTTTCTCTTTCGATTACTTGGCCTTTGACATTTAAAACATATTCATTTTTAACTGTTTTTACTGTTTCATAGCAACTATCTTCAGGGCGGCATACTAATTGTGTAATACCATAACGATCTCTTAAATCAATAAAAAATAAACCACCTAAATCTCTAATTTTACTTACCCAGCCAACTAAACATACATTTTCATTTACGTTACTTAAACGTAATTCATTATTTTTATGTGTTCTTTCATATTTTGCCATATTTTTAACCTCTATTATTTTTTATATAATCTATTATATTATCTTTATTTATATTTTCTTGTGTTTTAAGAGTACAGTTTTTAACTGTATACATTCCAGTTAAGCGTTCATTTTCACCAATTATAATAATGTATCTTGGATTAACTTTATCACATAATTTAAATTGGGGTTTCATTGATAGATTTTTATAATCCATTTCCACTATTATTTCATTTTGACGTAAAGAACTTGCTAAACGCATAGCTTCAATTTTTGACTGTTTATCAAGCCCCATAATTACAACATCAACACGAGGTACGACATCGTTAAATAAATTTTGATTTTCCATTACTGATAATAGTCTATCAACACCAATTGCATATCCCATTCCCGAAACATCAATTCCAACCATTGATTTGATCATATCTGCATAACGGCCACCACCACCTAAAGCTAAGGAATTTAATTCGTCATCACTTTCAATAATAAATTCAAATACTGTATCAGTGTAATAATCTAAGCCACGAACTAAATTATGATCAACTTCAAAAGGAACATCAAAACTATTTAGTATTTCAATTACTTCATTAAAATATTGTTCTGCTTCTTCAGTTAAATATTCATGAATTTTAGGTGCATTTTTAATAATATTAATGCCATTAACTTCTGTTTTAGCATCAGCTTTACAATCTAAAATTCGCATCGGATTTGTTTCTAATCTTCTCTTACAGTCATTACACATATATTCACTATATTCACTAAAATATTGTTTTAATGCTTGTGAATATAACTTACGTGATTCAAAATTACCAATAGAATTGATTTTCAATTTAATATTTTTAATATTTAACTTTTTAAATATCGCATATGCGGACATAATAATTTCACAATCTAATAACGGTGTTCCAGCTCCATATACTTCAACACCAAATTGTCTAAATTCACGATATCTTCCTGCTTGTGGTTGTTCATATCTAAACATCGGACCAAAATAAAATAATTTAGTGTATGGCATTGATGATGCATACATTTTATTTTCAATAAAGCTTCTAGCAACAGCTGCTGTTCCTTCAGGCCTTAAAGTTATACTGCGATCACTTTTATCTTTAAATGTGTACATTTCTTTATTCACAACATCGCTATCTTCACCCACGTTTTTCACAAAGACATCAGTATTTTCAAATATTGGTGTTACAATTTCACCAATATTATATGTTTTTGCAACTTCCTTACATACATTTTCAATATAAGTTAATTTAATACTTTTATCACCATAAAAGTCTCTCGTGCCTTTTATTTTTTGATAATTTGCCATATTTTCCTCCTTAAGTAAATAAAAATCCTTATTAACAAAATGATATCAATCACTTGTTAGTAAGGACGAAATTTTCCGCGGTGCCACCTTAACTTCCTAATAACCATTGTCGTAACAATTGTTGTTATTAGACTCTTTTTTATTGTTAACGCCAATAAACGCCATTTAGGAAGCTAATAAGTGTCTTTCAATACATTTATATAAAATGTTTCACCAACCCATTTCTCTCTAAAATATTAAATGTAAATACTCTTCTTATATTTTTGCTTATTATTTATAATATTATATAATATTTTTTCACAAAAGTAAAGTATAGTTTTTTATTTATTTTCTTTTTTATTAATTAAATAATATATTCCTATTGGTAATAAACAATTAATTATTAAAGCAATCATTGGCGAAATTACATATTCATGCGTAAATGCGGATAACCACATATGCGAATAAAATATTGACATAATCATCTGTATAAAACCACTTTTTTCATAATTAATAAAGATTAGAAAAACTAAGGCATATATAGGAATAGTACATATTTGTTTTATAATATATTTTTTAAAATCAAATAATATACTATCATCTGATAAACTAAACATAATTATTAATTTTAAAACAATAAATATTATTCCAGCAATAATTGTTTTAATCATCATTTCATCGATAAATTCTGGTAAAATTGTATAAATAAATATTCCAAGAATTAGATGAATGAAAGATGTTAATATAAAAGATGCGATTGTTAAAGCAGGGATTGAAAAAAGAAATTTTGTTTTATCATAAACATTCACAAATCCTTCTCCTACTTTTGATAAAGTATCTTTTATATTATCCATTATTCTATTTGAAGACTCATAGCGTTCTTTTTTAAATTCAATTTGCCCCATTTTATAAAAAGCATCATTATAAATAGATAAAGCAAAACTAGAATCTTTCATTTTTTCTTTTGCATCATCATATATTTCTTGTACTAATAACCAATTTTCTTCTGAATATTTACTTGCATAATATTTTTTTGAAAATTCTTTATCAAATCTTTCAATCAATTCTTCATTTGAAAGCTCATGTATTGTTTTACTCATAAAAACCTACTTTAAAAATTTAGTGGATACAATTCTATTTTCTTCAATGATAATCTTTTTATCCTTATATAACGAGCCAATAGCTCTTTTAAAAGCACTTTTACTCATTTTAAAAATTCTTTCAATTGTCATTGGATCAGAATTTTCCGAAAAAGGAATAACCCCAAAATGATTATCTAAATAAGTTAGAATTGTATTTTTATCATCTTCTAAAACTAATTCTTTTTGTTCAATTGTTGTGGCTGTATACTCATTTTCAATAGCACGACTATCATTAATTATTCTAGCTTCAATGTATTGTCCAACGCGATAATTATGTTTTAAATTTGAAGAATGTACAAAAATAATATTAAAGTTTTCATCCACAAAATTAACACCATCATCAGTCACACGATATACATAACCATTTACTCTAGCTTTGTTTTCTAATTTTACATTTGTTTGCATCAAAACAATATCTTGTTTAGTAAGCAACTTAATATATAAACTATTATTTTTGATACGCACCTTACATAAAACTTTATCACCAATATTAGGCATTAATTTACGTGGTAAATCATCTGAAGAAAGTAATAAATCACGACTTATCCCAATGTTTATATAAGCACCTGTTTCTGTTTTATTAACAACTTCACATAAAGCACCTTTTTCAAGCGTAATATATGGCATAAAACAAGTTGCTGCTATACGATGTTGTTTATCAGAATATAAGAATGCTTCAATTATATCTCCATCATGAAAATGTTGGTGATTGCATTCATTATGATGTAAGAAATATTCTCCATCTTCATCACTAATTGTGTATCCTAATTTTGTTTCTCTTTCCACTTTATATTTTGATATAAGCCCTAATTTCATTGTTATTTCCTTTCTTCTTTTTTAATTCCAATATTTATAATGTTATTACCTATATTATTATTAATGTTACGGAGCAATTGATGAATTTTATTTTCTTTTTCTAATTGATCTAAATCATCAAATAAAGAATATTGCTTTACTTCGTCTTGATATTTTATAAGACGATGTACAAAAACACCGACTAATCTTACTGGTGAATCATCGTAAAACTCATCAAATAGTTCACTAACAACACTATATAATTCAATATTATCATTTAATGGTTTTGTTAAACTTCTACTTCTATTAATAGTCTTAAAAGTATTATATTTTATTTGAATACCAATTGTATAGGCTTTTAAATTATCTTTTTCCAAACGATAACTTACAGAATTAGTTAACATTTTTAAAGTATCTTTAATAACTTTTAAATCCAGTTCATCAAAATCAAACGTTAATGAATTGCTTATGGATTCTGATAAATCACTAGATTCAGACACAACAGGACTATTATCAATTCCATAACTTTTTTCTTTTAAATATTCTGTCATAGCTGGTCCAACTGTTTTTATAAGTAAAGTATTATCTTTATAATTAGCAGCATCACCAATTGTATTAATACCAATTGCTTTTAATTTTGGTGCTGTTTTTTTCCCGACCCCAATCATATCATCAATTGATAACGGCCATAAAAGTTCTGGTACTTCTCTTTTACGTAAAATAGTAATTCCTAAAGGTTTCTTCATATCAGAAGCCATTTTTGCCAAAAACTTATTGGGAGCAATGCCGATACTACATGGTAATTTATATTTTTTTAACAATGTATCTTGAATAGTTTTTGCTAGTGTTAAAGCATCAATTTTTTGACATACATCCGTAACATCTAAAAATCCTTCATCGATACTCATTGGTTCAATATTGTTAGTTATAGACTTTAAATATTCAAAAAATTGTTTAGAATAATATTGATATAAATCATAATGTGGTTCACAAACTATAATTTGTGGACATAATTTAATAGCATCTTTTACAAGCATAGTTGTATAAATGCCATATTTTCTTGCTTCATAAGTGGCAGTTAAAATAATGCTTTTTCTAAAAATATCATCTCGTGCAATAATTAATGGTTTCCCAGCTAATGAGGGATTTTCTGCAATTTCACAAGAAGCAAAAAAACAATTCATATCAATATGAAATATAATTCTATATGTTGGTTTATTCATAATATTCTCTTTTTATATAGTATACCACAATAATAAATTAAAATCAAACTTTAAAAATTGTTTAAGTCGCTCCATTATTTATAATTTTAAATCTTTTAACAGTTTTAATAAGTTAAATTCAAAAAAAGTAATTGAAAATTGAAGCTTTAATAAAAAAATCACTACAAATTAATGTAATGATTTTTATTTTTTTGCAACTACTCGAAAATTTCGAGCAGTTAAATTTTTAAATTGTATTTTCAGCAGTTATTAGAAATTTTCGAGTAACTGGATTCCTTATCAAATTACAATTGTTCACGTACAAGCATTAATGTATATCCTAATAGATTTTGCCCTTTCCATTTAGTTCTATCAAATCTATTATTATCAATCATCGATAGACCAATTCCCCAAATTAAATCTTTTACAGAACACTCTACAATAGTTAATTTACCAGTTGACTTTAATTTTTCTTTCAATTCACTATTTTGTGAAAACTTAGCAAGTAATCCTTGATATATGATGATTTGTCTAACGCCATTCCAAATAGTCTCATCATAACCTGAAACCATTCTTCCCAATGATTTAATTTTAGCTACATCTGTTTCATTAATAATTTCATTAGCAATTTTTATATCATTAAATTGAATTGCCTTTTTATACATCATATATTGTTCCATAGACGAAAACGTAATGTTATCTATTATAAAAGTAGATAAACACCAATTACTTAAATATCCATTTTCTTCTTCTGGATTATGAAAACAAACTAATTCCATTACTTTTCACCGACTTTTTGAACAGCAAGTTCTAATTCTAAATCATGTAATCCAAAATATGCTTTCTTTAAAAACTCAAGTGGTACTTTTTTAAAAACTTCTGAACTAGGAATATTATAATACCATTGATAATAAGCATAGAATTCTCCAATCCAACCTGGCATAAATCCTTCAAGTGATTTTCCTTTTTTAAAAACATAATTTTCAGTTTTTATAAAATAATCTAATAATTCTTTTGCATCCATAGTATTAACATAAGCTTGAGATTCATCAATACATTTTCTTGTAGTACTAAGCATATAAGCTTTTATAAAATCTTCAGTATCTGAGTCTTGATAATTTTGAGATACAAAGTCAAATAATTTACCTTGATTTTCTACAACATCATTTAAATATGCTTTATGATATGCTCTCATAATCATCACTCCTTAAAAAGTGTACTGAACACTTTAGTAACTTTATTTTTATCCGAATCAACTAAATCACGCATTTTTTGTCTTGCATCAATATCACGCTTATTATATTTTTCATTAAATTCATCATAAGAAACAATTTGAAGACTATTATCTACTTCATGAAGTTTGGAATAAGCAAGTTCTGATTTGATACAATATTGAATTCCTAATCCTCCAAGAGATAATAATTCTTCAAGAATGTCCATATCAATATTATCTCTTACAAATTCTTTTGCAATATAAAAGTAAGAAGCATTTGCTCTCCATCCTTTAATAATATCATATCCATCTGTATCAATACCATATTTATTTACGAATTTTTGAGCCAATACTCTATATCGTTTAGAATCGGAAGCATCCCTATGTTTCATAAGTTCAGCAAGCCAAGCAAGAACTCCTTTTTCCTCCAAATCTAATATTTTTAAGCCTTCAGTATCTAACACATATTGATGAACAAAACCATTTAGATTATTAGGTTTACATACAGCCCATTCTTTGGCAAGATCAATATTTTCAGTCAAATAAAATCCTTGTCCGTAATCGTGTTTTTCTTTGCCCTTACCATATTCAGGTTTAACAAATTCATCAGCAGTACCATGATATAATTTAATTTTCGTCATTTTTCATTACACCTCACTTATTAATAGATACATTATTATTTTCGATTACATCCATAATGTTATCTATATTGCAATTTAAATAAACACATATTTTTACTAATACTTGTGTCGATACAAGTTCATTCTTGCTAAGTTTACTACAAGCATTTATCGATATTTAAACATTCTTTATTAAATCTTTTTTTCATATTATTATGGTCTTTTAATAATTTTCATGATCAATTATAAATTACTTTCAGTAAAACATCCTCGATTACATAAATAGAAATCAGCTTTTATTTTCTATTTGATTATATCATATTTTTGAATTATAAGCAATTAAATTGTAGTAACGCAAATGAAAATTAATAGTATTTAATTATAATTTTATATAAAAAATTTATCTGTACTATATTTTTTCTATGAATATTAAAAATCTATTTCATCCTATTCTTCCTCAATAATATAAATTAAATCGCCATTTTAAATGCTAAAAAAAATAACAGCATTTCTTGCTTTTTTTAAGTCTCAAAATTTTAAAAAGCATTTTAAAAATTGCTTTATCCAAATTAAAAATCATATCAATAATTTTTTTCGAGAGGTCATTTTACCATGACTGTTGTTTTATAAATAATGAAGACATTTAGAAATACACATTGTTTAATAACATAAATAATAAAAACTACAACTATAAGTGAACAAAAAATATTTTTTTCTTTATTTTTTAAAAAATCTATGATATAATAGACGTAGTAATTTACGAGGTGTAATTATGGCAAAAAAGAAATCTGAAAAAAAACCATTAATCGTAACAAAACATAAAATGGATAATTCTGTAGAAGTACAATTAACTAAAAGTCCATCAAAAACATTATTTGGAAAAATTGTTGCATGGGCAATCTGTATTTTAACATTACTAGTACCTCTTGCAGGATTAATTTATTTATTTGTTATTGCTGCAAAATAAAAAAAGGAGTCTTAATTATGGCTCCTTTTTTTATTCAAAAGTATTGCCAATACATTATAAAGTATTGCTATACATCCATTCCGCAAATACACCATATCCAGAAGTTGGTTCGTTGACAATAACATGCGATACAGCACCAACTAAACAATCATTTTGAATAATTGGCGAACCACTCATTCCTTGAATAATACCACCAGTTTCTTCAATTAATTTTTCATCAGTAATTTTAAATTTAATTCCTTTTACATCAGGACTATTTTGTTTTGCTACTTCTACTATTTCAATATCAAAATATTCAATATTATTACCATTAATTACAGTAGCTATTTGTGCTTTTCCTTTTTTAACATTAGATGCTTTAATTAAAGGGATAGTATTTTTGCTTATTGGATTATTATATTCACCAAATACTCCTACATTATTGTTACATGTGATTGTACCAATATGGTCTTTACCAATAATAGCATATTTTTCACCTGGAACACCTTTAGTTCCTTTTTTTATTCCTTTAATGCTAGAATCTAAAATATTACCTTCGTTTAATCCGTCATTTACATTATGACCAAGTGAAGCATATATTTTTGTTTCTGGATTAATAAAAGTTAAAGTACCAATTCCTGTAATATGATCTTTAATGTATAATCCTAAACTATTAATATTGTTTTCATTTTTAACAATATTTATTTCCGTTTCTATTAACTCATCATCTCTAATTATAACAAGAGAAACTTTTGATTTAGTAGTTGACTTTATTATTTCATTTAAATCATTATTAGATTTAACATAATTATTATCAATTGAATATATTTGGTCACCATCAAGAATATTACTATTATCCCATGGTTTAACATTACCATCATTTGTGGCAACTTCGTATTTCCCAACAATCATAACTTTGGTTTTAATATGTAATCCAATAGTATCACCACCTAATACAACATTAGCTATTTGATCATTACTTGCAATTACATCTTTTGTTAATTCTTGACCATTTACATTTGATGAAGAAACTAATAAGCAAACAACAAATAATAGTATTAATTTTAGTATTCTTTTCATAATACCTCCTTTTTAATACTATTATTCCCAAAAACAATGAAAAAAGCACCATCAAAATATGGTAATGGTGCTTAATAATTCTTTTGCATAATTTAAGCTAGCTTCAGTTGGTTGACCGTTAGAAATCATTGAAGCTATTTCATAAATTCTACCTTCTTTTTCCAAATTAGTAATTTCTGTAAATGTTCTTCCATCCACTGTTTTTTTAGATATTTTTAAATGTTGATGCGCAAGACAAGCAACTTGAGGTAAATGCGTAATACATAATACTTGCGATGTACAAGAAATATTTTTTAGTTTTTTTCCTATACTAAAAGCAATATTTCCACTAACACCACTATCAATTTCATCAAATATTTTTGTTTGCATCGATAATTTAGATCCTAAAACAGTTTTAAGAGCTAGCATAAAGCGTGACAATTCACCACCAGATGCAACTTTAGATAATGGCTTTAATGGTTCTCCTTTATTAAATGAAATAAAAAATTCTGCAGTATCTAATCCATCTTTAAGAAAAGTGTTATTATTAACAACATCAATATTGAATACAGTATTATTTAACTGTAAATCTTGTAAATGAGGTAATATTTCCTTCATTAATTTTTTAGAACTTTTCACTCTTTCATTATGAATAGATAAACCAATATCCATTGTTTTTTGAAAAGCATTATTAACCAAAGTTTTTAACGTTGCGATTTTATCATCAAAATTTTCCAAATCATAAACTTTTTGTTTTAATGATTCATAATACTCAAGTAATTGTTCTGTTGAAAGTCGATATTTTCTTTTCAAATCAGAATATAATCCTAAGCGCTCATTAATTTCTTCTAAACGTTTTTGGTCAAAATCAACGTTATCTAATAACAATCTTTTATCATTTGCTAAATCTTCAATATTGTAATATATATCTTGCATGCGATTTTTTAATTCTAAATAACTTTTATCATATGAAGATAGTTTTTCTAAACTTGCAAGAGCTTCATATAAAGTATTAACAATATCATTATTTAAATATTCATTGTTCAAATCAAATAAAATTGAAGAAATATTTTCATAATTATTTAAAAATGATAGTTCATTTTTTAATTCTTTTTCTTCATTAACATTTAAATTAGCTTGCTTTAATTCTTGTAATTGAAAATTAATAAAATCTTGCTTTTTTAAATTTTCATCATTAGAACTAATTAATTCATCATATTCTTTTTTTAGTTTTTTATATTCTGATAAAGAATCGTTATACTGAATAACCAATTCATTAATTTCAGTACTATCAATAAATTTTAAGTAATTTTTAGGATTAATGAGACCAAATGTTTCCATTTGTGAATGAATGTCGCCTATAAATAAACTAATTTCTTTTAATTGATTTAAAGAAACTGTTTGATTATTAATCTTACATACACTTTTCCCATTAGAATATAATTCTCTTTTAATTATTAAAAATTCATTTAAATCAAAATCTATATCATAGTCTTTCAATAAAGAAATAATATTTTCATCATAATTGGAAAAATATCCTTCAATTATTGCTTTTGATTCACCATATCTAATTAAATCATTTGATGCTCGTTCACCAAATAATAAAGAAATAGCATCAATAATTAATGATTTTCCGGCACCAGTTTCACCTGTTAATACTGTGAAACCATCACTGAAATCAATTTGAATATTATCAATAATAGCAAAATTTTTAACATTTAGTGTTGCTAACATATTCCATTTCCTTTCATTTAAGCAATCAAATTATAAATTCTTAATAATTGTATCAATATCAATTCCTAATTCTTTTTTTATTTCTTCTTTACTTCCACAATTAATATATTGTTCACCAACCCCATATGAAACAATATCTAAATTCAATTTCAAATCATTATTCACTTGTAAAATAAGTGAAGCAAGCGAACCTATTTTCATAACTTCTTCTATTATTACAACTTTTTTATTTTTTAATAATTTTAAACATTCAATATCTAATGGTTTAACAAAAATAGCATTAATTACTCCAACATCTAAATCATTACATTTAGACATTAAATCATTTATAGTATCACCATAGGTTATAATATTGGTATTAGAAATTGGTTTCAATATTTTCCATTTTCCAAATTCAGTAAGTGAATTATCGTTATTATTTAAATCAATATTTCCTTTTGGATAACGGATGGCAAAAGGATGTTTAGTATCAATCGCCATTTTCAATAATTGCTTCACTTCATTAAAATTACTTGGTGAAGCAATTACAATATTTGGCATTGAAATTAACATTGGTATATCATAAATTCCTTGATGTGTTGAACCATCGCTACTTACAATACCCGCATGATCAATCAAAAATATTACATGATTATTGCTTCGGCATACATCATGACATATTTGATCATATGCTCTTTGTAAAAATGTGGAATAAATAGAAACAATTGGTAATAAATGATTTCTGCTCATACTTGCTGCCATAACAACCGCATGTTCTTCATTAATCCCAACATCAATAATTTGTTTAGGAAATTTATTCACAATGTCTTCAAAAAATGTTCCAACAATCATTGCGGGATTAATAATCCTAATATACGGATTATCTTTTAAAACATCAAGTAAAGATAAAGAAATGGCTCTTCCCCATGGAACAATATTACTTGGATTAACATTTATTTGTTTTCCCGTATTAATATCAAAAGGTCCAGTTCCATGCCAAAATCCTTTATAATCATTTTCCGAATATTTATATCCTTTGCCTTTAATAGTATTTAAATGAATTACTACAGAATCTTCTTTCTCTTTAGCATATTCAAAGTATTTAATTAATTTTTTTAAATTATGTCCATCAATTGGTCCATAGTAACTATAACCTAAACTAGTAAAAATATCATTACCATATAAAAATGTTTTAACAGCACCCACAAATGGTTTTCCAACCTTAAACACAAAGCGTGGTGTGATTTTTCTTAATGTAGAATGCGATTGTTTAACACGTTTTCGAGATAATGTTATTGCCATACGTCCAACATTTCTAGATATTGACATATCATTATCATTTAAAATAATAATTACTTTTTGTTTTTTTTGACTTCCTATATAATTTAGACCTTCAAATGATAATCCATTTTGAATGGAACCATCACCTATAAAATCTATAACTTCTCCAATAGTATTATCTACTTCTTTAGCTTCTAAAAATCCAGCAGCTGCAGATAAAGATGTAGATGAATGTCCGGATTCCCAAACATCATGTTCACTTTCGGAATACGAAATAAAGCCACTAATACCATCTTTTTTTCGCAAATTCACAAAATCTTTAGCTCTACCTGTCAATATTTTATGTGTATAACATTGATGTCCAACATCAAATATAATTTTATCAGTAGGACTATTAAAAACATAATGTAAAGCAACTGTAGCTTCTACTACACCTAAATTACTAGATAAGTGACCACCTGTATGACTGACATTTTCAATTATAAATGTTCGAATCTCATCACACAATTGTTCCAATTGTTTTATATTTAATTGTTTTAAAAAATCAGGAGATTTTATATTTAATAAATCAAATGCCATATCATTCCCTCTATTCAGTTTTTGTTAAAATGGTTTTTGCTTCTTCAAGCATCTTTTTACATTCGTTACTTAACTCAATTCCTCTTTGATATTTTTTTATAGATTCGTCTAATGTTAATTCCCCATTTTCAAGTTCATTAACAATAGATTCTAATTCTTGTAATAATTGTTCAAATTTCATTATAATTTCCTCTTATTTATTATTTTGGCTTCTATTTCGCCATCGTATAGTCTTACATCTATTGTATCATTAATATTTAATGTTTCAATACTTGATATTACATTATTGTTTTTATATACAATAGAATATCCTTTTTGCATTACATTTAATGGATTTAAAATTATTAATTTATCAATACAAGTATTTAATTTAGTTTCATCATCATTAATAATATTTACTAATGAATTATTTAATAACTTCAAATTATTAATTAACTTATTATTATAAGTATTTAATTTTTCATATGGAGACACCAATACAAGATGTTTTTTAATAGTGTTAATCTTTTCATCTAAACTATCAAAAATATCAATATAATTTTTAAAACTATTATTAGATACAATTGTATTATATTTATTGAATTTAGAAACTAATACTTGTTTATAATTAAATATTAAGCGATTTTTAAAATTATTAATTTGTATTGTTAAATCATTTTTATCTGGTGTAGCAATAACAGCAGCACCTGTTGGTGTAGGTGCACGACGTGATGAAACAAAATCACAAATTGTAAAATCAGTTTCATGACCAACGCCACTTATAGTAGGGATTTTACTCGCGAAAATGGTTCTTGCAAGTTGTTCATCATTAAAGCACGATAAATCTTCTATTGTTCCACCACCTCTAGCAATAATAATTACATCGACAATGTTTTCATCATTTGCTTTTTTTATTGCCGAAATTAAAGATTTTGGAGCATCAGCACCTTGTACTAATGCTGGATATAAAACAATTTCGGATAATGGAAATCGTTTATTAATTGTGGAAATAATATCATGCATTGCATCTCCAGTACTACTAGAAATGACACCAATTCTTTTGTTAAATCTTGGAATTGGTAGTTTTTTTGTTTCATCAAATAAACCTTCTTTTGCTAATTTTTCTTTTAATAATTCAAATTGCAAATATGCTTCACCAATTCCTGCGTTTTCCATAGTTATTACAGTAATAGCATATGTTCCTCTTTTTATATATAATCCAACTTTACCAGAAACTAAGACTGTCATTCCATCTTTAGGCTCAAAATTAAGTTTTAATAATGTATTACTAAACATCAATCCATCAATTTCTGAATCTTTATCTTTTAATACAAAATATAAAATACCTTTTGATAATCTTACATTAGATATTTCAGCTTTTAAATATACGCATCTTAAATTTAAATCATTATCAAATTTATAATACAAATACTTATTTAAAGCTGAAACTGTTAAATATTTATTTTCCATTTTTTATTCTCTTTGCTATATTATCTAATACAGCATTATTAAATTTAGAAGTTTTGTAATCATCTAATTCACTATATTCTTTAGAAATTTCAATTATTTCATTAATGATTATTTCCTTAGGTGTATCTGTGAATAATAATTCATATGTTCCAACTTCTAATAAACTTCTATCAACAACAGATAATCTATTTAAGGTATAATTTTTTAATGATAAGCTAATATTAAAATCAATTTCCTCTTGATGGTCTATAACACCGATTATAATCTTTTTAGCATATTCTTCATCAAAAGGTTCTGTGTTCTCTTTATTAATGATATCTAAAATGCCAATATAATCTAATACTTTATTGATATTATAATTATATATAACTTGCATAGCAATAATGCGGCTTATTGTTTTTTTCATGTTAACTCCTTAATATAATAATCTTATTCAATTATAGCATAGTTTAGCTATTTTTTAAAGAGGGAAAATTAAAAAGTGTAAATAACTAAAAAAAGAGCTCTGTATAAGAGAGCTCTTAAAAAGATATCAAATTAATTTCTTTTAATTTTTTGAATAATTATAAATTCTATTTGCATAATATATATAATAATTACCATTAGAAGAAATTGTTATTAACGAAAATTCTTCTTCTGTTCCAGTATAATAAACAGTTGTAAGACTATATGTGGTATGAAATGCATAATCCCAAATGAACTCTAAACTATCAGGAATTATTATGCTAACCAATGATGAACAACCATCAAAAGCATTGTACCCAAATGAAATAATATTATATCCTTCAAATTCAGAAACTAAATCAACTGTAGTAACTGTTGTATCAAGGCATTTTAAATCATATATTTTATTATTACTAGTCAAAGCATAAGAATAGTCATCAG
>CAZFAM010000012.1:0-40801 GCA_964516425.1 uncultured Bacteroidales bacterium | reverse complement strand
TATACGTCTTTAAAAGGAATATCAGGTAATTATCGTAAAAAAGTAATAAATTAATTGACAAATGATTCAAAATAGTGTATTATATTATAGGTACGTTTTATTTCCCACAAATAAAGCCCTTATATAAAAAATGTTATCCACAAACATTTGAAAAATTTATAGGAGGAACCAAAATGAATAAATCTTATATGCCAGTTGCTCAAAAAATTGAGCGTAAATGGTATGTAATCGATGCTGAAGGATTAGTATTAGGACGTTTAGCTACAGAAGTAGCAAGCATTTTAAGAGGTAAAAACAAGCCTACTTTTACACCTAATATGGATTGCGGAGATTACGTAATAATCGTAAATGCAGAGAAAGTTGCATTAACAGGAAACAAATTAAATGACAAATTATATATCCATCATACAGGATATAGTAGTGGCTTAAAAACTAGAACTGCTAAGAAAATGTTAGAAACTCAACCTCAAAAATTAGTTGAGGCTGCTATTAAAGGTATGTTACCAAAGAATACTATTGGTAGCCAAATGTATAGAAAACTTTTCGTTTATTGTGGACCAGATCATAAACATCAAGCACAAAAACCAGAAGTTTTAAATTTGAGAGGGTAGGTGAATTAAATGGCACAAGTTCAATATTATGGTACTGGACGTCGTAAAAGTTCAGTTGCAAGAGTTCGTTTAATCCCTGGTAAAGGACAAATTACAATTAATGGACGTCCTTTTAAAGATTATGTTCCTAATGGAGCTGTAAGACTTGATGTTTTACAACCATTAACTTTAACTGGCAATGAAACAAGTTACGATGTAATCGTTAATGTATGTGGTGGTGGTATTTCTGGACAAGCAGGAGCTATCAGACATGGAATTACACGTGCTTTATTAGAAGTAAATCCTGATTATCGTAAAGTTCTAAAGAAAGCTGGGTTAGTTACTCGTGATCCACGTGCTAAAGAACGTAAGAAATATGGACTTAAAGGTGCACGTCGTGCTCCACAATTCTCTAAACGTTAGTTTGGATTTAAGACTGAAATTTTATTTTCAGTCTTTTTTTATTTTTAATTTTATTGTATAATAAAGATGTTTAAGGAATAATTAAGCGATATATAATAAAATATAAAAAAGGAGAAATTATATATGAAGATACTAGTAATTGAAGATGATAAACATATAAATAAAGCAATATGTGAAATGCTAAAGGGAATTGCGGATACTAGTTCAATTTATGATGGCGAACAAGCAATGTATGCAGTAGAACAAAATATTTATGATTTAATAATTTTAGATGTTATGCTACCTCATGTTGATGGCTTTGTGATTTTGAAAAAAATAAGACAATTTAGTACCGTTCCTGTAATTATGTTAACCGCAAAAGATAGTGTTGCGGATAAAGTAAATGGATTAAAATTGGGTGCTGATGATTATATGACTAAACCTTTTTATAGAAATGAATTAATTGCTAGAGTTAATGCTTTACTTAGAAGATATAACAATAGTTTTATGGATATGAAAATTGTGTTTAAAGATTTAGTTTTTGATTTATCACAAAAAACCGTATGTATTAAAGATGAAAAATTAGATATATCTGGAAAATCATATGATATTCTTGAATATTTAGTTCGCAATAAAGAAATGATAATCACAAAAGAACAATTATTTAATCGTATTTGGGGATTTGAAAGTGAAACAATCTGGAGTGTTGTTGAGGTGTATGTTAGTAATTTAAGAAAATTATTAAAGAAATATGATTACCATATTTATTTAAAAACATTAAGAAATGTAGGTTATATGTGGAGTGAAAAAGAATAATATTAAAAATGCTTATTGGTATCGTGATAATATTAAAAAATATCAATTAGGCTTGATGCTATTTAATATGTTTTTATTTGTTTTTGTTTTTGGATTGTTTTGTGGAATTATCGGTATTGTAATTGAACAAAAATTTATATACAATGTGGAAACAGAAATAACAACATGTTTAACTAATATTGATACACATATCAAAGAAGAAGGCATTGAAAAAATATATGATCCACGGATGACAATGGTTTATTATTTCACTGATACAAAGGATTTATGGAAACAAGAATTAAATTATGTAATTGATGATTATAAAATTGTGGGAGTTTTAGAAGAAAAAGATGTCACTAGCATTAATGATATTTCAAAACAAGAATTAAATACTTATAGAAGTGAAAAAATTAATAATCATTCGTATATGTCATATACTGTTAAAAAATGGGCAATTGTTAATAATAATGCGGAATCTAATTTTGAAACATTATGTTATATTAAGGTATATATGAATATTGATAGTGAGTTAAATGCTCAAAGAGATTTACAATATTCATTAGTTATAATGTTATTTGGAATTTTATTTATAGGCTATGGGCTTGCATATTTAGTAATGCACAAGTCAGTTGAACCGTTAAAGAATTTTGTGGAAAAACAAGTTACATTTGTTAGTGATGCATCTCATGAGTTACGTACGCCATTAGCGATTGTTCAAAGCAAAATCGAAAATATATTGGCAGAACCTGATAAAACTGTTTATGACGTTAGTGAAGATTTAGCTGTATCATTAAAAGAACTTACTCGTTTAACTAAATTAACAAGTGAATTATTGTCACTTGCAAGAAGTGATCAAAATAGATTGACATATCATATTGAAATTGTAAATTTAAATGTTGTATTGCAAGAAATAATTGAACCTTTTATTGAAATAGCGGGTTTTGAAGAACGTACTTTGACATTTCAAGGTGTTGATATTGACGTGAAAGTTGATCGCGATAAAATTAGGGAATTATTTATTATTTTATTAGACAATTCTTTGAAATATACAAATCCAAATGATGAAATTAATGTTATATTATCACAAAAGGGTAATGAAGCAATAGTGGAAGTATGTGATACGGGAATTGGTATTAAGGATGAAGATTTAGAAAAAGTTTTTGAAAGATTTTATCGTGAAGACAAAACTAGAAGTCGTGAAACAGGTGGCAACGGATTAGGATTGTCGATTGCTAAAACAATTGTTTCTGATTTGAATGGGAAGATATATGCTGAGCATAATATACCAAAGGGAACAAAATTTATTATTACTTTACCAAAAGTAAATAATAAAAAAGAAAAATAAATGTTTAAGGTCAGTTGTAGTACTGATCTTTTTATATTTTATAAATATTATTAAATATAATTGTTTAAAATTTTTAAAAAGCAAAAATTTATAATTTATTTGACATAATTATTTAATTAAGTAGATATTTTGTAATGAATGTGGTATAATATCTATTATAGAATAGGTTAGAAAGAGGTAAATATGATTAGATTATATAATTCTTATAGCAATAAAATTGAAGAATTTAAGCCTCTCAAAGAAAAGGAAATTTCAATGTATGTTTGTGGTTCAACTGTTTATAATGACATGCATATTGGTAATTCACGCCCTATTATTTTCTTTGATGTTGTTTCAAGATTTTTCCAATTTATTGGTTATGATGTGAAATTAGTATCAAATTTTACAGATATTGATGACAAAATAATTAAAAAGGCTCAAGAAGAAAATGTGGATGAAGCAGTGATTTCTGAAAGATATATTAAATCTATTACAGAAACATATCAATTATTGCATTGTTTACCACATTATAAAAATCCTAAAGTTACTGAAACAATGCCTGAAATTATTAATTTTATTAAATTATTAGTTGATAAAGGTGGAGCATATGTTGTTGATGGGGATGTTTATTTTGATATTTCAAAAGTTCCTAATTATGGTGCCTTAAGTGGTCAAACATTGGATAATTTAATAAACGGAGCCAGAATTGAAGAAAATGATAAAAAGCATAATCCGTGTGACTTTAATTTATGGAAAGAAACAACTATTGGAAAAAAATGGGATTCTCCATGGGGGGAAGGTAGACCTGGATGGCACACTGAATGTGTGGTAATGATTAATGATATTTTTAATTCGGAAATTGATATTCATGGAGGTGGAAGTGATTTAAAATTTCCACATCATGAAAATGAAATAGCACAAGCATCTGTTGCATATGATAATCATATAGCAAGATATTGGATGCACAACGGAAGAATTGATTTAAATGGTCAAAAAATGAGCAAATCACTAGGCAATGTGATAGTGGCTAAAGAATTGGTAAATAAAATAGGGTATGGGCCATATCGTTTATTAATCTTGAGTGTTCCTTATCGCCAGCCTTTATCTTACCGTGAAGAATTATTAAATCAAGCAAAAACAGATTATGAAAAAATTGTGGGTGCAAAAGTATCTTTAATAAGAAAATTACAATTACAATATAATGCTATATATAATAAAGTAACTATTACAAATGATGATTTATTGCAAATCAAAGAAGAATTTATTGATGCACTAAGTAATGATTTTAATACTGCTAATGCGATAACAACAATTATTAAAACTGTTAAAATTATAAATAATTTAAGTAGACAAAAAGAAATTGATGCTCAATATGCATTAGAGTTGTTATCATTATTAGATGATGAAATGTGGGTATTAGGTATTGATGCTAATATTAATCCATTAACTGATGAAGAATTGGAACTAGTTCATAAATGGCAAGAAGCTCGAAATAATAAAGATTTTGCATTAGCTGATGCTTTTAGAAATGAAATAAGTAATAAAGGTATTCGTTTGTAATGCTTAATACTAATTTATTATCTGGTGCTGATTTAGCATTTATTGGCGATGCTTATTATGAATTGCAAATTCGAGATTATGTATTACATAAGGGTATTACTAAACTATGGCATTTACATAATGAATGTGTTAAATATGTAAGTCGTGATAGTCAATATGCCATTGTGTTAGTCCTTGAAAATGAATTTACAGAAGAAGAAAAAATGATTTTTAAAAGAGGGCGTAATTATGATTACAAGGATAAAAGCGTCTCTTATATTAACGCATCTGGTTTTGAAGCTGTTATTGGATATTTGTATTTAAAGGAAAACTTTGTAAGATTAGAATATTTTATAAAAAAATCAATTGAAATTATTGAAGCTAAGGAATAAAATGAAAGAATATATTTTTGGTAAAAATACCGTTAGAGAAGTGTTGAATAATAATAAAAGAGCAAAAAAATTATACATTACAAAAAATAATGTTGAATTAATGTCACTAGCAAAAAAAAATAATATTCCATACATATTTATGGAAAATAATGATTTAAATAAAATTGTTAGCGGTAACCATCAAGGCGCTGTATTAGAAATAGAAAAATATTCTTATACATCACTAGATGATATTATTAATAATGCTTGTGAAAAGTATCCATTAATTGTAATGTTAGATGGGATTGAAGATCCACATAATCTAGGAGCAATATTACGAACATGTGATGCAGGTGGGGTTGATGGAATAATTATTGCAAAAAAAAGATGTGTAGGTTTGAATCAAACAGTTGCTAAAGTATCAACTGGAGCTATTGAATATGTGAAAGTTGCTGAAGTTACAAATTTAACTAATACGATCAAGTATCTTAAACAAAAAGGTTATTGGATTGTTGGTGCTGAGTCATGCGAACAGAGTGTCTTATATACAGATGTTAAGTATGATATGCCTGTATGTTTAGTAATAGGAAGTGAAGGGAAAGGAATATCGCGATTAGTTACTGAAAATTGTGATTACTTAATTAAAATACCAATGGTTGGTCATGTTAATTCCTTAAATGCTTCTGTTTCTTGCAGCATTTTAATATATGAAATTTTAAAAAATAGAAAATAATAGGAGATAATAATGAACATATATAACGATTATGAATTGTTATATATGATTAATGAATTTGATGAAGAAGCAGAAATAATTTTTTATAATAAGTATCGTAATTTAATATATAAAAGAATGAATGATTTTAAAATTAAGATGAATAGACGTGACGATTTCATGCAAGAAGGTTTGTTTATACTGTCAAATGCTATTAGAAATTATAATTATTATGGGAAAAAGTCTTTTAATAAATATTTTGATTTATTATTGCAAAGAAGGTTTATCAATATTTTGCGTGATGAAAAAAATTATTTTTATAATGTTTCAATTGAAGACTTGTCATCCGTTATTATGGAAAAAAATTCATTTGTTTATGATACAAGAAATTATGATATTCGCGGTCTGAGTTCTTTAGAAAAAGAAGTAATAAAATTTAAAAGTCAAAATTATAAACCTAAAGAAATAGCAAAAGTTTTAAATTGTGATGTAAAATCTGTATATAATTGTTTATGTAGAATTAAGTTGAAGTTTAAAAAAGATAATTAGTAATTGACAAATCGTAATAAATTTGATAAAATATTTAAAGGTGGATTTTTATGAGAGAAAAAGTCATTTTAGTTTGTGAAGAATGTTTATCTCGAAACTATACTATTGATAAAAACAAATTAATTAATCCTCAAAGAATGATTATTAAAAAGTTTTGCAAAAGATGTAATAAGCATACTATTCACAAAGAAACAAAGTAGGAGGAAATAGAAAATGTCAGAAGAAAAAGTAAAGAAAAACCGTTTGGTTGAGGTTTTTACAAAAGATTATAAATATGAAGGATTAATTCTTCTAATACTTGCTATTATTGCTTTAGTATTGGGGATTTTAGTAGAAGTTAATATTGCTGCTGGTGGAACATCATCTGATCCAGGTTTATGTATTCCAAAAGCAGAATCAATTACTGATGGAGTATTTTTAATTTCTTATTTTAGAGAATTGTTTGCATGGATTTTAATAGTTTTAGGTACTTTCTCTATCGTTTTATCAGTTTGGCCATATTATAAACCATCTGTTTACGAAATCAAAAGAATCTCTTGGCCAAATCAAAAAACAATGTTAGAAAACACTTTATGTACATTTATTTTTGTTTTTATTTTTGTTGGATTCTTTGCTTTAGTAGATTCTGGATTAAGCCCATTAGTACAATGGCTTATAAGTTTAGGTAAGTAATAATGGAAGAAAGAGCATGGTATAGTGTTCAAACTTATTCAGGGATGGAAAATGCGGTAAAAAAGAATATTGAAAGACGTATCGCATCAATGAATATGCAAGATTATATCTTCAATGTTTTAGTTCCTGAAGAAAGATTTTTAGAAAAGAAAAAGAATGGAGAAACAAGGGAAGTTGTTGAAAAACCTTTTTCTGGATATGTTTTCGTAGATATGATTGTTACTGATGAAACTTGGTTTATGGTTAGAAATACGCCAATGGTTACAGGTTTTCTTGGTTCTAGTGGTGGTGGTGCTAAACCAGTACCAATTCCTGAAGAAGAAATGTTACCGATTTTAAAAATGTGTGGTATGCTTACTGAAAAACCATTTGAATGCGAAGTTGGTGATAAAGTTGAAATTATTCAGGGCACATTCTCTGGTCAATATGGCGTTATTGATAGTATTGATAATGAAAAGAAAGTTGTTAAAGTATTAGTTGACTTCTTTGGAAGACCTACTCCAGCAGAATTAGAATTTGATGAAGTTAAAAAATTATCTTAATAATATGATCGTAAAGGGACTATTATAGTTCCTTTTTTATATTATATAGGTATACATTTTCACTAATATTAATCTTGAATAAAAAAAGATAATATGCTATAATTTTTATATATAAAGGAATATCAAATAATGAAATTAATCAATATTGAAAAAAAGTATTCTGGAAATTTTCTCTCTTATTATATTGCAACATATTTAAATATGGATAATAAAGAAAAAAAATATGAATTCATTAGTCGAAATCCTCAATTAACTATTAACAATTTTGGTAATCATGAAGCATGTGCAGTAGGAATAATTGTTTTTTCTGAAGATAAAGAAAAAATATTAGTTGAAAAAGAATTTAGAATGGGATGCAATAATTATATTTATAATTTTCCTGCTGGGTTAATTGAAAATAATGAAGATATAATTTTGGCATCTAAAAGAGAATTGATTGAGGAAACGGGAATTGAAATACTTGAAATTATTGATATTTTACCCGAGGCATATGTTTCTGGAGCTACTATTGATGAAACGCTTATAACGGTAATAGCAATTGGGAAAGGTGAAGCAAAAGATAGTAATTGCTTTGATGAAGAAATATCCACAAAGTGGTATACTAAATCTGATGTTCAAAAATTGTTTAGTAATAAAGAATTAATGAGTGTTAGAACACAATTATTTCTATATAAATGGATGAATGAAGGTAAATAATATGGGAAAAGTTAATAGCTATGAAGAATATTTAGAGTTATTAAATGGTCGCGGTGATGTTTTTGTTTTTCGTGGACAGGCAAATAGTGATTTTGTATTAATTCCATCAGGATTAAGAGAGGAACATATTATGACTGCCGATAGCCAAATGTTTAAGTTTGTGGATGAAATGAAAAAAATGTTCAATTTTGATGAACTTACTTGCATTGAAATTGCTCAACATTTTAATTTGCCAACAAGAATGCTTGATTTTTCCTATTCTTTTGATGTTGCGTTATTTTTTGCTTGTCATGATGTAAAAAATAAATACAATGATTGTGATGGTAAAGTTTTTATTTTTAACAAGACAAAATATGAAAAAGTATTGAAAGAAAAAAATAAATTATCTAGTCAAGTAATATTAAATAATAAGTATTTATATGAATGGCTTCAAAAATATATTGACCGTCAAGCTACCAATATGAACAATGAAGGTATTGATATGCCTATATTTGTGGATGCAACGCAAGGATTTGATCGCTTATATATGCAAAAAGGTTTATTTTTATTATGGGGTAACCAAGATCATTGTTTTGAAAAAATCCTTCAAAATGAAGGAATAAATATGAATGATTTTATAGACACTATTGTAATCGCAAAAGAAGCTAAACCTATTATATTACAAGAATTAAAGAAGAAGCATATTTATGAAGATACTTTATATATGAATATTTCTCGTATCAAAGAATTAGTTTCAGAAATTAAAAATCAAAAAGAGGTGGCTATAAATGGAAACAAAAAATAATTTAAAAGCGTGGCTATATTTATTACCCGCAATATTATTTATATTAGTTTTTATGGTATATCCATTAATAGATGTATTTGTGTATTCTTTTGAAGAAAATTTTAATTTCGTATCACAAAAATATACAGGAATCGGATTTTATAATTACTCCTATGTTTTGCATGACCCGTATTTTTTACAAGCATTAAAGAATACTTTTATTATGGTCATAATAACTGTTCCGATATCTACTGGTTTAGCACTATTAATATCAGTTGGACTTAGTTCTATTAAACCTCTTCGTAATGCGTTTCAAACAATATTTTTTTTACCATATGTAACTAATACATTAGCCGTTGGTTTAGTTTTTATGATTATGTTTAAACAAACTCCAGAATCAGATGGTTTGATGAATGTAATTTTAGGAGTTTTTGGAATGGAGCCTGTTGATTTTATTGGTGGACCTTATTGGGCAAAAATGTTAGTTTTATGTATTTACATTATTTGGTTAGTTATGCCTTTTAAAATTTTAATATTGACAAGTGCTTTAGCTTCTGTGAAGCAAGATTATTATGATGCGGCTAAAATTGATGGGACATCAAAATTTAGAACCTTCACTAAAATTACTTTGCCAATGATTTCCCCAATGATTTTTTATTTGATAATTACGGGATTTATTGGTGCTTTTAAAGAATATAATGATGCTGTTGCATTATTTGGTACTGATTTAAATGTATCAGAAATGAATACCATTGTGGGATATGTGTATGATATGTTATACGGAGACAGTGGTGGATATCCATCTTATGCATCAGCTGCGGCAATAATTTTATTTATAATTGTATTAACTATTACAGTTATTAATTTAATTATTAGTAAAAAGAAAGTTCATTATTAGAGGTATTAATATGAATTTACAATATAGTGATTTAAAAAAAGAAGAAAAAAAATATGTAGTTAAAAATAAAATATTAAAAATCATAACATATGTGTTGCTAATATTTTGGGCCATTATTGTTATCTTTCCTTTTTATTGGATGATATTAACATCTTTAAAAGAAGTTAATAGATACAATGCGGAAACTATACCTCAGTTTTTTACCGTTCACCCAACATTTGAAAATTATAAAACAGCATTTACGGCTGTAAGATTAGGAAAATATTTTATTAATACAATTATCTTTACTATTATTACAACTAGTATAATGTTAGTTGTAACTATACTAGCTGCATTTGCTTTTGCTAGATTAAATTTTAAAGGTAAAAATTTAGTATTTACTTTATTTTTGTCTTTAATGATGATTCCAAATGAATTAGTAGTAATTACTAATTTTACAACAATTACGAATTTAAATTTGCGAAACTCTTTTACAGGTTTGATTTTGCCATCGGTAACTTCGATATTTTATATTTATTTATTAAAAGAAAATTTTGCCCAAATACCGGATGAATTATATTATGCATCTAAAGTTGATGGTACAAGTGATTTTAAGTATTTGTGTAAAGTTATGGTGCCAATTTGTAAACCAACGATTATATCAATAATTATTTTGAAAATAATTGAATGTTGGAATTCTTATGTTTGGCCAAGATTAATAACTGATGATGAAGCATATTATTTAGTTTCTAATGGAATTCAAGAAATTAGGCAAAATGGTTTTGGTCGTGAAAACATTCCCGCAATGATGGCTGCTGTAGTTGCCATTTCATTGCCTTTAATAATTATATTTTTAATTTTTAGAAAACAAATTATGACTGGCGTTTCTAAAAGTGGACTGAAGGGGTAATATATGAGAAAAAATTATAAATCAATTTGTTTATTAATAATTTTTGTTATTTGTTTTTGTTTATATGGATGTCATGGTCAACAACAAAATAAGGAATTTGTAATGCCTGAAAGTTTTGATATGAGTAGAAACTATGAACTGACTTTTTGGGCTAAAAATGATACTAATGTAACACAAAAGAAGATTTATCAACAAGCTATAAATGATTTTCATGAATTATATCCAAATATAACTATCACTTTAAAATCTTATGTTGATTATAATACAATATATAATGATGCTATAACTAATATAAGAACTAATACAACTCCTAATATTTGTGTATCATATCCGGATCATGTTGCTACATATAAGACTGGAGAAAATATTATTGTGCCTTTAGATGCATTAATGAATGATAGTAAATATGGCTTGGGCGGAACAGAATTAAAATTTAATTCAGTTTCTAAAGAGGAAATAGTAAGTAGTTTTTTAGAGGAATGCATTATTGATGATAGTTATTATTTATTACCATTTATGCGTTCATCGGAAGCTGTTTATATAAATAAGGAATATGTAGAAAGATTAGGGTATACTATTCCTGAAGTTTTGACATGGGATTTTGTATGGGAAGTTTCTGAAGCAGCAATGAAAGAAAATGGAACTGATTCAAAATCATTAATACCTTTTATATATAAATCTACTGATAATATGATGATACAAATGTTAAAGCAAAAAAATGCGGGATATTCGAATGATGATGGAGAAATACTAATTTTTAATGATACTACAAAAGAATTATTGCTTGATATAGCATCACATTGTGATTCAAGGTGTTTTTCTACTTTTAAAATATCTAGTTATCCTGGAAATACTTTTAATAAGGGGAAATGTATTTTTGCAATTGATTCAACAGC
Source organism: uncultured Bacteroidales bacterium (assembly GCA_964516425.1). GTDB lineage: Bacteria > Bacillota_I > Bacilli_A > ML615J-28 > CAG-698 > CAKOMG01. The sequence continues at coordinate 29,160 of CAZFAM010000012.1, read as the reverse complement.
TGGAGCAACGTGGATGGGTACAAATGCCCCATTGAGTGATATTAATGAAGCAGAAGTGGCACAGTTTACAACAGTTGTTAAAGCGATTCCTCAATTTGATACTAACAATATACAAATGATTTCTCAAGGTCCTTCTTTATGTTTGTTTAATAAAGATGATCCGCAAGAAGTTCTTGCATCGTGGATATTTATGCAATATATGATAACTAATTCAGTACAAATTGCTTATTCAAAAACTGAAGGTTATGTTCCAGTTACTTATAGAGCTCAACAATCTAGTGAATATATGGATTATTTGTCTAGATCTGGAGAAAATAATCAAGAGTATTATAATGTCAAAATAGACGCAACAAAAATATTATTAAATAATTTGGATAACACTTTTGTTACACCAGTATTTAATGGGTCAACTTCTTTACGTAATGCAGCTGGACAAATGATTGAAGAAGTAGTTAAAACAAAAAATAAAAATAAAATTGTTGATGATAATTATATAGAGCAATTATATGAAAATATGATTTCATTATATCGCTTAACATATACACATAATTAATAATAGATATTTATATAAAAAGAAAAAATGTAAAACGCGTTTTCATTTAAAAATGAATTTAGCGTTTATTGACTAAAAGAAGAAAAAGTTATATAATATAATAGTAAATTACAAAAGGAGAAAAAAGTTATGAAAAAATTTTTATACGCTGTTCTAGCATTTTTGTTTGTTTTTACATTGGTTGGTTGTGATAATGATGAACTTGGACCAAAAATTGATGGTGCTTTAACATATAGTGAATATATGGCAAAAGAATTAGAAACTGAAGTAACAGTTGTTGCTTATGTACAAGCAAAACAATCATGGTGGGATAATAAAGCAACAATATATGCTCAAGATTTAGATGGAGGATACTTATTCTATAATATGCCATGTACTGAAGAACAATATAAAGAATTGGTTCCAGGAACTAGAATTAAAGTTACAGGAACAAAAACTGCATGGTCTGGTGAAATAGAAATTGCAGATGCCACATTTGAAATTGTTGATGGTAAATATATAGCTTCAGCAACTGATGTAACTAAATATCTTGGAACTGAAGAATTAATAAATTATCAAAATCTATTTGTTTCATTCGAAGGATTAACTGTTGAAGCTTCAACTGATTCTGAAGGCAATTCTGTAGCTTATTTATATTCATGGAATGGCGCCGGTGATGAAGGTGATGATTTATACTTTAAAGTTTCTTTAAATGGCAATACATATACATTCACTGTTGAATCATATTTATGTGATAAAGATTCTGATGTTTATAAAGCAGTAAAGAATTTAAAAATTGGTGATGTAATTGATATGGAAGGTTTCTTATATTGGTATAATGGTGCTAATCCACATATTACTAAAGTAGTAGTAAAATAGTATTTAAAATGGATATATGAGTTTCATATATCCTTTTTTAAATGTTAATTATTTTACTTTAAAAAAATCATCTTTTATGGTATACTATTTATATATAGAGGATAATGTGTTATGCAAAGATATTTTGTAAAAAAAGAGCAAATAAATAATAATATTATTGATATTGATATAAATGATAGTCATCATATTACGAATGTTATGCGAATGGAACTTAATGACCAAGTTACAGTATGTGACAACGAATATACATATTTATGTAAAGTTGTATGTTTAGGAAAACATGTTAAATTGCAAATTATAGAAAAACTTTTTGATAATCCAGAGTTAATGCAAAAAGTTACCATTGCACAAGGCGTTGTAAGAAGAGAAAAAATGGAAGAAGTTATTAGAAGACTTGTTGAGCTTGGGTGTTATTCATATATTCCTGTTCAATTAAAAAAAAGTGCATTTAAAAATAAAGAAATTAATTTGGAAAGAATTAATAAAATTATTAAAGAAGCTAGTGAACAGTCACAGCGTGTTCGCTTAATGAATATATCTAATGTGCTAACATTTAAAGATCTAGTCAATAGTTTCAAAGGATATGATTTAGTTTTATTAGCTCATGCACAAGAAAGAGAAAATATAAATTTTTGGTCACAAATTAAGAATCAAAAATTTAATAAAGTATTAGTTATAGTAGGACCGGAAAGTGGTTTTGATGATAGCGAAGTAAAAGAAATGATTGATAAAGGAGCTAAAATGATTAGTTTAGGCAAGAGAGTATTACGTACTGAAACTGCACCATTGTACATAATGTCTATTCTGTCTTTTATGGGAGAACAATATGAAAATTAGTTATTATTCATTAGGATGTAAAGTTAATTTATATGAAACTGAAGCTATAGTAAATCAATTTGTGGATAAAGGGTTTGAATTAGCAAAGTTCAGTGATGTATGTGATGTTTATATTATTAACACTTGTAGCATAACTGAAGTAAGTGATGCAAAAAGCCGTAAAATAATTAGACAAGCTGTTAAAAGTAATCCAAATGCAATTGTTGCTGTAATGGGGTGCTATGCTCAATTAAAACCTGAAGATATTAATAAAATTCAAGGCGTTGATGTTTTGATTGGGACAAGTAATCGTGATAAAATGTACGAATTAATTATGAATGCTCTAAAAAATAAACAAAACATAAATTGTGTTGACAATATATTAGATGTCCATAAATATGAGGAATTAAAAATTAATAGGTTTAATGACAAAACACGTGGATTCGTGAAAATAGAAGATGGATGCGACAACTATTGTAGTTATTGTACAATTCCTTATGCTCGCGGTCACGTTAGAAGTCGTAAAAAAGATGATATACTTGATGAGATTACTACGTTAACAAAAAATGGTATAAAGGAAATTGTTTTGGCTGGTATTAATACAGGCCATTATGGTCATGATTTATCTGATTATGATTTTGCAGATTTGTTGAAAGATATTTGTGAAAATGTTGATGGTTTAGGAAAATTACGTATTTCATCTATTGAAATGACAGAAATTACTTCTAAATTATTAAATGTTATGAAATTATATAATGATCATTTTTGTAACCAAATTCATGTTCCGTTACAAGGCGGATGCAATAATACTTTAAAAAGAATGCATCGTAAATATAATACTGATGATTTTAGAGAAAAAATTGCTTTAATTAGGTCATATTTTCCTGATATCAATATAACAACAGATGTTATTGCGGGATTTTGCGGCGAAACAGATGATGATTTCACTAATAGTTTAGAGTTTATTTCTTCAATTAATTTTGGTGAAATGCATGTTTTTCCATATTCTAGAAGACCAAGAACTGTTGCTTATAATTACCCTGATCAAATTCCACCAGAAGTTAAAAAGGAAAGAGTACAACAATTATTATCTTTGAATACAAAAAAAGCTTTAGAATATCGTAATAATTATTTAAATAAAGAAGTAATTGTTTTAGTCGAAAGAGAAAAAAATGGGTTATTGTTTGGCCATACATCTAATTATATGGAAGTTTCTTTTGTAGGTACAGTTCATGATAATGAATATGCTAAAGTATTGATTACCGAAGTTAGTTATCCTGTATGTAAAGGAGTGGAAATAAATGAAATTTGCTAATATGAATTTAAAGAGTTATATTAACGATGGGTTGCGTTCTATAGATTTTTATGAAACAACAGATGCACAAGCTATTGTTATTCCTAAATTAATTAATGGACAAAATGTAATTTGTAAAAGTCATACCGGAACAGGGAAAACACATGCTTTTCTTATTCCATTATTGCAATCAATTGATGAAGATTTAGAAGAAGTTCAAGCAACAATTATTCTTCCGACTCGAGAACTAGCATCACAAATTTATGAAGAAATTATGAAATTTGTGAAGTTTAATAAAAAGATTGACTGTAGAATGTATATTGGTGGGACAGACCGTGAACAAGAAATTAAAAGATTATCTAAAAGTCAACCGCAAATTGTTGTTGGAACTATAGGCAAATTAAAAGATTTAGTTAAAGATAATAATCTACTTAAAATATATACTTCTAAAATCGTAGTGATTGATGAAGCTGATATGGTTTTTGAACAAAGCGAAATGGAAGAAGTAGATAGTGTTTTTGGGATTTTTAATGATGACATTCAAGTTGCAGTATTTAGTGCTACAATGTCTAAAGATGTCAACATATTTATTAATCATTATTTAAAAAAATGTGATGTTATTGATTTGACAAAAAAAGATGAATTAATAAAAAATGATATTAATAATATTTTTATTCCCACAAAAAACAAAAATAAAGATGAGTTGCTAATTGAATTATTATCATCTATTAATCCGTATTTAGTATTGATTTTTGCAAATACAAAAGATAAAGTTTATGAATTATCCAATTTCCTAGCTGAAAAAGGGTTTAATGTTGCAAGGGTGACAGGTGATTTGCAGCCAAGAGAAAGAAAACAGGTATTAAAGCGAATTAAGAATGGCGATTATTCATATGTTGTAGCCAGTGACATTGCTTCACGAGGTCTTGATATTACTGGTGTTAGTCATGTTATTAATTATGAATTACCTAAAGATATAGATTTCTTCATTCATCGTGTTGGTAGAACTGCTAGATATAATATTGATGGTGTTGCGATTTCTTTCTATGATTATGAAGATGATAATTATGTTAAAGCATTGCGAAAAAAAGGTTTAAAATGTTCATATATGGTTTTTAGAAATGGCGAGTTTAAAGAAACAATGGAACGTAATAAGGCGCCTAAAACTAATGCTGTTAAAAAAATAGAAGAAGAAGTACATTTGAAAACTCCGATGCCTAAAAAGGTTAAACCAGGATATCGTAAAAAAAGAAATGAAAAAATAAAAAAAGAACTACGCAAAATGAAACGTGCTAAAATAGATAGTATGTATTTTAAGAAAGGACATAAAAAGAACGATGATTAAATTAGGCTGTCATGTTGGAAATAGTGGTGATAAGATGTTGCTTGGGTCTGTTGAAGAGGCTTTGAGTTATAATGCAAATTGTTTTATGCTTTATTTAGGAGCTCCACAAAATTCTTTTAGAAAGCCGATTAGTAGTTTGCGTATTTCTGAATACCAAGATGTAATGATTAAAAATAATATTAATAATGATGATGTAATCGTTCATTGTGCTTATATTCTTAATTTAGCAAATCCAAGTGAAGAAAAGCATGAGTATGCTATTAATTTTGTAATTAATGAATTAAATGGAACATCCGCAATAGGTGCTAAATATTTAGTATTACATCCTGGAGCTCATATGAATCAAGGAGTATATGTAGGGTGTGATTTAATTGTTGATGGATTGAAAAAAATTTTAAAGGCAACAGAAAATCAAAATACTATCATTTGTATAGAAACAATGGCAGGCAAAGGTACTGAATGCTGTTCTAAATTTGAGGAAATTAAATATATTTTAGATAAAGTTAATAGTGAACGTGTTAAAGTGTGTTTGGATACTTGTCATATATGGGATGCTGGATATGATATTGTTAATAATTATGAAAATGTTATAAGTGAACTTGATAAGATAATTGGTATTAAAAATATAAAGGTAATTCATTTAAATGACAGCAAAAATATTTGTGCTAGTCATAAAGATCGTCATGAAAATATTGGATTTGGAAATATTGGATTTGATACTTTATATAAGTTTTTAACGGATAAAAGATTTGAAAATGTTGTTAAAATTTTAGAGACGCCTTATGTTAGTGAAGGAAAAGACAATTTACCTCCATATAAGTATGAAATTGAAATGTTAAAAAGTGGAACTTTTGATTTAGAATTAATAACAAAAATAAAAAGTAAAGGTTAATAATTCCTTTACTTTTTTTCGTTAATAATATTAATAATTTCTTTTTTCAACTCGGAAACAATATTTTCTTCTTTTATTTTTTTTATAATAATTCCTTTTTTAAATAATAAGGCTTCACCAATGCCTCCCGCAATACCGATATCAGCATCTTTTGCTTCACCGGGTCCATTTACAACACATCCCATGATTGCAACTTTAATATTTTCATTTGGATAATTTTCTAAAAAATTGTCAATTTCATTTAAAATTGGTAACATGTTATATTGTGTTCTTCCACATGTAGGACATGACGTTAATTTTGGTTTAGTATATAAATTGAAAGATGCTAAAATTTCTTTGGCAGCTTTAATTTCTGAAATGGGATTATCAGATAATGAAACTCTTATTGTGTCACCTATTCCTTCGTTTATTAAAATTCCAAGTCCAATAGAAGAGCGAATAGAACCAGTATATGTAGTTCCAGCTTCAGTAATTCCAATATGCAGTGGATATGGAACTGAATTAGAAGCTAACTCATAAGCTTCAACAGTTGTTAGAACATCACTTGCTTTTAATGATACAACGATATTATAAAAATTTAAATCTTCTAAAATTTTAATATGTTTTTTTGCACTTTCCACTAAACTTTTAGCAGTGCGTCCATATTCGTTTTCAATTTCTTTATCTAAAGATCCCATATTAACGCCAATTCTAATTGGAATGTTTTTTTCTTTACATTTATCAACAACCATTTTTATTTTATCTATTGACCCAATGTTTCCTGGATTAATTCGAAGCTTGTCAACTCCTGATTCAATAGCTTGTAAAGCAAGTTTATAATCAAAATGGATATCCGCAACAAGGGGAATATGAATATGCTTTTTAATAGTTTTAATTGCAAGAGCATCATCTAAATCAAGAACTGAAACTCTGATGATTTCACATCCTGCTTTTTCTAATGATAAAATTTGGTCAATAACAGAAGAAGTGTTACTTGTTTTAATATTGCACATGCTTTGAATAGCAATTCTATTATTACCTCCAATTTCAATATTACCAATTTTTATAACTTTTGTTTGCTTCCTGTTTTTCATATTATTCAGTTACTTTTTTTCTTTTTGTTTTCTTTCTTTGAGGAGAACGGATATGTTGCTCTCTTAGAATATTATATATAGTGCTACGAGATTGCTCAAATCCTCTTTCTTCTTGCATTTTCTTTGCAAAAACTGTGAAGTTTGTACCACGATATTCTTTACGATAAATACTAGCTAAATCTTTTCTAATAGTTATATCATAAGTATTTGCTGGTTTATTATATTTATTTTTATGAATAATACCAGCATCGCCTTCAGTTAAAACTTGACGTTTTAAATTACGGATTTGTCTTGTTGATACTTTTAACATTTTTGCTGCTTTAGTACCATTGAATTCACCATTAATTAATCTCTTAATTACTTTTAATTTCTTTTTTTCATCTTTAGTTAGTTTCGCAGGTTTAACTTCCTCTTCAATAATTTCGATATTTAAAATATTGTCGATCATTTTTTTTACTCCTTTTTCTTGAAAAGTTTATTAATAATTAATTCCTATTTATTACATTCTATTTTATCATATTTTTTTTAAAAATTCAAGTATGAATAAACGTTTTTAATAATTAAATTATGATAATTTAATATTTTTAAATTATGCTTGATTTTTATAAATTAATAGTGTATAATAATATAGTGTTGTATTAACATATTTTATAGGAGGAAAGCTATGCGTGTGACTTTTTTAATGAAATGTAGCGTTTGTGGTGAAGAAAATTATTTAACTGAAAAAAATAAAAAGAACACAACAGAACGTCTTGAACAAATGAAATTTTGTCCAAAATGTAGAAAACAAACTTTACACAAAGAGAAAACTAAGAAATAAGAAATTATTTCAATTAATAAAAAAATGCCAAAAGGCATTTTTTTATTTTACAATCCTTTTTCGACATAATTCTTGCTTTATGTTTGATTTAATATATATCACTTAAGAAGGAATAGTATGAAAGAAAAAAAATCAAAAGAAGAAATAGAGCAAGGAGTTAGCCAGTTTTATTACGAAACTATTGGTATGTTTGCTTTAATAGTTGCTGCTGTAATAATTGCTAAACTTGGTAAGATTGGAACATTTTTAACAGTTTTATTACAAGTTTTATTTGGGGATTGGTATTTGTTAATTGTCATCTTAATTTTAATTTTCGGCTTATATTTGATATTTAATCATCATGGTTTCAATTTTAAAAATCAAAAGTTTTTAGGTTATATTTTTTGCTTAATAGGTGTTTTAATGCTCACGCATTTTTCTGTACATAATTATGTTATTAAAGGAGAAGGGACATATTTCTCAGAAACTTGGCAACACTATAAAACGTTTATTAAAAATCAGCAGGAAACGTATTTAGGTGGCGGTATAATAGGTGGCTTAATGTTTTACATTTGCTATTCATTATTAGGTGTTTTTGGTGTTATACTAGTTTCAATTATAATTATATTACTTGGTTTTACTATGATAATTAATAAACCTATTATTGAATTAGGAAGTATTGTAGTGAAAGGATTTAAACGAGCAAAAAAATATCGTATATCATTTAATAACTTTTTTAAATATGAAATGGGAACTAAAAAGGCAATTTCTAATATATATTGCACCAAAAAAAAAATTACTTTGAAGTATTTAGATGACTATCATAATATAAATTATCAAACTTCTCAAGAAAAATATTTGGAAGAAACAAAAGGACTTATTGTATCTATTCTTAATAATATGAATTTACGATATCGTGTATCACAAGTATTATGTAGTTATTCATCATCTTTTTTGTCTTTTTATATGTATGATGATTTCGATTGCCAAGAAATCGGAAATAAACTTGTTAATTTTATTGAAGAAAATTTTTATATCACAAGAAATGGAAATATGTTTAATATTGAAATAAATAATAAATATGTTTCCGTATTATCTCTTAGAGAAGTATTATGTAAACAAATGTTATTATATAATAATTATTTAATTCCTATTGGTTTAAATATTAAAAATCAATTAGAAGAAGTTGATTTATCAAAAGAGCCTAATTTCTTACTTATTGGTGATGCTAATACTGGGATACGTAGTTTTATTGCTAGTTTTATATTATCTTGTATTATAAAATTATCCACTAATTTAATTGAATTTTATCTATTTGATGAATTAGGAGAGTGGAGCGATTATCAATTTTTATTTAAAAAAATAGATAATGGCGATATAAAAGAATATTTTAATACAATAATTAATGAAGTTGATCAAAGAGTTAATGAATTGAGTTTACATAACATTCATTTAATAGATGAATATAATATTAAAATGGAACAAGAAAAAAAAGAAAAACTAATAAGAAAAATGTTTATTATTGAAATAGATGATTATAATTGTAATTATGATTATCAATATATTGATGATAAAATTATGTATATCGTTCAGGTTGGAAGAGATGTTGGAATATATATAACTTTTATTTCTCGAAATATTGAGAAAATTACTAGCGTTATGTTTTCTTTGTTTAAATATAAATTAATATTCAGTATACAAAATAAAAAGACAACTTTAATTGAAACAAATCATCTTAAAGTGTTAAATAATAAAGGAGAGTGTTTGTTTTTTAGAGACAATAATGTTAAAAGAATTCAAACTCCAAAATTAACAATTGAAGAAATAAAAAAAATTGCCAAAGATGTATAAAAAAGCGAGGTTTACTCGCTTTTATACTTTTCTTTGGCTTTTTCAATTGCATAATATCTTTCCATCAAAGCTTCTTCATATTTGCTCGATTTTTTTGGAATATAATATTTTGCATTTTTTATTTTATCAGGTAAATATTGCTGATATACCCATGCTCCTGGATAATCATGAGGATATAAATACGTATTTTTATTATCATCATATTGATAAACATTTTTCAAATGTGGTGGAAGTGGACCAGTATTACCCTTATTAATATCTTCAATTGCTGCTTCAATAGCTAAATAGCCGCTATTTGATTTTGGTGATAATGCCATTTCACAAACTATTGTGCCTAAAGGAATACGTGCTTCTGGCATTCCAACCTCAATTGCTACATCGCATGCTGCTTTTACTTTGGGTCCCATACTTGGATTTGCTAGACCAATATCTTCATAGGCAATAAGCTTTAATCGTCTAGTTATAGCGACTAAATCTTCGCTTATTAATAATTGTGCTAAATAATGTAAACTAGCATGAACGTCGCTTCCGCGAATTGATTTATGTAAACCGCTTAGTGTATTATAAAATGAATCTTGTCCATTATCCATATTAATAGCAGCTTTTTGAACAACTGTTTTACAGTCCTCAAGCGATATATTACTATTATTTGCAATATAAGCAATATTTTCTACATAATTAATTAATGTTCTAACTTCCCCATCCGCATTGTAAATTAAGTATTTACGAGCATCGTTATCAATTGTTAATAATTCATTTATATTCTTCAGTGATTTATTTATAACTTCATTTAATTCATCATACGATAAATCGTTTAATTTATATACTAAGCATCTTGAACGAATTGCGGGGTTTATAGAATGGTATGGATTTTCTGTAGTTATTCCAATGATTATTATATTCCCATTTTCAACATGTGGTAATAAGTAATCTTGAATATCTTTTTTCATTCTATGGATTTCATCAATTATTAAAATATAATTAGGATAATTTTTGCCTTCAGTGATTAAAGACACAAGTAGTTGTTTATTATCATTAGAGGCATTAAACGTTCCAAATGGTGCATTTAATTCATTGCAAATTACATTAGCAATACTTGTTTTTCCAATTCCTGGTTTTCCATATAGTATTATTGATGACATTTTTTTGTTTTGTATCATTTTAAATATATAGCCATTTTTGCCCACTAGATGTTGTTGACCGATTACATCATTTAATGTTTTAGGTCTAAGTCTATAAGCTAATGGTTTTTGTCGTATATCATTTTCCATAAATTTCACCTAAAACTATTTTATCACAAAAATTAATAGTTGTAAAATACTATTTATGATTTTTTATTGAATTAACACCTATTATCCCACCTGCCATAGAGCATAAAATATAACTTCCAGCTTTAATAAAAAATAAACTATTAATTTCAATTTTAATTATTAAATTAATTAAAAGTGATATTAGTATAATTATTAACCCTGCTATTAAACCTTCAATTAAACCATTTTTCTTTGCTACTCTTCCTGTTAAACAACCTAAAATAAAAAATAGAACAAGTCCAATAATAAAAGTTATTTTGTTAAAAGAAGAAGATTCTGTGGAAAGTACACCTTTGTTAAGCAATATTGCATAAATTAAAGATACACTGGTTAAAATAATAAAAAATAGTAAATAAACAATTAAAAAATTTTTAATTTTATTTTTTTGTTTTTCCATTTTGTTACCCCTATTAAATTATATGAAAGGATTGTGTGGTTTAGAATATGTTATTTAGTGTTATTTATAAATGTTTAATTGTATATTTCATTTTATTTATTTCATTACGCTTTATGGGTAAAAGAGAAATTGGTCAAGTCAGTTTATTTGATTTTGCAATTATTTTAGTTATTGCGGATATTTTAGTGATTGGTATTGAAGAAGATAATGAACATTTTTTGTATTATTTAGTTGTAACTATTGTATTAGCAATCGTTCAAAGATTAATTGCATTAATTTTATTAAAGTTTAAAGGTTTTCGTAAATTTTTAGATGGTAAAGAATCGATTATAATTTATGATGGTAAACTTAATATTAGAGAAATGCGAAAACAGCGATATAACATGGATGATTTAATTACGCAATTACGTCTTAATTCAGTTGCCAGTATTAAAGAAATAAAGTATTTGATTTTAGAGAATAATGGGAAGGTAAGTATTTTTAAGTATCAAGATAATCCTAAAAATCCCTTTCCTCTTATTGTCAGTGGAAAAATAGAAGAAGAAAATATGAAACTATTAGGAATAAATATTTATTGGATTAAGAAAAAATTAAATGGTCTTAAAATAAAGGACGTTTATTATGCCTCTTTAGAAAATGATGATTTATATATTGTTCCGATTATGAAACAGGAAAATAAAGGAAAATAAGGTATAAAATAAAGAAATTAAGATGATATTAATTATATAATTTAATTTAAAAATTTTAATAATTGTATTAAATAATAATGTACAAATATAAATAATTAATAATATGATTATATTTTTAAAAGGTATTTTAAAATGATATTGTTTAATTAAAAATATAAATAAAATGATAAACATCAAAATATATGATATTAAATAACTAATAATTAACGAATCTTCATAAATAAATGGTAAAACAAATAATATAGCTAGTTTAATAATATGAACAATTGTGGAAATGATAAATAATTGTTTTGATTTATTGGTGGATAATAAAATAGTACTAAAAGGTGAAATAAAATAGAAAAAGATAAATAATGGTGTATATTTTTTTACTTGCGAACTTCCTATTGATGTATTATATAAAGTGTTACATATCTCACTACTATAGCTAATTAAAATTAGTGATATTATTAGGGCTGGAATTAGAGTTATAGTAATAATTTTAGTAATAAATTCTTTTATAGTATCGTTATTTGCAATGCTAATTTTAGGCATAATAGCAATAGATATAGATCCAGGTATAAATGAAAACATAGTGATTAATGGTAAACTATAAGCAGTTGTTTCACTATATTTAATCATTATTTCATTAGATGAATTGTTTAGTTTTGTTAACACAAAAGTGAATATTACTGGTTCAAGAAAAAAAGTAATATTACTTATTAATGATGATAGTGTTGATGGCAATGCTATATTAATTAGTTCTTTTTCTATTTGCTTTGGAATTACTAAGCTATTATTTTTAATTTTTTTTAATTTTAATAAAGTAAATATTAATGAACATATTTCTCCAAAAGTCATAGTGCAAATAGAAATGATAACATAAAATACAATTGATTTATTCTTTAAAATAATAAAAAGAAATAAAGTGAAAATGATTCTTGATATTTGTTCAATAATGTTTGCGCATGATGTAATACTCATTTTCTCAATTCCTGAAAAATAACCTCTAATTACTGAACTTATTGAAGTGAAATAAAGAAGTGGAATTGAGAATAAAATAGGATAATAAGCGTTATCTTGTTTTAATAATGTATGAGTGATTGTATTTAAAAATGTTAATAATGATAAACAAGATACTGAAGTAGTTATAATAGCTATTAAAATACCTATTATAATTACTTTTTTCGATTTATATTTTGAACTTACTTTTATCATTGCTGTATTTAATGAAAAGCAACTTAATGACATAAAAAGCATTATTGTTGGCATAATTAAAGAATATAACGATATTCCTATGTTACCCAGATATCTTGTTAAAATAATACGATTTAATAGACCTAATGCTTTAATAATAAGACTTGAAAACATTAATATTAAAGCATTATTTATTATTTTTTTCTTTTTTGTTAACATTTTCAAGTAAACCTCGTATTGATTTATATGAAAAATAGTGATAAAATATGTATTATAGGAAATAGTTTTTAATAAAAAAGATTTTATCATTTTTTATTTTTTTCCTACTATAATGTTTTAAAGGAGTTTTGAAAATGAGAATTGATTATAAAGAGTATATTACATCAATTAAAGATTTTCCAATTGAAGGAATTTTGTTTAGAGATATAACTACTTTGTTAGCTAATGGTGAAGCGTTTAAACAAGCTTGTGATGATTTGACAAATTTTTCAAAGGAAGTAGATGCGGAATTGGTTGCTGGTCCTGAAGCAAGAGGTTTTATGTTTTGCTGCCCAGTAGCTGCAAATTTGGGAGTAGGTTTTACTCCAATTAGAAAACCAGGAAAATTACCACGTGAGACAGTTAGCGTTTCTTACGATTTAGAATATGGTAAAAATGAATTATGTGTTCATAAAGATGCCATTAAACCAGGTCAAAGAGTTGTTATTATTGATGATTTATTAGCAACTGGTGGTACAATTAAAGCTGCAGCAGAACTAGTAGAAAGTTTAGGAGGAATTGTTGCAGGATTATTTTTTGTAATTGAATTAACTGACTTAAAAGGACGTGAACTATTGAAAGGATATAATGTCAAATCTTTAGTTCAATATTAAAATGAAAGTAGGGGAGGCTTGTATGGAATACATTACTATAAATGATTTATTATCTTTAGTATCTAAGTATTTAAAGCAAGAAAAGAATATTAGTCTAATTCAAAATGCATATTCTTTAGCCAAGCAACAACATGATGGACAGTTTAGAATGTCTGGTGAGCCATATATAAATCATCCTTTATCTGTTGCTTATATGCTTGCGGAAATTCATGCTGGCCCTTCCACAATTGCCGCTGCATTACTTCATGATGTAGTGGAAGATACAAATATAACTCTAGAAAGTATTGTGAAATATTTTGGCGAAGATGTTGCTAGTATAGTCGATGGTGTCACAAAGATTAGTAAACTAAAGTATATGACTAAAGAAAAAGTTTTAGCCAAATCACATCAAAAAATTCTTGTTGCTATGGCTAAAGATGTTAGAGTTATTTTAGTTAAATTATACGATAGACTACATAATATGCGTACATTAAATTTTCAAACGCCTGAAAAGCAAAAACGAATTGCTCAAGAAACTCTAGATTTATATGCTCCTTTAGCTCATCGTTTAGGTATGTATAGATTGAAAGCAGAACTTGAAGATTTGAGTTTTAAATATATAAATCCCGAGGATTATATACGCGTTTTAAATTTGATAAAGCAACAAAAAGCTGCACGTGATGAAGATATTGTCAAAATGATTAATCGTTTAAAAGAAATTTTAAAAGCTAATAATTTTAAAAATTATGATATTAAGGGACGTGTAAAGAATATTTATAGTGTTTGTAAAAAAATGAATACTAAAAATAAAGATTTTAATGAAATATATGATTTATTAGCTTTAAGAATCATTGTTCCAAGTATTGAAGATTGTTATCATGCTTTGGGATTAGTGCATGGAGAATGGACTCCCATTCCATTTCGTTTTAAGGATTATATTGCGACTCCGAAACCTAATTTATATCAATCGTTACATACAACGGTAGTTGGATTAAATGGGAAAATATTTGAAATCCAAATTAGAACTTATGAAATGGATGCTATTGCGGAAATGGGTATTGCTGCTCACTGGGCTTACAAAGAAGAAAATACTTCATATACCCCTGAAAAAGAACAAGCAGAGTTAACTAGCAAGTTTAAATGGTATAAAGATATGATTTCTTATATCGAAAGTGCTGAAGAAGATGGAAAAGATCCGCTTGAAGATTTGAAAGAAGATGTATTTTCCGCAAATGTATATATTTTTACCCCTAAAGGTGATGTTATTGATTTGCCCAATTGTGCAACGCCATTAGACTTTGCATATCGTGTACATACTGAAGTTGGTAATCATACTGTTGGAGCTATAGTGAATGGTAAAATTGTTCCTTTAACTTATCGTTTAAAAACAGGTGATGTCGTAGAAATTAAAACATCCAAAAACTTTAATGGTCCAACAGAACAATGGGTTAAGATTGTTAAGACATCTCATGCTAAACATAAAATAATTTCTATACTTAATAAACGTAAGCGTGATTCTTTAATTTTAAAAGGACAAACTGATTTTGAAAATGTATTAAAAACGGAATCTCTAGAAGGGAAAATCACTGAAAAATTAGTTATAGATACTTTCTCAAAATATAATGTTAATAGTTTAGATGATTTTTATTATGAGATTGGAAAAGGAACATTATCTTTAAAAGGTGCTGCACATAAATTGTTTGGTATTTCTGAAACAGATGAAGAAATGTTAATTAAACAATATAGTGAAGAAAAAAGAACTGAACATCATAAAAGTAGTAGTGGCGTTATAGTGTCAGGTTTAGATAAAGCTCAAATTAAACTTGCTAATTGTTGTCATCCTGTAAATGGCGATAATATAATTGGATATGTTTCAAAAGGTAATGGAATAATAGTACATCGTTTGGAATGCCCTAACGTTAAAACAATTGAACAGGAACGTTTAATAGATGTATTTTGGGATAATGCTAATAACTGCAATTATGAAACACAATTATCAATTTTGTCATTTGATAGAAAGAGTATTGTTGTTGACATAATTAATACCATTAACAGTAATTCCTTATCAATCAAAGCAGTAAGTTCTAGTAAGACAAAAGATGGTGATACTTTGACTAAGGTTAAAGTAATTACTCCTAATATTGATGCTTTACAAAAAGCAATCACCAATATTGAAAAAATTGCAGATGTTTATTCTGTTGAAAGGGTAATGAAATGAGAGTAATTGTACAAAGAGTTAAAAAAGCTAAATGTATTATTAATACTGAAGTATATAGTGAAATTGACAATGGTTTTATGCTGTTAGTCGGATTTACTCATTTTGATACTGAAGATAATGTTAAAAAAATGATTAAAAAAATAATTAATTTAAGAATTTTTGAAGATGAAAATGGGAAAATGAATCTAAATATTACTCAGGTTCATGGCAGTATTTTGTCAATTTCTCAATTCACATTATATGGTAATACAAATGAAGGTAATCGACCTTCGTTTGTAAATGCAATGTCACCAAGAGAAGCAAGTAAACTCTATGATTATTTTAATCACGAATTAGGAAAATTAATCCAAGTTAAAACTGGAGTTTTTGGTGCTGATATGGATATTGATTTTATTAATAATGGTCCATCCACATTCTTGTTAGAATTTTAAAATTATGATATTCCCACTTTTTATAGTGGGAGTATTTATTTTTACAATATTAAAGGCTATATTATTTTGCATACTTGAAATATTTGAATAATAATGTTATAATAAATAATAATATTATGAGGTAATAGTAATGAATATACGTGAACAATTTGCAAATTTATTAAAAAAAGATAAGTCTTTTTCTTTGATTAAAGAAGTAAATAGTTTAAAAGATCAATGTATAAGAGAAAATAATAAAGAATATTATTATCAATGTATCTTGTTAACAGCAGATATTTATATTGAGCATGGAAATAATGATGAAGCGATTTCTTTATTGTTAAAAGAATTTAAAAGGATAGATGAAGTTATATTTAAAAATATTTATTCTGAATACATAGATAAATTAATATATCTTTATATTAGTAAACGTAATTATAAAGTTGCTTTAAAGTATATTTCAATGAAAGAAAAAAAAGAATCAGGTGATGCAAACTCCAAAAATAGATTATATTTAGAATTAGCTTACGTATATGGAGAAATGAATGATTTAGAAAAAGCTGAATCATATTTTAATCTAATACTTCAAAATGAACCTGATGAAGAAACAAAGTCTTATGTCTTAAGTAATTTGACTAAAATTTATATTGATAAAAATGATGTTACAAAAGCAAAACAATCGTTAAATCAATGTCTTACTATTCCCACTAATCATGAAGGTGAAGTTTATTCAGATTACCTATTAGCAAAAATCTTTTCGATGGAATGTAAATATAATGAAGCAATTCAATTATATGACAATATTTTGGGCAATGAAGAAATTAATAATATGACATTAAATATTATTAATGATTATTTACTATTATTAAATAATTTAAAAAAGTATGATCAATCATTACTAGTAATGAATAAAATATCTTTATTTATAAATGCTACCGATGATCTTTATATCAAAAAGCAGTTTTATCAAAATAAACTTCAATATTTTATTGGCATTAATGATACTAATAATATTTCTATATCTATGAAAGATATTGAAAAAATTGAAAAGATTATTAATGATAATGAAGAAAAAATTATTCAAGAAAATATTAGAGATGATAAAAAAGACATTATTGAAGAAACTACTAATAGTTTAGTTTATCGTTTTGATGTACTAACTAATTTGGTTAATATTGCATTAAATGGAAATTCCTTAAGGGAAATAATTTTGGATTATGCATCAAAATTAAATAAAATAATCAGTTTTGATGAATTAACATTTGTTCTTTTTAATAAAATTGATGAAGCGGAATACCAAATTAACGACAGTATTAAATGTTTTAAATTTAAAAAAAATCGATTATATGAAAAAAATATTTCATACGGAGCTATTAGAGATACAGTAATTGAAATGATGGTAACTAAAAATCGTGATATTACAATTGATTTTACAGTTTCGTCATTAGTGTTTAAGGATATTTTTAGTGGTTTAGAGTATAATAGAGAAGAAGTGGGCTTTTTAAATACTATACCTTGTATATATCAAGGTGATACTTTTGCGGCTATTATTTATTCGTCAAAAGAAAATGATTTAACAGAGCAAACTAATACTGTTATATTAAAATTGGGAACAAAGTTATTAGAATCAGCTTTAATAATTCAATTTGCGAATGACAAAAATGAAAATTTAAGTCATACTATAAAAATGATGACCAATGATTATAATATTGGATTATTTTATTTGAATAATAATACAATGTATTTATCACCATATTTATGTAATTTGTTATCATATAAACATCGTACTATGAGTAGAAATGAGTTTTTAAAAAATATCGCTAAAGCAGATTACGATAATTATATTAATGTTTCATCAAATAAAGAAAAATATAAAGTTGACTTTAAATATAATTTAGGTGATAAAGTAATTCAACTACAAGAGATTGGTGAACCTGTTTTTGATCATAATAAAGATATTATGTATTATCAAGGAATTATAACATCTCTTGAAAAAGAAAGTATTGGTTATGCATTGTCACAAAAAGATCTTGATAGAGCTATGATTAATTTAAAATCAAAAGCAAATACCATTGAATTTAAGTTTTCAATTATTAAAATTAAAGGATCAGTTGATGAATATGTTGATATTAAAAATAGTTTTGGCGTGGAACCATATTATTTAAATGACGGATCATTTATTATAATTTTAGAAAATGAAGTAAATCAAAGAACTTTAGATAAATTAATAAGAAATTATACAACGCGTTGTGCAATAATTAGATATCCACGTGATATTATTAATATTGATGAAATGTTAAGCATTGCTAGCATTATGCTTGATTATAATAAATTATACTTCACAGAAGATGTTTATAGAGGATATATTAAAAAAAATAATTTAATCAATCGTATTGATAAAATTTTGAGTACAAATATTAAGTTGAATGCCCTTGCTTATAATACTTTTGATGGTAATATATTATATGAAGTTAAACCGGAAATTGTGGGTATTGATATTAAAGAAAATATAAACAAATATTTAGGTTCTGAATTAGAAATGAAATACAATGATAAATTAGTATCTAGTATTATAAATAATAATTTTAAACATAATTGCTTTATTTGTTTATGCTCAGAATATTTGTTACATATTTTATCCACATTTGATTTGAATAGGTTTAAAAATTTTAATTTTGTTTTAAATAATTATGACAAAAATTCGTTAGAAGTATTTGAAAAATTAAAAGATTATAATTTAAAAATTATAATTGATGTTCGCGTTATTAATTTGATTGATGCTTATTATTTTACAACAGGATTAATTAAAGCAATATTCTTATCAGAAAAGATTAATAGCAATGATTTTAATAAGGTTTTACGATTAGCTAATATGTTTGATTTAGAATTAATTAGTTATGATAGTATTAATGATTATGATAAAGTTACAAAGTATTCCGGAAGTTTTAAAGAAATTCCATTTTAGAGGTAAGTTATGAAATTTTTAAATTATATAAAAACATTATTTATTCCAAGGTTGATGAGTAAAAGAAAAAACATTAATGTTTTTGTTTCTTTTCTTATTATGTTATTAGTAAGTTATTTAATAGCAGTTCCTTATATGTCAACTTTTAAAAAAAATGCTTATGGAACCTTTAGAGATTCAGCTTCCTATACTTTTAATGTTTTAGATAGTGAAAGATCACAGGAAGTTGCTTTTTCGGAAGAAGAAAAGATAACATTAGGTGATCGTTATATTTATATAACAGAAAATGAATTAAAAAATATTGGCTTTAAAGAAAAAAATAATCAAGTAATTATCCCGAGTGAAGTTTCATCAATTAAAGATTTGCCATTCAATCAAAAAGAATATTTGTTAAAAAGAGAAGTCTTTGAAGTAGATAATTCTGGAGATAGAACTGGTGAATCAACAATATATTATATTCATATTGCTTTTGATATGTTTGAAAGCACAGAAACATATAATTTTGATATTCGAAAAAAATTTGATTCTTTATATACTGAAGATACTTTCAATCATTATTTACTTGTTTTTTATCGTTCTGGATTTGCATACCGTAATCAATATATGATTGATAATGAGATGAATTCATATGCATTTGATTATAATGATGTGGAAATGGATTTTAGTGAGATGGAATCTTTAGACTATATTACTAAAAAATTATCGTTAATGTTAATTCCTCAAATGTGTATGCAGTTTACATTCAATACATTTATATATGCAGTTTTGGCTCCAATCTTTTTTGCTTTGCTTGCATTTGTATTTATTCGTAATAAACATTCTTTAATTACTTTTAAACATTATTATAATATGGCTGCTTTAGCAAGTATTCCTGTTGCGATTGTATTCTTTATTCTTGAATGGATTCCTTTATTTATTCAAATTGGAATTTTAGAAATGTATGTAGTTGCATTTGCAATTTATTATTTCACTGTTTTATCAATTGCAAATCGTAGAATAGAAATAGATTAAAAAAAATAGTAATATTTAATTCTCACTCTTCATATAGTTTATTGACTATGGAGGGTGAGAATTTTGTTTAAGAAAAACCAATTAGCTTTAATACTATTAACTTTAGTAATGATGTTAACAGTTTACTTTATTAAAGCACCAACAAAAAATGAAAATCCAGATGATGGTGATGGCGGTGTTACTGAGACTACTGGACGATTAGAGGCTTTATCCGCAATGCGTTTAACATTGAAAAATGAAAGAAATGAACAAATTACTGCACTTGATGCTATTATTGGTTCAAAAGATGCAACGGCTGTTGAAATTAATAACGCAATTGAACAAAAGAATGCTATTAATTCAACAACAGAATGTGAATTGTTGTTAGAACTTGAAATTATGAATTTAGGATATCAAGATGCATTTGTACATGCAACAGACAGTAGTGTTGATGTAACTGTTGTATCAAGTGATCACAGCATTTCAAAAGCAAATGAAATTATAAAAATGACTATTTTGGAATTTAAAGGTAAATATAGTGATGTTTGTGTTGAATTTGAAACCGTTGAGGAAGTTATGGGAACAGTTAATGAAGCAGCTTAGCTGCTTTTTTTAAAAGTGTGTTTATTTTTGGGATATTAACATATAAATATAATAGGAGGATATAATAATGGAAATTAGAATTAAGTGTGAACATGAAATTATTTTAAATCAATTTCTTAAACTTGAAAATATTAATTATGAAGTTTCATCGTATACATTGAAAGGTGATACTCTAATAGGAGATGTTAAAATTGGTGGAACATATGAAAAACAAGGTATTGATAATGTGACACATCAAGGATTTGAAGATCTAGTTCCTTTTACCGTAGTTTTTCGAGATGAAAATGTGAAAATTACAGATCTAGTTGTAGAAAATGAAAAGGAACAACAAAATGATTTGGGATTAATTAGTTCTTTTGATTTGCTAGTTATTTATGAATTAATTGATAAGCAAGAAGAAATCATAGAAGTCCCTTATGAAATTGATGAAGAGATAATTAAAGTATCAAATGAGAATGAAAATATTACAGAAGAGTATTCTAAAAAATTAGAAGAAAAGTTTAATGTTAGAGAAAATGTTATGGAAAATGAAAAAATTGATTTTCGTTTTTTACCAGAAAACTATCAAAGTATACATGTTTATTATTTGAATAATGAAAAAGAAATTGAAAGTATAGCTAATGAAAAAAGAATTGCTATTGAAAGAGTATTAAAAAATAATAATGATTTTTCACAGACAAGAAGAATTATTATAGATGAATGATAAATTAATAAGAGCGATTGCTTCAAATAGTTTAAAAGCTTATGATATTGATTTTACGAGTTATTATCCTATTTCTGATAAGTCTTTTAAAGTTCAATCAAAATCAAATCAAAAATATTTAGTAAAGAAAACGAATGTTAATTTAAAGAATAAGTATAAATTTTTATTTAATGAGGGAATTGATAATATAATTTATCCAATTACAAATAATAGAAATGAATACACATCAAATTTAAGTATAGAAGATGATTATTATATTTTACCATTTATTGATGATACGTATGCATTAAATGAAACTAAAGTAAAGCATTTACTTGAACAATTAAATTCGCTTCATCAAAAAACGATGTTTAAAAGAAAACTTAGTGTATCCAAATCAAAACAAAAAATGGAAGAAATGATAAGCTATTTAGATTATAAGTTTTCATTAATTGAATCTTTTATTCGTACAATTGAAGCTTTACCTTTTGATGAATTTAGTATCCCTATTTTAAAGAACTATCAATATATTTTAGATGCAAAAAAAATAATGATTAAACAAAATAAAAAAATTGTTAGTGCAATTAAAGAAGAAAAAACTGTTAATTATTGTTTTATTCATAATAATCCCAAATTAGAACATTTATTAAGTTCTAATGGTAGTCAATTTTTAATTAGTTTAGATAATGGTAAAATTGGTATACCATCTTTAGATATTGCAAAATTTTATGTAGAAAATCAAGAAATTAATTTCGATTTTGAGGATGCTATAACTACTTATTTTAAGCAGTATGATGATGAGTTTTATTATGACTATTTTATATTTCTTGTGCTGTTTTTTTATATTAAAGGTTTAATTATTAATGATAAGGATTATATTACTACACAAAGTTTTATATATAATAGTCGAGCAATAAAGATGTTTTTGAAAAGATTTGCCATTGAAAATAAATAGATTTTTGTAAATTAATAATTAATTAGAAATTAGTTTGATTATAAGTGTGTATTAATAAACATTCTTATATTGAACTAATTTTTTTTAATTAAAAAATGTTGACAATCAAATTGTAAATGATTTTATTAATAAATTTACTTTTTTAAAGAGTAAACATTTTTGTAAATTGTCATTAAATAACAAAAGGCATATTTTTTATATTTTATTTAGCAAATAAAGATAATCATAGTCACTTTTATATTATCAAAAAAGTAATTGATTAATTTAGATATTTATAGTATAATATGTCAATAAGGGTGATTTTAATGGAAATATTAGCAAAACATTCAAAGGGAAAGGTTTTAGCAAATGATGGACTTGCTTTATCTTCAGAAGCAAAAAAAGCAAAATTGTTAAATCCGAATGTTATTAATTCTACCATTGGTACATTATATAATGAAGATGGTAGCTTTTATAGTTTTAAAAATGTTGATAAAATTATAAAATCTTTAAATGATGATAATTTTTATAGTTATTCAGCAACTAGTGGAACAGAAGAGTTTCATAACGCTGTTATAGATTGGGTTTTTGGAAATGAAAAAGAAAAAATATTAAATTCTATGATTTGCAAATCTTTGCCGACTCCCGGTGGCACTGGTGCAGTAAGTAATTCACTTTATAATTCATTGGATGAAGGTGAAACATTACTGCTACCTGATATTTATTGGAAACCATATATTGATATGGCATTATCTAATAGTTTAAAAGTAGTAGAATATCCATATATAAAGAATAATCATTTTAATATGGCTGATTTTAAAAAATATGCTATGGACATTATTCAGCAACAAGGGAAAGTTGTAACAATTTTAAACGATCCATGTAATAATCCAACAGGTTATTCTTTAACAAATGAAGAATTTTCTGATTTGATTCATTTTATGAATGAACAAGAAAATACTTTATTTAATGTGATTTTAGATATTGCATATTTTGATTATAGCTTAATTGGAATGGAAGAAAGTAGAAAAAAAATATCTTTACTTACAAAAGCAAATAGTAATATTGTTTTTAATATTTGCTTTAGTTGTTCAAAATCATTTTCTTTATATGGATTAAGATTAGGTTCACAAATTATTGTTTCTAAGTCTTTAAAAATGGTAAATGATATTTATGATTCTTCATGCTTTTTAGCAAGAACTAGATGGAGCAATGTATCTAAAGCTGGAATGTCATTTATGAGTTTGTTATATAAAGATAAAAATTTAAAAACAAATGTTACTAATGAGTTAAATCAGGCTAGTGAATTAGTGAATGAGCGTGCGCAATTATTTATGCAAAAAGCTCATGAAAAGGGACTTTATTTATATCCATATTGTGGTGGATTTTTTATTACAATTATTCATTCTAATCCTTCATTATTAGCTGAAGAATTAAAGAATAATGGTGTATATGTATTACCAGTATCTAAGGGTATTCGTATTGCAATTTGTTCTTTGAATAAAAATGATATTATTAAAATAATAGATATAATTTCTAATACGATTATTAATATAAAATAGGTGTAAATGATAATTGACTTTTAATCAATAATGTAGTATAATATATATGTTGTGGTGGTGAGATTATGAAATGGGCTTTAGCACAATTATTAAGATATGGTAAAACTCCTTTTGATTTTACGTGCGAGTATGACTTTCATAATTACATTCAAAATATTGATGATATATTAGACATTTCTCTTATTAGAGTTGAAGGGATAGGACAAAATATAGTAGATGATCGCTTCTTATTTAATCTACATATTCAAGGTGTGTTAACATTAGAATGTGCGCGTACTTTAGACCCTGTTCCTTATCCTATTGATTTACATGTGGAAGAAATTTTTGATACTGTAGATGATGGAGAAGTAAATTTAATTGACAAACAAACTATTGATTTGACTAATGTTATTTGGGAAAATGTATATTTAGAAAAACCAATGCGTGTTTTTAAAGAAGGAACATCACAATATCACGATAATGTTCATGAACTTGAAAAGTTTTTAAATGATCAAGATGATGATAAATAATTTAGAAAGAAGAGGTGAAAAAGGATGCCAATTTGTCCTCCAAGAAGGATTTCTAAAACTAGAAAACGTAAACGTCGTACACATTACAAAATTGTAGCACCTGGAATGAGCGTTTGTAAAAATTGTGGTGAAGTAACACTAGCTCATACAGTTTGTCGTTTCTGTGGTTTCTATGATGGTAAACAAGTTAAAGCTATCAAAGAAAAAGCAGCTGATGCTGAATAATTTTAATTAAAGCGCTCTTCAATGAAGCGCTTTTAATTTTTATATATTTGTAGTTAAAGGTATACTTTAACTACTTTTTTTATTTTCTGAAAATAATTTAAAAAAAGACTTGCATTATTATTTTATTTATTATATAATATTTATGGGATTGAAAGGGACAAAACGGGAAAAAATATGGAAACTGATTTTGGATTTATTGGTGAATATAATTTTAATATTGATGATAGTCATCGTCTAAACATTCCAACATCATTTAAAAAATTACTTAGTGGTAATTTTGTTATTGCAAAAGGGTTTGAAAAATGTTTGTATGTTTTTTCTAGTCAAGTATGGCATGAACTGTCAATGAAGTTAAATAATCTTTTAATTACTAAAGAAGTAAATAGAAAATTCAATCGTAGCTTTAATTCAGGTGCTTATGCGGTAGAATTAGATAGTAAAGGTAGAATTGTTATAGCACAAAAATTAATTGAATATGCTTCTTTAAAAAAGGAATGCACAATTATTGGTGCTGGAAATAGAATTGAAATTTGGGATACTGAAATATATAATCAATACTTAGAAGACAATGCTGACATTATCCCAACAATCAGTGAGGAGTTAGATATTTAATGGATGAATATAAACATATTCCTGTTTTGTTGCATGAAACAATAGAAGGATTAAATATTAAACCTGATGGTATTTATGTTGATTGCACTATGGGTGGTGCTGGACATTCTCAAGAGATT
Source organism: uncultured Bacteroidales bacterium (assembly GCA_964516425.1). Lineage (GTDB taxonomy): Bacteria > Bacillota_I > Bacilli_A > ML615J-28 > CAG-698 > CAKOMG01. The sequence goes on along the minus strand of CAZFAM010000012.1, from coordinate 3,427 downwards.
CTAAAAAAATTAAATTCATCAGGTAAATTAATTTGTTTTGATCAAGATGATTATGCAATAAAAAAAGGAACAGAAAATTTAAAAAAAATAAGTGATAATTTCGTAGTCATAAAAAGTAACTTCGTTAATATTGCATCTGAATTACAAAAAATTGGTATTACAAAAGTGGATGGCGTGTTATATGACTTAGGTGTATCTTCTTATCAATTAGATATTGGTGATAGAGGATTTAGTTATCATATAGATGCTGATCTTGATATGCGTATGGATACTGACCAATATTTAAAAGCATATGATGTAGTTAATTTTTATGATTATGAAGAATTATGTAAAATATTCTATAAATATGGAGAGGAAAAATACAGTAGTTTAATTGCAAAAAAAATAATAAAAGAAAGAGAAAAAAAATTCATTCAAACTACTCAAGAACTTTCTGATATTATTTTAAGTGCAGTGCCTGCACATGTTAGAAGAAGTGGTAAGCATCCCGCAAAAAAAATTTTCCAAGCTATTAGAATTGTTGTTAATGATGAATTAAATAGTTTTGAAAAATCATTAAATGATGCTTTATCTATTTTAAATGTTAATGGAAGAATTGCAGTAATTACATTTCATTCATTAGAAGATAGAATATGTAAAAATATATTTAAAAATAAAGTTGATGTTATAATTCCTAAAGGATTAGCAATTAAAGAAAAAGATATTAATAGAACTTTTAAATTAATTAATAATAAAGTTATAACAGCAACACAAAATGAACTAGAAAATAATAATCGTGCACATAGTGCAAAGTTAAGAATTATTGAAAGAGTTTCGGAAGGAGAAAGTAGTTATGTCAAATTTTAGACCTTTACCTAAACCAATTAAACCTAGAAATTAAGTTGGTCAATTAATAGTTTTTTATATAATACCCCCTTGTGAGCTATAGATTTTTTCTATGGCTCTTTTCCTTTTTTATCTATAAATAATTTATAATGATTTTTAGTGATAAAGAGTGTTTTTTCTTTCGGTATTGCATGAAATTATTATATAGAATAATATTATTTAAAAAGAAGTGTATATTTTAAAGTTTTTAGAGAATTTTAAATTACATATAGCTGTTTCAATATTTAAAGCAACTATTATTTTTTATATTGATTTATAAAATTATAGTTATTTTTTTTAATATATTAACTTTACTTTTATTAATATTCATAAAATTAAATTCATATATTATATTGGTGATTTAATGAAATTAATAAAACAAAGAATTTCAATAACTATATTAATAATTTTTATATTATTTATATGTTTGGTTATGCGATTATTATATGTACAAGTTTTTAATGGGGAAGCATATATTGAAAGAGCATATAATTTATGGACAAGAGATATTGCAGTAAATTCAAGAAGAGGTAACATATATGATAGAAATGGTATATTAATTGTGGGTAATGAGTTAGCACCGACTATTAGTATTATTCCATCTCAAATTATTAACAAAGAAGAAGCTGCTTCCAAAATAGCCGATGTTTTAGGATATAATACAGGTGATATAATGTATCATTTTGAAAAAAATGTATCTGTTGAAACACTTAAACCTGAAGGTATGAAAATAACAGTTGCACAAGCAAAAAAAATATATAGTTATAATATTAAAGGAGTTTATATAGCTAGTGATGTTGTTAGATATTATCCATATGGTAATTTATTATCTCATGTTTTAGGATTTGTGGGAATAGATAATCAAGGCTTAACAGGAATAGAATATATTTATAATGATTATTTATTAGGAAACATTGGGGCTACAAATATTTTTACTGATGCTCATGGTAATAAATTAAATGGTTTAGCTGATGCATATAATGAGCCAACAAAGGGAATTGATCTTTATTTGACAATTGATGTTAATATGCAAATATCTTTAGAGAGAATGTTAGATAATAGTGAAGTCCAATATACTCCTGAAGAGTCTATTGGATTAATCATGAATCCTAAAACAAGCGAAATATATGCAATGGCATCTCGCCCAAATTATGATTTAAAAAACTATCAAGATTATGATCAATCAATCTATAATCGAAATCTTACAATATGGAAAAGTTTTGAACCTGGATCAACATTTAAATATGTAACATATTCTGCTGGATTAGAAGAAGGGGTGTTTGATGTTAATGATATTTTTTATGATCATGGTTATTATGTTGTGGATGGAACGCGAATCAGAGATTGGAAAACAGGAGGCCATGGGCAAGAAACATTTTATGAAGTTATTCAAAACTCCTGTAACCCTGGATTTATTGAAATTGGACTACGACTTGGAAAAGAAAAATTATTTGAATATGTAAAAAAATATGGATTTGGTTCAAAAACGAATATTGATTTATTAGGAGAATCTTCTGGAATTTTATTTGATGAAAATAAAATAGGTAATGTAGAAACAGCAACAACATCATTCGGGCAAGGCATAAGTGCAACTCCAATACAAATAGTAAATGGTGTTAGTGCATGTGTAAATGGAGGCATTCTTCATCAACCATATATTTTGAAAGCTCTAGGTTTGTCTTCAACAATGATATATCATGAAGAAAAAACAGAAGTTCGAAGGGTGATTAGTGAAAATACATCTTTAATTATGAGAGATGCATTAGAAAGAGTAGTTTCTTTAGGGACAGCACGTAATTGTTATATAGAAGGATATCGTGTTGGAGGAAAAACAGGGACAGCACAAGTTGCGGAAAATGGTCAATATAAACAAAATACTTATATTTTATCATTTATGGGAATTGCACCGATGAACGATCCGGAATTAGTTTGTTATATTGCTTTAAATCATCCAATTACTTCAATTCAATATGGTGGAACAGTTGTTGCTCCAATTGTTCGTGAAGTTTTAATAGAATGTTTAAACATCCTCGATATACAGCAGCAAGATGGAGGATATCCTTTAAATATTCGTTATTATATTGATAAAAATAGATATATGGTAGATAATTATGTGGGAGAACAAGTTTCGCTAATTAAAAGAAGTCCTTATTTTAATATTAAAGTTATAGGTGAAGGAAATTTAATTATTATGCAATCACCAAGTTCTGGAGAGATAATAGAAGAAGGAAATACAATTTTTTTATATACTAATTAATGTATTGCTTTGTATTATTAATTTTGTTATAATAAGCTATATATGAAAGGTACAAAACATGAATACTAGTAACCCATTTTTACTTTTAAGTTTAGTTAATACGAAATTGCGTGATTGTTATAAATCTTTAGATGAATTATGTAATATGGAAGATGTTAATAAAAATGATATTATTGATAAATTGTCAAAAATTAATTATTTTTATGATGACAATACAAATCAATTTAAATAAAAGTCTGTAGTTATATAGACTTTTTTTATATTATTAATTATGATAATAATCTTTTGACAAATTGATTAAATAAA
>CAZFAM010000011.1:0-41029 GCA_964516425.1 uncultured Bacteroidales bacterium | reverse complement strand
GAATCGCCTCCTAAGCGATCTGCCGTTGGTTCGAATCCAATCACGGACGCCATTTGAAAGGAGCATTTATGAATAATCATGAAAATACAAAAAAGAAATTTAAAAAAATAGGCATTATTCTATTGTCTATTGGAATTCTATGTACTAGTATTGGTATAATAGATTTCTTTATCTCTATGGCAAGTATGCATGCACCTTCACTATTTTTCTTATGCTTCATCGGAATACCTTTAATTGGGATAGGCTCATCATTAACTAGTCTTGGCTTTAGAGGAGAAATAATGCGTTATAACAAAAACGAAAGTGTTCCTATTATTAATGAAGCAAGTGAAGAAATTTCGCCCGCAATTAAAAATATTGTTAATAGTATTAATAATTCGGAATCAAACATTACTTGTGAATGCGGCTATATAAATAATTCTGATAGTTTATTTTGTAAGAAATGTGGAAAATCATTACGCATTATTTGTCCTAACTGTGGTAAGACATTAGATAATGATAGTAAATATTGTTCATACTGCGGAAATAAAATATCATAAATAATGTACTTTTTTATAATAGTATTTAAAAAGAAACTTGAATTTTTACATTCAAGTTCCTTTTTTTATTTCCATTCAACAATATTATCACTGTTAATACTTGAGCTTGTGGAAATATTAGCACTATTACTTCCCAAATAAATTACTTGCGCATTCATAGCTTTAGTGATTTTAACAGTTACAATACCATCAATTACTAAATAATTACCAACTGTTAATTGAACAGTTTTAGAAGTAGCAATAGAATTAAAGTTTTGACAATTTTTAGATTCACTACTCATTCCACCGCTTTGACCAATAGCCACTACTTTTCCACCTGTATATAAATATCCACGTTCTGTGTCAATACTTGAATCACCATTCCCTGTTGAAATAATGACTGTATTTCCACCCGCAAATACTATTCCTTTGTAAGATGTTTGACTATTAGAATCCACTCCATCACCTTGAGCAACAATATATAAAGTTCCACCATTTATTACAATTGCTTCATTTGAAGTAGTAACACCATTAATACCATCATCAAGAGAATATACACTGATATTACCATCATTTATTGTTACTGTTTTCCCTTCAATACCTTCATATGAATATTCAATATTAATTGTTCCACCATTTATAGTAACATTATTATCAGCGTGAATGCCATCATCATTAGAGTAAAGTTTTAAGTCACCACCATTTATTATAATGTTCCCCAAACCATTAGAATTGTTTTCTAATGTGGCAAGGTTACAATGTAAACTATCATCATAACTATTAATAACAATATTTCCGCCATCAATGACAATTTGATTATTTGCTTTTATACCTTTTGTGGATAAATCTTTTTTATCGGAATTACCTTCATTTGGTCCGCCCATGCCACCAAAGCCTCCCATACCGCCAAAGCCAGGACGTGTAGAATTTTTATTAGCCCAATCAAATCTTTGATTGGAAATTGTAATAGTATCAAAATTATTATTTAAAGTTAATTTTTCTGACTTAAATTCATAATTTTCACTTTGATTTTGTTCTTGTGATGTATAAACATAAACAATCATTGATTCATAATTACTTGGTTTCGTAATTGGATAATAATAATATGTTTTACCACGATCGCCTTTTTCTGTTGCATAACTTGTTGAACTATACCATTTTTCATTATTATTAGCATCATAATAACAAATAGAATATTTATAATTTGTATTATTAGCACGAATATAATAAGTAGATTCTTTCACTTCTACTACTTCTTCAGAATACTTAGAATATTTATCTGTAAATATTTGTAAATTTAAATTTGTGGATTGTTCATTAATTAAGACATCATAAGCAGAATCTATACCATCACTTGCGGAATAAATTAAAACATCACCACCAGAAATACTTACAGTTCCTTTTTGATTGCCCTTACTTGAAATTTCGCTATTAGATGTTTTGATAGCATCACCTGTGCGTGCAATTAATACTACAGTTCCAGACTCTATTTCGACACTATCATTTCCTTTTAAAGCATTATCTTGACAATCAATAGTCAATGTCACATTCTTAACTTTTAAATCATCTTTAGTATGAATACCATTATTATTTTCTGATTTAACATTTAATTCGCCTTTACCTTGAATATTTAAGTCACATGTCGCATAAATAGCACTTGAAATTTCATCTTCAGTTGTTGCATCTCTTAAATCATAAATATTATTTTGAGTATTTTTTTTACTTGATAATGTGACTTTTTCTTCACAAGAAATATTAATTGGACACTCATTATAAGAATACAAATCAAATTGATTAAATTCAAGTTCAAACTTAAATTCATTAGATATTTCAATAACAATATTCCCATAAAACTTACCACTAATACTATAACAACTTTCTTCTGTGATTTCCCCAAAAGTTATAGTACTATCAGAAACATTTACAATTCCTTTGGTTCCTGATTGCCATTCAATTTGCAAAGCGTATTCATCATCACAATCATCACAATGAAAATAATAATTATTGCCATTACTATTTGCCAATTTATAACTATGATTACTTTTATCAACTTTAATTCCATAGTCATCATTAGGATCATTAACTTCCCCTCCTGGAGTATTTGGGTTTTCTCCTGGAATATTTGGTGTTTCTCCTGGATTATTTGGTGTTTCTCCTGGAATATTTGGCATTGGATTTGGATTTTCAGATGGTTCCTTTTCACAACTAGCACAAAACAATAACAAAATCACTAATAATAAACTAACTAAAGTCTTTTTCATTTTTCCTCCTAATATTCTGATTCAGAATATCTATTTAAAGATATGTCTAAATTACCATTTCTTATTCTTAAACTATCTAAAAACTCTTTTTCATTAATATCTTTTTTTAATGTAATATCATATTTCAACTTATACAACGTTCCCATATTACTTGTTTTAACATTCATTAGCGAATAAAAAGATGTAAATTCTTCAAAAATATCCAAAAATACTTCTTCATAATCTAAATCTTCAGGTATTATTATTTTTAATGTGCGATTTAAACTTCTTTGATCTTTAAATGTAAAAATAAGATTTAAAACAATCATTATTAAACAAATAATTATAGTAAACAAAATTCCAAAAGCTATAAAACCAACACCAATAATTAGTCCAGTACACATAGTTGTAAATATGATGCAGATTTCTTTAGCACTACATTGAATGGAACGAAAACGAACTAATGTAAATGCTCCCGCAATAGCAACACCTATTCCTAGATTACCATTAACCATCATAATAATAACACTAACTATTGTTGGTAAAAGAATAATACTAAACCGTAAACTTTTATTATTTCTTTCTTTAAATGAATAAGCAAAGAAATAACCAACACCACATAATAATGAAACGATAATGCAAACTAGAAAACTAATTACAGAAACATTATCTCCTTCAAAAATACTTTTAAATATACTTTCCATTTTGAACTCCTCCATTTAAATTCATTTCTTTATAAGCCATTCCATATTTAGAAAATGATGTTTTATAAATCTTTTCTTTAGACAGTATTTTAACAAGCCATAAAGGAAAAGCACTATTACATTTTATTTCCATAATATAAGTATTATCATCTAATAATTTATTTCCATAAATACCTTTATCAAGTTCTAAATCAAAAGTTCGATAAATAATATTATTATCAAATGTAATACGCAAATTAGTATTATCAGCCCCCATATAAGATAAACGTTCATACGATAAAAACATTTTAGGATAAAGATTATTATAAAATGAAAACATATAACTTATTTCTTTATTTATTTGTGTATCACAACTAATTGTTTTATTTCTATAATCTTGATATTTTAAAACACTTCTTCTTTTATATACAATTCCTTGATATTTCTTTTTAATTTCTAAAAAAACATTACTATCTTCTGATGGTATTCCATAACTACGAATACGCATTTTTTCTTTATAAACTGGTTTTTCAATTGATTTTCTTATTAATCGATTACTACAAGTATCAAAATAAATATTACATATTGTACTATGATAATATGAATCTTTAATTATATTAGTATTACACTGTTCTAATATTTTATGCATTTGATCACTAGTAATAATGTATTTCAATTCATACCTTTTAAAAGAACTTTGATACTTCATAATGCCTCCATTTAAATTATTATTACAAAATTAATACTTTGTCCATCATTTGAAAAAGCATGGATTTTTCCTTTATGTGTTTCCACAATTGCTTTGACAATTGATAATCCTATTCCGTGTCCTCCTAATTGACTATTTCTTGAAGAATCTAGTCTATAAAAGCGGTCAAATAAATAATCTAAATTTCCTTTTTGAATACTTTCAACTGTATTATACATTGTAATTTTAATATTTTTTCCACTCTTAATTAATTCAATATTAATTGTTCCTTCTTCATTACTGTACTTAAAAGCATTATCGAGTAAGCAATTTAATAATTGCTTTATCATCGCAACATCACCACATAAAGTTATATTATCTTCAATACTACTTTTTAATTCTTTATTTTGAGAGTTGGCAACAATTTGATATTCATTTATTATTTCATTACAAACTTCTGATAAACAAAAATCAGCTTTAATATAATTTTTATTTTCTTCATCCATTTTGGATAAGAAAACAAGCTTATTTGTTAAATCGGAAAGTTTTTTAGTTTGATTTTTAATAGCATCTATCCATTCATTATTTTCAAGATTGTATTCTAGAACTTCACAACTAGCATTAATCACAGTTAATGGCGTTTTCAAATCATGACTAGCATTAGTAATGAATTGTTTTTGCTTATTATATGACTCAATAGAAGATTTTAAAACAATTCGTGATAATAAAATAATTAACACTAAAAATATTAGTAATCCTAAAAAACAAATTATTATACTTCCTTTTAAGAAACTATGAAAAGTAGTTAATTCATGACTACAATCTAAAAATACTGTATATGTTCCAGATGTTTTTTCAAACTTTTGATATTTAATACCTTCTATGAACCCATTTTCATCAATTGCTTTTTCTAAATACAATAATACTGTTTCATCATCAATAGATTCAATTTGGTCAATGTCAATATATATATTATTATTTAAATCTTCATATATTACAAAATATCTTGTTTCAAATGGTATTTCGAGTGGATAATGATGAAATCCACCACTATGAAATACTTTTTCTTCATATTTCATAATCGTATTAATAGTATTTGTTGCTTTAGTATTAATTTCACTATAATTAATAATATTGATAAATGCAATTAAACAAAACAAAACAATGGAAACAGAAATCATTGAAATTGTAATAAATTTTTTTTGAATTTGTTTAATCATTTTTTGCCTCTAATCGATAACCAATATTTCGTATAGCTTGAATATAAACATTAGAATTTAATAATTTTAATTTTTTTCGCAAATATGAAATATAAGTCCATACGACGTTTATTTCCGTTAAAGTATCAAATCCCCATACTTTCTCCATAATTGATTCTATAGAAATTATAGTTTCTTTATTTGTCATTAACATTTCCATTACTTGATATTCTTTTGCGGTTAACATCAATGTTTTATTATTTGCATTTAATTCTAAAGTTTTTTGATTTAATGTCAAATCACCAAATTCAATCAAATCACCATTAACATCTTTATTTCGTCTTGTGATGGCTTTAATTCTAGCAATTAACTCTTTTGAATGAAAAGGCTTTGTTATAAAATCGTCCGCACCTAAATCAAATCCTTTCAGTTTATCACTAATATCCGATTTAGCAGTAAGTAATATTACAGGGACATTATTTTTTGTTTTTCTAACTTCTTTTAAAACTTCATAACCATCAACTATTGGTAACATAATGTCAAGAATTATGACATCATAAATTCCTGTTGAAATATAATCGATAGCATCTTTGCCATTATATACTGCATCAACAGTATAATTATTATGTTTTAATATTTCAACAAGTGCATTAGATAATGGCTTCTCATCTTCTACTAAAAGTAAACGCATAACTTTCCCCTTTTTTATTAGTATATATTATTAACTTAAATTTAACTTTAAATTCCTTTATATAATTTCATATAAATACTTTTTTCCATCTTTTCCCACAACATTTATAACATTTAATGAAGTTAGAACATTTAACATTAGATTAACATATCTAATTTGAGTTTTCATTTTGGAACTTATTTCCTTACTAGTAAATGGTTTATTTAAATCACTAGGCAATAAAGATTTATAATCAGCATTATTATTTAAAGAAATAATTTGACTCAAATTATATGGAATTCTATCAAAACAACTGGACCCTCTTTTTTTATCATTACTATAGTCATTTAAATTACGATACTCTTTAATATCAAATAATAATAAAGTAACATTAATATCTTTTAAATATGGTTTAATTTTATATAATTCATAAAACACTTCAGGGACTTTAAATTTTTTAGGCGATTTATTTCCGCCACTTATTTCTCCCGTTTCTTGATTTATCCAGTATATAATCTTTGAACTAAACATTGGATAAATAACATTTATTTTATATTTTTGTAATGATAATAAGTATTCTAATTTTTCTCTTAAACGATTAAATTGTTTTGTTTGTACTTCAATAATTGTATTATCGATAAGAGCATCCACAAAATAACTACCTATTTTTATTTCTTGATTATTTTTACTTGGGCAATATAAATCTTTTATTATTCGATGAAGTGTTTTTTCCGATAATACACCTATTGATTTTTTTTCATTTTTGCTATTTAATTCTAAATCTATAATTTCTTTAAATCTCGCTTGCAAATTCATTTTGAATATCCTTATATTAATATTACCATATTTTATTCAAAATAAAAAGCACTTCAATTAAAAAGTGCTTTAAAATGGACATTTTACCTCATTAATATTAAACATTTTATAACTGCATTTCATATATTTAGCAAATGTATCTTTCGCAATTATTTCTTTAGTTAATATAAATACTCTAGTCTTCCCTTTAACGGGTAATAAATTATTAAATAATTGTGTACTAATATTATTACAAATCACTTCATCTATAGGTAAAATATCAACTTCCTTTAAAAACTCATTAATCTCTGTTTTTAACATCAAATAATTCACTGAAGAAGGTATAATAATATCCAATCCTTTTTTAGCAACAGGTGCAACGACTAAACGAGTTTCTTGAAAACTTTCCGATGTTTTAACTTTAAAGTTTTTTATAGTTTCTGTTAATGAATCACTTGTCATATTATACAAATGGTTATAACGAAAATACTTTTGATATAAATTAGCCTCAATTACAGATGTACACGCCATAAATCCAAAATTCTTATATTCATAATTTTCATTAATATAATTAATTGTGCAGTCAGTTATCAAAATGTATTTAACCTTTAATTGTTCTAATTCATCACTATAATATTCAATTATGGTGTCACTAGCAAAAACTAAAAAGTCAATATTTTTAGATACTAAATATTCTATGGCGTCTTTCGTATCCTTAACTAAGGTTTCATTATCTAAACCTTCATATTTTTCAACGGTATCAATATTAAAATATAAAATATCACAATTTTTAAAGGCATTATTTAAAGCATTTAATAAATATATATTTTCATTATTAGCATCAATTACACCAATTTTTTTTCTATTTTTTTCCATAATTACCTACTCTAAATTTATAAAATCAATACCTCTATATTGATGTTTAAACCAATCAATATTAATATTATCACGTTTTGTGAATTTAATTTCAGGTACTGAATCTATTTTTTCTTTTTGATTATTTCCTATCATTTTTTTTAATGATTCTGTAAAACACGAAGAACTATCAACGATTTTCACATCACCTAAATATTCTTTAATTACTTTTTCTAATAATCTAAAGTGTGTACATCCCAATATTATTGTATCACATTTTCCTTTAATATCTTTTAATGTTTCCGCAACTATGTTAAAAGTTTCTTCATCATTAACTAAACCAGCTTCACAAATAGGAACAAAAGCACTAGCTTTTACACCTATCACTTTATCGCCTAAATATTCATTATACGCTTTGGATTCAATAGTAAAATTAGTAGCTAATAAAGCAATCTTTTTATTGCTATTCCCATTAACTTCTAAAGCTTTTTTGCATGTTGGTTCTATTATTCTATAAACTGGAATATTACAATTAAGATTTTTGGATGCAGCAGAAGCTGTATTACAAGCTACAAATATCATATCTACTTGTTCTTTTTCAAAATATCGAAAGACTCTTTTTAATATAACTTCTAATTGTTCTTTTGTTTTAGTTCCATATGGTACATTTAAGTTATCACCTAAATACAAATAATTAACATTTTTCACATTATTTATAAAATCATCTAAAACATTTAATCCGCCAATACCGGAATCAAAAATACCTATTCTCATCTCACACCTACAAATTTATTTTTTTAAATAGCAATGGATAAATAGCTATACCTATAAAAATTAGAATAAAATATCTTAAAAAATCAAGAATAATAAAATTACCTATTAAACCAAATAATGATTTTAAACCAATACGTAATCCTAATATAATGCAAAAACCAATCGCACAGCGCAATACTTTTTTCTTAGTACTGTTCATTTTAGGATCAAAATTAACAAATTTAGATTCAAATAATGATCCGGTAGAAAAACCAAATAAACATCCCAATGCTTTTAAAGTATTAGAACTTCTAGTTACAAATAAGCATAACAATGCCAATATAGATATACCAATATAAATATAGTCATATAAATTCGGATTTACTTGTTTATGAACTATATACATAATGCATGCAAATATTAATCCTAAAAGACAACCAACTATAACATCAATAGGCCAATGAACACCCAAATATAATCTTGACATCATAACAAGCAATACTAAAATTATAGAGTATATCCATAGTTTTTTATTATTATAATGTAATGATAATGTAAACATTGTAGAGCTTATATTTTGTGAATGACCGCTAGGAAATGAATATGAATCCTTTAGGTCGATAGTATTAACAAATATATTATCCTCTTCCACGAACCTAATATCGGGATTAGATATGGGTCTTTCAATTTTCGCAATATTTTTAATAGTTTCATTACAGACAACAGATGAAAAAATGGTAATACCTAATATTTTTCCTAATCTTTTGTCCATTGTCCAATAAATGATAGGTATTATAATTATTAAAGCCATTTCTTCACCAAAAAAGGTAAAGAAAGAAAAGAAAACATCAAAGAATTCTGTAAAATTTTCAAATATTCCTTGAAACCATTTCATTATTTCTACTTGCATAAAATACATCCTCTACTATTAATTATAGCACAATTATGCTATATTTTCAATTCAAATATCATTTTAAAATATTAATTTATAATTCATTAAAAATATGATATAATACATTTATAGAGGTGAAATATGAATATAAATAATTATTTAGAAATAAATGAAGAAATAAAAAAAGCAATAGAAAACAATAAACCAATCGTTGCTTTAGAATCAACAATTATTAGCCATGGTATGCCATATCCTAAAAACGTGGAAACTGCATTAAAATGTGAAGAAATTATCCGAAGTAATAATTGCGTACCCGCAACTATCGCCATTATCAACGGTAAATTAAAAGTAGGTTTGACTAAGGAAGAAATTGATTATTTAGGAAAAGAAGGAAGAAATGTTACAAAAGTATCAAGAAGAGATATTCCTTATGTCTTAGCACTAAATAAAAATGGTGCGACAACAGTTTCTGCAACTATGTTTATTGCATCTCTTGCAGGCATAAAAATTTTTGCAACCGGAGGGATTGGTGGTGTCCATCGTAACGCAGAAAATACAATGGATATTTCATGTGACCTAGAAGAGTTAAGTCATACAAATGTTAGTGTTGTGTGTGCTGGAGCTAAAGCAATATTAGATTTACCAAAAACACTAGAATATTTAGAAACAAAAGGGGTATTAGTAATTGGTTATCAAACAAATAAATTACCTGCCTTTTACTCTTCTTCTTCCAATATTGATGTTAATATCAGAATGGATTCTCCTACTATAATTGCAAAAACAATTAATATTAAAAGAGCTTTAGGACTTAATGGTGGCATTTTAATAACTAACCCTATTCCTTCTCAATATGAAGTTCCTCATGAAATTATTGATGACATCATTGAAAAAGCAATTATTGAAATGAATGAAAAACAAATTATAGGAAAAGAAACTACTCCTTTCCTTTTATCAAGAATTTGTGAATTAACTAATGGTATTAGCCTAGAAGCAAATATTAAACTTGTTTATAATAACTGTCAATTAGCTAGTGAAATAGCAAAGGATTTATATTAATGAAAAAAGTTTTAGGATTAGTTTTAGAACTTAACCCTTTTCACCTAGGGCATGAATATTTTATAAATGAAGCAAAAAGAATCATCAATCCGGATGTTACAATCACTGTTATTTCCAGTAATTTCACAATGCGAGGAGAACCTTCATTAATAAATAAATTTCAAAAAACGAAATTATTAATAGATAATGATATTTGCGATTTAGTAATGGAACTTCCATTTATTAGTTCCATCAATAGTAGTGACTATTTTACTTATAATAGCATTAGTATTTTAAAAGATTTAAATATCACTGATTTGTGCTTTGGAGCTGAAGCAGAAAATATTGATATCTTATATGAAATTATTAATATTCTTAAAACAAATGAGTATAATAGAATACTAAAAGAATATATTAGTAAAGGTTTTTCGTACTCAACTAGTTCATTCAAAGCTTTGCAAACATTGACTAATGATATTGATATTTTAAAAAATTATCCATTACCTAATAATACTTTAGCAATCGGATATTTAAGAGCTATTGAAGGAACAAACATTACACCGCATCTAATTAAACGAATAGACAATAATTACTATGAAAGTGATATAAATAATGATGGGTTCAGTAGTGCTAAAGCCTTACGAAATGCTTTAGACAAAGATGAAAATATTAATAAATATGTCCCTTCATTTTTATTAAATTATTCATTTTATAAACCCTCTGTTTTAAATAATAATTTATATTATTTATTTAAATATCGACTACTAAAAAATGATTTTAATAATATTTCATGCGTTAACGAAGGAATTGAAAATAGATTACAAAATTTTATACACTTAGATACGTATGAAGAATTTGTAAAAAATGTTCAAACTAAAAGATATTCAGAAAACAAAATAAAAAGATTAATTTTAAATATACTTTTGAATGTCCCAAAAAAATACGAATGTTCATACACATATTATTTACGAATTCTTGGAATGAATACAATTGGCAAAAAATACATTAATAGTTTAAACAAAAATACTAAAAATAATATTATTACTTCTTTTAAAAATAATAATAGGGAAATTGTGAATATTGAATTAACATCTACTAAATTATATGGTATAATATGTAATAATAATGAATTATATAATGAGGAATTTAAAATTCCCTATCGAAAGGATTGACAAAATTGAATACATTAGATATTAGAAAAAAAATTGAAACATTAACTGATGACTCTAGACATGATACATTAAAAAATTTAAATGCTATTAAACATATAGGTATTGATAGTGAAAGAAATGTAGTCATTCTAATCGTAGAAATTGGAATGATGGGTGGGGATGCAGAGCACAAATTAAAACGCGAATTAGCAAAAGCTGTTAAAATTGATTTACAATTTAAAGGTATTAAAATTCAGTTTCAGGAAGCAAGAAACTTTCAAAACACCTTTAATAAAAATACAAAATTTATTATTGTAACTTCTGGCAAAGGAGGAGTTGGCAAATCATTTGTTAGTGTAAACTTAGGATATTCGCTTACACGACTTGGCTATAAAGTTGGTATAATTGACTCTGACATTTATGGAGCAAGTATACCAAAATTTCTTGAAATCCCTTGTGCTAATCCCAATGTTAATAATCATAATAAAATTATTCCATTTAATTCCTTTGGAATGGAAATAATTTCTACAGAATTCTTTACTGATGAAGGCCGTCCCATTTTATGGCGAGGTTCCGCATTAACAAATATGATAAATAATTTCTTTTATCAAGTAGCTTGGACTAAAGATTTAGATTATATTATTATTGATGGTACATCTGGAACAGGTGATATATTAATGGACTTAAATAAAATTATTCCCAGTGCAGAAATATTAGTTGTTACTACTCCTGAAAAAACATCTTCTTTTATAGCTGCCAAATCTGGTATTGCTTTAAAAGAAATGAAGCATCAAATAATAGGTATTGTAGAAAACATGGCTTTTTACTTAGATGACAATGATAAAAAAATAGAATTATTTGGTAATGGTGGTGGCGAAGAAATTGCGAAAAAACTTGATTCTGAAGTTTTGTTACAAATCCCACTACAAAAGCCAAAATACCACGATTACTTATATGAAGCAAATGAATCTAATGGTGAATTATTTGATTCACTAGCAAGCCTTATTTCTATTAGACAATAACGCCTAAAAAATAAAACCTCATAGTATTAGTTCTCTAATACTATGAGGTATTTTATTATTCTTCTTCATCATTATGATTATGACAACAACAATGATCATCATCACAATCATCATGGCATTCATCACAATCACATTCATGATCTTCTGCAAATGATGCTAACATTTCTTCAATTAAATCCCACTCTTCATCTGTTTCGACATTAGTTAATTCACCAACATTTCCATCTGGGCCTTCAGTATAGGCAGCAGCCATAACATTGATGTTTCCATCTTCATCCTCTGAACCTACAGGATAAAATAATACATAATTTTTGTTAAACTCTTCTGAATTAAATGTGAATAACACTTCACATAAAACTTCATTTCCATTTTCGTCAATGTAAGTTAATTTGTTTTCTTGTTCCATTTTTTTCTCCTTTTTAATATTTTGGCATTGAATCTAAATAAGATTGTAAGATAATGGTAGCTGCCAATTTATCAACGTTTTTTTTACGTTTATTCCTACTCATATCTGCTTTTATCATTACATTATTTGCCATAACAGAACTCATTCGCTCATCTATCATTATAACAGGTAAATGTAATTCTTGTTCTAGCATTTCTTTAAATTGTAAACAATACTCTGCTTGAAAACCAATCGTTCCATTCATATTTTTTGGAAGCCCTAAAACTATTTTTTCTGCCTGTTGTTCTAGAACAACATTTTTCACTAATTCAAGTGCTTGTTGTAAATTATTTTCTTCAATTCTTAATGTTCCAATAGGATTAGCAATAATTCCTAAATAATCACTTACTGCTACCCCTACTGTTTTAGATCCTAAATCCAGTCCTACAATTCGCATAATTTATTTCCTATTTCTTCTTTTACTAATTCTAAAGCTTCATCTACTTTAGTAACATCTTTTCCTCCAGCTTGGGCAAAGTCAGGTCTTCCCCCACCATTACCATTAGTTTTAATAGCGGCCATTTTCGCAATTGATCCTGCATTTATAGAAGACACTTTACTCTTAACCACAAATATAACCTTATCAGAAACTAGTGCGAAAACAACAATTGCTTGTCCTAATTTATCACATAGTCTATCAGCTAAATCTTTTGCTTGATTAACTTCTAAATTACTACACTTTCTAATTATAACATTAACTCCGTTAATTTCCAAGACATTTTCTAAAAATTCATCTAAACTAATAGTATTTGTTTCTCTTTCTTTTTTAGCAACTAATTTATCAAAGTTCTTAACTTGTTCTTTTAACTCTTCTAACTTATAACGATAATCGATAATAGTTTGATAACTTGGTTCTATATCTGGAAATAATATTTTTTGATAATTGACATCTAAACTATATTTTTTCATTGTAAGTAATAAAGAATTAAGTTTCTCTTCTAATGTTGTTTTTTCAGAAATGACAGTTAATAATGAATTTTCGATCATTTCATTAACATTACATCCTGTGCAAGCACTAATTCTATAAACACCAGAGCCTTTACTTTCAATACCTAAAATTGCAAAGTTTTCAATATCTTTAGTATTTGAAACATGTGTTCCACCACATAATTCCTTACTGAAATCCATATCAACTACACGAACTATTTTACCATATTTTTCACCAAATACAGCTTGTACGCCTAGTTTTTTAGCTTCATCTAGTGGCATTTCTTTTGTATTAACAATATGATCTTTATTAATTTCTTCTTTTACAATCTTTTCAACTTCTAAAATTTGTTCATTAGTTAATGGTGTAAAATTATTAAAATCAAAATGCAAATTGTCATTTCCAACATAGGAACCTTGTTGATAAACATGATTACCTAGCACCTTTCTTAATGCCTCATTTAATAAGTGGGTTGCGGAATGGTTTTTAGCAACATTATTTCTAAACGTTTGATTTACGACACATTTTACATCATTATTAACTTTTAATGTTTCTTCTTCCATTTCGACAATAGATCCATGTTGACCATTTGGTAATTTAATTGTGTCATCAACTTCAAAGCTTTCACCGTTTAATAATATTTCACCTTGATCTCCAACTTGGCCACCCATCATAGCATAAAATGGTGTTTTATCAAAGATAACTAATAATTTGCCATTCCCTGATTCAACTTGTTTTCCATCTTTAAAAATTGCAACCACTTTACTATTAATTTCTAATGCATCATATCCCACAAATTCACTATTTACAACCAATTTCATCATTTCTTCATTTTGTGTGTTCATAGATTGATTTGTGTTTCTTGCTTTTCTTGCACGTTCTTTTTGCATTTCTAATTCATTTTTGAAACCATCTACATCAACAGTATAATTATATTCTGATGCCACTTCTAATGTCAATTCTAAAGGAAAACCAAACGTATCGTATAGTAAGAAAGCAACATCCTTAGTAATAATTTTATTATTTGATTTATTATTTTTTATAAAATCAACTAATCTTTTTTCTCCACTTTCTAATGTGCTTAAAAACTTCTCTTCTTCTAAACGAATTTGTTTAGTTACTATTTCTTCTTTTTCTAATAAATATGGATAAAATACTTTCATTGTATCAATACATGCAGGTACTAGTTTATATAATAATGGTGTATTTACACCTAATTTTTTTGCATAACGTACAGCACGTCTTAAGATTCTTCTTAAAACATATCCACGACCTTCATTAGAAAATGTAGCACCATCAGATAAAGCAAATACAGTACTACGCACATGATCGGCAATTACTTTAAATGCCATTTCCCCATGATATTCTTTTCCAGTTAATTGCTCTGTTTTATGAATAATTCCCATAAATAAATCAGTATCATAGTTAGTTTCAACTTCTTGCATAATGCAAGCTACTCTTTCAAGTCCACACCCTGTATCAATATTTTTACTTGGCAATTCCTTGTATTCACTCCTTGGAATTCCAGGCTTTGAATTAAATTGACTAAAAACAATATTCCAGATTTCAATATAACGATCATTTTCAATATCATTTTGAATCAACTTAATTCCCATATTTTCTTTATCATATTTTTCACCGCGATCAAAAAATATTTCCGTATCTGGCCCACATGGTCCTTCCCCTATTTCCCAAAAATTATCTTTAACGGCAATTAAATGTTCTTTTGGAACACCACATTTTTGCCATAATTCATATGTTTCTTTATCGTTAGGATAATAAGTAATATATAAACGATTAATATCTAAATCAAACCATTGTTTACTTGTTAATAACTCAAAAGCCCAAGGTAAAACTTCATCTCTAAAATAATCTCCTATTGAAAAGTTTCCTAACATTTCAAAAAATGTATGATGTCTTGCTGTTTTACCAACATTTTCAATATCATTAGTTCTAATTGATTTTTGGGCATTAGTTAAACGACGATTTTCTGGAACTTCACGACCATCAAAATATTTTTTTAATGGTGCAACACCCGCATTAATCCATAATAATGTAGGGTCATTATTAGGTATTAGTGAAGCACTTGGAACTACATCATGCCCTTTTGATTTCCAAAAATCTAACCATAATTGTCTAATTTCATATCCTTTTAAATTTTTCATATATATCTCCCTTCAAAATAAAATCCTATATAATACAAAAATGCATTATATAGGAACGAATTAATCGCGGTACCATCCTAATTGCCAATAGGCCACTTAATTAATTGTTAACGCCAATGTACGAGGATTATTAATCCTAACTAAAAAGTAGCAGTACATAATGTTTATTAAGGTATCACACCAAACTACCTCTCTCTTAAAATAAAACTATTAGTACTTTCTTTTATTATTGTTTTATACTTATATCATTAATTGTTATCATAACAATTGGATTTTTTTTCATATTTTTATTTAAAAATGTGGTTACTTTATTTCTTAGTTGTTCTTGAGCTTTATCCCAACTAATAAATTTTTTATACATGTAAGCATACACATTTTCAGCTACCATATCACGTAATTGTTCAATTAAGTCAAATTCTGAATCATTAATTGAAAATCCCTTACATACCACTTCAGGTCCAGAGACAATTTCTCTAGTTGCTGATTCAATTACTAAAGCGATTAATAAAATACCTTCTTGAGCTAAGTACTCACGGTCTTTTATAACTACTTCATTTATGTCTCCAACTATACTACCATCAACAAGAACATCCCCAGTTGGCACTTGTTCAATAACACCTTTAAAATTTCCATTTTCGAAGCAGGCCACTTGACCATTATCTAACATAATTGCCTTTTCTTCTTCATAACCAGCATCAATAATTATTTGTTTTTGTTGATACTGATGACGGTATTCACCAACAATCGGAATAATATATTTTGGATTTAACATACTATAAAGCATTTTTAAATCTTCACTATCAGCATGTGAACTTTTTAAATTATTTTTTTTCACATTAATTACTGAAGCACCACTTCTAGCTAATAAATCCATAGTACTTTTAGCAATACTCTCTGTACCTTGAATAGGAGGAGTTACTAAATATACTAAATCCTTATTTGTTATTTTGATTAATCGATCCATTCCTTTACACATTCTTAATAACATAAAGAATGGTTCATGTCTATTACCTGCTACAATAACTACTAAATCTTTATAATCATTATGATTATTTTCATCCATATATTTTAAAGTAACTAGATTTTCTTGTGGAACTTTTAAATAACCTGATGTTATTCCAATATTGACTATCCTTTGAGTTTTAAGACCTAATATAGCTATCTTTTTATTATTCTTAATACTCAAATTAATTATACGCTGTATTCTATCTAAATCATTTGAATAAACAGATACTATCACTCTTTTATTTTTTTGTAAACCATCAATAAAATCATGATCAAATGCAATATAATTAGGAGTTCTATTATAATTAGATGTTCCTAAACTTTCACTTGCTAAAGCCAAAACACCTTTTTTGGCAATCTCATTTATTTTTGCGTAATTAGTTTGGTATCTTTTATCCACATTGGAATCTAGACAAAAGTCTGGTGCATATACAATGGCTCCATCTTCTGTACATATAGCAATGTTAACAGACTCCGGAATACTATGACTAACATTATAAAATAATACTCTTACTTTACCAAATTTCAACTCTTTATCTTGATTAATACGATATAAATGATATTTCTTTATATTTAAGCCTGATGATGCTAGCATATCTTCTACAATCGAAATTGTAAAGTGAGTTCCAAATACACGAACATTAATCACCTTTAATAATTCAACAATTGCTCCAATATGATCTTCATGTCCATGACTTAAGAAAATCCCCGCAATTCTATTTTGATTTTCCTTTAAATACTGAAAATCAGGTAAAATAGTATCTATGCCATATAAATCAACATTAGGATATTTTAATCCAGCATCCAATACAAATATGTAATTATCTACTTCACATACATACATATTTTTGCCGTTTTCACCTAAACCACCTAATCCAAAGAATTTAATTTTACTCATACTATCTCCATAATTATTTTTATTATATCATACATTTTCAAAAATAACAACTATAATTTATTCTGAAAATGTTTGACATTTTGTTTGATTAGAACATGTTGAATTACATCCAGTAATTTTAACATTTTCACTCGCACACATTCCTTTACAATTATAATCGCATTTTTTTGCTTCGCATTCAATACTAATGTATTGATTTAAACCATCAAAATTTGCAAATTCAGTATTAAAATTATGTTCATAATCATATCTCTTACATTTAAATGCTAAACATCTTTTAGCATCAACATCGTCATTAATATGTATAACACTTTTTGTACACAAATTTTCACAATTATAAATACATTTTATTGCACTACAACTAAGTTTTGGCATTTTATCACCTCCATTTTTCATTTATTAATTAGTTGATTTAGGTGTCAAATTATCCTTTAGGCTTAAATAATACAGCCATAATTGCACTACAGATTATTGCTACTACAATTCCAGCTGATGTTGAATCAAACATTCCTGTTAATATTCCTAAATATCCAATTTCTTCTGCTTTTTGGATTGCGGATGATGTAAGAGATGCTCCAAATGATGAAATTGGTAGTGATGCTCCAAATCCAAATATTTCTACTAATTTGGGATAAATACCAAAAAGGTTTAAAAAAGCACCAATTACTACAAATAAACAAGTGACATAAATAGGTAACAATTTAAATTTATCCATTATAAATTGGGCTATCAAACAAATGAATCCCCCCATAAGAAATGCATATAAATAAATCATTCTACAGCCTCCAATACAATTGCATGTGTGATTCCAGGAATACTTTCTTTTTGACTTAAAATTGTGGGATTGTGTAGAGCTCCCGTTGCTAGTAATAACACTTTTTTATAAACTTTAGTTTGCAATTGATTTAAAATAAAACTAAAGGCAACTGATGGTAAACATCCGCAACCTGAACCCCCACTATGTACATTTTGTTCTTCAAGATTATAAATCATTACTCCCGCATCTTCATAGTTTTCTGAAATATAAACACCATGTTGAAAACAAATATTAAGAAACAATTCTTTACCATATGTGGATAAATCACCCGATAAAATCATATCATATTCATCTACATCAATTTCAAAATCCTCTAAATGTTGTTTTAAAGTATAAAAGCATGATGGTGCCATTGCTCTTCCTAAATCCTGTGGATCTTTTAAATTATAGTCAACTACCTCACCAATTGTTGCTCTCGTAACTTTAATATTACTGTAGTCACTTGATAAAACTACTGAAATAGCTGCTGTAACAGTTGATGTAATATAATCAGGTTTTTGACATCCGTATTCATTAGGATAACGGAATTGTTTTTCCGCAAGTGCATTATGACTACTTGTATTTACCGCTATATTTTGATAATTACAATTTTCAATAAATGTGGAAGCAATTATCAATCCTTCTACACTAGATGCACAAGCACTAAATATTCCCAAATATGGAAAACTATAATTTCTCATTACATAATTTCCAATAACTATTTGGTTATTTAAATCGCCACTAATTACTAAATCAATATTTTTAATATTTCCTTTATTAATTGCCAAATCAAAAGCAGTATTGTACATCTTCATTTCTGCTTTTTCCCAACTAATTTCATTACACTTTAAATCATTAAATGTATAATCAAAATATTTTGATAATGGTCCTTTTTCTTCTTTTGGACCTACAACAACTGCACTACTTTTCAAATAGACATTATTAAAAATAATACTTGACTTGCCAATTTTCATTGATATATACCTAACAAATAATATATACTACCAAATATAAAGGCACTAATAACACCTGTAATAATTACACTTCCAGCTAGTTTTAACATATTATTAATTATTCCTAAAACTAGACCTTCACTTTTTGCTTCCATTGCACTACTAGTCATTGAATTAGCAAAACCGGTAATTGGTATTATAGTTCCTGCACCAGCAAATTGACCAATTTTATCATATATTCCAAAACCAGTAAGAAATGAGCCTAAAAATATCATCGTAATGGTAGTTAATACTTGTGAAGTTTTTTCATCAAATTTTAATATTAATAAGCTTTTTATAATTTGGGCAATTAAGCAAATTAAACCACCAACAATAAATGATTTTAATAAATTATTTTTTAGTTTTCTTTTAGGAGTAGTTTGTTTAATTATGTTATCTATTAATTCACTTCTTTTATTCATATAAATCTCCATTTATTTTATTATTTGATTTATATCAATAAATATACAAAAAAGAGCTAACTTATTTTAAAGCTAGCCCCTAAAAAATAAGAAGGAACATTTTAAATTAATCAATCATTTTTTTCATTGTCTGTAAAGCAATTTTTTCTAATCTAGAAACTTTTGCTTGCGAACAATTCATAATTTTTGCAATTTTTGCTTGAGAATATAATTTATAATATTTAAATATTATTACTTGCTGAAGTTTAGATTCTAATTTATTTAAAGCATGTTTGATTATTTCACTATTATCATTTGGTTCAGGAATTTTATTTAATAATTCATTATCACATGTTATATTATTACTATATGATAAAGCTAAAACTACGTTTTCTTCTGTCACGTTAAGTTCTTTAGATATTTCTTTTATTGTTTTATTACTATTTTTATTAATCTCTTTTTTTATTTTTATTATTTCTTTAGATAATATAATTAATTGATTTTCCCGCATTTCTTTTTTTATAGCATTAATTATATAAATAAAAGCATACGATGTAAATTTTACATTTGATTCTTTTTTATAATGTTTAGTAGCTTCAAGAAGCCCTGATAATCCCGCTTGAATTAGATCATCTTTATCCACATATCCATAATTCATTTTATTAACAATCCCATAAACCAATGATATATTTTCATCAAATAAAGAATTAGATTGATAGTTCATCATCACATTCAATTAATTTTTTAGTACATACTATTTTAGTACCTATTCCTAATTTTGATTCTACAGTCATTTCGTCAGAAAAGACTTCCATAATGGTAAAACCTAAACCAGCTCTTTCCTCTTGTAATTTAGTACTAAATAAAGGCTCTTTAGCCTTTTCTACATCTTCTATTCCTACGCCAAAATCTTCCACAATAATTGTTAATAAATCATCGTTTAAATCAAATTCTAAATGAACAATTTTTTCTTCATCATTTAAATACCCATGAACTATAGCATTAGTTACAGCCTCACTAACAATTGTTTTAATTTCATTCAATACATTAATCGTTAAATCACAATTAACTAAGAAGCTTGCTATTGCTCCTCTAGCAAATGTAATATTATTTTTATTAGCACACATTTTTATTTTAACATTATTTTTCATTACGCTACCCCCAAATAACTACTTGCATCTTCTTCATCTTTTTTCATTTCACAAATTCTAGATAAACCTGATAACATGACTAATCTTTTTATTTGTTCATTTAAATTACATAAAATTATTGAACCATTATTCTTTTTAATTGTATTATAACGACCAATAATAAAACCAATACCACTACTATCCATAAATGATAGTTTCTTGAAATTAAATACTAAATGTTGAATATGATATTTATCGATTAATTCAATCATTTTATATCTTAAATTTTCCACATTTTTTTGATCTAATTCACCATCAAAACGAATATACAAAATATTTCGTTTAATGAAAATTTCCGTATTGAGCATACTACTTCCTCCTAATATACTAATACTTTACACCACTTATTTTAATTAATTTGTCATATTTTGTATAGAAACAAAAAAAGTATCATGCCAAAAAGACATAATACTCTTTATATTATTCAGCTTTCCATAAGCCATGTAAATTACAATATGCGTATACTGCAACTACCTCATCACCATCAACTAATGCAAAATCAACTTTTGGTTCATCACCGGGTTTTAAACATTTTCTTTGATTTCCAAATTTAGTTTGAATTGATATCCATTCAATATAGTGCTCAGCAATCATTGGATGAATTACACTTCCAACTTCAACATGTACTAAATTATTTTCAACAGAAAATACGGGTATATGTTTTTCATGTGATGCTTCAACAACTCCAGGAATAATTTCTTTCATTGCTTCACCACAACACTTAATACTAACACCGCTTTCTTTTACAACGGCAACAATGTTACCACAATGTTCACATTTCAAAAATTTTTGTTCCATTATTTTTCCTCCTTTATTTTCTTTATTTTAACATTTTTCTAAATATAAAGCAATTAAAGTGCTTTAAAAATTGATATTCCATATTTATTATAAATTATAAAGCCAAGAATAATTTGCAATATTATGGCCAAATAATTTATAGCAATAAAATACCAATGTTTAGTTTTATGTCTATATTTATACATCGCTATTATTCCACCAAATGCCCCAAATAAACATGAAAATAATAATAAAGTAAATTCTTTAATACGCCATTTATGTTTAATAGAACGTTTCTTATCAATCATATATAATAAGAAAGTAATTAAACTCATAATAAATATTATAATTAAATATTCTATCATATTAATCCTTTATTTTAGAAAATTTTTTCACTAATTTTAAATTACTCTTTTTATAAGGTGGATATTTAGTATTTAGTTCTAATCTTCCCTTCACTAAAATACTTTTTTGATGAGAAAATGTGCAAAACGATTGTTCTCCATGATAGCTTCCCATTCCACTATGTCCAACACCCCCAAATGGTAATTGGTCATTTGTTAAATGCATTATTGTATCATTAATACATCCACCGCCAAAACTTATATTATTCATCACTTGAGAAATATATTTTTTATTTTTAGTAAATAAATATAACGCTAATGGTTTTTCTTTGGTTTTTAATAATTGAACAACATCACCTAAATCATCATATTCAATTATTGGTAAAATAGGTCCAAATATTTCTTCTTGCATTATCGGATCATCAAAAGATACATTGTCCATTATTGTTGGTTCTAATAAACGATTATTAAAATGGCCACCACATATTGTTTTATTTTCATCTAATAATGTTTTTAATCTCTCAACATGTTTATCATTAATAATATAACAAAAATCATCTCGTAATTTATTATCAATATAATTTTGTTTTTTGATTTCAGTAATCAATAATTCTATAAAACTATTTTTAATATTTTTGTCAATTAATAAATAATCAGGGGCTACACAAGTTTGACCAGCATTTAGATATTTTCCCCATACTATTCTTTTAGCAGCAATACTTAAATCACCATCATTACATACTATACATGGAGACTTGCCACCTAATTCTAAACAAACAGGTGTTAAATATTTACTAGCTCTTTCCATTACAATCTTTCCAACATTATATCCACCAGTAAAAAATATAAAATCAAAACGATTATCTAATAAATCAGTATTGACATCTCTTCCACCTAAAACAACATATATATAATCTTCATTGAAATCCTTTAAAATATCCTTAATGACTAAGGAAACATTGTAACTATAATTAGATGGTTTTAACACAATAGTATTTCCTGCTGCAATAGCACCAACTAATGGTGATAATGCTAATTGAAGGGGATAATTCCAAGGAGCCATTATTAGACAAACTCCATATGGATCATTGTAAATATATCCTTTAGAGGGAAAATTAAATAAATGAGTTTTCTTTCTTTTTGGTTTCATTAATTTTTTCAAATGTTTTAACATATAATCAATTTCAATTATAACCATAGCAAACTCAGTAGATATAACATCAAACTCACATTTATTAAAATCTTTTTTAAAAGCATTAATAATTTCATTTTGTTTTTTTAATAATGCTGAACGCAATTTTAATAATGAATTCTTACGAAAATCATAATCTAATGTTATTCCACTATTAAAAAATTCTCTTTGTTTTTGAATTATTGTTTCAATCATATTATTTCTTCTTTTTTTATTAATTTATTTCTCTAACATTATCTTCTAAATATACATTTATTTCATCAGTATGGCTTTCAGAAATTTTTGATAAAGGAAGTTTCATATATGTGGCTTCAGCACTTGCTAAAACATTTCCTTCCATATCATATATTTCACCAGTTCCCACAAAATGACGATGTTTATTCTCGATAATTCTTCCTACACCTTTCAATTTAGTATTATAAGGCACAGGTTTTCTAAATTTTACATTCAATGTCATTGTAACTCCCCACATCTCTGGTTCAAACACCCAAATTGCACGACCAATCAATTCATCTAACAAACATGAAATCATACCACCATGCACTCTTCCCGGATAACTCTGATGAATCTCTTTATATTCAAATATCGATACAACCGTATTATCTTCCATTTCGTAAAAAGGAGCTTTTAATCCAAACTCATTTTCTAATCCACATATTATACACAACTGGCTGTTTGTTTGTTTTTTAATAACTTTCATAAGTACACCTCGTTTGTTATATAATACCACATTTTATATCTTTTAACAATTAAAACAAACTAAAATAATATATAAATTATTATCAGAATTTAATACAATTTAATATTTTCAATTAATACTTTATAAAAAAAATTATTCATATTTGAATAATTTTCATAATTAAATATTAAATTAGACAAATCATTTGCCAATTTATTTGCATTAACATTTCCTGTATTTAATTCTGTAAAGAATTGTTTAACTACTGATTCTTTAGAGTTCTTAAAATATTTATTCTTCGAAGAAGTAAATGTATTAATAAAATCATTTACCATTGTGTCTACTTCTTTGTACGAATAAACTTTCTTTTGTTTTAACTCTGCTTGTAGTTTTATTTCATTTGTTGTTTTATATTTATTCTTAGAATATCGAATATCTTTGTTTTGTGTATTATCTTTTATTGATTGTTGTTGTTTTTCAATTTTTGCGATTTCTTGATTGACTCTATTTGACGCTTCGATGGTATAGTCACGAAGCACCCTGTTCCGCTCACTGTTTTCCCTGGTTTCAAGCCAGCTTTTATAAAAGTTTTTTCTATTTGTTCTATCCAAATATCTGCTTGCGATTTTGCTTGTTTTTGATTCATTGTAATTTTCTCCTAACTCATTAACTAATTCAACTATTTTATCAAGTAATTCTTGACTTCCCATTTCAAAATCCAACACCTTAACTTCTTTTTTTGTTAAGTCCAATGTATAATCGTTTATGCCAGCCTTTTCCAATGCTTCCTCTACACCTTTGGCATCATTAAATTTAATAATATGTTCTAGTGCATCAGCATTAGTTGCAGCTGCGTTTAAATAATTTGAGGATATAACAGCCTCTTGATTTTCATATCCTAAATCTCCCATTAGCATGGCAAACATATCTGCTTGTTCTTGTGTTGCGTTTGGTAATTGGAATGTATAACTCAATTCTTTAACAAATTGTCCTGCAGTTTCTCCTTCACTGAATGTAAATCCACCAATATTAACAGAAGCCTTATCAATGTCAATATCAATATTTAAAGCACTAGCAATGTTTTTTGCATTATTTGTGAATTGCTCGTAAACTTTATTTTTTATTTCATTAAAATTATCTGCAGTTATTTTAGTATTATAATAAGGTGCAATAACAGTAGAAAAAATACCTTTTGCCTCTTTATTATATTTTTTTACAGTTTGATTGTCAACGTTTTTTTGTAATATTATATATGTTTACAGTAGTTATAAAATTATAATATTATAACGAATAATAAAAAAGAACTCCGAAGAGTTCTAATCTAATTCAAAGGCACCAGTATATAATTGATAATACTTTCCTTTTTGTTCAAGTAATGATTGATGATCACCACGTTCAATTATAACACCATGCTCTAAAACCATAATAGCTTGAGAATTTTTTACAGTTGAAAGTCTATGAGCAATAACAAAAGTGGTTCTTCCATTCATTAATTTATCCATTCCTTTTTCAATCAATTTCTCAGTTCTTGTATCAATTGATGATGTAGCTTCATCTAATATTAACACTGCTGGATCAGCAACAGCGGCTCTAGCAATTGCTAATAACTGTCTTTGACCTTGACTCAAGTTACTACCATCACTTACTAATTGTGTATTATATCCATCTGGCAAGTGAGAAATGAAGTAATCCGCATTTGCTAATTTAGCTGCAGCAATGCATTCTTCATCTGTAGCATCCAACCTACCATAACGAATATTTTCCATAACTGTATCTGTAAATAAGTGAGTATCCTGTAAAACAATTGATTGTGATTTTCTTAAATCTGATTTTTTAATCTTATTAATATTAATTCCGTCAATTCTTATTTTTCCATCTTGAATATCATAGAAACGATTAATTAAATTAGTAATTGTTGTTTTGCCTGCTCCTGTCGAACCAACAAAGGCAATTTTTTGACCTGGCTTTGCATATAAACTAACATTATGTAAAACCATTTTTTCATCTGTGTATCCAAAATCAACATCATCAAATACTACGTTTCCTTCTAACTTTTGCAAAGTTGTAGTACCATCTTGATGAGGATGTTTCCATAAGAACAAATCAGTCTTATGATCCACTTCCACAATATTACCATTTTCATCATATTTTCCGTAAGTTAAAGTAACATATCCATTATCAGCTTCAGGTTCAGCATCCATTACTTCAAATACTCTTTCAGCCCCAGATAATGCAATTACAATACTATTTAATTGTTGAGAAACCATTGAAATTGGACGACCGAAATTTTTAGTTAAAGTTAAAAATACAATAATTATTGGTGCTGTCATTAATCCTTGTGCAGGAAATACTCTAAATCCTGTAATCATTAATAAGCCACCAACTAAAGCTGTTAAAGCATATTGAATATGATTTAAATTATTGGAAATTGGTCCAAAAGCAAAAGCATAACGATTAGCATTTATATAAGAAGAACACACATTATCATTAATTTGATTAAATTGTTCAATTGCTTTGTCTTCATGATTGAATACTTTAATTACTTTCTGACCTTCAATCATTTCTTCAATGTAACCATTCATTGTACCAATTTCTTTTTGTTGCTGCATGAAATATTTTCCTGACTTCTTTATTACTGCTTTTGTAATTATTAAAACAAAAACTAAACTTACAACTGTAACTAATGTTAATTCTATAGATTTTATGCACATTATAACAAATGTTGCAACAACAGTTATTACACTTGATACACATTGTGGAATAGCTTGAGAAATCATTTGACGCATAGCATCAATATCATTAGTATATCTTGACATTAATTCACCATGTGTATGAGTATCAAAATATCTTATTGGTAACTTTTCCATTGATTCAAATAATGAATTTCTAAAGTCTTCTAATATACTTCTTGTAACCTTGACCATTAATCTTTCATTAATGAAACTAAATAATGCACTTAATAAATAGAAAACTATTAACAAAACACATCCTGTCAAAAAGGCTTTATAGCCTTGTGGACTATTCCATTTAGCTTGTACTAATTCAGTTCCAATTAATCCTTCATATCCCACATTTTGATTAGGGTTAGTCACATAATCTAATGCATTTAATACTTGTTGCAAACATACTGATGTAGCAACTAACGAACATATAGTTGTTAATACTAAACTAATGAAAGAAATAATTACACGAGGTAAGTGATTTTTATAATATCCTAAAACTCTTCCGAATGACTTTTTAAAATCTTTGGGTTTTGCTGTACCTTTTAATCCGCGTGGTGGCATATTATTTATCTCCTTCCTCTATTTTTGTTTGTGATTCATAAACTTCACGATATATTTCATTATTTTGTAATAATTCATCATGTGTTCCAATTCCATCAATTTTACCATCGTTCAATACTATTATCACATCAGAATCTTGTATTGAATTAATACGTTGAGCAATAATAAATTTTGTCACATTTGGAATGTTTTTTCTAAATGATTCTCTTATTAAAGCATCTGTCTTTGTATCAACTGCACTTGTGGAATCATCTAAAATTAAAACTTTTGGATCTTTCAATAATGCTCTAGCAATACATAATCTTTGTTTTTGTCCACCTGATACATTTACACCACCTTGACCTAAATCATAATCTAATTGTCCAGGCAAATTGCAAACAAATTCATATGCTTGAGCATTTTTTAATGCTTGAATAATTTCTTCATCAGAAGCATCTTCTTTACCCCATTTCATATTTTCCCTAATTGAACCAGAGAATAAAACATTTTTTTGAAGAACTACTGCAACTTTATCACGTAATATTTTCATATCATAATCTTTAACATCAATATCTCCAACTTTAACAGTACCAAATGTTGTATCATATAATCGAGATATTAATGATACTAATGTTGTTTTACTAGAGCCTGTTCCACCTATAATACCAACAACATCTCCTGAATTAACTTTAAATGAACAATTTTCTAAATTTAAATTATTTTCATTATGAGAGTATGAAAAACTCACATTATCAAATTCAACATCTCCATTTTTAACATCATATATTGGATGATCATTATTACTTAACGATGACTTCTCATCTAATATTTCATTTATACGTTGCATACTAGCTCTAGACATAACAACAATAACAAACATCATACCTATCATCATTAAACTAGATAATAATTGATTAATATATGTTATATATGCTTGTAAATCCCCTAAGGTCATTGATGAATCCCCAACAACAAAATATTTACCACCTAATAAACAAACAACAAATATTGTTAAATACATAAAACCACTCATTAATGGTGTATTCCAAGATAATATATTCTCAGCCTTTACACCTAATTGTTTCATTTTGCTATTTGTGTTTTTGAATTTTTCAATTTCAAAATCTTCACGTACAAAAGATTTAACAACACGAATGCCTATTAAGTTTTCTTGTAACCTTTCATTTAATTGGTCATATGTTGTAAATAACTTTTCAAAATATGGATGAGCACGAGTAGCAATAAATAGAATTAAGAATACAAGTATTGGTATAACAATTAAAAAGATTGGTGTTAATTGTATTTTAATATTTGCACACATAACAAATGAAATAACAAACATTATTGGTGAACGTACAAACATTCTTATAATAGACACAAATGCATCTTGAACATTTGTAACATCAGTTGTTAAACGCGTAATAAGAGATGAAGTTTGATATTTATCTAAATTTTCAAATGATAATGTTTGAATATTTTTATAAATATCTCTTCTTAAATTTCTCGCAAATATTCCTCCCGCAAATGAACCAAATCGTGCCCCTAATACACCAAATATTAAAGATATAAACGCAGCTAACACAATTACTCCACCTACTAAGGCTATTAAAGAAAACACTGACATTCCATTATTCATACAATTAACAAATAATTTTATTCTATTTTCACTAATATTAGGAATAGCAGTTATTAATTCATCAACTGTTTGACCACTGTAAATAGTCGAAATATTTAAGAAATCAACTAAATAAGCCATAATTAGAGGAATTAAACATTCCATTACAACTTCGCCAATCATCATAACCGGTGTCAAAATAGTATATTTTTCAGCACCCTTAACGGCCTTTAAAATATGATTTTGCTTTTTATTCTTTTTCATTATTTTCTCCCTTCTTTATATTATTATATAATCTATCTAACAAATTACATAATGTTTGGAATTCACGATCAGAAAAATCGTTACGCAATTCATTATCATAATTATCAATTATTTTTTCAATTTGCTTATGACGTTCAATACCTTTATCAGTCAATACAACTTTCTTTATTCTTTTATCTTCATCTACTGCTTCTCTTTTAATATACTCTTTTTTTTCCAAGGTATTTAAAATAGATGTAATTGAAGAACGTCTAAGATTAAATTGTTGCTCTAAATCTCTTTGAAAAATATCTCTATCATTATGTGCATAGAGATATCCTATTAAAAAGCCTTGAACACCAGTGATATCTGATAATCCTGCTTTAGAAATCCTACTATCTACGTTTCTACGTATCAAGTTGGATATGTTTTTAACTTTTAATCCAATTTTATTATCCATAAGCACCTCAATAATTGTTAGAATTCTAACATATTATATCACAAATATCTTAAAAATCAATTAAAAAACATTTTCATTTTTAATATAATGAACGAACTCTATTTTTAAACATTTCATATATTTTTTTATTATGCTCATCTCCACCTTCGGTATTAGCACTTTGATATATTGGTGGAGTTAAATTATTTTTTTCATATAACTCGATAATATTTAAAACTAACGATTGAGCAATATAACTATTTAAAATTGTGGAAACGGCACCAATTCTTCCATATTTACTTTCTAAAGCCCCATCACCTATTGGAGTGTGATTATCAATAACTACATCACCAAGTTCATATAAATGTTTATTATCTTTAGTTCTCGATTTTAAATCTTTGGAAGTGTTAACACTAGTTATACAGATAACTTTACGATTATCTTTTTTTGCTAATTGTGCCATTTCAATAGGGACACTATTAATTCCTGAATTTGAAACTATAATAAATGGCTCACCAGGTAATTTATCTATACTATTATAAATTTGTTCTGCTACTCCTGATAGTCGTTCCATTTGTGTACTTCTAACTGCTCCTTCATGTTGCATTAAAAATGGTTCTAATATAGGATTAATTTGAACTAATCCTCCTGCCCTATAAAATAATTCTTCCGCAAACATATGTGAGTGTCCTGTTGCGAATATATGAACAACTTTATTTTCTTTCATTGCATCATACATTATTTTGCTTGCTTCTTTTATATTATTTTTTTCTTCCTTTAAAATTTCATTAATTAAATTATTAACGATTGCAGTATAATTTTCCATTATTAACTCCTAATACAATAAATATTTATTTCTTGTTACATTAAATGCATTTTCATCTTCATCTATTTTCATAAACAATTCTTCTAATGAATACTCCATATTATAAATATAGTCAACACCTGAAAGATTATTAATATATGTAGTTAACTGAACTTGACTTGGATATAATTCTTTCACAGTGTAAAGCATTGCATAACCGACTTTAACGCTATTAAATGTTTTACGGTTAGTCACATGAACTTGCACACCACCACATAATTTATTAGCGTATGTATTAGCAGTAGGTGTAAAATATATAGGTCTAAAAACAACCCCATCTAATTCTAAGGCATTAAGTTTTTCTACCCATGTATAAGGGTCTATAAAAGGAGCTCCAATATATTCAAATGGTTTTGTTGTTCCTCTTCCTTGACTCAAATTTGTTCCTTCAAAAATACATGTACCACTATAAACTATTGCAGTATCTACAGTTGGAATATTTGGTGATGGTGCAACAAATGCAATATCATAATCATCATAAAATAATTCTCTGTCATAGTCTTTCATTGTGATAACTTTTAAATTACAACCTATTTGATATTCTTCATTAAATAGTTTTGCAATCTCACCAATAGTCATTCCATGACGTGTAATAATAGGATACATACCGACAAAACTACTATATTTTTCATCAAGTATATTACCATTAACAATACTCCCAGATACTGGATTTGGTCGATCAAACACCACAAACTCGATATTATTTTCTTGGCATGCTTCCATTGCATAAGCCATAGTATAAATGTAAGTATAAAATCTAGCCCCTACATCTTGTATATCAATGCATAGGACATCAATTCCTTCTAACATTTCATTTGTGGGTTTTTTATTTTGTCCATACAAACTATAAACAGTTAAACCAGTTTTAACATCAATTTCATTACCAACTGTTCCACCAGCTTGACTATTTCCTCTTATTCCATGTTCAGGTGCATATAATGATACTAAATTTACCTTTTCAAATAATACATCGATTGTGGAAACATAATTACTATTAATACCGGTTGGATTTGTTATTAATCCAACATTTTTATTATCAAAATAATCTAAGTAAGCATCAATAGTATCAATTCCTAATTGAAAATTAATCTTTTTTTGTTCTACTTGACACCCAAATAAAAAACAAACGCATAAAATAACTATAATTATTACTTTTTTCATATATTCCTCACTTTATTCCATTATATCACAAAACAAATAAAATAAGAAGATACAATTATAAATTATATAAAGGAATAAAACAAAATGCTTTATTCCTTTTCATCATTAACAATAGATAAATATTTAGTATGCTTTAATGCACATAACAAACCAATAATAATTGCAGCGATGCCAATGTAAAAATGGTTGTAATATAAACTTATTAATAATCCGCTAACTCCAAAGCAAAGATAAGTAACAATGCTTCTTTTTCTTATAGGATATATTTTAATTACAAGTGAAAAAAACAAATAAAAAAACGCTAATACAAAAACTATAAAACTGTAAGGTATTAATCCTAATAATACACCAAAGGATGTTGCAATACCTTTTCCACCTTTAAAGTTATTAAATATTGGAAATATATGTCCAAAAACGGGAGCAATTATCACAAGTAATAACCATATTGAGTCTTCATTAAATATTATTCTAAAAAGAAACACTGGAATAAAACCTTTTATGATATCTAAACTCAAACATATAATTCCCATTATTATCCCACAGTTACTAAAGACGTTACTTGAACCAGGATTATGATCACTACTTTTTTCAGTAATATTGACATTGTAAATAATTTTAGGTAATAATAAACTAAATAAAATAGAACCTAATAAATATGATAAAACAAGATATAAAAACTTAAGCATTTTCTTTAATTATTTTAATGATATCAGCAGTAGAATTTTTATTAATTACTAATGATTGGTTGTGAATCATTTTTATCCTTTCTTCTTCATTATTTAACAAAATATTTATATATTTAATTAGTTTTTCATCATTTGTAGCATTGAAACTCATTCCCAAGTTTTCAAAAAACAAGGCATTTTTAGTTTCACATCCAGGAATAGCCATTGCGTTAATAATAGGAATATTAATTACAGCTGCTTCTGTGATAGAGATTCCACCAGGTTTAGTAATAAGAACATCACTAGCTGCCATATAATAGTTTATTAATGTAGTAAATGAAACAACATCAATATATTTATTATTATACTTATTATTTAGTTCATATTCTAATTCTTTATTTTTTCCAACCATTGCAATAATATGATATTTATCTTGGTAATTTTTTAATAGTATATCGCATATTTTTGATACATTTCCACACCCAATGCCACCTGTCATAATTAGAATAATTTTTATATTATTTGACAAGTTAAGTTTATAACGTGCTTCTTCCTTAGAAATATTTATTTTAAACTTACTATCAATAGGTATACCCGTAGGTAAAATCTTTTCCTGTTTGATACCATTTTTTACTAGTTCAGGAATTAATAGTTTATGAGGTATAAAATATCCATCTTGTTTAGTTTCAGCTAAAAATGGTATACAAGTATAATCCGTTAAAACCCCATAACATTTACTATTTAATTTATGGTGTTTTTTTAAATATCCTGTACATTCCATAGCATATAAATGCGTTGATAGAATAATATCAAATTTATTGTCTTTAATAAATTTTTCTAATGCATTAGAATGTAAACTATTAATTAAATAAATTGGTGAAGTAATGTTTGTGGAACTATAAGTTGCACCAGCTTTATATAACATACCAAAAACCTTCGGAGTTTTTTTAGTAACTGTATTTAAACAAGATGTGAAAAAATTATGTTTTTTATTACCAATTGATAAAAAATCAGTTTTGACTACTTCAATATTTTGTCTTAAAAATTCATTATATAATGCATTGGCAGCACTATTATGCCCTTCACCTGTACTACAACTTAATATTAATACTTTCATACTATATCCTTTTCTTATTATATATAATATAATAAGATTATATAATTAACAATACTCAAATTACGAATTATGACTAATTATAACATTTTTTTAATATAAAAAACATGAATTGATATTTATTCCGTTACTAAAAAAATTTCTTTCATTACTTCCAAAATTATTTCAAATACTGTTGCTTTTTTATATTGAACTTCACTAATTAAATTTATTTCTTCAAATAATTCATTATTAACATAAACTTTTAATTTACTTCCATTATTTAAGTCTATTTCTTCAACAATATTAATATTATCATTATTATTTCCTTTGTTTTGTAAAATTATAATATCTTTTTCAGCTTTCAAAATAATTTTATTTGGCGTATATCCTTTATCATCAATTTCTTTAATAACTTCATCTTTAGCTATTATTTTTTTAGTACTATAATTATTTACACCATAATTTAACATACTCATTATTTCATTGTTTCTAATTGTTGATGTTGAATTACCCATTGCAACAGCAATAAATCTTTCATTATTTTTATTAATGGTTGCGGAAAGACAATATCCACTTTTTGTTGTATATCCAGTTTTTAGTCCATCAACTTCATTTACAAAACGAACTAATTTATTAGTATTAACTAACCAAAATTTTTTCACACTATCTTCTCTTACATAATCTTCATATACTGATGTATATTGTAATATTTCCGGATAATTATTAATTAAATGTTGTGACATAATAGCCATATCGTAAGCACTTGAATAATGGTCATTATGATCAAATCCGTATGGATTTACAAAATTTGTGTTTTTTAGTCCTAGTTCTTTAACTTTATCGTTCATCATTTTCACAAATGTTCTTTCGCTACCTCCAACATGGATTGCTAATGACATTGTAGCATCATTGGCGGAAGCAATGGTCATTGATTTTATTAGATCATTAACTGTCATTTCTTCCCCTTCACTTAAATATATTTGGCTACCACCTAATTCAGATGCTTCTTTTGGTGTTTTAACAACATCAGTAAGTTTAATTATTCCTTTTTTAACTTTATCCATAACTAAAATCATCGTCATTATTTTCGTCATGCTGGCTGGTGCTAATTTTTCATTTTCATTTTTAGAATATATAATTTGTCCTGTTTGACACTCTATTAAACATGCACTTTTACAATCTTCTGTTAGCTCTACATTTTCTTGTGCACTCACTTTAATAGGTTTTTCTACAATTATCAACATTAACAACGAAACAATTAATATTAAACATATTTTTTTCATTCATTCACCTCTAATATTATTCAATATATACTATTCATAAATAAAAAAAATATTAATTATTTAAATAAATTATAATAATTTTTGAATAATATTGACCTTTTATTTTAATTATTTTTTCAAAAAATAGCTGTGAAATTTTCTTGTGATAATCACAAAAGTTTTATTTTTAATAAATATTAATCTAGCAATTAGAAACAATAAAAAATCAAAAGACAAAGATAATAACAATTAATAATCTAGCGTATTTAAAGGTCAACATCTTTTGATGTTGACCTTTAAATTGTTTTCATAAGAAATTTTAACAGGGACGATTTATCGTCAAAAAACATTATTTATACATAATTTTAATGCTGAATTATCAAATAATACAATAATTATTTAATAAATAACCATTGAAACCATTCAGGATATAATTCCCTGTAACTACCGCAAGTTTCATCATCTAAACTACCATTTGCACATGATTCAACGATAAACTCTTTGGCTGTTTCTTCGAAACCTTCTAAAATACCAGGTAATATAATCATTATGATAATAGAAAGAATGACACCAATAATACCAAGTATTAAACCAGCTATAGCCTTACCATCATTAGCATTATATTTAACCATATAAATAATACTAAAAACAACTGCTAAAATACCAGGAATAATTGATAAAAATCCAAACAATCCACAACAACACACTAAAATAGAAGCTACGGAAATAATACCTAATATCATTCCCACATTATTTAAAGTACTCGATTTTTGAACATTATTAAAGTTATCATTTTTATTTGATACATTACTGCTAGATATAACTGAAGTTTCAGTATCAACAATTGATGCACCACACTTTATACAAAACTTACTTTCTGGTGTATTCTCTGCTCCACAAAATGAGCATCTTTTAATAACTGTTTCATTAGATTCTAATGCACTACCACAGTTTGTACAAAAATTACTATCATCAGTATTTTCAAAACCACAATTTGAACATTTACGCATTAATTATACAATCCTTTCTTTGCATATTTTGTATGTAATAAATGATGAGCAATATCACTATTTGGCTCTTTTAAGAACTCTTTATATAATTCCATAACATATGGATTTTCATGAGATTTACGCAATGGTGTTTCTTTATCAATATTATATAAAACCTTAGCACGTAATTCCCTGACATCAATATTATCCGCAATGTAAGATGGAACTATTGGTTGACCTCCACCATTTACACATCCACCAGTACATCCCATAAATTCCACAAAGGCATATTTACCAGGATTTTCTTCAATTCTTTTTAACATTTCTTTAATATGAGCACCACCATGAACAACAGCTACAGTTAATTCTTTACCATCAATTGTCATCGTTGCTTCTTTAATGTCATCCATTCCTCTAACAGGAGTGATATCCACTTGCTTATTATCAGTTTTTTCTAAAATATCTTTAACTGTTCTTAAAGCTGCTTCCATTACACCACCAGTAGCACCAAAAATAACACTGGCACCTGTATATTGAGCAAGAGGAGATGTTGGTACATAATCTTCTAAATCATTAAAGTTAATGTCATTTTTCTTAATCCATCTAGCAAATTCTCTAGTAGTTAAAACAACATCTATATCTTTCAAACCATCTGTAACCATTTCCTCACGATTTGCTTCATATTTTTTACAACTACAAGGCATAATTGAAATTACTTTTACTTTTTGAGGATCAACACCAATCTTTTTAGCATAGTAATGTTTAATTAGAGCCCCTTGAATTTGTTGAGGTGATTTAGTGGAAGATAAATGACTTAACAAATGTGGATAATAAATTTCGATAAATCTTATCCAACCTGGTGAACATGATGTAAACATTGGTAATACCGTTTCATCACCATTTAAATATTTATTTAAACGTCCAATAAATTCTGTACCTTCTTCCATAATTGTAACATCAGCAGCAAAATTTACATCAGTTATATCATTTACACCTAAAGCTTTTAATGCACTGTATGCTTTCTTTTCAGCATTAAATTCACCGATATGATATCCAAATTCTTCTCCTAAAGCTGCTCTTACAGCTGGAGCAATACAAGCAACTGTATAATATTCTTTATTATTTACATATTCTTCAGCTAAAGAAATTCCATCTCTTTCTTTTAAAGCTCCTGTTGGACAAGCTTGAATACACTTGCCACAATATATACATCCTGCTTTATCAATTGGATAATTTAAGGCTGGGCCAACATAAGTTTTAGAACCACGATAGTTAAAATCTAAAACACTTGTACCCGCAAGTTTTTCGCAAGCAGAAATACAACGACCACATAATACACATTTACTACTATCAATTACTAGTGCATCAGAAATATTAGTAACTTGTTCTTTACGTGAAAATGTTGGATCTTCACCAATTTTATTTTCAATATTATATTTACGAAGTAATCGCAATAACTCACAATTTGATTCACGAGGACATTTCCAACATTCAAATTTATGATTTCCTGCAAGCAATTGTAAATTAGTTTTAACGGCTCTTAAAACTTTTTCCGTATTTGTTCTAACAACCATTCCATCACTTACTTGAACAGTACATGAATTTTTTAATCCTCTCATTCCTTGAATTTCCACAACACATAATCTACAAGATGAGTTTTCATTTATTCCTTTTAAGAAACATAGACGAGGAATATCCACACCAGCAACATTTGCAGCCTCAAGTACTGTTGCAGTACTTGGAACTTCTACTTGAATATCATTAATTGTAACTTTTACATTTGCCATGATTCATTCCTCCTTCTACTTTGTTACTATTGCACCCAAACGGCATGATGCTTTACATGCACCACACTTAATACAAACAGATGTATCAATAAAGTGCTTTTCTTTAATATTTCCAGTAATTGCACCAACTGGACAATTACGTTTACACAATCCACAGCCAACACATTTATCAGTAATAGTATAATGAATTAAAGCTTTACATGCTCCAGCAGGACAACGTTTATCCACAACATGAGCTACATATTCATCATAGAAATTATTTAATGTTGAAAGAACAGGGTTTGGAGCTGTTTGTCCTAAACCACATAATGCTGAATCTTTAATTGCATTTGCTAATTCTTTTAATTCATGTAAATCATCCATTGTTCCATTTCCAGCACAAATTTTATTTAAAATTTCAAGCATTCTCTTTGTACCTTCACGACATGGTGTACATTTTCCACAAGATTCATCAACTGTGAAATCCAAGAAGAAACGGGCAACGTCAACCATACAATTGTCTTCATCCATTACAATCATACCACCTGATCCCATCATAGATCCTAGGGCTACTAAATTATCATAATCAATTGGTGTATCTAAATCTTTTTCAGTTAAGCATCCCCCAGAAGGCCCTCCAGTTTGAACTGCTTTAAATTTCTTACATTTTGGAATGCCTCCGCCAATATCATAAATAACTTCTCTTAAAGTTGTTCCCATTGGAATTTCAACTAAACCAGTATTATTAATTTTACCACCTAAAGCAAAAACCTTAGTTCCTTTAGATTTTTCTGTACCAATTCTATTAAACCATTCAGGTCCATAATTTATAATAGCTGGAATATTCGCATATGTCTCAACGTTGTTTATAATTGTTGGCATTTTCCATAATCCTTGATTTGCGGGGAAAGGCGGTTTATTTCTTGGCATTCCTCTTTCGCCTTCAATTGAAGCCATTAAAGCTGTTTCTTCACCACATACGAAAGCACCAGCTCCTAATCTAACTTCTAAATTAAATGAGAAATCTGTTCCAAAAATATTTTTACCTAATAAGCCATATTCATATGCTTGCTTAATTGCTGTTTCTAATCTTTCAACAGCTAATGGATATTCAGCTCTAACATATACATATCCTTGATCTGCACCTATTGCATATCCCGCAATAGCCATTGCTTCAATAACGGCATGTGGATCTCCTTCTAATACTGAGCGATCCATAAATGCACCTGGATCTCCTTCATCCGCATTGCATATTACATAATGTTGTCCACCAACATTTTTAGCACATAGACTCCATTTTAAACCAGTTGGGAAACCAGCTCCTCCACGTCCACGTAATCCAGATTGTGAAACAACATCAATTACGCCTTGTGGTGTCATTTCTGTTAATGCTTTAGCTAATGCTGAATAACCATCTCTACCTATGTATTCAGTTATATCATTTGGATTAATTAAACCACAATTTCTTAATGCTAAACGCTCTTGTTTTCCATAAAAATTCATTTCACGGAATAATTTCATTTTACCTTTTTCAATTCCTGAAGTTTCTCTATATACTTTCTTTTCATAGATTCGACCTTTTAAAATATGTTCTGTACATAAAGGTTCTACATCATCAACTGATACATGTCCATAAAAAACTTCATCAGGATAAACAATTACTACTGGTCCCTTTTCGCATAAACCGAAACATCCACTTTGAAAAACTAAAACTTCATCTTGTAATCCTAGTTTTTCAATTACTTCATCAAACTTTTCTTTTATGTTTTTTGAATGTGATGACATACATCCAGTTCCACCACATACTACGATTTGTGTTCTAATTGCCATTTTTATCTCCCTATTTCTTTAAATTTTCTAGTAATATATCAGATACAACATTTCCTTCAACTACACTATCTATAATTCGTTTAACATCTTCTACTTTCACATTTCCATATATAGTATCATAACCATCAGGTGATTTAACAACTACTACTGGTTCATAATCACATTCACCAACACATCCACTTTGCATAACTACAACGTTTCTTAAATCACGTTTACTAACTTCTTCCACAAATTCTAATAATACAGGTCTTGCTCCTGATTCTATTCCACAAGTCCCCATACTAACAATAATGCGACTCATATTATGTTTTTCAAGGCGGCAATTTATTTTTTTTGCTGCCTCTTCTCTAATTGTATTTAATTCATTTATAGATTTCACAATTTCCTCCTAATTAATATAATTCATTATGCAATCTCTCTTTAATTCTTTTTATTAATTCCATATTATTTAGAGATTGACATTTAAATTCCTTCTTTATTTTTTTAGTATCAAACGAAACAAAAGTATTATTGGTTTTGATATTTAATTGAATATCAATTTGTTGCTCATGCAGTAATAAACTAATAATTGTATCTTCCAGTAAACCTAATGAATATTTTATTTTTCCTGTAATTAACGTATATTCATTTTCCTTAGATTCTATTTTTAAAAAGCCATCATTTTCTTCACAACATTTTTTTAATTTTGATAAACCAATTCCTTGATGATTAAATTTTGTGGAAAATCCATTAATAAAAACTTTTTCAATATTTTCCTCACTTATTCCATTTCCATCATCAAAAACTGAAAATATGATATTTCCTTTTAATTCCAAATTAATAACAATATTTTTACAATTTGCCTCGATTGCATTTTCACATATATCTAACAAAAACAATGAAAAATCATTCATATATTATTTTTCTGAATCTTCTAATTCTTGTAAAGCTTGTTTAGCCATATTAGGAGTTGCTGATCCATAAACTTTACCATCTACAGTAAATACAGGAGCTAATCCACAAGCACCAATACATCTAGTTGCTTCTAATGTAAATCTTCCATCTTCGGTTGTTTGTCCTGGTTTAATTTTTAAAGTTTTCACAAATTCATCTAATACTAATTGTGAGCCTCTAACATAGCATGCTGTACCTAAACAAACACCTATAACATGTTGGCCTTTAGGTTCAATAGAAAAATGTGAGTAGAAAGTCACAACACCATTGATTTTTGAAATTGATTCTCCTAATTCTTCAGAAATAATTTTTTGGACTTCCAATGGTACACAACCAAAGATTTCTTGGGCGTCATGTAATGTAGGCATTAAAGGACCTGGTTTTTGTTTATGTTCTTTAATTCTTGCCTTTAGTTTAGCAACTTGTTCATCTTTTAAAACAATTTTAACACTCATAAATTATTCTCCTTCTTATTTAATATAGTATAACATATTTTTTATAAAAAATAAACACTCTTTCATTTAGTTTATTATTATTTAAGTTTCCCCATTTTTTAAAACACGTCAAAATTGAACAGGGTTAACTGTTC
>CAZFAM010000010.1:0-45833 GCA_964516425.1 uncultured Bacteroidales bacterium | reverse complement strand
GCAATTAATGGTTTTGGACGTATTGGACGTCTTGCATTCAGACAAATGTTTGGTGCTAAAGGATATGAAATCGTTGCTATCAATG
The DNA here is from genome assembly GCA_964516425.1 of uncultured Bacteroidales bacterium. Classification (GTDB taxonomy): domain Bacteria; phylum Bacillota_I; class Bacilli_A; order ML615J-28; family CAG-698; genus CAKOMG01. The sequence continues at coordinate 45,748 of CAZFAM010000010.1, read as the reverse complement.
ATTTAACTGATCCAGTTATGTTAGCTAATTTATTAAAATATGATACTGCTCAAGGTGGTTATTGTGGAAGAATTGGTGAAGGTTTACATACTGTAGAAGCTGGCGAAGGTTCTATTACTGTTGATGGCAAAAAAATTACTATTTATGCTGAAAAAGATGCAAAAGATCTTCCATGGAAAGAATTAGGTGTAGAAGTAGTTCTTGAATGTACTGGATTCTATACAAAAAAAGAAAAAGCACAAGCTCATATTGAAGCAGGTGCTAAAAAAGTAGTTATTTCTGCTCCTGCAGGAAATGATTTACCAACAATCGTATTTGGTGTTAATGAAAATACATTAACTAAAGAAGATACAATTATTTCTGCTGCATCATGTACTACTAACTGCTTAGCTCCAATGGCTGATGCATTAAATAAATATGCTCCAATTCAATCAGGAATTATGAGCACAATTCATGCTTACACTGGTGACCAAATGATTTTAGATGGTCCACATAGAAAAGGCGATTTACGTAGAGCACGTGCTGGTGCTGCTAATATCGTTCCTAACTCTACTGGTGCTGCAAAAGCAATCGGATTAGTTATTCCAGAATTAAATGGTAAATTAATCGGATCTGCTCAACGTGTTCCAGTTGCTACAGGTTCAACTACAATTTTAACTGCTGTAGTTAAAGGAAAAGATATTACTAAAGAAGGAATTAATGAAGCAATGAAAGCTGCTCAATCTCCTTCATTTGGATACAATGAAGATCCAATCGTATCAAGCGATGTAATTGGAATGAGATTTGGTTCATTATTTGATGCAACTCAAACAATGGTTGCTAAAATTGATGAAGATACTTATCAAGTACAAATAGTTTCTTGGTATGATAATGAAAATTCTTACACATCACAAATGGTAAGAACAATTAAATACTTTGCTGAATTATAGTAAGTATTAAGGATTAGGTAAAACTAATCCTTTTTTTATGTTTATTTTTAATATTATTCGCATAAACTATAATAAAGGTATAATTATATGTTAAATAAAAGTATTAAGAAATTGGTTTTTATCGTTTTATTAATTATTACATTTTATCTTTTTTTATTAATTATTCCTATTATAAAACCTGTTTTATTAGTTGTTTTAAATATTATATTACCATTTTTGATAGCTTTTGTTTTAACATTTATTTTATATCCATTTGTTTTGTTTATTCAAAAGTTTGTTAAAAAGAGAATATTAGCAGTTATAATTACAATAGCATTAGTAATATTGTTGCTTTTTTTCTTTGGGAAATATATACTTTCAATTATTATAGAAGAATTAGATATTTTAGAAAATAAAGTTCCCGATTTAATTAATGAGTTAGAGAATATTATTAATACGGTAATTAAAAAAATTCCCTTTATTAAAATGGATGACATAAAAATAGACGAAAATTTATATTTTTCAAAGGAAATGATTAATGATGTTTTATTTGATAGTCAAGTATTAGAAAATATAGTTAGTGTTGTGAAATATATTATTATAGTTCCTATAATTGTTATATATTTATTAATTGATTATGATAAAATTTTATGTTATTTTAGAGAAATATTAATTAAAAATAATTATTTGCGATTAAAAAGTTATTTAAGTGATTTAAATAAAACAATGTCTAAATATGTACGTGGCGTATTACTTGTAATGTTAATATTGTTTATGGTTTTAAGTTTAGTTTTTATGATTATCGGATTGGATAATGCTTTAATATTTGCATTAGTTATTGCAGTATGTAATGTAATTCCTTATTTAGGCTCATATATTGGTACATCATTACCAGTTTTATATGCTCTTTTAGATTCCCCATTAAAGGCTATTATTGTGTTAATAGTATGTATTGTTATACAAGCAATTGAATCTGATTTTTTAACACCTTATATTCAAGGGAAGCAAATGCAATTACATCCTTTAATTGTTATTGGATCTTTATTAATATTTGGATCTTTATTTGGCTTTTTTGGAATGATATTTGCGGTTCCAATAGCATCTATCATAAAAATTACGCTTAAACATTATCCCATTCCTAAATTGAAAAATTTTGAAAATTAATGACAAAACCTCCAATGTTTGGTATAATAGCATTGGAGGATTTTTTATGAAAGTATTAATAATAAATGGTAGTCCAAGGGTTAATGGCAATACTTCAATTGCTTTAAAAGAAATGGAAAAAGTGTTTATTGAAGAGAATATTGAAACAATTAATGTGCAAATTGGTAATAAAGCAATTAGAGGATGTATAGCTTGTAATGGTTGTGACAAATTAGGACATTGCATTTTTGATGATGAAGTTAATGAAGCTGCTAAAGTATTTGAAGAAGCTGATGGCATTGTAATTGCAACTCCTGTATATTATGCATCCGCAAATGGTACTTTAATTTCTTTTTTGGATCGTTTATTTTATAGTACTTCGTTTAATAAAGCAATGAAAGTTGGAGCAAGTGTTGTATGTTGTCGAAGAGGTGGTGCGTCTTCATCATTTGATGAATTAAATAAATATTTTACCATAGCTAATATGCCAGTTGTATCAAGTCAATACTGGAATTCAATTCATGGATTAAAACCAGGTGAAGCATTATATGATGAAGAAGGGGTACAAACAATGAGAGTATTGGCAAGAAATATGGTATTTTTAATGCGTAGTATTGCTTTAGGGAAAGAAAAGTATGGCTTCCCAATAAAAGAACAACATAAATATACACACTTTATTAGATAATGGAGAGTATGATGGAAGAAAGTTTAATTGGAAAAAAAATAGATGTAAAAATAGAAGATATTAATAGTGAAGGTATGGGCGTTGCCAAAGTTGATGGTTATACATTGTTTATTGATAATGCATTACCTGGTGAAAGATGTTATGTAGAAATTGTAGAACAAGGAAAAAGCTTTGGCATTGCTAAATGCTTGAATGTAAGAGATAGAAGTATATACCGTGTTAAACCAATATGTGAGTATTTTGGTGTTTGTGGTGGGTGTGATTTAATGCATTTGGATTACAAAGCACAATTGATGTATAAAAAAAATAAAGTTGTTGAAACAATTAAAAGAATTGGTAATGTGACAGATGTTCCAATTGATGAAATTGTGGGAATGGATCAACCATATTATTATCGAAATAAAGTTCAAATGACATTTGGATATAATTTGCAAAATAAAAAAATTATTTGTGGTTATTATCGCAAAAAAACACATGATGTAATTAATATTGATAAATGCTATTTACAAGATGAGAAAACAACTGATATTCTAAAATTTATTAAAAATTTATGTAATGAATTTAAAATTTCATCATATAATGAGGCAACTCATAAAGGAACTATGAGACATATTTTAATTCGAAAAAATAAACAAAATCAATATATGATTGTATTTGTTACTAATGTTAATGAATTATATCAAGCAAATACTTTAGTTAATAAAATTATTAATAGATATCCAGAAGTAAAATCTATTTATCAAAATATCAATATGAAACATAATAATGTTATATTAGGAGAACATTCGAAATTATTATATGGAGATAAATATTTAATTGAAGATTTATGTGGATTAAAGTTTAATGTTGCATATCAATCTTTTTTTCAAGTTAATACAGTACAAACTGAAAGACTATATAATATTGCTTTGAAATACGCTCAATCTGTAGGTAATGGTAATATAATAGATGCATATTGTGGAGTGGGTACTATATCGTTATTATTAACACAAAAATTTAAATTTGTTTATGGAATAGAAGTGGTTAAGGAAGCAATTATAAATGCGAAAGAAAATGCTAAAATAAATAATATCAATAATGTAGAATTCATAGTTGGTAAAGTAGAAGATGTTATTGATGATTATTTAAGTAAAAAAGAAATTAGTACTATAGTATTTGATCCGCCAAGAAAGGGATTAGATAAATCGGTAATTGATAGTGTATTAAATTCAAGTATAAAGAATATTGTTTATGTTTCGTGTAATGTATCAACATTAGCTCGTGACATTAAATTATTTAGCGAAAAGTATTCATTAGTTAAGTGTAGTGTAGTGGATATGTTTTGTCAAACAGTTGGTGTTGAGACGGTAGTCCTTCTTTCATATAATAATTGATAAAAACATATCAATGTAAAAATTAATATTTGATGGCATAATTGTTTATTCTATCAATTAGAATTTGTAAATACACTTCACGTTTAACAATCAGTTAGTTAACCTCCAATACGAAAAAGTCATAAAAGTTAGATACTTTTCGTAGTAGAAATAGTATATATATTTATTATTTGCAAAATAAAAGTTCATTTTGACATTTAATAAATAATATAAGTATTAAATTAATAGACTGTCTATAATTATAAAGTGAATTCATGAAAATCTGATGATGATTATTGTAATTATATTTATGGATAACTTATAAACAATAATATAAGAATATTTAAAATATTCATTTGAATTGATTGTGTTAGCTATTCGATATTTATATATCGATATATAAATACTGTATAGCATTTCATTTGCTTTTTTTAAAAAAATAATATATAATATTGGTAAATAACATTTGTAAATTAAATTTTCAAAATAAGGAGGTAGAATATGAAAGGATTTGCAATGATGAAAATTGGACAAACTGGATGGGTAGAAAAAGAAAGACCAGTTTGTGGACCAACTGATGCTATATGCAAACCATTAGCACTTGCACCATGTACATCAGATGTACATACAGTTTGGGCTGGAGCTATTGGTGATAGACATGAAATGATTTTAGGTCATGAAGCAGTAGGTGAAGTAGTAGAAGTTGGATCAGAAGTAAAAGATTTTAAACCTGGCGATCGTGTATTAATTGCTGCTATTACACCTGATTGGAATTCATTAGAAGCTCAAGGTGGATATGCAATGCATTCTGGAGGAATGTTATCAGGATGGAAATTTTCAAACTTTAAAGATGGTGTTTTCGGCGAATTTTTCCATGTAAATGATGCTGACGGAAATCTTGCTCATCTTCCAGAAGGAATGGACCTTGCTGCTGCATGTATGTTAGCAGATATGGTTCCTACAGGTTTCCATGGAGTAGAACTTGCTGATATTCAATTTGGTGATACAGTTGCTGTAATTGGAATTGGTCCTGTTGGATTAATGGCTGTTGCAGGTGCTGCACTTCGTGGTGCATCAACAATTTATGCAGTTGGATCAAGAAAGAATTGTTGTGATTTAGCATTAGAATTTGGTGCAACTGAAATTATTAATTATAAAGAAGGCGATATCGTTGAACAAATTTTAGCTAAAACAAATAATAAAGGCGTTGATAAAATTGTTATTGCTGGTGGTGATAATGATACATTTGATCAAGCTATTAGAATGTTAAAACCAGGTGGAATTATTGGTAATGTTAACTATTTAGGAGATGGTGACTATGTTAAAATTCCTAGAGCTGAATGGGGCTGTGGAATGGGACATAAACAAATTCGCGGTGGTCTTATGCCAGGAGGAAGACTTCGTATGGAAAAACTAGCAAGTCTTGTTATGACTGGACGTATTCATCCAGAAAAACTTGTTACACATAGATTTGTTGGTTTAGAAAATGTTGAACCTGCATTAATGTTAATGAAGGATAAACCACGTGACTTAATTAAACCATTAGTAATTATTGAAGAATAATTTTAATAAATAGCAAAGGCAATAATTGTCTTTGCTATTTGTTTTCTAAACAATAAATTTTTAAGGAAATAATTAATTAATTATTTATTAATTATAAAAAGAATGAGTTTAAAATAAAAAAATTGATAAATAATATCAATGATATAAATATATTTTTAGAAAGGAATATGTATGAAACAAAATTTTAAAGATTTAAGAATAGTTGATAATTTTTATCAAACATCCGCATTTTTTCCAATGCCTCTGACTTTAATTGGTACATTAGACGAAAATGGTAATACATCATTTGGTGCATACTCTTTAATTTTTCCATATTATATTGCGGGGAAAGATTATTATGCAATGGTATTAGAGTGTCGTAATACATCTAATACATGTAAAGGTTTATTAAGAAATGGTAAATGTTCTATTAATTTTTTACCATATTCAAAAAAGAATTTTTCTGAACATGTTAAAATGGGATTTCCTGGTGATACGCCAGAAGAAAAAATGAAAGATTTTAAATTCACTTTAGAAGATGGATTATCATGTAAAGATTATCCTAATGAACAATTTCCTAAAGTAATTAGTGAAGCTTATCAAGTTTTTGAATGTTCTTGGGTTAAAGAATTGGATAATGCAAGCAATGATAAGATTCAAGAAGAGTATGATGGACCATATCATGATTTTAATGGTATTACATCAAAATATGGTGCTCATTTTATTTTAAAAATTGATCACATATTAATGAAAGAGAAATACTATGATGCTTTAATTAATGGAGTTAATGCTAAAAACTTTTGTCCTTTACCCACAAATTGGGGCTATAGGGATTCAAAATTTTTTTGGTGTTCAGATTTTAGAAAACCTAAAGCTGAAGGTATTCCTTCACGCGAAGTAGATTTAACATCAGTTAAATATGCAGCAGAAAGAGCTGATGATGTAGTTAAGTTTTCTGATGACGCTTTAAAAATGTTAGTTAACGTACCACGTCCTTTTTTAAAATTAGTTTTAAATGGTTGTGTAAAATGGGCAAAAGAAAATAATTGCACATACATTACAGAAAAAGAAATGGCTATTATAAATGATAAAAGAAGCAAAGAAAAAAAGAAATAATATAAAAAGGGTATAGTTTTATCAAACTATACCCTTTAACTATTTTTCTTTCTTTGAGCCATTTTTTCTTTTAATCGTAAAACTTTATTATTAAAATCTGCCTTTCTTCGATTTTGTTCTTCAATTACAGCATTATATTCATCATTTATTTTATTCATTATATCATCTTTTAAAGGAGTTTCTTCAGGCATTTGAAGAATTGTTGGTTCAAAAGTAGTGTTTTTTTCGAAAACTATTAAATTTATTTTACAATTAAATTCTCTGTATGAAATCAATTCTAATAAAAGTATACCATAAACACGTTTGAATTCTTGGTAAATTTGTTCTCCTGTTAATCCTTCGTAACGATATACTAATTTTTCATTTTGATCATATATTTCATTATTAGATTTAGTTAATTGAAAATGATTTATTATATCTTTTGTAGTTGGTTTTTTAAAATGCCTAATATCAGAAATTTCTAATAATGATGATCCTGAGATAAAGTATTTCACTTTTACATCAAAATGTTTTGTTTCATCTTCAGTAGTATATTGTATAAAATCACCACTTTTTAAATTAATATAATCATCTGGTATAATATCAACATTACTATTACCATTAATTATTGAATTTTTTAAGCTATCAAAAGCATCATTTTTAACCCACACGATTCTTTTAACTGGAAAATCACATGAAAATTTTTTTGGGTTTGTTAAATCACAAAATGGATTGAAAGATATATAGTCAAAATAGCAATTTATTGTATTTTCATTAAATCCGTAGGCTTTACTTAAAAGTTCACGTTTTAAATCATTATCAAGTTTTATAATTTCACCTGTATTTAAAACTGGATTTAGGTGACAAACATTATCAATCATATATCCATTTTCACGAATGTTGTTAATGATGGCTTGCTTTATTGCATCTGATGGATATGTAGACGCAAAACAAGAAGCAACATTAGGATCCCCATATGCCCATTCAACTACTTTATACTGCATAAAATTATGCCTCCTATATTGTTATATAAAAATTATATCATATGGTTAATAATATTTCAAATTGATTATGATATAAATTTTATTATTTTTTAATATATAATAGTCATTGAAATTATTAAATTTTAAGTCAAGTTTTAAAAAAACCTTGAAAAAAGAGAATTTATAATATAAACTATTAAGAGGGATGTACAAAAATGAAAAAAAAACTAAATAAAATCGATAAAATTGTATTTTATGGATATATAAGTATTTTAATACTATCATTATTCTTGGCGTTTATTTTTGACGCTAAAAATAAATTTGTGGATATTAAATATGCATTTCAATATTGTTTTATTGGTTTATTTCAAGGGACATTATTTCAATCTATTATTGTTTGTTTTGTGTTAATAGCTATTATAGGGTTTGTAATTGGATGGTATTTGGGGACAAAAAAGGTTAATAAATATTCTTTTGGCTCTATTTATTTCATTTCCTTTTTTATTCTTTTTTTAATATCTAATGGTTATTACAATGCTTTAAATAGGTTTTCTTTAGGAATAATAATGTTAATTATTGCTTTTTCTTATTGTTTTATTAGCACTATATATAGTTTTATATCATATTATTTAACTATAAAAGAAATGGAGAATGAAAATGAATAATGTACTTTTTGAACCATATATATTTGAAGAAATGATAATAGATGAAAAAAAACAAAAATACTTTTATAATCAAGAATTCAAAACGAAACTATTTATTATAAATAATTTTTTAAAAAATGCTTATTCTGAAATTAGAAATAAACTTAATCAATATCAAATTACTAGACAAATTGGAGCATCGGCAGAAGAATATATTTATAATGAGCAAAAAATATTTCGTATCACATTTTTTGATAGGCAATTACGATTATATCTTAATTCATCCAATAATAATTTAATAGATTATTCAGGAAACGTTGGCTATGAGAAAATAAATAAATTAGTCATTGTTAATGATGATGAATCATTATCTCTAGCATTAAAATTAATTGAAGAAGCTATAATTGAACATGATATCTTGTTAAATAAAAAATATAAGTATTATGATTTTGTTTCTGATATTACTTTAAAGAGTTCATGGCAGCTTTCTTTAACAAAACGAAAAGGGGAAATTCTAAATTCTTCATCAATGGTTGATGCTAATTTATTGAGCAATAAAGAAGTACTTAATTGTTTAGTATATGAAGAAAGTTTAGAACCAATAGATAAAACGATTGTGGGATATATCACAATTGGTGAATTAAGCGCAGCTTTTAATGAAAATTATATAATAGATATTAAACTCTTAAAAGCTACAAACTTAATTGATGAAGCTGTAACATATTTAAAGGTTATTAATGGAGGCAAATGCTACCATAAAATTAATGTTATAGCTAATGAATATGATATCGAATGTTTGAAAATGATTGTGTTAACAGGTGGTAATGCGATTAAGTTGATATAGAGGCATTTATGAAAAAAAATTATCGAAATTTAATAGTATATTTAATAATATATTTTTTAATTACTCTATCTATATTTGGATGTGGATATTATTTTTTGGTTAGAAGATTTATTGCGGATAAAACAACTAATAATCTCGAATATTTAGTTGAATCAGTGAAAGTAAGTTTAGAAAATAAAATTTCTAATGATATTAATGAGTATATGGATATTATAAATTCATATGATTTAAATATTCAGAAAGCAGATTTAATAACTCAACTTGAACTAAATGAAGATATTAAAAAAGTATTTAATACTAATGTTCATTTTGCTTATTATGATCAAAATAGATTGTTTTTAAATCAAAATGAATATCAGGTTACGAATAATGAATATAATAATGTACTTAGTATTTACTCATTTAATGAATTAAATAATAATATTAACTCTACGGACAAAAATATTGTAATTAGATATAATGATATTATTGTTTATTTTAAAGTGTATGATTATTTGAGTGATATTTTTGACAATAATTTTCCCAAAAACTATTATTTAATTATAGAAAAAACTGGACATATAGTTTTTCAAAAAGAAGAATCTGAAAAAAATGTTTTATATTTTGATTATATCCAAGATTATAATTTGAAATATGATTATCATAATATAAGTGATAAATTGTATAGCCATACTTCGGGAAATGATGTGTTAAATTTTGATGGCACTAAAAGTATATTAATTTATAAACCGATTTTTAATAATGATTTAAATGATTCATTGTTTATTGCCTTTGCTTTTGAATATCATAGTGCAATAGGAGAAATGTCATTAATAATAAATTTATATATTATTTGTGCTCTAGCGATTGTATTATTAGTAGGAGCTATGTTATTTATTTTCTTCTTTAAATTAATGATTCAAGAACAAGATATTTATATTAAACCTGGAATTAATTATACAAATAAACCAATTATAATTAAAATTAATAAAAAAGGAAGTATTTTAACTTTTAGTAAATCATGTTACAAAACAATTAAAGATTTTAGGACATATAAATCAATTAATGATTTTAATGTATTTGATAATAAAACATCAATTAATGATTTAATTACTTTACAAATTCCGTTTGTTATGAAATTTAAATCTTTTACAGAAGAAGATATTTATATTCATTTTATTGCTTTGAAAATGTTTAATAAATATATTTTAGTCGGTGAAGATGTAACAATAATGTTAGAGGAACAAATACACAATCGTGAAATTGCTATGTATAATAATGTTACGCATTTGCCTAATAAAAATGTTATGGATAAAAAACTAGAAAAAATATTATCAAGTCCCGCATTTTCATCCACAAATGTTAGTATTTCAGCTCTGGAAATTATTGATTTTAATAAAATTAATCAATTATATGGCTATAGTTCCGCTGATAAAATGGTACAAGAAGTTGCCAGAATAATGAATGATTCTATTAGTGAATATAATGGGGATATTACTATTTATAATATACGTACAAGTTTATTTATTGTTTTATTTATTGATTCAATAACTCAAAATGAAATTGTAAGTTGGGCACGTACATTGGTTGATAGTTTATTAGAACCAATTAATATTAAAGTTGATTATTTAGTGCAAGTAACACCTAAAATGGGGATATTCACAATTACTGATGAAATGAGAAAAAATATAAAAGTTAATGAGATATATGATTGTGTTATTACTTCCCTTGATAGAAGTAAAAATTCATCATTAACTAAAATTTCCGTTTATAATAATGATTTAGGTAAAGCGTTATCTCGTGATCAAATGATGGAAGAAGATTTAAAAGATGCTATCACTAATGATGAATTTGAAATGTATTATCAACCACAATATAATATTAAAACAAATAAAATTGTGGGAATGGAAGCTCTAGTAAGATGGCAAAATCCTAAATATAAAACTGAATCACCAGAAAAATATATTACGATTGCAGAAAAAAATGGAATGATTATTGAATTAGGTCGATTAGTTATTAATAAAGTTTTTAAATATGCGAAGTCAATTGAAAATGCAGATGTTAGTGTTTCTTTAAATGTTTCACCAGTTCAACTATTACAAACTGGTTTTGTGTATGAATTATTAAAAGCTTTTGAAGATTATGAATTAAAAAGTGGTGCTATAGCGATTGAAATTACAGAAACATTTTTAATGGAAAATAAAGAAAAAATAATTAATAAAATTAGATTATTAAAAGACAAGGGTTTTAAAATACATTTAGATGATTTTGGTATTGGATATAGTTCAATGCTATATTTAAAGGATTTGCCAGTTGATGCTATAAAAATTGATAAAGAATTTTGTAAATATATTGCTACAGATAAAATAACTAAAACAATCGTTACTAAAATTGTACAATTAGGATTAAGTTTGAATTTGGATTTGATTGCGGAGGGCATAGAAAATGATAAACAAAAAGATTTATTAATGAAAATGGGATGCGAGATAATACAAGGTTATCTAGTTAGTCAACCTCTAGAAAAAAATAAATCTTATGAAATTATCAAAGAATTAAATAATCATATTATAGAAGAAGGTGAATAAAATGGTATTAACAGAAGTGACGGATAATATAAGCTTGACTATCTTTTTAGCTATAATAATTCCTATTTTAGTTATTATTAGCGGATATTTCTTATATCGTTCTATTGTAAAAGAGAATAAGAGATTTCATGAAGAAGTGACAAATTACATCGATGGTATTCAAACAAAAAAGGAAATAAATGCTTCAATTAGTAGTTATATCAGCAAACAATTTTCTGCAACTTTTTCATTAATGCTTATTGATATTGATAAATTTAATGATATAATTGAAACTTTTGGTGAAAATGATGCTAATAAAATAATTCATGATTTAGCATTAAAAATTCTTCACACTTTGCCTAAACGTGTTGAAATGGCAAGAATTGATACAGATCAATTTTTAGTTTTTTTTAAAGCGGAATATAGTAAAGAAGACGTTAATGCTTTAGCTAGAAAAATACTATTATTAATTACTGAACCTATTAGTTTGTTTGGTGAAGAAAGTATCAATATAACAGGCAGTATAAGTCTTTCAATATTTCCTAATCATGGAAATAATATTAAGAAATTAATGGAATCATTAGATATTGCTATGTATATTTGCAAAAAAAATGGTGGTAATCAATGTTTAATGTATACTGAAGAAAAAGGTCTTAATGAAACAGAAAATATTAAGTATTATAAACAAATTAAAAATGCCATTTTAAATAAAGAGTTTACACTATATTATCAACCAATAATTAATTGTAGTACAAATCAATTGTTCGGCTTTGAAGGATTATTGCGATGGAATCATCCAGATCTTGGCGTTTTATCACCTTACAAATTTATAAGCATTATGGAACAATCTGGCGATATCATTTGGGTTGGTGAATGGGGATTAGAGGCTTTAATCAAAGAATACATTGAAATATCGCGAAAATTTAGTAACGTTATTGTATGTACTATGAATTTGAGTCCTAAACAATTAGCTGATCCATTGTTGCCATCATCTTTTCAAAAAATCGTTCGCAAGTATCGTGTTCCTGCAAATTCAATTGTTTTAGAAATTGAAGAATTTGCGTTATATGATAAACATAATGGCATTAAAGAAAATATCTTAAAATTAAAAGATTTAGGTTTTAAAATTGCGGTTGATGGATTTGGATTAGATTTTAATGGTATTAAAAGATTAGAAGAATTACAAATTGATATCGTAAAATTAGATAAAGAGTATTTAAATTCAGATACGGATGCCGAATTAAAAAAACATTTTATTAATATCTTATTAGATTTTGCGAGAGAACGTAATATTATTATCATTGCTGAATGTATAGAAGATCAGGAAAATCTAAATGTTGTGATAAATGAAGGAATAAATTATGTCCAAGGTTATTATTTTTCAAAACCATTAGATAAAAATGGATTTGAGGAATATCTTAAAAATGGAAATTTTATTGCATAATTTTTATATTTTTTCTTGACTTGAATTATTTAATGTGTTAATATCAAGTTGTAAATTATGTATAAAGGCAAAACTAAGGAAACTTAGTGACGCAAAGCTATAGGGCCTGAAATGGTAGCCAGTTATCGTTAGTTTATGATGATATACTGGTTTTATATTGCCAGGTATAATTTATTTTGGCAAAACTAAGGAAACTTAGTGACGCAAAGCTATAGGGCCTGAAATGGTAGCCAGTTGTCATTCAATTACGTTGTAATTGGGTGACTTTTATTTTATACAGAAAGGTGGTAATAGTTATTAAAAAAAGACAAACGGTAGCTATGACCAAGTATAAAATACGAAAAAACTTTTTGATGGCTGCTATTTTAGCAACTGGTTTAATATCTGCTATGATTGGTGTTGTTGCATATTTTGGTTTGAATATGGGGACATTTGTCATCTCTTTAGAAGAATCAGCTTATTATGAAGGAATTTCACTTTCGGAAGAAAAAGCATTTTATTCTTCATACCCTAGATTATTAGTAAAGCCAATGTCAAACGCTTATCCTGTTGCATATAGTGATTTAAATATTAATGAAATCATTAAGACTGAGGGAAATTATAATGATGCACGAGGATATACATATTTAGGTTATACATTCTATCTAAAAAATGATGGTACAACAACAATTGATTTATCATTTGATATTTCTATTGTGCAAGTTACCAAGAATGTTGATTCGGCAATTCGCATAATGTTAATAGAGGATGATAATAATCGGTATATTTATTTAAAGAATGACGGAACAATTAAACATCAATATGATACTACACCTGATGATTTATGTGTATTTTTTCAAGATGAAAAAACAATATGTAATCATGAAATTACAAATTTTAAACCAGAAAGTATAAAAAAGTTCTCATTATTAATTTGGTTAGAAGGATGGGATCCGGAATGTGATGATTCCATAAAAGGCGGACAAATAAAAATGGAAATGATGTTTAAGATTTTGAAATCAAAAAAAGATTAATGAGGTGATTAAATTTGAGAAATGTAAGAAAAAAAATGTTATTAGTAATTATAATGGTATTATTTACTATTGTAGCTTTAGGCACATCAACTTATGCATGGTTTACTTTAAATAATGTTGCAAAAGTTGATCAAATTGAAATGACTGTTTCGGCAGGTGCTGGTATTGAATTATCTTTGACTGGTAAGGATTCTGGTTATCAATGGAAATCAAAATTAACTTTTGATCAAATTAAAGACAATATTGATTTTAAACAATTTGATGCTGTTACAAGTAGTGATGGTAAAACAATGTCATATCGTGAAGGTGGAACTGCTAATAACGCTGATTATATTGAATTTGATTTATGGTTCAAAGTTGATAATATTACTTTGAAAGAAAATGAAAAAGGTGGAATATTTTTATATGATTATAGTAATCCTGGTGGAACTTATGTAGAGTCAACTGGTATATCATGGACTCCAGATGTAGAGTTTACATATGATACAGGCGATGTGCGTAGCCCTTCAACAAGTGAACAAAAATATTATGCTAAAGATGCAATTAGATTGTCGTTTACTTATGGTGAAAGCAAATCTCAAACATCTACAATATTTGATTTAAGTCAAGAAAGTACAAATTCATCAAGAGGTTATGGATATACAAATGGTGGTGCAATTGATTATTATAATAAAAAAACAAATAGTAATATTGCTGCTTCAGGAACTGGACCAAAAGTTGTATATCAAGATGAATTGACAGAAATTGATGGCAATGATAATACAACTAGTAATATTAAATCATTGGTTTCTAATTTAGAAAAAGATGAAGAAGGCGGATTTTTAGTTGGTAAAACAACAATTCGTATTTGGCTTGAAGGATGGGATGCAGATTGCTTCAATGCTATATATAGTGATAAAATTACAGCACAATTAAAATTCAAATTTGGAAAATATAAAAATAATTAAGGATTATCAATAATAAAGTTAATAGGGAGGAAAATATGAAAAAATTAACTAGAAAAATTACATTATCTTTAGTTGCTGTTATGTTTGCATTAATTGCTTTAGGAACAACAACATATGCATGGTTTACTTTAGGAACTTCGGCTTCTGTTAGTGCGATAGAAGGAAAAGTAAAATCTGCTGAAGGTATTGAGGTATCTTTTGATGGAGATAATTGGTATAGTTCTTTAAACTTTAGTGGAGCAAGTCTTAAAAATGGTAATACTACAGTTGAATCAAACAAAGTTAAATTAACAGATGTTGCTATGAAGAAAGATACTATTACTTTTGATAAATTTGATGGCGAAAAATTAAGTGATGCAACTGCAAATACAGACTATTTAGTATTTGATTTACATATTAAAGCAACTAGCGAAGATACTAATAAAAAAGTATATATTACTAATGTTGAGTTAAGTTCAACTGCTATTCAATGGACATCAGATATTTCATTTACTGGTGTTGACGGAGCAACAACTGTTACACAAGGTGAAACATATAACATTTATGCATCAAATGCTGCAAGATTAACATTTGTTCAAGATTCAACAATCAAAGGAACTTATGAAAATGTAACTGCACAAGCAGGTGAATCTGGTACAAATTATGATGGTAAATCTGCTTCAAATAATGGTAATGCTAAAGCGTATGCAGAAGCAAAAGGATTTAGTGGTACTTCTACGATATTTAATGCATATGAAAGCTATAAAGATGAAACAACAAAAAATGCAAATGCGGAAGCAGCAGTTGAAACAGAATTATTTGCTGTTTCATCAACAAAAACAGAAAATACAAAAATCGTTAAAGTATATTTATGGTTAAATGGATATGATGGCGACTGTATCAATGCTATTATGGGTGGCCAAATTACAGTTAACTTTGATGTTGTTTTGAAATAATAATTTAATAAGCAAAACAGATGTAAGGTTTAGGTGCTATTGCATCTAGACCTTACTTTTACTAAATAGGAAATAATAAACTGAAAATCTTGCTTTTTTTTAATAAATATGCTATTATAATGTTATATTATAATATGAAAAGGAATGGGAAATAATATGGAAACTAAAGAAGAAGTTTTAAATCAAGAAACTAGTAATAAAGTCAAAAAAATATTAACAATCGTCTTAAATGTATTATTTTATCTATTTATTGCTTTCTTATTTATTTTTGCTATTGCCAATTTGAACGGTAAAGAAAATAATGTGCCAAATTTATTTGGATATAGTTTTATGAGTGTTCAATCAACATCAATGGAAGGTAATGAAGATGATTCCTTTAATAAAGGTGATTTAGTTATTACAAAATCAATTAATGAGGATATGATTGCAGAATTAAAAGTAGGTGATGTTATTACTTTTAAAGATTATAATTTAGATCCTCAAACTAATCAATTAAATACCCATAGAATTGTATATATTGGTACAAATACTGAAGGCCATAAATATTATATTTTACAAGGTGATGAAGTAAAGACTAAAAATCCCAATCGTGTTTTTACCACAAAAGAAGCTTATGATAGTGATATTAATATTAGCATGACATGTCAATTAATTGGAGATGACCAAATAATTGCTAAATACTCATCAAAAATTATTAAAGGTGGAGAAAAATTAGACTTTTTACAAAGTAAAACAGGGTTTGGTTTATGTGTTGTTTTACCAGCTGCTTTGCTACTTTTATTAGAAGCTTTCCTATTAGTTAAAAACTTATTGGAATTAAACAAACAAAAATTGGAAGTTCAAATGGCTGAACAAAATGAAGCTAATAAAGAAGCATTGGAACTTGAAAAAGAAAAAATGCGTCAAGAAATATTAGCTGAACTTGAAGCACAAAAAAATAAAGAAAAATAGAATATAAGCGATTAAATTTATGGTTTAATCGCTTAATAAATATAATGTGAGGAGACTTAATATGCGCGAATGGGCAATGTATTATGTTAATTTTATAAGACAATTTTTTATTAACTTATGGGATTTTATTAAAGCAATATTTGATGCAATCATTAAATGGCTATTTCTTGACATTCGTGATTATTTTAATGATCTTGTTCGATCGTCAGGTAAGTTTAAATTTTTTGATTGGATATGTTTTGTATTTGTTTTAGTAATTAATGTTGCATTCATTACTTTTTGCATAATGAGATTAGTGCAATATCTTCGTAAAAGGCATCATTACAAATTAAAAAATATTGAAAAAGAAGATTTATTAGAAGAAATTGAAGTTTTAAATTATAAGATTGATGAACTTGTATTTGAAAAGAATCAAATTCTCGGATTAAAAGTTACAGGTCCTAAAGCTAATACTAATATGGTTGAAGAAAAAGAAGAAAAACCAGTTGGTGATTCACGCTTTGTTAAATTAATAAATGTGGATAAAGAATATGAACATAAAATTATAAATATTAATATGATGCAAGAAGATTTAGTAAATTTAAAAGAACTATGTGAGAGATTTATTAATTTTTCCGCAAGTCAATTACATTTATATTATGATAAAAAAGTAATTGCTGCTTATTTTGCGGGACTTGCAACATCTAAAATTATGATTCTTGAAGGTATTTCTGGTACTGGTAAAACTTCATTACCTTATGCAATGGGGAAGTTCTTTGGACATGATTCATCAATTGTTTCAGTTCAACCATCATGGCGTGACCGTCAAGAAATTTTGGGGTATTTAAATGAATTTACGAAAAAATTTAATGAAACAGATTTCTTAAAAGCTTTATATGAAGCTACTTATCGTGAAGATTTGAGTTTCATTATTCTTGATGAAATGAATTTAGCACGTATTGAATATTATTTTGCGGAATTTTTATCAATTATGGAAATGCCTGATATTAATGAATGGAAAATTGATTTGGTTCCAGAATCTTTAAACAGTGATCCTAAAAATATTGTTAATGGTAAAATTCTTGTTCCACAAAATGTATGGTTTATAGGTACTGCTAATAAAGATGATTCTACATTCACTATTACTGATAAAGTATATGACCGTGCTACAGTAATCGAGATGAACACGAGAGCAACATTTATTGATGCACCATTCACCAATGGGATTTCTATGAGCTATGAGTATTTAGAAAATTTATTTAATCAAGCTCAAAAAGATTATGCACTAGATACTAAAACTCTTGATACAATTGCGAAAGTAGATAGATTTATTGTAGATAATCTAAAAGTTACATTTGGAAACCGTATTATGAAGCAACTAAAAACATTTGTGCCTGTATTTGTTGCTTGTGGTGGTGATGAAGTCGCAGGTATTGATTATTTCGTATGTCATAAAGTTTTAAGAAAATTCGAAAGTTTAAATTTATCATTTTTGCATAAAGAATTAAAAGATTTAATTACTTTACTTGATAAATTATTTGGTAAGAACAAATGTGTAGAATGTATAAATTATTTAAAGGAATTAATTAAGAACTCTTAATAATTTATAAAAGGGCTCTTAAAGGGCCCTTATTTATTTTTGGAGGAATTATGTTTAATAGAGATGACTTGGATAGATTATATAGTGAAATAAGTGGAAAATTATTTGCGTTAGATAATCATGAATTTATTAATTATTTTGATAAATTTTATTATTCTGGTACAAACAGTTTTTATCAAAAAAATATTGCGGAAACAAAAATATTTGATAGCGATTGGATTTCAACTGTTGAATCATATTTTCCAAGTTTAGATCGTATTACTAAAAATCCTCGTTCTAATTTAAAATATGATGAAGAAATTGTGGATGTTGAAAGAGCAAAAAAAACTAATTCAACATCAATTAGACATTTAGCTTCACATACACATTTAATTAAAGAGATAGATAAAGATAATAATGTTGTTCCGAAAAAGGTATTAACAGTTAATGCTGAACAAGATTATAACATTTATGAAAATCGTTTTATAGCCACTCTGATTAATCGTTTATTTTTATTTGTTAGAAATCGTTATTTAGTTATTAAAGATAATGTGGAGTCATTTCAAAAAGACCATATATTTACTGAATCTAAATTTATGATGGAAGAAGTGAATGTAGAAATGAAAATTGATTTAACAGTAACTAAAGATTTAGATAATAAAGAAATCAACGAAGAAAACTATTTATTGCTTCAAAGAGTAGAAAAATTAGAAAAGTTGGTTGAAAGTTTAAGGGGATGTCAGTTTATGGTAATGATGCGTAAATCAACACCTGTTAGACCACCAATTATGAAAACAAATATTATATTAAAAAATCCTGATTTTAAAAATGCATATAATTTATGGCTGTTTTTAGATCGCTATAGTACACTAGGTTTTGATGTTTCTGTTAATGAAAAAAATATTTCATTTACAGATGGTTTTGAAAAACAAATTAAAGATTTAATGCTTGTTAATTTTGCCACTTTTTTAGGAAATCAGTCTGTACGTAAGGAATTATTTAATATTAATAATAGTGAAATTGATTATAAAAAGAAGCAAAGTAAATATCTTAAACAAGATGTTAAAGATTTAGTGGATAATCCTAAAAAAATACAACTTGAAGATACAACTTTAAATGAATATTTTCTTAATAAATATAAAGAATTATTTAATAAATCTGTCGAAGAGGTAAAGGCGGAAAAAGGCGTTGATAATGATGAGGCTCTAAAAAGAGCACTTAAGAAAACAACTGAAATTGTCAATAGCCTATATGATTCTATTTTTAAATTTCAAGAAGAACAAAATATATTCGATTATTTAATTACAGAAAAAAATGTTAATAAAGAATATGAAAAGAAAAAATACCAATTAAAATTTGCGAAAGTAATTCGAGAAATAAAAGAAGTTGATTATAATAATTCTTTTAGACAAGAAAAGAAATTACTAAAAGAAATTGAACAACTGAATAAAAAAATAATTAAACAAAAACAAAATGATATTCAAAAAACAAAATCTGATAAAACAAAAGAGCGTTTAGAAACACAAATCGAAAATAAGAAAAAAGAAATCCTTGTTTTACAAGAAAGTTTAGAAAATATTACTAATAATAAGGAATTATTGGAATATGAAAAAAATGCTATTGAAGACCTTAGAAATAGCGTTTTAAACCAAGTAAAATCAGAACTAGCAATTTATAAAGAAAAAGTCAAAAAGCAATTAGAAGCCGAAAAAGAGGCGTTAATTGATGAATTTGTGAATTTAAAATATGATTTAAAACAAATCAATGAGGCTTTAGGAGTTACCAAAAATAATCGTCATAAAGAATTTATTACTTATAAAAATGATCTTAAAAAGAAACTTTTAAATGGTAAAAAACTCACAAAAGAATTATATAATAATACATTTGTGGAACAAGAAAAACAAGAGATAAATGATTTGAAAAATGTTTTATCAGTTGCACAAGAAATTAATGAAGAAGAAATTCAATTTGAAAAAGAACAAATAGCCATTGAAAAAGTAAAGGCTTATGAACAAAGATTGAAGGTAAATAATGAATAAAAAACAAATATTTAATTTAATCGGAAATGTTATATATTGGCTACTTTTGATTTTTTCTTTATGTATTTTAATATTTGGAATTATTAGTCAAAAAAATAATAAACAATTAAAGATTTTTGGTTATAGCTTTTCTGTAGTTATTACTCCTTCAATGGAAGATACTATTAATGTTAATGATATCATTATAGTTAAAGATTATGATTTTAAAGAAATAAAAGAAAATGATATCATTGTTTATTATAATAACAGTGCTAATATTAATGTTGTTCATCGTGTTATAAAAATTAATGATGATGGATCGTTTGTGACGCAAGGTGATAATAATTCGACTCCTGATAGTATTTTTACTACTGAATCAAATTATATTGGTAAAGTTGTTTCTTATGGCTCTTATTTAGGGCTTGGGAAACTACTTACTAATAGTAAAAGTGTTATTTTTATTGTTTTAATTTTAATATTTGCATATATTTTGGTAATCAATATTAAAAATATATTTAAAATTAATCAAGAGAAAAATAAAGAAATATTAAAACAAAGTAACACTATCGATAAAGAAAAACTTAGAGATGAAATATTAAAAGAAATTGAAAATAGCAAAACTAGAGAAATCTAGTGACGCAAAGCTATAGGGCCTAAGAAGGCAGCCAGTTGCAAGTTTAACAACTGGCTTTTTATGTGAGGTGGAGTATGAAAACAAACAAATTCATATCTATATTTTCTGTTGTGTTATGTTTTATGGCATTTATGACAGTGTCATACGCATGGTTTACATTAGATGATAATAATGATGTTAGTGGACTTGAAAGTACTATAATAACTGTTCCTAATTTAGTTATTTCTAAAGATCCTAACGAAATTAAAAATTATACTATTAATACATCTAATTATAATGTTGTCATTTTTGAAAATGAAATAATTGATATGGTTCCATGTACACATGATGATAATTACAGTAATTATTTAAAGTATGTTACCAATACTTATGATATTAATAATGATGGTTTGCCAAATGTGGGAACAGAATTGGAATTTGACGGCGTTGAAGATAATCAAAAGTATTTTTTTGATTTAACAGTTTATGTGGCATCTATAGAGAAAAAATTTGAAGATTATCATTTAGATGCTTTTATCAAATCGCCAATTGCGGATGAAAATACTTTAGATATCCATAAAGCTATATCAATAGATTTCTATACTGATGAAGTAAGTATTAATAATTATAAAGGTACTCTTAATTTAGCTTCATTAAATAGTGAAGTGAATGATGGTAGTACAAAAAAAGAAGAAGTGTGTTTAATAAATAATGGAATCACGCTTAATACAGAAGGGTGTACAAAGATTATTATGCGTTATTATTTTGATGGAGCATTATTGAAGAATGATTCTTCCACATTTATTAATAGCAGTACCATTAGCAATACTTCATGTACAATAACAATCGCTTTTAAAGTGGAAAAGAATAATTAGAAAGGAAACGGGCAAATGAAAAAGGTTAATTTGAGTTTAATATGTGCAATAATTTTTACTATAATATCTTTTGTGGGCATTACATTTGCCTGGATTAATTATAATGATTTAGTTTATAGTCAAGGAAATGAAATGAGTTTGGAATTTATTGATACGGTTGCTTCATATGAAGTCTATAAATATGATATTGATTCTGAATTAGGTGTGAAAACTGATAAAAGTGGTAACTTATTATCCGTAGCTGATATAACCTTTAATCAATATGATTTAATATTTATTCCAAGAAATAAATATACGCCAATATTTGCAAGAATTCAAATTGAAAAAAATGATTCGATGTTATCATCAGGACATATTTCTATTACAATATCGCGTGATATGTCTATAAATCAAAATAAAATTATTTCTGATTATTCTTCATCGGTAATACGCTTTTCGGGATATATATGTAACTTATATGATGAAGATCCTAATATTTTATATCAAGATGTTTCTCAAATAATGGGGTCATTAGTAGATAATAATAATGAAAAATTTGATTCTAATGTTTTTGTGTCTAAAGATGAAAACAATAATTATATTAAAGAAAATAATATTTATTTATCAATGAAATATGATGAAAATGATTTTATCGTTATAGATAATAAAGAAATATTAAATGTTTATTTATATATGACATATGATACTACTCTAATTAATTATTATAAAGAAGAAAATGATATGTCTGATGTCACTTTTGGCAACAATTTTGTGGAATTTGCGAATGATTTTAAATCAATAAAAATAGGACATAGTGGTGATTAATATGAAAAGATTTAAATCAGTTTTATTAATTATTTTATTTATATTTGTTTTTAGTGCTTTGTCGACTATTACATATGGATGGTTATCAGATAATGGAATGTCTAATAAATTAAGTATTAAAGCTAGTATGTTAAAGTCATATTTTGAATCTGGTGATGGTACAAGTGAAGCTAAATATGATAGTGATGGAAATATTGTTCAATCGAACACAGGACCATACGAAATTAAATATCCTGTACAACTTTATTATTTAGCATGGTTGCAGGAGTTAGGTTATTTTAATATTGATACTGATGGTGATGGAATTGTTAATACTACATATTTTTATTTATCTAGTGATATTGATATGAAAGATTATATATTACCACCAATTGGAACTAAAAGTAATCCTTTTGTGGGAAATTTTGATGGACAAGGACATGTGATAAGTAATTTGAAAATTGAAAATGATAATAATTCATTAACAGATAGTCCTAGGAATGAACTAATTAATGTGGAAATAATTGGATTCTTTGGTGTTGTTGGTACGACAAGTGAAGATGGAAAGGTTGTTAATACCGACGCTAAAGGGAATGCAACCTACTATAATTATGATAGCAGCGTAAATGTTATTAAGGATTTCTTTTTAGAGAATGTTAATGTATCAACGGTTACTTCACAGAGCTTAATTGGCATTGCTGCTGGTTTTGTGAATGGTAGTCTATCTGGAGTTGGTATAATTGATTCGTCTATTGAAAGTAGTGGAGCAACAAATTTGACGTTCACAAATAATGTTTCTGATTATTCATTAGTTGGTTATTGTACCGATGAGTTTAAAGATGACTTGAAGGTGACAAGGATTAAGATTTCCCAACCAACTACTACAAATTCCACATATGTTGTGGATGATGTTGGTGGTGGATGGGGTGGAAGCGTTGATATGAAATCAATGTTTACAAGACTTCAAAGTATTATAAAATCACTAAGCCGTAGCACTTATACTTACGAAAGAACTATATGGGTTGATAGTGATGGAAATTATTTAAAAGAAGAATCTACTTTAACGAATAACTATGGAAAAATTTATCAAGATGAAGATGCTGGATCATTTTTGTTTACTGCTTATAGTGATAATGATTGGTCTGAACAATATACTTATTTAAGTGGTGGTGTAAGAACAAATAAAAAAATATATTCGCTTACTAAATACAAAAGTATGTTAATAAAAAAAGATAATAATTATTTATCACTAAGTAATAACATTATTTCTAATGTTACAAGTGAAGATAATGCTACTTTATGGACATATTCCAGTGTTACTGATAATTCAGGACAAATATTTACAATTATAAATGATAGTGATTTAAATGCCAGTTATTATTATTTGGTTAATAAAAATGGCATATTAGATATTAGTACATCTAAGAATGTTAATAGTACATCTTGGTATTATGATGAATCTTTAGAGTTATATTATTGTATATATCAAGAATCACGTTTGTATATTGAATATATAGATGGTAATTGGCAGTTTTCTGGATTTAATATTTCAGATGGTGATAATAATTATTTATCAGTTAATTCCAGTAAGCAAATTATTAATACTAATGTTATGAATGATGCTTCACAGTTATATTTTTTGGATAATGCCCTTTATACATATATTAATAATGTAAAATATTATTTAATAAATAATAATGGTTCATTAAGTTTAAGTACTACGAATAATGTAACGTGGTCACGTAATTATAATAATTTTCTTTGTGAATATAATAATGTTAAATATTATATTGAATTAAAAAATGATAATTGGATATTATCGATTACTTCGACTTTTATGATTAGTAGCAATGATAATTATTTAAGTATTAATAATAATAATGTTACTAATACAAATGATTTATCTTCTGCAGCAAGTTGGTATTTTGAAAATGATATGTATTTATGTACAAACATAAATGGTAAAAAATATTTAAATTGTCAAAATGGTGTTTTGTCTTTAGATAATAGTTATAGTACTGAATGGTATACTGATGATATTGGAATATATTATATTGATAATGATTTAAAATTATATATTTCTTATGATAATTCGTGGAAAGCTCTATTTAAAGGGGTGTATATAAAAAATAGTGATGGTCATTATTTAAATATTACTAATAATAGTATCTCTTCATCAATAGATTATACAAATGCTACTATGTGGCAATTTGTGGAAGATAGTGGTATGATTGTCACTTATGATAATGATAATGATAGTTATGAATATTTAACTAATAATAATGGTCAATTATCTATTTCTAGTACGTCTAATAATGTTAAATGGATATTAGATGAAAATAATAGTTTTTATTCTGTGTATAACAATTATAATTATTATTTGATATATGATGATGGTTGGATTTTAACTAATGGTTTTTTTATAAGTGTAAATGATAACTATTTAAATTATAATAATAGTGAATTTGGTAATACAGGTGATAAGACTGTTTGGTATTTTGAGACAAATCGTAATAATACTTACCTTTATACACTTATAAATAATACAAAAAATTATATAAGTAATGCTAATAATAGACCTGGTGGAAATAATAGTAATTCTTTAACTGTTTCAACAAACACTAATAATGCTTTGACATTTAATACTAGTAATAATACTTTGTCATACACTAATGGAAGGAGAGAAACATATTTATATTACTCTAATGGATGGACTTTGGGTAATTCGCAAACTTCATTGACAATTACTTATTTACAAGATTATTTTTCTTTCGAATATATAGAAAATATAACATTAATTTATAATAGCGCAGATTTAATTATTGATAGTTATCCAAAGGACATCGATTTTATAGAATCTAATGATAGTTTAAAAGAATATGAATACTTAGATAATGAGTTTTCTGTTGATAATAGTGTTGATAATGTAACATATTTTCCTTTAATAGCAAATGAATCTGGTGATTTTAAAGTTTTAAGCAATAATACCGGTTATGTTATTAGTAGTTCTTATGATGATACAACTGGTGGGACATTTCCTTTAAGATCTGGTGATATTCGTGTTTCTTATTATTCTGTGTCAGGATATATTAATAGCACTACTCAACAAAGCCCTAAATCATATTCTTTTAAAACTAATGGTTTTGTTAATGTGACAACCGATAATTATGAAACATATGGCTTGCAAAAGTTTGCGGATTCATTTTCGTCTTTTACGGATTTAATAAGTGATACTAACGTATATGGCCTTCACTTTATGAATGCACAAATTAGTAAGGATGGTTTAGTTACTGCAAAAAAAGTCGTTATAAATGGTGATACGTATTATAATTATGAAATGCCCACAAACTGTATAGACTTCCAATTGAAAGAAAGAGGGTTTATTAATTTTTACGCTGGAACATATTTCTTAAATAATAATTCTTTCTTTTCATTACACCAAATTTTTAGAGATGAAAATAAAAAGATTACAGATATTAAAGAAATAAAATATGTATATGGCATTGTTAATAATGAACAAATAAATACTAAAGAAGAATATATTTATGTATTTACTGATGGTACATATAGTGGTAACTATAATTCAATACCAGAAAATTATACTTTAATTTTTAATACTGATTGGATTACATCACCTGAAGGTGTAGGAGATAAAGATAATAATGCTTATTATTTTGAAGTTCCAGTAAATGCGGGAGAATTTGCTTTAGGATCTGCGGAAGGAAAGATTGGCGCATATTTATTATATTTGGACTTATCCGCAAATAAACAAGAAGTAGAGAGAACTACAGTTACGGAAGTTATTGAAAAATCCACATTATATTTTGAATTTCCTAAGGGAGTTAGTTTATTAGAAAATACTAGTGAAATTGTGGATGAAAAAAAATCAACATCAATTATGTTAGAAAGTGGTTTTACAGGTATTAATGAAATTAAAAAGATTGAAAATAATGTGAATTATACTGCTGGAACAGCTGGATATATTGGCGAAGGTTTAAGTGCTAATGGAGAACATATTGGTGCATACACAAAAGTAGATGTCGAGTTAATTGAAATAGTGACAAATTATGACTTTAATACTACAACAAAAAATGAATCAAT
Organism: uncultured Bacteroidales bacterium; assembly: GCA_964516425.1. Classification (GTDB taxonomy): domain Bacteria; phylum Bacillota_I; class Bacilli_A; order ML615J-28; family CAG-698; genus CAKOMG01. Next base: position 18,771 of record CAZFAM010000010.1, on the reverse strand, counting down.
TATTGTTACTACAACAACTGTAATAACGCTCTATGAACAAGAAGCAGAGCGTTCCATTTATAAAACTGTTGATGGTATTGAAGATAGTACTGTTGTAGATGATAATCATGAAATTAAATTTGATACTAGTATTATTGATTTAATAACTTGGAATGATGAGATTGATATTACTTTTACATCTTCGTTTGATGTTGATTTAAATCATTATAAAATTTATATTTCATCTAGTGAAAGTGTTGATATATATGCTATTATTAATAATTCTAATTTTTCAGCAACTTTAAATGATGAAGAATTGTCAACTACAGAAAACGTTATATCAAGTAAAGTTGATTAAGAGGGTATCACAATGTGGTATCCCTTTTCTCTATGTAAATAATTGTAAAAAAATGCAAAAATATTGAAAAACAATTTGGAATATGGTAAAATGATATTGTAGAAAACGGAGGAATTTATGAAAAAAAGAATAGTTTTTATTTTTATGTTTCTTTGCATATTTATTCTTACAGGGTGTATTGATGATAATCCAGATGATGGAGGAGGAAAACAATCAGTTGAAGAGCTTATTCAAGAAGTTGAAAATTGTATTAAAGAAGAAATGCCATTCATAACAGATGAAGATTTGTCTTTGTTTACATCATATGGTGATATTGAAATTGAATGGAGTTCTGACAATGAAGCAATTGATGAAGATGGCATTGTCACTGTTAATAAATCAAAAGCTATAAAAGTAAATTTGAGTTATACATTGAAATATGGAGACTTTACAAAAGATGGAGGTTTTGTGGTTATTGTATCTCCAGTTACAATGGAAGACATTGCATTAAGATTTGAAAATCAATTTTCAACTTTAATTAGTAGAGATTATGAAATAACAACAATTTATTATGATTTGTTTGTGGTTGATTGGAATTCATCAAATCCTGAAATATTTGATAATGATGGAAAATTCCACAGACCAGCAAATGAAACGGAATTTGAAATTTCGTATACTGTACGTTTGGAAGATAATGTATCAGAAATTAAATCATTCAAATTAAAAGCTCAAGGTGTAACTGATGCGGAAAAAATTCGTGAAACTAATAAATGGTTACAAGAAGAAGCGTTGGACGATTATTATTTGAGTGGCGATGGTTTTTCTTTGCCAACAAAATATGAAAAGTATGATGTAGATATCGTTTGGACTTCTAGTAATCCGGATGTAATTTCAACTGATGGCAAAATTACCCATTATGTTTTTGAACGATATATTACATTGATTGGCTCTTATACTTTAGAAAGTGGAGCTAGTGGTTCAGAAACTTTTGAAGTTATTGTTAGTCCGTTAGACACTAGCAAAATGACAAAACAAGAAATATTAGAAAATTTCTTAAGTGCTATTGCGGTAAAAGAATATAGTGGTGTGAAATTTGGATATTCCGAATGTCCGAATTTAAATTTAAGTTTCGGATCTATTTATTTTTATGAAAATAAAAACGCAGAAATAGTGGAAATGTATATACCAAAAGGTTCAGGAAATAGAAGTGGAAAAACAATGGATCCCCAATTAGTTGTTATTCATGACACCGCAAATTATAATGCTCCCGCATTAAATAATGCACAATATGTTCAAAATGGTTATGGCGGCGGCAGTACAAGCTGGCATTATACAGTTGGAAATGATGGTATTTATCAAACATTGCCTGAAAACGAAAAAGGTGCTCATGCAAATGGTAGTTCATCAGACGTTTTAACATGGTTAAATACGGGAATTAAAGCTACTAAATTAAAACCAAAAGTTTCTGTTGGCGATGATTATTATATTTATGTTGATGGTATTAAAACAAAATATGTATTACAAAACAAAAATTTAAAATTTGCATCTGATGGTGTATTGTGTGAAATTAAAAATGGTTATTACTATATCGCTCAATCTTGGGCTTGTACTAGTCATGGATTTAATGCTAATATGGGTGGTAATGGTAGCGGTATTGGCATTGAGAGTGCTGTTAATAAAGGTAGCGATTATAATTTAACAGTAAGAATAATGGCAAAATTAGTTGCAGAAATATTAATACGTAATAACTTGACTATCAATCGTGTTGTTCAACATAATACAATGGCTGGTAAAAATTGTCCTCAAGCAATAAGGCAAGCTAATTTTTGGTATACATTTAAAGATTTAGTTTCAATGGAAAAATTTGCGAAGGAAAATTTAAATGAATATAACTTCACTTGGAAATCCAATAGTAGTAATATGGATAACACAGGAATGATAGATTTAAATCCTGAAAAAGACTCAAAAGTAAATTATTCTGTTGAAGTCACATTAAATAATTTAAAAGTGTTTGAAAAAACATATGAAACAAAATTGATTGTAAAATAAGCTAAAAGAACTTGGAATTAATCTCCGAGTTCTTTTTTTGATAAAAAAATTTTTAAAAAAATGTCAAAAAAAATTTTTTTATGAAATATTTAAAATATTTTATAAAAAATTAATTTAAACGTGATTTAAGATAATTTTAAAACATTTTTTTACTCTTTTTTTGTAAATATTCATTGAAAAAGAAGGTAATTTTAATATTCAGGCTATTTGAATATAATAATTGATTTGTATATAATTATAAATGTGTACACAGAAAGGAGAAAAAGGATGTTAAATAGTCTAATTCTTATAGGTAGATTGACTGATAAACCTAAACTTGTTTCTTATGATAATGGTATGAAAGTGTGTAATATTACGCTTGCTGTTTTACAACCATATCGAAGTTTAGAATCAGGTGAATTTGAAACGGAGTTTATCCCTGTAACATTGTGGTATGGAACAGCAAAATATACCGCTATGTATTGTGATAAAGGTGATACTGTTGCAATAAAAGGCCGTGTTGTAACAAAAGTACAAAAACATGAAGGTGTGAATATTCACACATTAGAGGTAGTTGGAGACCGCGTTATTTTTGTTAACTTAAAATCTCATAAAGAAGGGGCAATTGATAACGCTGAAAATGAAGAAAAAAATGATTAAATTATGCTTCTTAATAAAAAGATACCAACCCCACTGTATCTTTTTCAATTCTTAATCAATAACAATTTAAAAAGGGAGAAACTATTGTATGGTTTCTCCTTGTTTTAGATTTGTACTTTATATATCATTGGTATATAATTCTTTTGATTCATTGCTTTGGTTAATACATTCTATAAAAACAAGTAATGTACCATAATGAAGTCCAGGACCAAAATTGAAAAATTGACAGTCTAATAAACTATTTAGAATAATGGCAAATAAACAAATTGCAAAAAAGATTTTCTCAAGGCTACATTTATGAACTGTTAGTTTTATTGTTTCCCAACGATGATATAAATAAAAAATTATTCCTAATATTCCTGTACTAGCTAAAAATTGAATAATTGTATTATGATATCTAGGGGCTAAAAAAGAATCAGAACTTAAAAAAATATTTATTGCATGATCATAATCATAAAATCCTGTTCCAGTAAAAGGATATAATATAAATGCTTTTAGTCCATTTTTATATTGTGAGAAGCGGCCGTTATTGTCTAAACCTATATTTATTAAGTCGGAAAACAAATTTTTAATTTCATTTTTAAATATTATCATTATACATATTAATGCGATAATAAAAATGCTAATGGTTAATATATTGTATAATCGTTCTTTATCTTTAGAATTAATTATAACTAAAATGAGACCAATAATTAAGAGTAATGTGCCAATTATAATTGCATTCCTACTTTGTGATAAAATGGTAAATAAATATAATATAATAGCAATTATAGTATAAATGAAACTGTTTTTTTTGCATGATGCAAGATATAAAGGTGCTCCAATACATGTGCATATTATCCCACCAATATTGTTATAAATTCCCCATCCGGTAATAATATTATTACGATGGAATTCTTGATTATAATTAATAATGAAATATGATTCTAGTACTTCAATTCCAACTGCAAGACCAATAAACATAAAAGAGAAAGCTAAATAATCTTTCCGAACTTTTTTAAAATCAATAGTATAGAAGAAATAAAAATAACAAAATGATAAACTTAGACCTACAAGCAAACCATATAAAAAACTTTTAATACTGTAATATTTTGTGAATATTCCACCAAACATCATACAAATACTGATGGCAATAAAACCATTTGTTAGTTTTGGTTTATTTGCTTTATCCTGATGTTTAATTGAAGTTATTAATCTCATTAGCAAACCAATTCCTATTATTGTTCCTATAATAATTAAATTGATAGCAAATGTTTCAGATTTTAGCAATGTATTAGGATTAGTAATTGGATTATTGATTCTAGAGACAGTCATATAGCCTGTGCAAAACATTGGAACTGTTGGTAGCATATCATCACAAAAAAACATAATATATATACCTAAAATCATATATACATAATATATTAATATTTCCAAACTAAAATAATAAGATATTAACATTAATATATTGACTAAAATTATATAATAATTAGAATAGAAAAACTTATTTAGTCTTTGGATAAATTTATTTTGTATTAGTTTTGGATAATAGTATTTTAACATAATTGTATCTCCTAGTGCTTTATAAGTAGTATGATTTTTAATTTTGAAAATTTAATAAGTGATAAATTATATGTAAAAGGGGTGAAATTGTGCTGTAAATAATAAATTAAATTATAGTGCTTATTTTAAAAAGAAGAAGTCACCATTAAGATGACTTTACAAAGTGTATTGTACTATAATTAAATAATTATGAATACTTAAATTATTAAAAGTATTTATTATTCACATATTGTGCAATAAAAGTATAGCATAATTCGATTTATTTCTCAATAAAAATAAAACTGGCGAATTATTTTGTAAACGTTTTAAACATAAAACGTAAGATTAAATTTTCAAATTTTTTTAAAAAAGCATTACAATTGACATTTGAAAGAGTTTTATATATAATTATAACGCTTGTAAGTGACTTATAATTTAATTAGAGTATTTAAGTGTATTAAATGTTATGGATATAATAAAAGGATTATTTATGATTTTAAAAACAGAAATTATTACAAAACAAAGTCAATATTGGTATGAAGTAAATGACTTAGCAAATGAAGCATTTCCACCCGAAGAATATCGTTCTCCATCTATAATTGTGGAAATGGCAGAAAAGGATAATTATGATTTTCTTGCTTTGTTAGATAATAATATTTTTGTTGGTTTTATGGTAGTTAAAATTTATAAAGAAATGACATATTTATTTTTTTTAGCAATTGATAAAAATTGTCGAGGGAAAGGTTATGGCAGTCAAGCTATTGAAACTTTGAAAACAATATATCCTAATAAAACACATGTAGTTGATTTTGAAATGATTGATGAAAAAGCATCTAACTATTATCAACGAATTATTCGAAAGAATTTTTATTTAAGAAATGGATTCAAAGAAACCGGATTATTTCTTTCATATCTTGAAGTGGATTATGAGGTTCTTTATATAGGTTCTGATTTTATAGTAAATGATTTTAAAAAAATGATGAAAAGTATAAAAATAGATGGTTTCGAACCTAAATATTTTACTAAATAGCATAAAATCCCTCGGTTTAATTAAAAACTGAGGGATTATTTTTAAAATGTGTAAATTATATAAAAAAAGTTGATACATATCGTATCAACCTATATTAGCTTCTGGAGCAGGTAACGAGAATCGAACTCGCATCTTCGCCATGGCAAGGCGGTATAATAGCCGTTATACTATACCTGCAAAATGTATCTATATTATACCAAATTATTTGATTTAATGCAAGAGTTTTTTTAAAAAATATTATTAATTTTTTTCATTGTGAATGAAAATGATTTGTGTTATACTATACTTAATAGTAAGGAACTAAATCTTATGCAATTTAAAGAAGAAGCGCTAACTATATTAAAACATTTAAATGATAATGGTTATGAAGCATACATTGTTGGTGGGGCTGTAAGGAATATGTTACTTGGTATCGAAATTGATGACTATGACATTACAACTTCCGCAACTCCTGATGATATTTTTAAAATATTTACATTTGCGAAAATATTTCCTACTGGTTTAAAACATGGGACTGTTACATTATTTTATAATCACACAGCATTTGAAATAACAACATTCAGATCTGATGGAGACTATTTGGATAACCGACATCCTATCCAAGTTCAATTTACAACCAATTTGAACACTGATTTAGCTAGAAGAGATTTCACAATAAATGCCATATGTTATAACAAAAAAATTATAGATTTATATAATGGACAAGAAGATTTAAAAAATAAAATTATTCGTACTGTTAATGATCCTTACGAAAGGTTTTCTGAGGATGCATTAAGAATTTTACGTGCCTTAAGATTTTCTGCAAAATTTAATTTTGATATTGAACTAAAAACGAAAGATGCAATGCATTATCATTGTTTTTTATTAAAAAATATAAGTGTTGAACGAATAATGATTGAATTACAAAAAACTTTTATTAACCCTATTTACAATATAGTTAATGAATTTTATGATATTTTCGAAGTGATTTTTCCTAATATTTCTTCAAAATACGAAATACTTGAGAAATGTAAATATTTAGATACTTTAAAAATTAAGAATATTGAAAATTTGAAAATGTTTATATTTTTCAAATCGATAATTAGCACAGATAAAATTAAAGAATACAAACTATCTAAAAAGATGGTGAAGTTTTTTGAATTATTATCAAAAAAATTGGAAATAAATGATGATGAAATTGCAATTAAATATCTTTTGAAAGAATATGATTTAGAATATTTGATTCTTTATACATATTATTATATTGAAGATTCAAATATTAGAAATTGTATTATTGCAACTATGAAACGTTGTAATAATCAATGCCACAATATTAAAATGCTTGCTATTAATGGCTATGATTTAATTAATTTAGGCTTTTTTAAGAAAAAAATCAAAATAATTTTAGAAACAATATTAGATTTAGTAATTAATAATAAATTAGAAAATGATACTAATATTTTATTGAATTATGTAAATAATAATTTTAAAAATAAAGAGTGTCTATAGATAATCCTATAGACACCAATAAAAGATTGAGGGAAATTATACTTTCTCTTGAAAGTATGTTTATTATAACATACTAATCTTAATTATATGTTAAAAATTTAAAATGCCTATAGGTAGTTAGCCTATAGACACTAATAAAAGATTGAGGGAAATTATACTTTCTCTTGAAAGTATGTTTATTATAACATACTAACCTTAATTATATGTTAAAAATTTAAAATGCCTATAGGTAGTTAGCCTATAGACACCAATAAAAGATTGAGGGAAATTATACTTTCTCTTGAAAGTACAACAATATTTTAACAAACATAACTTAAGCTAGACTTAAAAAGGAGAAAAAAATGGGAATTATTGATATAATTGTAATAGCCGTCTTAGTTATTTCTTTAATATTTGGATTTTTGAAGGGCTTTGTGAAACAAATTGTAAAAGCTGCTAGTGGTATTATTGCGTTCTTTTTAGCGATTGTTTTTTGTAAAAAACTTGGTGTAATATTATTAGATACATCTTTAGGTCATAAAATATTAGAATATTTTAATTCATATTTTGCATCAAAAAGTGAGTTCTTTACCACTAATATTGAAACACTAACGACAGAAGTTTTGAAAACAGGATTGAGCGAAGCGGGCATTCCAAGTATTTTACACAATATAATTTTAAATTCAATTGGTGAAAGCGGAGTTTTAAATTTTTCAAGTGAAATGACATTAGGATTGTATTTGTCAACTGTTATTACAAATATATTATTGGTGATTATTTCTTTTGTTTTAATATTTTTAATAATTTTTATATTAATAAGAATAATTGGTCGTATTATTTCTGGAGTTGTAAGAGGTAGTGCACTAGGAATAATTGATAGTTGTTTGGGCGGATGCTGGTCATTAATTAAAGGATTATTTGTAATTTCTGTTATTTTCCTTATTTTATCATTTATTGTTACATTTCCATTTGCGGAATCTATTAATACATGGATTATTAGTGATATGAATTTGAATGATGATGGATTTGGTGTTGCTAAAATGATATATCAAAATAATCCTATACTATTTTTATTGAACAAGATCAATATTTCTTCAATGATTGATTCACTTATTCCTTCAACAGAATTATTTATTGCAAATAACGTTTTATAAAATTAGGTATTTACTTTTTATAATTTTTTTGGTATAATATATAAGACCTTGAACTTTGGATTACGAATCTCCAACGTATTTCACAGTTTAACGGCATAAATGACGATAGGAGGATAAAATTATGTCATGCATTTCAAAAGAACAAAAAGCACAATTAGTTGCTGAATTCGGAAAAAACGAAAAAGATAGTGGTAGCGTAGAAGTACAAATTGCTATTTTAACTGCTGAAATTAATCGTTTAAACCAACACTTATCAGGAAATATTCATGATTTCCATACAAGAAGAGGATTATTAAGAAAAGTTGGTCATAGACGTAACTTATTAACTTACTTAAAAGAAAAAGATATTAATAGTTACAGAAATGTTATTTCAAAATTAAATTTAAGAAAATAATAATGAAAAAAAGGGTGAAATTTTTTACCCTTTTTGTTCATTAATATTATATTGACAAGAGGTAAAGAGGAAAGGAAAAAGAAATGAGCGAATTAAAAACATTTACTTATGTTCAAGGTAATCGTGAATTCACTATTGAAATTGGCGAACTTGCTAAACAAGCTAATGGCTCTTGCTTAGTTAGATTTAATGATACAGCTGTTTTAAGTGCATCTGTATTAGGAAAAAATAAATCGACTGCTGATTTCTTCCCATTAACAGTATTATATCAAGAAAAGTTATATGCTGCTGGAAAGATTCCTGGTGGATTTTTGAAACGTGAAGGACGCCCTACTGAACATGAAACATTAACATCAAGATTAATTGATAGACCTATTAGACCATTATTTGCGGAAGGATTTAGAAATGAAGTTCAAGTAATTAACACAGTATTAAGTGCTAATCCAGACTGTAGCAGTGCTATGGCAGCAATGTTAGGTTCATCATTATCATTATGTATATCTGATATTCCATTTAATGGACCAATTTCAGGTGTTGTTGTTGGACGCGTTGATGGAAAATTAATTATAAATCCAACAGTTGAAGAATTAGAAAAATCGGATATTAATTTAACTGTTGCTGGTACTAGCGATGCTATTAATATGGTAGAAGCTGGTGCTAAGGAAGTTTCTGAAGAAGAAATGTTACAAGCTTTAATGTTTGGACATGAGGAAATCAAAAGACTTAATGCTTTCCAATTAGAAGTTATTAAAGCTGTTGGTAAAGAAAAAGTTGAAATTGAGCTATATGAAATTCCAGCTGATGTTGAAAAATTAGTTAGAGATCATGCTGAAAAGCCATTGAAAGACGCTGTTGTAATTGTTGATAAATTAGAACGCTATGCTAAAATCGATGAAATTGATGATGAAACTAGAGAATATTTTAACAATCTATGGAAAGATGATGAAGAATTAGAATTAAAACAAAAGTACGTAGATCAATTATTAGAACAAATTGTTGCTGAAGAAGTTAGAAGATTAATTACTGAAGAAAAGGTTCGTCCTGACGGAAGAAAAGTTGATGAAATTAGACCATTATCTTCAAGAGTGGATGTTTTGAGCAGAACACATGGTTCAGCTTTATTTACTCGTGGACAAACACAATCTTTAGGAATTGTTACTTTAGGCTCATTAGGTGAATTCCAAATCATTGATGGTCTTGGAGTTGAAGAAGGTAAGAGATTTATGTTCCATTATAATTTCCCTGCATTCTCTGTAGGTGAAGTTGGAAGATATGGTTCACCAGGTAGACGTGAAATTGGTCATGGTGCTTTAGCTGAAAGAGCTTTATTGCAAGTTATTCCGTCAGAAGAAGAATTCCCATATACAATTCGTGTTGTATCTGAAATCTTAGAATCAAATGGATCATCATCTCAAGCTTCAATTTGTGCAGGCACAATGGCTTTAATGGCTGCTGGCGTTCCAATTAAAGCACCTGTTGCTGGTATTGCTATGGGATTAATTACTAAAGGTGATAAATACACAATTTTAACTGATATTCAAGGAATGGAAGATCATTATGGTGATATGGACTTCAAAGTTGCTGGTACAAGAAATGGTATTACAGCTTTACAAATGGATATTAAAATTGAAGGTATTAATGAAGATATTTTAAGAGAAGCTTTAGCTCAAGCTAAGGTTGGTAGAATGACAATTTTAGGTCATATGATGAACACAATTTCTACATATCGCGATGAATTAAGTCCATATGCCCCTAAAGTTGAAATGTTTAGAATTGATCCTAATAAAATCAAAGATGTTATTGGTGGTGGTGGTAAAACTATTACCGAAATTATTAACCAATGCAATAATGTTAAAATTGATATTGAACAAGATGGTCGTGTATTCGTAATGCATAGTGAACGTGAATGGATTTTAAAAGCAAAACAATTAATAGAAGACATTGTACGTGAAGCAGAAGTAGGCAAAATTTATACTGGTAAAGTAGTTAAAGTTGTAGAATTCGGTGCATTTGTGGAATTATGGCCTGGATGTGAAGGAATGGTTCATATTTCTGAATTAGATGAAAAACGCGTTAAAGAAGTTAAAGATGTTTGTCGTGAAGGCGATGAAATTATTGTTAAAGTTTTATCAATTGATGACAAAGGTAAAATTAAATTATCACGTAAAGCTGTTTTCCATCAAGAAAAGAAAGAAACTAATGAATAATTATAGACAATAATCTAAGGGTAACTTAGGTTATTGTCTTTTTTTAAAATTGACTTTTAAATGAAAAAATAGTATAATATTAAAGTATTCAAGTAATCGAGCTCATGATGAATGGGTTAGGAAAGTCCTTGCTAGCACAGCTGTGATGCTGTAGTGTTTATGCTTGATGATAAATCAAGGCACCAAGGGATTGGTGACGACGAGTGTACACCTGTAAAATGGTTAGCTCATAAAGTGCCACAGAGACGAGATTTAAGGAAACTTAAATGATGGAACGGGTAAACTCCATAAGCTAGAAACCCAAATTTGGTAGGGGAGTCGTAAATAATAATTAAGAATTTATTTACGGTTGCAGAAATGCAAAGATAAATGATTACTGCTATTTATATAGTACAGAACGAGGCTTATCGAATACAATATCCAAAATAAAGGTGTTAATATGTTTAATACAAGTGAATTTATTATTAGTGCTACAAGCAAAAAACCATTTAAAAACTTTGAAAACTTAAATGAATATGTTTTTTTGGGAAGAAGTAATGTCGGAAAATCAAGTTTAATTAATTGTTTGTGTAATAAAAAGTTATTGGCTAAAGTTTCCTCTAAACCAGGGAAAACAATAACTTTAAATTATTATCTAATTGATAAATCTTTTTATCTCGTTGATGTTCCTGGATATGGTTTTGCATCTAGAAGTCAAGAAATGAAAGAAGAGTTTGGTTCATCAATTGAAAGTTATTTGCAAAATAATAATAAAATTAAAATGTGTTTTTTATTAGTAGATACTAAAGTTGGTCCCACAAATGATGATTTATTAATGTATAATTATTTGAAGTATTTGAATATGAATGTTACAATTGTCGCAACAAAATCTGATAAAGTAGGTAATTCTTTGATTTATCGTCATAAAAAGCAAATAATAGAAAAAATTAATGAACCTATTATATTAACATCAACTGTCAATAAAACAGGAATTAATGATCTTAAAAATATTTTTAATGGTGAAAGTAATGAATAAAAAATTTTTAAACATCATTGACAAACAATATGAACGTGATGAAAATAATAGAGTTATTATTAATATGCGTATCAATAATGATGAAGATTTTCTTTCTAATTTTTCATCTACTAAAACTTCAATTATTAATTCTGATGTTGCGGAATTTATTGAAAATTCCTGCCGAGCAATTTTGCCTAAAGAACAATTAACGTTGAGAATTGAATGTAATAATCTTGATAATAATACTAAAAACAAATATGCACAAGCTATTAAGGAATATTATAAAGAAAGATTTCGCGAAAATGAGAGGGAATTTAAATTTTTAAATGTTGCTTTCTTTATTTTGGCAATTACTGGAATTTTAATTCTCTCATTTTCAATTTTTATTAATTATAAATTTGATAGTGTTATATGGTCGGAAGTGATTGATATTGTTGCCTGGGTTTTTTTGTGGGAAGCAGTGGATATTAAATTTTTTAAGATGAGACAAATGCGCCTTCAAAGAAAAAGATATTTATCCTTTATTAATATGAAAGTGATGTTTGTTAATGAATAACATAGGTCTATAAGAAATTGTTGCGAAAATAGTTTTTTGAAGATTAATCTCCATACCAAAAATTCTTGTGACTATCACATAAATTCTCAACAGCTATAGTTTTCACAAAAAAATCTTACATAGCTGAAAATTTATAAGATTGAAATGATTTTAGATTGTTTCAATCTTTTTTATGTTTTTATGCTTTTGAAAAAACTGCAGTTTAGCTTAATGTTCTTAACAGAGAAATCACGCTAACTAAGTAGGATGTAAAATGTCAATATTAATTTTACCAATTATGATTAGTCTAAACGAATCTTTCTTACGTTATAAATTACTATATTGCTCTATTGTATTCATTGATTTTGCAATTTTTCTGCAAAATCAATGAATACATTCTTGACAATCCCATATAATAATAGTATAATGGATATAGATTTGCAAACTTGTTACAAAATGGAGGTTTTTTATGTTGCTTACATTTAGCATACGAAACTATAAATCATTCAAAAAAGAAACAACTTTTTTAATGACAGCGGCTCCCAAACAAAAAGGATTGGATTGCAGCGTATTTCAAAAAACTATATCTGGTAAAAATCACAAAATTTTGTCTTCTGCAGTAATATATGGTCCTAATGCATCAGGAAAGACCAACCTTATTGGTGCTATGGATGCAATGAAAGAAATTATTTTAAGAGGTCACATTAGGAATTCTAATGAGGACTCGTTCAATCAAGCTGCTAATACATTAGAATTAATACCGTTTAGAGGTGTGAAAAATATTCCAACACTTTTTAGTATTAAATTCATTGAACAGGGATTATTGATAGAATACACTATCGAATTGCAATTAGGTTCTTTTTTGGATAGAAGATTTGAACGATACATTCATAGTGAAACATTAAAAATCAATGATGCTACTGTTTATGAACGTGGAAAAGATATTGTAATAAATATTGAAAATGTTAAAAATGAGTATTTAAATGAAAAAATTATTGAAAACATAGATAGTGCCAAAGAAATCGCCTTTAGTGGATTAAACAATGAAGAACTGTTCTTATCAAATGGATTCAAAACAATTTTTGCTAAAAAATTAGTTTCCTTGATATTGAATTGGTTTAAGAATAAGTTTACGGTTATTTATCGTTCTGACTCTATTAGAATGTTGCGTGAATATTCCAACTTAGAAAGTAAAAAGTTTTATGTTGAAAGAACATTAACCGATGTAGCTAAAGAGTTTGGTATACATTCCAATGCGTTGGGATATGTAGCTTCTCAAGAGAAGGAAACTACTATATTGAGTTCGATTATTAATGATGGAGATATGAAAGCTGTACTTCCAGCTGAAATGTATGAATCATATGGAACTGTACGGTTTGTCAATGAATTTCCACTTATTATTGATGCATTAATGAATGGTGGCACATTAATAATGGATGAATTTGATGCATCTATCCATCCAATGGCTCTTATGAATATTATCAACATTTTTCACAACGATGACATCAATATTCACCATGCACAACTTATTTTTAATACTCATAATCCTATTTTTTTAAACGCGAGCCTATTTAGACGCGATGAAATTAAGTTCGTAGAACATGATGATAATACTCATGAAAGTGAACATTATTCTCTTTCAGACTTCAAAACCTATGGCGAAAGCGGAGTTCGAAAAGGTGAAGATTATATGAAAAGATATTTTGTTAATCAATACGGTGCGATAAAAGATGTTGACTTTTCTTCAATATTAGAGTCAATTATTAAAGAAGGAGGCAATAGTGACAACTGAGAAAAAAGAAAACCGAAGATATGTTTTTACGGTTGAAGGTGAAACTGAGCAATGGTATTTTGAATGGTTGCAAGAAAAAATAAATGCTTGCGATGAATCAAAATTTACTGTTAGTATTGTGTCCAAAGTTCAGCAGAGTCCTAAAAAATATTCAAAAATTGTCAACCCAATTGCCACGCCAAAAGTTACTCACATATGTGATTATGAGAGTAATGATGAGGTTCATGTAACAAAATTTCAGAACATTTTATCAGAATTAAAAGAAGCGAATTGTACCAGTGGTCGTAATTTTAAATATAGTCTCGGATATAGCAACTTCACTTTTGAATTGTGGATTGTTTTACACAAGCAAATTTGCAATGGGATTCTAACGAGTAGAACACAATACTTGTCTCATATCAACAGGGCATATAATGAAAAATTTGAAAATTTAGATCAGTATAAACACAAGGATAATTTTAAGCGGTGCTTGTCTCAATTGAATCTTGATAATGTTCGTGCCGCTATAAGACGTTCGAAAAGTATTATGGATACCAAAGTAGCAAACGGGGAACATCCTGAGCAATATAAAGGATTTATATATTACAAAGAAAATCCAGCATTATCTGTTTGGGAATCAGTTGAAGCGATACTTAAAGAATGTGAATTAATACAATGACATTCCACTTATTAGTAAAATTAATATTGAAATTTAACATAAGGCAAAATGAGAGATAAATTTGCTTAACGAACCCAAGTTTAAAAGACAAATGTGAATTTAAAACAGTAAAATTTTCAATAAAACCATATTTACTCAAATCTTACATAAGATTTGAGTTTTTTCTTGACAAAAGTTTGTAAATGATGTAAAATATATTTGACATTATGTCAGGTGGGTTTTTATGGAAAATATTAAAATGAAAGTTGCTAGAGTAGAAGCACGACTATCGCAAGAAGCATTAGCAAAAAAAATAAATGTTTCAAGACAAACAATTAATATGATTGAAAGAGGGGAATATAATCCATCTTTACAATTATGCTTGAAAATTTGTCAAGCATTAAATCGAACATTAGATCAATTATTTTGGGAGGATTAGTATGATGAATGATGAAAGAATTAATTATGAAATGGGTAATTTAAAGAAAACTTTATTATTAATAATTTTATCTTTAGGAATTATTGTTTTTATTATTAAATTGTTTTATAGTTTGACATGTGAAATACCTTGGTATTTATTTATTACTGAAGTTATTGCTATTATATCAACTTCAAGTGTTCTTATTGGTACTTTATTTATAAAATCGGATGTCAAAGATGAAGTCTATGATCATTTGCTATCAAATTATTATGACAAAGGTTTTAAAGTTGTTCTTTATATTATTTTTATAGCTTTTGCATTACAAATGCCTCCATATATAATTAATGCTAATGATAATAGTATTAATGTATCGTCAAATATATTTTTGAATCTCGTTTTATTTGTAATCTTATTTTTTGGATATAGTTTTTTACGTAGTAAAAAAATATATTTTAATGCTAATATTATAGAAGAAGATAATAAAATATATTATAAAGGTGTTTTTAAAAATGTTTTGCAAATTATTAAATTTTTTTCAATAGTTTATGGGTGTTCTATTGTAGTTTCTCTTTTTTATATAAATAATAATTTATATGGAAGTATGTTATTATCCATTATTATTGCTTATATATCATCAATATTTACTAACTGTATTTATTATTTATTCATTTCTCTATTAGAAAAAATATATTATAAGGAAGAATTTACAAAAAAAATATCAACTGCCACAATTGTCACTTTAACAATCGTCTTTTTAAGTACTATTGTATATTTATTTTTTAGTGTTTTGATGTATATAACAAATTTCAATTCGGGAACTATAGTAGCCAAACTTATTTATACAAAAAAATATTTTCAATATCTTTCATTATTCTTTTTGATGCTTGGAAGCGTATTTTTCTTAAATGACATTAATAAAGACAATGAATATGGATTTTTACACAAAATTTTATATCCTT
Organism: uncultured Bacteroidales bacterium; assembly: GCA_964516425.1. GTDB lineage: Bacteria > Bacillota_I > Bacilli_A > ML615J-28 > CAG-698 > CAKOMG01. The sequence goes on along the minus strand of CAZFAM010000010.1, from coordinate 2,653 downwards.
TATTTTTTGTTATTTTAATAGAAGTGCTTGAACTTAATATATATGCTATTATAAGTAAAACTATAGTTAATTATGTTTCTTATGATATGGCAAAATTAACTAAAATATTGAATTTGATCAATACTTTATATAATATTGTATTAAGTTTATTTTACACAATAATATGTACATTTGTTTTAATTAAATATAAAAATAATAAGAAGTTTTTATTTGCTTCAATAGCAATTTTACTTATTAATGTTTTTAGAATAATTATAAGTATTATAACGAAAAAAACATTAGTGCTTTCATTTACAATTGCTTCCACAATCATTCTTTTATTCTTATTTTTAAATATTGTACATTTTTATTTGAGTGAAGAAAATAAAATTGTTAATAATTAAGATTTTATTGGTATAAATACTAAACAAAACTATATAATTAAGTGGTGATATTTATAAAAAAATTATTATCCTTAATTATATTTTTTTTATTTATTTTAATTATGATGTTTACAAAAAATACATATGGTTCGATAAATGATAATTCACAATCGTCAATTATGTTAGAAATGGACAATAATCAAATTTTATACGAAAATAATTGTCATCAAAAATTATTGCCTGCAAGTATCACAAAAATAATGACTTGTATTATTGCTATTGAAAATGCGGATATTAATAAATATTTTGAAGTTGATGAATCAGTAAATACACAAATTGGTTCAAGCATTTATTTAAAAGTTGGAAAAAAAATTAAGTTAATTGATTTGTTATATGGGATGATGCTTAGAAGTGGAAATGATGCAGCTTATTTTGTTTCAAAATGTGTTTCAGATGATTTTATATATTTAATGAATTCAAAAGCAAAAGAATTAAATATGAATGACACATACTTTAATAATGCTACTGGTTTAGATGAAGCAGAAGAAAATTATTCTAGCGCTTATGATATGGCTATTTTAATGAGTTATGCTATGAAAAATGAAGTATTCAAAAAAATAGTTGGTACAAAGAAATATTCTTGCGAATATGAAGATGGAGAAAAGATTTATTTTAATAATAAGCATAAATTGGTTTTAAGTAATAAATATGTAACCGGTGGTAAAACGGGATATACAAAAAAAGCCAAAAGAACCCTTGTTACAACATTTACTAAAAATAATATTAATATCGTTGTTGTTACATTTAATTGTAGCGATGATTGGAATGTTCATGAATCTTTATTTAATTATTGCGTAAATAATTATCAAAAGAAAGTCTTTTTTAAAAAAGGTATTATTGAAATAAATAATGTTAATTATAACTATACTCCTGTTATTTATGACGATATAGCAATTTTAATTAAAAATAGTGAACAAGCAACTTGTGATATTGAATTAGTAAATGAATGCAATAATAAAATTATTGGTGTGGCTAAAATATATGTGAATAATGAATTAAGGAAAGAAATCTTAATATATAGGTATTATTAATGAATATTATTTGGACATCAATTGTTTTATTTAGTTTATTTTTTGCAATCAGTTCTAATCATTTAAATGATTTGATCACAGCCATTTTTACAGTTCCTAATCAATCTTTAAAATTATTATTAAATATTGGTTCTTTGATAATTATTTATAATGGCATTTTTCAAATTGCTTTAGATAGTAAATTAATTAGAAAAATTAGTAAAATTTTTTCTAAATTTGTTAGAAAAGTTTTTTGTAATATTGATGAAAAAACAGAAGAATTAATTAGCGCTAATATTTGTGCAAATATATTAGGACTTGGTGGTGCAACAACACCTATTGCCTTGAATATTATGGAAAAAATAAATAAAAATGAAAAAATAAATAATAACATATTATGTTTAATTGGTATTAATGTTTGTTCATTCACAATGTTTCCTCTCACGCCATTAACAATTCGTAATTCTGTAAATGGAAATTATGGTATTATTATTTGGGGTATTATTTCTTTAATATCTTTTATTACAACAGCTATTGCTATTATGATTGGCAAAAAATGGCGGTTAAATAAATGATTTACTTAATTAGTGGATACATTGTAATTGTTATTATTTATAGTATTATAAAAAGAAATAATACTTATGAAAGTTTTAAAAACGGAGCATTAAAAGGACTTAAAAATGTTATTAATATGTATTCATCTTTATTGGTCTTTATGTTTGCTGTAACATGTTTATTAAATTGCGGTTTTATAGACTACTTAAAATTAAAAAGCAATAATTCATATTTAATTTTAATCATTATTCAAATGTTAATAAAGCCATTATCAAACACATCATCGTATGGAATTATGATGACTATTTATGAAAAATATGGTCCAAATAGCTTTGCAAGTATTTTATCCACTTTTATTCATTCAACATTTGATACTTTATTTTATATTATTACAATTTATATGTCGGTAACGCAAATTAAAAAATATCATAAAATACTAACCTATGGTTTAATATTACTAATGGTCAATTATGTTTTAGTATTCATTTTTTGTTATATCTTTTTTTACTAAAATAAATATCGTTTTATTATTCCTTGAGTTTTATGGGAAAATATGATAAAATAAATAATGTTGAGGTAAAAAGATGGCTGAAGTTAGATTAGAAAGATTGCAAAAATATATGGCTAGAAGTGGTGTTGCTTCTAGAAGGCGTTCTGAACAATTAA